>JACWEJ010000001.1 GCA_014653545.1 Pelagibacterales bacterium SAG-MED41
TATCGCAGTCAGGTGAAACCGCTGATACAGCGGCTGCTTTAGATATTTGTAAAAAAAATAAAGTAAAAACATGTTCAATTGTAAATGTAGTTGAAAGTACTATAGCTAGAAATTCCGATTGGGTTTTGCCTATTCATGCAGGCCCAGAAATAGGGGTAGCATCAACCAAAGCATTTATAGGACAGTTGTTGGTTCTTTTCATACTGAGTTTAAAACTAGCTAAAGTAAGAAAAGATATAAATGAAAATGTATTTGAAGATAATATTAAAAATTTAAAAAAAATTCCAGAAGCAATAAAAGAAAGCTTGAAGTCTGAAAATAATATTCAATTAATTGCTAAAGAATTTTTAAACGCAAAAGGATCAATGTTTCTAGGTAGAGGATCTTCTTTTCCAATTGCGTTGGAAGGAGCGCTTAAATTAAAAGAATTATCCTACTTGCATGCAGAAGGTTATCCTGCCGGAGAAATGAAACACGGCCCACTAGCTTTGATTGAAGAAGGACTTCCGGTAATTGTTATTGCCCCCCAAAGATAAATACTTTGAAAAAACTCTTTCAAATATGCAGGAAGTAATTGCTAGGGGAGGTAAGATTATTTTTATAACTGATAATAAAAAACTCGTTGGTAACGATAATATTAGATTTGGATTGAGAGTACCCTTTTTAAATAATCTTTTATCTCCAATATTACTTACCGCTCCATTACAATTACTTGCATACCACGTTGCTTTACTTAAAAATTGCGATATAGATAAGCCAAGAAACTTAGCTAAGTCTGTTACTGTTGAATAAATGATATTAAAATACTTCAAAATAAATAAAAAAGTAATCTTTTTACTTTTATGTCTTTTTTTATTTAACTTAAATTATTCAAAATTATATTCGTTAGATCAAAAATGTATTTCCTCTAACGGAGTACCTAATCATAAGATTGGAGATTTCCCAACAAAAGGAAATCCAAATAAATTTAAAGAACAAAAACTTAAATTTTGTTTCACAAAAAATCCTGAAAAAACTAATACAAATAAATATATAGCAGCTACTATAGGGGTAACCTTGACTGGTATTCCAATTCGTCCAGGAACAGCAGCTTGGTATGATAAGAATGCTCCAAAAAAACATAGTCAAGATAAGTCTTCAGGTTTAAATTTAGAAGCAATCAGACCATTTGAAAAAATTCTTGGCATCGATGAATATAATGGGCATTTAGATTTTAGAGGTCTTTATCATTATCACAAACCTAATACTGCATTATTATTTAATGATCAAAATCTTATTGGATATGCAGCAGATGGTTTTGAGATTTTTTATATACCTGGTAAATTTAAATCATCTTGGCAATTAAAAAAGGGAAACAGAACTTTAGAACCTTATGGTATTTATGATGGATCTTTCAAAGAAGATTATGAGTTTGTTAAAGCAAGCGGGGATTTAGATGAGTGTAATGGTAAAGCATTTAAAGGTGCTTATAGATACTTTGCAACAGACAAATTTCCTTATTTCCCTAGATGTCATTGGGGAAAAATATCGAAAGATTTTAGAGAAAAAAGATAAAATTATTAAATATTTCTGCCCATAGGATTGAATAGTTTAACTCAATACTCTATATATAGCGCAGGTTGAATATGAAAAAATGGAATTTAAATAGTTGGAAAAGTTATCCTGCAAAACATTTGCCTGTTTATCAAAATAAAGATGAATTGGATCTGGTTTTAGATAAAATTAAAAAATACCCTCCTTTGGTTTTTGCTGGAGAGTCACGTTCATTAAAAAAATCATTAGCCAAGGTTGTAAAAGGTGAATCCTTTTTATTACAAGGCGGCGATTGTGCAGAAAGTTTTGCAGAATTTCATCCAGATAATATTAGAGATACATTTAAGGTTTTATTGCAGATGTCATTGGTTTTAACTGCTTCCGCATCAGTCCCTGTAGTAAAAGTTGGAAGAATAGCAGGTCAATTTTCAAAACCGCGAAGTGCTCCAACAGAAAAAAAAGATGGAAAAGAATTACCAAGTTATTTAGGTGACAATATTAATGGTATGGAATTTTCAGAAAAATCGAGAATTCCTGATGCCAAAAGATTATTTAGAGCTTACTCTCAATCAGCATCAACACTAAATTTATTAAGAGCTTTCTCTCAAGGAGGATTTGCGGATTTAAGACAAGTTCATTTGTGGAATCTAGGTTTTATAAAAGATAAAACTAAAGGCAAGTATAAAGAAATTGAGGATAAAATTAGTGATGCACTTGCATTTATGGAAGCATGTGGAATTAATTCTGACACTAATAGAAGACTAAGATCTGTAAATTTCTATACATCTCACGAGGCTTTGCTGCTTCCTTTTGAAGAGTCTATGACAAGAATAGATTCAACAACTGGTGAATACCATGACACCTCAGCACATTTTGTATGGATTGGAGACAGAACAAGACAGCCTGACGGGGCTCATGTGGAATTCTGTAGAGGAATTAAAAATCCAATTGGTTTAAAATGTGGTCCTTCATTAAAGCCAGAGGAACTTGTGAATTTATGCAAAATCTTAAATCCAGAAAATGAACCTGGCAGAATGACTTTAATTGCAAGATTCGGTGCTGATAATGTAGAAAAGTTTCTTCCAAAGTTAATTAAAGCAGTAAAAAAAGAGGGTTTAAATGTTGTTTGGTCATGTGATCCTATGCATGGGAATACAATTAAAGCAGCCACAGGTTTTAAAACTAGAACTTTTGATAGTGTGGTAAAAGAGGTAAAAAACTTCTTTAGAATACATCAGGCCGAGGGCACTTATGCTGGAGGATTACATATCGAAATGACCGGTCAAGATGTAACAGAGTGCACAGGAGGTGCGCAAAAAATCTCAGAAAATGATTTGTCTAATAGATATAGAACACATTGCGATCCAAGACTTAACGCAGATCAAGCATTAGAGCTTGCATTCTTAATTTCGGACGAAATTAAGAAAAATTCAAAAATATCAAACAAAATTATTCAAGCCGCGTCTTAATAATTATTGTAATTATTAAGACCAAACCTTAAAAGAGAGGTAGGTATTAATTATGGATGCAAAAAAAAGAGCCAATATAATAACTGAATGGATCAATAACTATTGTGATTCGGCTTCATATAAGCCAAAATCTTTAGTTGTGGGTATTTCAGGTGGAATTGACTCCTCTGTAGTTAGTACTTTGTGTGCAAACACTGGACGTAAAACAATTGTGTTAACGATGCCAATTAAACAAATCAAGTCTCAACATGACTTAAGCCTATCACATGCTAAATGGTTAAAAGAAAAGTACAGCAATGTTGAACATCACTTATTAGAGATGGATAAAATTTTTAACTCATTTTCAGATGTTTTAAATAATTTTGATAATGAGCATGGATACGCGAATTCAAGAGCAAGACTGCGGATGGCAACTTTATATCAAGTTGCAGCAGCTAGCTCAGGAATAGTTGTTGGAACAGGAAATAAGGTTGAAGATTTTGGTGTCGGATTTTATACTAAATATGGTGATGGAGGAGTTGATATATCTCCGATTGCAGATTGTTCGAAGTCTCAAGTATGGGAACTAGGAAGACATTTAGGTATTTCTAATGATATCATTAATTCTCCACCAACAGATGGACTTTGGAATGATGGAAGAAATGATGTCGAACAACTTGGAATGACATATGAGGATCTGGAAAAGGCTATGAAAGATACAAAAGATCCTAATCACAAAAAGTATTTAGAAATAAGAGAAAAAAATTTACACAAAATGAAGCCTATACCAGTTTGTACATTTAATGACTCATAACTTAAAAATAACAAATTCTTTAACTCGTCAAAAAGAAATTTTTAAACCAATAAACCCTAAAGCTATAACAATGTATGCTTGTGGCCCCACAGTTTACGACAATCCACATGTAGGCAATGCAAGAACTTTAGTTGTTTTTGATACTTTATTTAGAGTGCTAAAAAAAATTTATGAAAAAGTAAGTTATGTAAGAAATATAACCGATGTGGATGATAAAATCATTGAAGCGTCTAAAAATAAAAAAAAACCTATTAGTAAAATAACAGAGGATGTTACAAAAGTTTTTCATGAAAATTGTAAATCTTTAAATTGTTTGTTACCAACAAAAGAACCTAAGGCAACAGATCATATTGATGAAATGATCAAAATGACAGATTCGTTAATTAAAAAAAAATTTGCTTACGAAATTAATGGGCATGTTTATTTTTCTGTTTCTTCCTTTAAAGAATATGGAAAATTATCAAATAAAGATTTAGATGAATTAAAAGCAGGTTCAAGAATTGAAGTTTCTAAACTTAAAAAAAATCCAATAGACTTTGTGCTATGGAAGCCCTCTGACATAAATGATCCAGGCTGGGACTCACCTTGGGGGAGAGGAAGACCAGGTTGGCATTTAGAGTGTTCAGTTATGAGTGAAAAATATCTTGGCAAACATTTTGATATTCATGGAGGAGGTTTGGATTTAATTTTTCCCCATCATGAAAATGAAATCGCTCAATCTTGTTCTAACAATTCTTCCGAGAGATTTTCTAATTACTGGGTACATAATGGTTTTGTAACCATAAATAAAGAAAAAATGTCTAAATCATTAGGCAATATAATTTCAATATCAGAGGCAGTTTATAAATATTCTGGACAAGTAGTAAGATTAGCACTTTTAAGCGCGCACTACAGTCAGCCGCTTGATTGGAATGATAAGCTTTTAGAAGATCAAAAATCTACAATTGAAAAATGGTATCAACTTTACGAAGACTCAAATGTAGAAATACCTTTAGACATTATTGAAGCCTTATTAGATGATTTAAATACGCCTGGTTTTATTGCAAAAATTCATGAACTTTATAATGCTGCTAATAAGGGGGACGATAAAAGCAAGAAACATTTTAATAGCGCTTGTAAACTTATAGGTTTGTTTGATTTAAATAAAAATGAATGGGAAAGTCTTAAAAAAACTAATACAGATATTTCTGAAGAATTGATTTTAAAAAAAATTGCAGCAAGAAGTTCGGCTAAACAAAATGGAGATTTTAAATTAGCAGATCAAATAAGAGATGAATTATTAAATAAAGGTATAAAAATTGAGGATCAGAAAGATAAAACAACTTGGAAATATAAATGAGCAAAGAAAAGATATTCATTTTTGATACAACTTTAAGAGACGGAGCTCAAACAGAAGGAGTTGACTTTTCCCTTGAAGACAAGAAAAAGATAGCAACTTTGTTATCTGAAATTGGTATTGATTACATAGAAGGTGGATGGCCCGGAGCAAATCCCGTAGATACAGAATTTTTTTCTAAACCTTTAAAATTAAATAAAAGTATTTTTACTGCTTTTGGCATGACGAAAAAAAATGGACGTAGTGCAGAAAATGATCCATCTTTATCTTCTTTGATCAATGCTTCTTGTCCTGCTATTTGTGTAGTTGGTAAGTCTTGGGATTTTCACGTAAAAACCGCTCTTGGAATAAAGAATGAGGAAAATTTAGAAAATATTAAAGAGACTGCAAAACATATAACTAAAAATAAAAAAGAATTTTTATTTGATGCAGAACATTTTTTTGATGGTTTTAAATCTAATCCTGAATATGCATTAGATTGTTTAAAAAGCGCCTATGATCAAGGAGCGCGTTGGTTGGTTCTTTGTGACACTAATGGAGGAACCTTACCTCACGAAGTTGGAGAAATTATTTCTAAAGTTGCAAAAGTAATACCTGGGAAAAAATTAGGAATCCATGCTCATAATGATACAGAAAACGCTGTTGCCAACTCTTTAATCGCTATTCAAGCTGGTGTCAGACAAGTTCAAGGCACAATTAATGGTTTAGGTGAAAGATGTGGAAATGCAAACTTAATGTCAATTATCCCAACTTTAATATTAAAGAGATCATTTGCCGAAAATTTTGAGATAAATGTTAATAAAGAAAAACTAAGTTCTTTGACGGAGTGCTCAAGGTTATTAGATGAATTATTAAATAGAAAACCCAATAAAAGTTTGCCATATGTTGGAGCTTCAGCTTTTTCACATAAGGGTGGTTTACATGTGTCTGCAGTAAAAAAAGATCCTAAAACATACGAGCACGTTGATCCTAAACTAGTTGGAAATCATAGAAATATAATCATTTCTAATCAGGCGGGTCGTTCAAATATTTTATCAAGATTAGAGGCGTATGGAGTTAAAATAGACTCTAAAGACTCCAAAGTACAAAAGATTTTAGATGAAGTAAAAGAAAGAGAATTTAGTGGTTATTCCTATGATGGTGCAGACGCCTCTTTTGAATTATTAGCTAACCGTTTGCTAGGAAAAGTCCCAGAATATTTAAAAGTTGAAAGTTATGATGTAAGTGTGGCAAAATCAGATAAAATTTCGACTAAAGCCAATGTAGTTTTTTTAATTGATGGAGAGAAAATTGAATGCTTTGGCGAAGGAAACGGCCCAGTTAATGCATTAGATAATGCTATTAGATCAAATTTTAAAAAAGTTGAAAAATATTATAATTTTTTTTCTGATTTAAAATTACTAGATTATAAAGTAAGAATTTTGAATACAGGTACTGAAGCAACTACAAGAGTTTTAATCGAAAGCACTGATAAATCTGGCAAGAGCTGGTTCACTGTGGGCGTTTCCCCTAATATTATTGAGGCTTCATTTAAAGCTTTAATAGATAGTTTAGATTACAAACTTTATAAAGAAAAAGCTCCTGCAAATTTAAATGCAAAATAAATTTGGATTTATCCTAGTCAAACCTCAATTAGGAGAAAATATTGGTGCGTGCGCTCGATCAATGAAAAATTTTGGTTTCCATAAACTTCATATAGTTGAGCCAAAAATTAATTTTCCAAACCATAAAGCTAAAGCAATATCGGTTGGAGCTTATGATATTATTAATAGTGCTAAAGTTTATAATAATGTGGAAGATGCAGTTAGTAAATTTAATCTTATAATCTCCTTAAGTGCAAGAAAGAGAGACATTAACAAGAGGCATATTTCACTACAAGGTTTTCAAAAAATTTTAACTAATAAAAGAAATCTAAATATCGGTTTAATGTTTGGTCCTGAAGCATCGGGTTTATCAAATAAAGATCTATCATTTTCTAATTATATATTACAAATTCCTACATCCTCAAAATTTAAATCTTTAAATTTATCCCATTCTTTAACTATAATCTGTTATGAAATTTTCAAATTGATTAATAAAAAAAGTATAAAAAAAAATAGTTCTAAACTTAAGATATCATCTAAATCAAATATATCTTCTGTTTTAAAACATTTGATTAGTCTTTTAGAAAATAAAGATTTTTTTGTTCCAATTGAAAAAAAACATTCAATGCTATTGAATATCAATAATTTGATTTATCGACTAGAACCGAATGATAAAGAATTAAGGATTTTAGCTAGTATTATTAGCTCATTGAGTAAAAAAAACGTTAAAGCTTAATTGACAAATTTTTTCTAAAGCTTATAAACACTCATTATCATATATGACAAAAAGACTAAAATCTAAGCATAAAGTTGATCGAAGACTTAAAGCGAATATATGGGGTAGGCCTAAAAGTCCATTTAACTCCAGAGCCTATCCTCCAGGACAACATGGTCAAAATAAAAAAGGTAAACCTACTGACTACGGTATTCAATTACAAGCAAAACAAAAATTAAAAGCTTATTACGGCAATATTAACGAAAGGCAATTTAGAAATATTTACAGGAAAGCGCTTTCTAAAAAAGGTGATACAACAGAAAATTTAATTGCATTACTTGAAAGTAGACTTGATACTGTAATTTACAGAGCTAAATTTGCCCCAACTGTTTTCGCAGCAAGACAAATGATCAACCACGGTCACATAAGGATTAATAAAAAAAGAGTTAATATAGCAAGCTATGTTGTGAAAAGTGACGACTTAATAGAAGTTAGAGAAAAATCAAAAAAATTAACTATAATTGATGGTTCGTTACAAAGCAAAGAGAGAGATGTTCCAGAATATATCCAGTTAGATGACAAAAACAAAACAGCTAAACTTATACGAGTTCCAAAATTTGCAGAGGTTCCTTTTCCAGTTATAATGGAACCTAGTTTAGTAATCGAATATTATTCAAGATAATTGAATTTTTTTAGTTTATTTAAAAGAAACTTAATCTATAATTTTAAAAAAAAAAATTCAATTGACACTGATAATGTAAATTTCAGTTCATTAGACAAGCTTTTTCACTATTACGGCAGCGACAAAGCTGATATTTTTAAAAAAACAAAAAATAAAGGTCATGGATACTCAAAATTCTATAAAAAAAAACTAGAGAAGCTTAAAAATAAAAAAATTAGAATTTTAGAAATAGGTTCTTATGCTGGAGCCTCCGCAGCCGCCTTTATAAAATATTTACCTAAGTCGGAAGTTTTTTGCTTTGATGTGAACATCTCAAATTTTGAGTATAAATCACAAAAAATCCATGTCTTTGGTCTTGATATAAATAATAAAAAGAAATCGATTGAAGCTTTATATAAAATTTTTAATAAATATAAAATTAAAGAATTTGATATCATAATTGACGACGGATCGCATAACTTAAGTGATATATTAATTGCATTTAAATTTTTCTTTAAATACTTAAAAAATAAAGGTTTATACGTTATCGAAGATTTTAAACATCCAAATTACTATCCCTATAATAAGAATATAAACCATATTTTGATAGATGAGTTTTTGAATAATTTAGAAAAGAAAAATATTTTTAATTCTAATATTTTTACCAAACATGAACTAATAGATTTTATTGATATGATTGATAAGATAGAGATTTATAAAGGAAACTTAAAAGATTCAGATATCAGCTTTATATCTAAGAATTGAATTAAATAATTTTTTTATTTTCAAAAAATTTTTTTAATTCACCTTTTTCGAACATTTCTTTGACTATATCACAACCCCCAACAAATTCTGTTTTTACATAAAGTTGCGGAATAGTAGGCCAATCAGAAAAATCTTTAATTCCTTTCCTTAGATTTTCGTCTTCAAGAACATTTATTCCCTTAAAATTTACATTTAAATGTTTTAATACGTTAGTAACAGCCATAGAAAAACCGCACTGAGGAGCATCTGGTGTTCCCTTCATAAATAAACAAACATCATTATCATTTATTAGACTTTCTATTTTTTCTTTGATTTCCATTATTTTCCTTCAGTAGTTATTGATAATGCATGTAATTCATTTCCCATTTTACCTTTTAAAGATTTATACACAAGTTTATGTTGCTCTATCTTACTTATATTATTGAATTGAGAGGATTTTATTGTCGCTGCGTAATGATTATTATCTCCCATCAAATCTTTAATTTCTATTGATGCATCTGGAATAGTATCTTTAATAAGCTTTTTTATTTCTTCTATTGGTAATGGCATTAGTAATTATTATACCATTGATTGTTAATTTTAAATAAGTCTTTAGTGTTAATTTTTAATTCACCTTCAATTTCAAAGTAATTCTCTTGAGTAAAACCAATATTTTCATAATATATGTTACTTTCTTTAAGAATTTTTTCAACTTTGGTTAAATTTTGAGTTTTAATTTCTAATATATACCTTGCTTGATCTTCACCAAAAAAGTATTTGAATAAATTAGTTAATTTTTTTGGTTTATATATTTTAGCACCAAAATCAGATGTAAAAGTCATTTCAGATAAAGCAGTAATTAATCCCCCACTAGAAATATCGTGAGCAGACAAAATCAAATTTTTATCTATTAGTTTTAATAAACTTTCACCATTATTTTTTTCATTTAAAAGATTAATTTCTGGAGGCATACCTTCTATTATTGAGTAGTTCTCTTTAAGAAAACAGCTTTGTTCTAAATGACCGAAAGTTTTACCAATTAATATTAAAGTACTATTTTCTTTTTTAAATTTATGACTCATAGGTGTGGATAATGTTTTTATTAATCCAACTCCCCCTATAACAGGAGTAGGATATATATTTTTCTTATTAGTCCCATTATAAAATGATACGTTACCCGAAACCACAGGGTAATTCAGAAAATTACAAGACTCTTTTATTCCTTCTAAACATTCAGCAAACTCACCCATTATCTCTTGATTTTCTGGATTCCCAAAGTTTAAACAGTTTGTTATGGCCAGCGGTTTTGCTCCTACTGAAATTAAATTTCTCCAATTCTCACAAACTATTTGTTTCCCTCCAGTCAGAGGAAATGATTTGCAATAGTTTGCAGATGAGTCTACCGAGACAGCTATAGCTTTATCTTTGTTATGTATTCTTACTATTGCAGCATCCGAACCAGATTTCTGCACTGTATTACACATAACCATTTGATCATATTGATTTGTTACCCAGCTTTTATTCGAATGATTTGGACTTGATAAAATTTTAATTAAAGCATCTTCAATTTTAATTTTTTTTAAATTTTTTAATTCAAATTTAGTTTTTGTGGGTTTTTTTTTTATCCATTTTCTATCATAAATAGGAGCCTTAGAAGCTAAAGCTTCAATAGGAATTTCTCCTTCAATTTTATTATTAAATTTTAAAGTTAGATTATTTGTATCTGTAGTTTTACCAATAACAACAAAATCTAGATCCCATTTATCAAATATTTTTTTTGCTTCTTTTTCTTTTTTGTCTTCAAGAATAATAAGCATTCTCTCTTGACTCTCAGATAGCATCATTTCATAGGGTGTCATATTTTCTTCTCTGCATGGAACCTTGTCCAACTCTAGTTCAATACCTAAAGATCCTTTTGAGGCCATTTCTACACTCGAAGAAGTTAACCCAGCTGCACCCATGTCTTGAATAGAAATAATTGAATTATCTTTCATCAGTTCTAAACAGGCTTCCATTAAAAGTTTTTCTGTAAAAGGATCTCCTACCTGTACCGTAGGTTTTTTCTCTTCAGAATTTTCATCAAATTCAGCTGAGGCCATTGAAGCGCCATGAATTCCATCTCGGCCGGTTTTTGATCCTACATAAACTACTGATTTATTTAAACCTTTTGCCTTTGAATAAAAGATCTTATCTTTTTTTGCATGACCGACAGCCATTGCGTTAACTAAAATATTTTCATTATAAGTTTCATTAAATTTAGTTTCTCCTGCTATGGTAGGAATTCCTATACAATTTCCATAGCCTCCAATTCCAGAAACAACACCATTTAGCAGACTCTTGGTTTTGGGATGTTCAGGTGATCCAAAGTGAATTGAATTTAGTATAGCAATAGGTCTTGCACCCATAGTAAAAACATCTCTTAGTATACCCCCAACACCAGTTGCGGCACCTTGATAAGGTTCAATGTAAGATGGATGGTTATGACTTTCTATCTTAAAAACTATAGCATCGTCGTCACCAATATCAATTATACCTGCATTCTCCCCTGGTCCTTGAATAACTTGTTTTCCTTTAGTAGGTAATTTTTTTAAATGGATTCTTGAAGATTTATATGAACAATGCTCATTCCACATTGCTGAAAAAATTCCTAATTCTAAAAAATTTGGTTCTCGTTTTAATAATTTTTTGATATTTGTAAATTCTTCAGGTTTTAGACCGTGTTTTTCAACTATTTTGTCAGTAATTTTCATTTTATTTGAGTAAGCTTGAAAATAAATTTACACCATCTTTATTTGAGAGTACTTCATCCACCATTCTTTCTGGATGAGGCATCATTCCTAAAATATTTTTATTAGAATTAAAAATACCAGCTATATTTTCTAAAGAGCCATTTGGATTTGAATCGTCGTTAATATCGCCTGTTTCATTACAATATTTAAAAGCTATTAATTTTTCTTTTTTTAATTCTTCTAAGTGATTAGAGTTAGTAAAATAATTTCCTTCATTATGCGCAATATTTATTTTAAGAATTTGTTCATTATTATATTTATTTGTAAATTTGGTATCATTATTTAAAACTTTAATATGGATATCTTTGTTAATAAATCTTAAATTTTTATTTCTTAATAAAGTTCCTTTTAATAGACCTGTCTCTGTTAAAATCTGAAATCCATTGCAGATTCCTAAGATTAAACAACCAGAGTTTGCAGCTTTAATAACCTCATCAATTATTAAAGACTTTCCAGCTATGGCTCCAGATCTCAAATAGTCTCCATAAGAAAAACCTCCTGGCACAACTATCAAATCCGATTGTGGTAATTTAGTCTCTTTATGCCAAACCATTTGATTTTTAAACTGCATTTTTTCTAATGCTACTGCGACATCCCTATCACAATTTGAACCAGGAAAAACAATAACAGATGACTTCATTAAATTTTATTTATTTTATAATCTTCGATAATCGAATTGACTAAAAGTTTTTTACACATTTCATCAACTTTCTTGACTGCATTAGCTTGGTTATTTTCATTTACTTCTATTTCGAAGTGTTTGCCTTGTCTTATGCTTTTTAAATTATTCATTCCCATATCAACTAAAGTATTTTGAACCACTGTACCTTGAGGGTCTAGTACATCTTTTTTAAGAGTTACTGTTACTGAAAATTTCAATTTATTTTTTTTTAAATTTTATTGGAATTGTTTTACCAAAATTTACTTCACTTATATTAGTTTCTTCAGGCATTATTCCCAATCTTCTGGCTACTTCTTGATATCCTTGAATAATATTGCCTAGATCTTTTCTAAATCTATCTTTATCTAATTTTTTTTCAGTTTTAGAGTCCCATAATCTACACGTATCAGGACTAATCTCATCAGCTAAAACTATCTCTTTTTTTTCAATTTCTTTGTTCCAAATTATTCCATATTCAATTTTGAAATCTACTAGTTTAATTCCTATTCCTCTAAACATACCAACTAATAAATCGTTTATTCTCAACGTCATTTTATCAATTATTTTAATATCTTTTTCACTAGCCCAACCAAAAGAAAAAATATGTTCTTTAGAAACAATTGGATCATTAAGTTCATCTTTCTTAAAACAATATTCTAACAAAGGCTTATCTAATACAGTTCCCTCTGATATACCCAGTCTTTTAGTTAATGAACCTGTAGCAATGTTTCTTACAATGAATTCTAAGGGAAATATTTCAGCTTTTTTAATTAATTGTTCTCTCATATTTAGACGTTTTATAAAGTGTGTTTTAATCCCGCATTGAGAAAGATTAGTTAAAATATATTCTGATATTCTATTGTTAAGAACTCCTTTTCCCTCAACACTTGCTTTTTTTAAATTATTAAACGCAGTCGCGTCGTCTTTAAAATGTTGGATAATTAAATCTTTATCTTTTGTCTCATAAAGAATCTTAGCTTTACCCTCGTATAGTTTTTTACCTTTATTCATCTGATTATTTTTTTAAACTTCTTTTAAAAATTATATTAATTTTTTTGGTATGGTAACTAAAATCAAATAATTTTTTAAGTTTATTAACAGGTATTTTGTTTATAATCTTTTTATCCGAAATAATTTTATCGTAAAAAGAAGAATTTTCTTTCCATGCTTGCATTGCGTTACTTTGGACAATTTTATAAGACTCTTCTCTAGTAAAACCAACTGTCGTTAATTCTAAAAGAACTCTTTGTGAAAAAAAAATTCCATTTGTAATATTCAGGTTTTTTTTCATATTCTTAGGATACACGTTTAAATTTTGCACAACATTACTTAGTCTATTCAGAGCAAAGTCCAGCGCTATTGTAGTATCTGGTCCAATATTTCTCTCAACAGCAGAATGAGAGATATCTCTTTCATGCCATAAAGCAACATTTTCTAAAGCTGGCATGACACTTGACCTAATTAATCTTGCTAGTCCAGTTAAGTTTTCGCTTAGAATAGGATTTTTTTTATGAGGCATTGCAGATGAACCTTTTTGTTGTTTTCCAAAAAATTCTTCAACTTCTAAAACTTCGGTTCTCTGCAGGTGTCTTATTTCAACAGCAAATCTTTCAATTGAACTTGCAACAATACCCAATGTTGAAAAAAATTGGGCATGTCTATCTCTGGGTATAACTTGCGTTGAAATAGGTTCCACAATTAATTTTAATTTTTTGGCAACGTAACTTTCAATTCGAGGATCTACATTTGCAAATGTTCCAACTGCTCCTGAAATTGCACAGGTCGATATTTCCTTGATGGAATTTTCTAAACGTTTTTTGTTTCTTAAAAACTCTTGATAAAAGCTTAACATTTTTAAACCAAATGTTATTGGTTCGGCATGAATTCCATGACTTCTACCAATACATAAAGTAAATTTATGTTTAATAGCCTGTTTTTTTATTGATTGAAGCAATAGCCTCATATCCTTCAATAAAATTTCTCCAGATTGTTTTAATTGTAAATTAAAACAAGTATCCAGAACATCCGACGAAGTCATCCCTTTATGTAAATATCTCGCCTCCTTGCCTACTTTTTCAGTTATAGATGTTAAAAAAGCTATTATATCGTGTTTAACTTTACTTTCTATTTGTAGAATTCTTTTAGGATTTATTTTTGCTTTTGCTTTAACTTTTTTTGCAACTCCTTTAGGAATAATCTTAAATTTTTCCATTGCTTCAGCAGCAGCTAGTTCAATACTCAACCAAATAGAATATCTATTATAATCTTCCCAAATATCTTTGATTTCTTTTCTAGTATATCTTTCAATCATAAATTTTAGTTAGCTTAATTAATTTGTGTAAAAATTTCACAGCCATATTTAGTTACACCTATTGTATGTTCAAATTGTGCAGACAATGATTTATCTTTAGTAACAGCCGTCCAGCCATCGTTCAGTACTTTAGTTTCATAGTTACCTAGGTTTATCATTGGTTCAATTGTAAAAATCATTCCTTCACTTATTTTTTCTCCTGTGCCTTTTTCTCCGTAATGCAAAACATTTGGTTCTTTATGAAATGTTTGGCCAATTCCATGTCCGCAAAAATCTTGAACGACTGAGAAACCCTCAGCTTCGACGTGAGTTTGAATAGTTGACCCGATATCTCCTATGTGAATTCCATCTTTAACTATATTTATTGCTTTCATCATTGAGTCGTAAGTTGATTTAATTAATTTTTCTGCTTTTATCGAAATTTCTCCAATTTTAAACATTCTACTTGTGTCACCATGCCAACCATCTTTAAAAGCAGTCACATCAACATTAACAATATCTCCTTCTTTTAAAACCTTATCAGAGGGTATACCATGGCAAACAACATGATTTGTTGAAGTACAACATGATCTTGGAAATCCCCTATAGTATAAAGGAGCTGAATAAGCTTTGTTATCGTTAATATATTCATAACAAATTTTATCTATTTTATCTGTAGAAATTCCCGGTTTAATAATTTTATTTACCTCATCCAATGCACCGGATGCAATTGAACCAGCTATTCTAGTTTTTTCAAATGCTTCTTTAAAATTATTATTCATTATATTTTTATATTGATTTTATTATTTATTTTTATTCCTTTTGTAGAAAATTTACAATCATAGGAGAGTATATTTAGGTTTTTCTTAGCAGCTTTAGATAATGCAGCTGCATAAGCAGGGTCTATATCCTTTGCTATTGTAAATAACTTACAATCATCTCTTTGTACTATGTAAAACAAAAATATTTTATAATTTTTTTTACTTGCTTTTACAAGTTCATTAATATGTTTTAATCCTCTAGCTGTTACTGCATCGGGAAATTCAGCGATTCCCTTTTTTCTAGAAAGGGTTACATTTTTGACTTCAATGAATGCCTTGTATTTTTTTTTAAAAACTAGAAAATCGAATCTCGTATTAGAACCAAATTTTGCCTCGGATTTAATTTCAGAAAAATCCTTCAATTCTTCAATTAAATTCTTTTTTAAAGCATGACATACAATTTTGTTTGAAGAGTGAGTATTTACTCCAACTTTTGATTTACCACATTCAATAATTTCTAACGTATATTTTAATTTGCGATTTGGGTTATCAGATTTGCTTATCCATACTCTATTTCCTTTGTTTAAAAGGCCGCTCATTGAACCTGTGTTTGGGCAATGAGCTGTTATGATTTGATTTTTAATTTTTATATCAACAAAAAAACGCTTGTATCTTTTTATCAATAGTCCTGATATTAATTTATTTTTAAAGTTCATGTATCTATATCTTCTATGAAGAAAAAAATAAAAAAAGTAAATGCTGCAATTTTAATAATCGGAAATGAGATACTATCTGGTCGAACTCAAGATAAAAATATCATATTTCTCACAAATTGGCTTAATTTAAAATGTGGAATTTCAGTAAACGAAGTTAGAATAATACCAGATGATGAGAAAGTTATTATAAAAAATATTTTGTATTTATCAAAAAAATTTAACTATGTTTTTACTACTGGAGGTATAGGTCCAACTCATGACGATATTACAGCTCAGTCAATTTCAAAAGCATTTAAAGTAAAATATGAGTTTCATAAAGAAGCATATGCAATCTTAGAAAAATATTATGGTAAGAATAAATTTAATGACGGTAGAAAAAAAATGGCAAAAATGCCGAGAGGGGCAAAATTAATATATAATCCATCTAGTGCCGCACCTGGATTTATAACTAAAAATGTTTTATCTTTGCCTGGTGTTCCTTCAATTTTGAATTCCATGATTGAAAATTGCAAAATTTATTTAATTAAAGGTACGAAAACTTACAGTAAGACTATAAATCTATATACAGTAGAGAGTAATATTTCAAAAAAGTTAGGTGAAATTCAAAAAAAATATAAAAGGTATGTTGAAATAGGAAGTTATCCTTTTTTTAGGCTTGGTAAAATAGGTGTAGCTGTTGTCACTAGGTCAGTTTCTCAAAATAAATTAAAAAGTGTAGATAACGAATTATTCAAATTAATAAAAATAAAAAAAATTCAAATTTTAAAAATTTAAATTAAATCATATACTTCATCTACAGTAATAGCCTCTATATCAGATGTGCCATGAATTTTTTTACTATCTATTATTTTTATAGAGTCACTTTTAGGTGCAAATTTTTCTGAGTTAGTCGGTCCAAATAAAACTATCATAGGAATATTAGCAAGACTCATCATGTGCATAACACCATTATCTATAGAAACAGCTTGGTCTAATCTTTTAGACAAGGCAGTGACTAATGCAGGACAAGATAACATAGAATTTGTTTCAGGAAATAAAGCTCTTGGTACTTGGTTTTTTATTTTTTCAATAATATGTTCTTGATTTTTCTCAATAAAAAAAACCGGAACTTTATTTTTGATTAACGATTTATTTGCTAATGAGATAAATTTATAAATTGACCAGCTTTTTTTTCTATATTCGTTACCTTGCGTAATTGAAAATCCAATATAATTTGATTTTGGCAATAATTTTTTTGCTTCATTAATTAAATATTTAGGCAGTTTATTACAATCAAAATTAATTGTTTTAATTTTTTCGTCTAAAAAAAAGTTTAACTCCGCCAAATGATCTTTTGATGATAATTTAATTTTTTTTGAAGAAAAAAAACCATTAAATGTTTTTGAATAAAAATTTTTATGTGGAATCCTTTTTAAAATTAATGAATTTCTAAATTTTGATTGAAGGTCAATAATTAAATCAAATTTAAAACTGTTTTTTCTATTAAAATCTTTTTTTACAAATAATAAGTGCCACCACCTAAAGCCAAAATATTTTAGATTTAAATCAAGAGTATCAACCTTAATATTATATTCTTTTAATTTACCTTCAAAGTGATTAGGGTGAGCGCCTAAATAAAATATATCAGATTTTTTATAATGATTTTTAAGACTTAGTAGAAAAGGAATGATTTGTACCGAGTCTCCTAAGCCACCACCCGAATTGTAAATTAATATTTTTTTCACTGAATTAATATACTTTATAAAATGTAAATTATAATATAAATGTCATATATATTGCTTAAGTAAATGTGCCCTCGTGGTGAAATTGGTAGACACAAAGGACTTAAAATCCTTGCCCTTTTGGGAGTGCCAGTTCGAGTCTGGCCGAGGGCACCAGTTAAAAAAATGAATAAAATATTAATTATTTCTGATAAAAATGACAAGTCTTTAAAAATTAAAAAAATTATTTTTAAATTATTAAATAAAAAGAAAATTGAAAGATCTAACGTTACTATAGTTATAGGGGGAGATGGTTTCATGCTTCAAACTTTAAAAAAAAATAAAAACTCAAAAAAATCTTTTTATGGAGTTAACTCAGGAAATTATGGATTTTTAATGAATAAATTTTCTAAGAAATTGATATTAAAAAACTTATCTAAAGCTAAAATAGTAAATATTTCCCCTTTAGAAATGTCAGTAAAAACAAAAAAAAACAATAAAAAAAAATATTGCAATCAATGAAGTTTCTATATTAAGGCAAAGTAGACAAGCAGCAAATTTATCAATAACAAATAATTCAAAATATATTATTAAAAAACTAGTTTCAGATGGTGTTCTAGTTTCTACACCAGCTGGAAGCACAGCTTATAATTTATCTGTCTACGGACCAATTTTAAGTTTGAATTCCAAAAAAATTTCTATAGCGCCTATAAGTGCTTTTAGACCAAGAAGATGGGCTGGAAAAATTGTAAGCGATAAATCAAAAATAATTATTACAAACTTAAATCCAAAAAAAAGGCCGATAAGCGCAGTTGCAGATAATGTTGAAGTTAGAAATGCCAAAAAAATTATAATTAAAGTTCAAAATAAAATTAAATTTAGTCTCCTCTACGATATAAACAGCAGTTTACAAAAAAAAATTAAGTTAGAGCAATTAAGAAAAGAAACTAATTAAAAAAACGGTGCCCTCACACGGACTCGAACCGCGAACCTATTGATTACAAATCAATTGCTCTACCAATTGAGCTATGAGGGCTTAAATATCACTTTTAAATAAATTTAAAAAAAAAACAATACAATTTAATGAAATTTTATTATTTTGTTGATTGAAAAACGTGATGGCAAACCACAGACACTGTATTTGATATATTCAAGCTCTCTACATTATTATTCATATTGACTCTAAATATAAAATCTGAATTTTCTAAAGTTTTAGCTTTTATCCCAAATCCTTCTGACCCAAAAAGTAAGACATTTTTTCCTTTCCATTCATGTTTCGTAAAGTCTTTTTTCGCACTAATATCAAAAGCACTAATCCAAAATTCTTTAGTCTTTAAAAATTTTAATGTAGTATTCACATTCGCTACTTGAAAAATTTTAATATGCTCTACTCCACCACTAGCACTTTTATAGAGTAGTTTACTTTTCGATGGAAAAGATCTCTCTTTTACTATAATTCCATTAATATTAAATGCTACTGCGCTTCTTATTATAGAACCAATATTTCTAGGGTCAGTAACATCTTCAAGAGCAATTAAGTTTAAATCATTTTTTTTATTTTCAACTATAAATTCTTTTAGAGTAATCTCCTCTATTTGTTCTACCTCAGCAACTAAACCCTGATGAGCAGTTTCATCTCTGCCACAAAGATTGTCTAATTCTTTTTTAGATTTATAGAATACGTTAATCTTCTTAAATAAATTTAAATTTTGATTTTCTCTATTAAGTTTTTTTTGTGCATCTTCAGTTAAAAATACTCTTTCTATCTTTCTAGATGGGTTTTTAAGTGCTTCTAAAACAGCATGTTTTCCAACAATTAAAAAGGTAGTTTTTTTCATGTTTTTTGGGCAAATTTCCTAATTTATTAGCATATTTTCAGGTAAAATGATTTATTGCATTTATTACATAAATGCTTATAAAACGCTTGTTGTTGAATGCTTTTTAAGTTAGTGGGTATCCCCAAGATTTAAGGAGGGGTACCAAAGCGGTCAAATGGGGCGGGCTGTAAACCCGTTGACTTCGGTCTTCGAAAGTTCGAATCTTTCCCCCTCCACCATACTTAATAAGTTTTGATAATAAAGGGCGTGTTAAGTTTGGATTTTGCGGGTGTAGTTCAATGGTAGAACGCTAGCCTTCCAAGCTGGATGTAAGAGTTCGATTCTCTTTACCCGCTCCAAAATTTAAAGTTAAACAAATATAAAGTGAGGAAAAAATAAAATGTCAAAAGAAAAGTTTCAACGAAACAAACCGCATTGTAATATTGGTACAATCGGACACGTAGACCATGGTAAAACAACATTAACCGCAGCTATCACAAAAGTTTTATCTGAGGCAGGCGGTACATCAAGTGCAAACTTTGTAGCTTATGACCAAATTGATAAAGCTCCAGAGGAAAAAGAAAGAGGAATTACTATTTCTACTGCACACGTTGAATATGAAACTGAAAAAAGACATTATGCTCACGTAGACTGTCCAGGTCACGCTGATTATGTAAAAAATATGATTACAGGTGCAGCGCAAATGGATGGAGCAATTTTAGTTGTAAATGCTGCTGACGGTCCTATGCCTCAAACAAGAGAGCACATTCTTTTAGCTAGACAAGTCGGGGTCCCTGCAATTGTAGTTTTCTTAAATAAAATTGATACAGTTAAGGATAAAGAACTTGTAGATTTAGTTGAAGAGGAAATTAGAGAATTGTTAACTTCTTATAAATTTCCCGGTGACAAAATTCCGATTGTGAAAGGATCAGCTCTAAACGCAGTTGAAGGAAAAGACGAAACCACAGGTAAAAATGCAATAATGGAATTAATGAAAGCGGTAGATGAAACTATTCCGCAACCTGACAGACCAAAAGATAAACCTTTCTTGATGCCCGTTGAAGATGTCTTCTCAATTTCTGGTAGAGGTACAGTAGTTACAGGTAGAGTAGAGTCTGGTGTTATAAAAGTTGGTGAGGAAATCGAAATTGTAGGTATTACTGATACTAAAAAATCTGTGTGCACTGGTGTTGAAATGTTTAGAAAACTTTTAGACAGTGGAGAAGCAGGGGATAATATCGGTGCTTTGTTAAGAGGTGTTGAGAGAGATGATGTGCAAAGAGGTCAAGTGCTTTGCAAACCTGGATCTATCACTCCTCATACAGAATTCGAATGTCAGGCTTATATTTTGAAAAAAGAGGAAGGCGGAAGACACACTCCTTTCTTTACAAAATATAGACCTCAGTTTTATTTTAGAACTACAGATGTTACTGGTGAAGTAACATTACCCTCTGGTACAGAGATGGTTATGCCAGGTGATGATGGAAAATTTACCGTAAAATTAATTACCCCAATCGCTATGAACGATAATTTAAATTTTGCGATTAGAGAGGGCGGTAAAACAGTTGGAGCTGGTGTAGTAACTAAAATAGTTAAGTAACGCTTAGGAGCGTAGTTCAATTGGTAGAGCGCCGGTCTCCAAAACCGGAGGTTGTGGGTTCGAGTCCCTCCGCTCCTGCCAAACTTTAAAGATGTTATGAAAAACCCTTTGAAATTTATTCAAGAAGTAAAACAAGAAACATTTCGTGTAACTTGGCCTACAAAAAAAGATACAATCATGGGAGCTGTGATGGTATTTGCATTAGCTTCAATCGCTGCAATTTTTTTTTTATTCTTAGATCAAATTTTAAGATTTTTGTTAAATATTATCTTAACAATAAATTTTTAAATGAATTGGTATATTGTACAAGCTTACTCAGGATTTGAACGAAAGGTAGTTGAGTCTATAAAAGAAGAGCTTAAAAAAAATAAACTTGATGAAAATATTGGAGAAATATTAGTTCCTACTCATCAAGTTACCCAAGTAAAAAAAGGAAAAAGAGTTAAAAAAGAAAGTAAGTATTTTCCTGGTTATGTTTTAATAAAAATTGAACTCACCAAACAAATTTATCATTTAATTAAGAATTTAACAAAAGTAAGTGGTTTTTTAGGATCTGGAGATAAACCTACACCCATATCTGACACAGAAATACAAAGAATATTAGGCCAGGTATCTGAAAACGCAGATAACCAAAAAACTGGTATTAGTTTTGAAATTGGTGAAAAAGTAAAAGTTTGTGACGGTCCTTTTGCCTCGTTTAACGGATTAATTGAGGAAATTGATGAAGAAAAATCTAGACTTAAAGTCTCTGTTTCTATATTTGGTAGAGCAACACCTGTAGATTTAGAATTTAACCAAGTAGAAAAAAATTAAATGGCAAAAGAAATAACGGGATATGTAAAATTACAAATTAAAGGCGGTCAGGCAAACCCTGCACCTCCTGTTGGTCCCGCTTTAGGCCAAAGAGGAATTAATATTATGGAATTTTGTAAAGCTTTTAATGAGAAAACAAAAAATTTCATGGGTAAACCTGTGCCAGTGGTAATTACAGTTTACAAAGATAAAAAATTTGACTTTATTATAAAATCTCCTCCAGCATCTCATTTTATTAGGGAAGCAGCTAAATTAAAAAGCGGATCAAAGGAACCAGGTAGAGTTGTTGCGGGATCTATAACAATGAAACAAGCCGAGTTAATTGCTAAAGAGAAAATGAAAGATCTAAATGCATTCGATATTAAAGAAGCAACAAAAATTATTTGCGGTTCAGCGAGATCAATGGGCATTGAGGTCAAGGAATAAACATGAAACAAAATTCAAAAAGATATAGAGAAATTTTAAAAAATTCTTTTAAAGAAAAAAAAATTAGTGGAAAAGAAGCACTTGAACTTGTTAAAAAAAATTCAACAACTAAATTTGATGAGTCTATTGACGTATCTTTAAAAATAAATTTAAAACAGTCAAAAGGTGGAGATTTTAGTTTAAGAACAGTTGTTAATTTACCAAATGGTTCTGGAAAAAAAAATAAAGTTGCTGTTTTATGTGAAGCCGATAAAACCGACGAAGCAAAAAAAGCAGGAGCAGATGTAGTTGGCTCGGACGATCTTATAGAGACAATCGCTTCAGGTAAATTCAATTTTACTAAGCTTATTTGTACGCCAGCTATGATGGGTAAAATTGGTAAACACGGAAAAGTTTTAGGACCAAAAGGTTTAATGCCAAATCCTAAATTAGGAACTGTAGCAACTGATGTAACAAAAGCTATTAAAGATATTAAAACAGGGTTAATTGAAATTAGAAATGATAAGGATGGAAATCTTGCATCTACAATTGGAAGAAAGAGCTTTTCTTCCGAAAAATTATTAGAAAATTTCAATTTTTTTATAGAAAGTGTAAAAAAAGAAAAACCTGATACTATCAAGGGTGTGTTTATTAAAGATATCTTTTTAACTTCCACTATGGGTATATCTTATAAAATAGGAGCTAAATAAAGTTATGATGTCCAAAGAAGCGAAGAAAAATTACGTTGAAGAGATGAAAAAAAATTTTACAGATAACGAATCTGTAATGATTGCACAATATCAAGGTCTAAACGTAAATGAATTAGATGCATTAAGAAAAGAATTAAGAGACAAAGGAATTTTATTTAAAATTACAAAAAATAGAATTACAAAAATTGCAATAAAAGAAACCTCTAAAAAAGACTTAGAAAAATATTTTATTGGACCTACAGCTGCAGCAATTTCGTCAGACCCAATTTCTACAGCAAAAATTTTAACTAAATTTTCTAAATCCAACGATAAATTAAAAATTATTGCCGGATTCATGGATGGTAAAATTTTAGATGAAAAAGAGGTGTCAGTAATTGCCACACTACCTTCATTGGAGGAGGCGAGGGCCAAAATAGTGGGAATTTTAGCTACACCAGCTCAAAAATTAGTGAGTATTTTGCTTGCACCTGGCTCAAAAATTGCTAATTTAGCGCGCGCAAAGAGTTTAAAAAATTAAATCACAGGATTATAAATGGCAGACTTAAATAAAATTATAGATGAACTTTCTACTTTAACAGTTGTTGAAGCAGCAGAACTTTCAAAACAACTTGAAGAGAAATGGGGAGTAACAGCAGCAGCTCCAGCAGCAGCAGCTCCAGCAGCAGGAGGAGCGGCAGCACCAGCAGGGGAGGAGAAATCAGAGTTTTCAATTTTCTTAGCTTCAGCTGGAGATAAAAAAATTAACGTAATTAAAGAAGTTAGAGCAATAACAGGCTTAGGTTTAAAAGAAGCTAAAGATTTAGTAGAAGCAGCACCTAAAGAGATTAAGGGTGGTGTGGCTAAAAAAGATGCTGAAGAGTTTAAGAAAAAACTTGAAACAGCAGGTGCTAAAGTAGAATTAAAGTAACAAAATTTAAGACTAAATTTTATTGTAAATTTATATTTGCAGTAAAATTTTTTTATATTTGATGCAATTATCTTTTACTCAAAAGAAAAATATAAGAAAAAACTTCGGTAAACTAATCGAAGGTCTTTCTATCCCAAACTTAATAGAAGTTCAAAAAAATTCTTATAATGAATTTTTAGAGTCTAAATCTTTAAATGATCAACTTAGTGAACTATCAAAAGGTATAGATAAAGTTTTTAAAAGTATTTTTCCAATTGAAGATGGAAACGAAAAATCAACTTTAGAGTACATTTCATATAAATTAGAAAAACCAAAATTTGATGTAATTGAATGTAAACAACGAAGTTTATCATTCTCAGCATCGCTTAAGGCAAACTTAAGATTAGTTGTTTACGATATAGACGCAGACAACAATACAAAACAAATTCTTTCTGCAAAAGAACAAGAGGTATTTATCGGAGACCTTCCTTTAATGACACCAAGCGCAACTTTTATAACCAATGGAGTAGAAAGAGTTGTAGTAAATCAAATGCACAGAAGTCCGGGAGTTTTTTTTGATCATGATAAAGGTAAAACGCATGCAAGTGGTAAACTTTTATTTAATTGTAGAATAATTCCTGGAAGAGGATCTTGGTTAGATTTTGAATTTGATCCTAAGGATATTTTATACTTTAGGATTGATAGAAAAAAAAAACTACCGATAACTACTTTTTTATTTTCGCTTGGATTTTCAAAAGATAAAATAATTGAAACCTTTTATTCTACAAGTAAATATTTATATGATAAAAATACTAACTGCTGGATTACAGATTTCGAGTTAGAAAATTACAAAAGACCTCTTAAACTTTCCTATGATTTAATTGACTCCAAAAGCAATAAAAAAGTTTTAGGTAAAGGTGAAAAAATAAATATAGTTATTGCAAAGAAACTTAAAGAAAAAGGTTTAAATTCTATAACTATACCAAATGATCAAATTATTGGAAAATACATTGGTAGAGATATTAAAGATAAAAATGGTGAGATATTAGTTGGAGCTGGTTTTGATATCACTGAGGAACAATTAGAAAAAATTATAGCTCAAGAAGAAAAAGAATTAAATATTGTTAATATAGATCCAATTAACAAAGGTCCTTATATCTTAGAGAGTCTTAAGATAGATAAAAATAAAAATAAAACTGATGCTTTGAATGACATCTATAAGGTTCTACGTCCTGGCGAGTCACCTTCCATTGAAGTTTCTGAAGAGATTTTCAACAATCTATATTTTAAGAAAGAGAGATATGATTTATCAGAAGTCGGAAGAGTAAAGCTTAACTCTAAACTAAATTTGAATATTAGTCCGAAGAAAACTATTTTAGAAACGGATGATATCATAGCGATTATAAAATTTATGTTAGATTTGAGAGATGGTAAGGGTGATGTAGATGATATTGACCATCTAGGAAACAGAAGAGTTAGATCTGTAGGAGAACTTGTTGAAAATCAATTTAGAATTGGTCTTTTAAGAATGGAGAGAACCGTTAAAGAAAAAATGTCAACTTTCTTAGAAATAGAGTCTGCAATGCCACAAGATCTAATTAATGCCAAACCTATTACCACCTCTTTAAAAGATTTTTTTGCAACTTCGCAGCTTTCTCAATTTATGGATCAAACTAATCCTCTATCTGAAATCACTCATAAAAGAAGAGTTTCGGCCCTTGGACCTGGTGGATTAACAAGGGAAAGAGCTGGTTTTGAAGTTAGAGATGTCCACCCAACGCACTATGGAAGAATATGCCCTATCGAAACTCCAGAGGGACCAAATATCGGTTTAATAAATAGTTTAGCAACATATTGTCGAGTAAATAAATTTGGATATATAGAGAGTCCTTATAAAAAAGTTGTTCAAGGTAAAGTAACTGCTGAAATAAAATATCTCTCTGCCATAGAAGAAGAAAAATATACAATTGCTCAAGCTAATTCAAAATTAAATAAAGATGGATCTTTTGAAGAGGAATTGGTTGCTTGTAGAAAAAGTCTTAACTTTGAATTATCCTCAAGAGAAAATATCGATTATATTGATGTATCCCCTAAACAACTAGTATCGGTTGCTGCTGCTTTAATTCCATTTTTAGAAAACGATGATGCTAATAGAGCATTAATGGGGTCAAATATGATGAGACAAGCAGTGCCTTTACTTAAACCCGAGTCACCTTTAGTAGGCACAGGAATAGAGGCTGATGTAGCTTTAGACTCTGGCGTTACAATTGTAGCAAAAAGAAGTGGTATCGTTGACAAAATTGATGGAAAAAGAATAGTAGTTAAATCGACTGACGTTACAGATCTATCTCAATCAACCGTAGATATTTATAATTTATCCAAATTTCAAAGATCAAATCAGAATACATGTATTAATCAAAAGCCATTAGTAAAAGTAGGTGATAAAATTAAAAAAGGGGATATTATTGCCGATGGACCAGCGACAAAACTCGGAGAATTAGCATTAGGTAAAAATGTGACTGTAGCATTTATGCCTTGGCAAGGATATAATTTCGAAGACTCTATTTTAATTTCAGAAAGATGTGTCACAGATGATGTATTTACGTCAGTTCACATTGAAGAATATGAGTCAATGGCAAGAGATACAAAACTTGGTGCCGAAGAAATAACTAGAGATATACCAAATGTAAGCGAAGAAAGCTTAAGAAATCTTGATGAGTCCGGCATTGTTTACGTAGGAGCAGAGGTAAAGCCAAGTGATATTTTAGTTGGTAAAGTAACTCCAAAAAGTGAAACATCATCAAGTCCTGAAGAAAAATTATTGAGATCTATCTTCGGGGAAAAAGCTACAGATGTGAGAGACTCATCATTAAAGTTACCATCAGGAAGCACTGGTGTAGTAATAGATGTAAGGGTATTTAATAGACATGGTATTGAAAAAGATGAGAGATCTATTGCCATTGAAAGAGCAGAAATTGAGTCAGTTCAAGAAGATAAAAAAGTTGAGGAAGAAATTCTTAATAGAAATATTAAGTTACGAGCGATAGATTTACTTAATGGAAAAAGTATTAACAAACAATTTAAAGATTTAAAACCTGGAACAACATTGAATCTAAATGATTTTGAAAATCTTACACTTAAAGATTTATGGAAGATCCCTTTACAAAATCTAGAGTTGAATACTGATTTAGAGAAATTAAAAAATCAGTTTGAAAATGCCTCAGAAGATATAAGGCTAAGATTTGAGGATAAAGTTACTAAAATTCAACAAGGGGATGATTTATTACCAACAGTAATGAAAGTAGTTAAGGTATTTGTTGCAGTTAAAAGAAGACTTATGCCCGGCGATAAAATGGCAGGTAGACACGGTAACAAAGGTGTAGTTAGTAAAATAGTTCCAGTTGAAGATATGCCATATATGGAAAATGGAAAACCGGTTGATATTGTTTTGAATCCTCTAGGAGTTCCCAGCCGAATGAATGTCGGACAAATACTTGAAACACATTTAGGATGGTCATGTTCTGTGTTGGGAGATCAAATTAAAAAATATTTGAAAAATTTTGATAAAGAAATAGAAAAAGTTAAAGATAAACTAAAAGAAATTTATGGTAAATCTTATTATAATGAAGTTGTATCTAAATTATCAAATAAAGAGGTTGCAGAATTAGTTCAAAATTTATCTAATGGTGTACCAATAGCAACACCAGTTTTTGATGGAGCCAGCACGGACGATATAAATAAAATGTTAGATCTCGCTAAACTTCCAAATTCTGGTCAAACACATTTATGGAATGGTCAAACAGGTGAAAGATTTGATAGACCTGTCACTGTAGGTATTATTTATATGTTAAAATTGAACCACTTAGTTGAGGACAAGATACACGCTAGATCAACTGGTCCATATAGTTTAGTAACTCAACAACCACTTGGTGGAAAAGCTCAACTTGGAGGTCAAAGATTTGGTGAAATGGAAGTTTGGGCACTGGAAGCCTATGGAGCGTCTTATACTTTACAAGAAATATTGACAGTAAAATCTGACGATGTTGCAGGAAGAACAAAAGTTTACGAAACAATTGTAAAAGGTAACAATAACTTTGAATCTGGAGTACCTGAGTCATTTAATGTTTTAGTTAAAGAAATCAGAGCTCTTGGCTTAAATATTGAACTTAATTAATTATGGAAAAAAATCTAACTAAATCATTTGAAAATCAAAACATCACTCAAGAAAATAACTTTGATAGTATTAAAATAACACTGGCTAGTCCTGAGAAAATTAAATCTTGGTCTTATGGTGAAATAAAAAAACCTGAAACAATTAATTATCGAACTTTTCGACCAGAAAAAGATGGTCTATTTTGCTCAAGAATATTTGGTCCAGTTAAAGATTATGAATGTTTATGTGGAAAATACAAGAGAATGAAATTTAGAGGAATTATTTGCGAAAAATGCGGGGTAGAAGTAACAAAATCAAATGTGAGAAGAGAAAGAATGGGTCACATCGATCTTGCTTGTCCTGTTGCGCACATTTGGTTTTTAAAATCATTACCTAGTAGGATTTCTTTAGCTATAGACATGAAATTAAAGGAAGTTGAAAAAGTATTATACTTTGAGAGCTTTATAGTTGTAGAACCGGGTTTAACAACATTAAAGAAAGGCCAGCTTATATCTGAAGAAGCTTTATTAAAAGCACAAGAAGAATTTGGAGAGGACTCCTTTACAGCCGGTATTGGCGCTGAAGCAGTTAGGGAAATTTTAGTTAACTTGGATCTAAAAAAAGAACGGCAAAAATTAAGAGAATCCTTGAAAGATATAAAATCAAAAGTTACTGAGGAAAGAACTATTAAAAGATTGAAACTTATCGAGTCGTTTATTAATTCTGGAAACAAACCTGAATGGATGATTTTAACTTCGGTTCCAGTTATTCCCCCAGAATTAAGACCATTAGTCCCTTTGGATGGAGGAAGATTCGCTACATCAGATTTAAATGATTTGTATAGAAGAGTAATAAATAGAAATAATAGATTGAAAAGACTTTTAGATTTGAAGGCGCCAGACATAATTGTAAGAAATGAAAAAAGAATGCTTCAAGAGTCTGTTGATGCATTATTTGATAACGGTAGAAGAGGAAGAGTAATAACTGGAACAGGGAAACGACCTCTTAAATCTTTAGCTGAAATGCTTAAGGGAAAACAAGGTAGATTCAGACAAAATTTATTAGGAAAAAGAGTAGATTATTCTGGAAGATCAGTAATTGTAGTAGGGCCAGAACTAAAATTACATCAATGCGGATTACCAAAAAAAATGGCTTTAGAATTATTTAAACCATTCTTGTATGCAAGATTAGATAAATTAGGTTTAGCCACAACTATTAAACAAGCAAAAAGATTGGTGGAAAAAGAAAAAAGCGAAGTTTGGGACTCACTTGAACATATTATTAGAGAACATCCAATTCTTTTAAATAGAGCCCCAACACTTCATAGATTAGGTGTACAAGCATTCGAAGCAAAGCTTATTGAGGGAAACGCAATAGAGTTACACCCATTAGTTTGTGCTGCATTTAACGCAGATTTTGATGGTGATCAGATGGCAGTTCATATTCCTCTAAGTTTAGAGGCACAATTAGAAGCCAGAGTTTTAATGATGTCTACAAATAACATTTTAAGTCCATCAAACGGTAAACCAATTATTGTTCCAAGTCAGGATATAGTATTAGGTATTTATTATCTATCTCAAGCTGAAGAAAATGATAAAAAACCTAAAGCAATATTTTCCAGCATCGAAGAAATTGAACAAGCTTTGGAGAATAATTCAATTAGTTTGCATTCTAAAATAGTTTCTATTTTTCAAACAGTTGATCAAGAAAATAAGCCTATAATTGAAAAATACACAAGTACAGCAGGTAGATTTTTACTAGCTAATGTTTTACCACTAAATTATAATATTAAATTTTCTTTAGTAAATAAACTCTTAACCAAAAAAAATGTTTCTGAAGTAATCGATACAATTTTTAGATATTGTGGACAAAAAGAAACTGTAATTTTTTGTGATAAAATTAAAACTCTTGGATTTAAACATGCTTTTAAAGCAGGAATATCATTTGGAAAAGATGATTTAATAATTCCAAAGACAAAAGAGAATTTAATTGGTAGTACAAAAAAGCAAATTGAAGAATATGAAAAGCAATATTCAGATGGTTTAATTACTAGGGGAGAAAAATATAACAAAGTAGTTGATATTTGGTCTAAGTGCACTGACACTGTTGCAAATGAAATGATGAAAGAAATTTCATCAGCTGAAAAGATTTATGAGAATGATAGAATAGAAACAAATTCAGTTTATATGATGGCCGATTCTGGTGCTAGGGGATCACAAGCTCAGATGAAACAGTTAGCAGGTATGAGAGGTTTAATAGCTAAACCATCTGGAGAGATTATCGAAACTCCAATTATAGCAAATTTTAAAGAAGGATTATCAGTTTTAGAATATTTTAACTCAACACACGGTGCTAGAAAAGGATTAGCAGATACTGCTTTGAAAACCGCTAATTCAGGTTATTTAACTAGAAGGTTGTGTGATGTTGCTCAAGATGTACAGATTACAAAAGCAGAATGCGATCCAAAGAAAAGGTCCTCTGTAACAATTTCCGAAATTATTGAAGGTGGAAATATTTTAGTTAGTTTATCAGAGAGAGTTTTAGGAAGGGTTATAGCAGAAAACATTAAAAATCCTGTTACAGGTGAAGTTATTCTTAAAAAAGATAAGTTAATCGATGAATTCGATTGTGAAAAAATTGACGCGGCTGGTGTTAAATCAGTTAATGTTTACTCTGTAATTACATGCGCTTCTACTAAGGGTGTTTGTCAAATATGTTATGGAAGAGACCTTGCTAGAGGCAAGTTAGTCAGCGTTGGCGAAGCAGTAGGAATGATAGCTGCTCAATCAATTGGTGAACCAGGCACTCAATTAACCATGAGAACTTTCCACGTGGGAGGTACAGCGCAAATTAAAGAAGAATCACAAATTATTTCTCAAACAAAAGGTAAATTAAATATTATTAATAAAAACTTAATAGAAGACTCAAAGAAAAATACAATCGTTATGGGTAGAAATACTCAACTAAGCATTGAAGATGAGAATGGAAGACAACTTGCAATCTATAAAGTTAATTATGGGTCAAAACTATTTTTTAAAGACGGAGATACAGTAGATAAAGGTAAAAAAGTAGCTGAATGGGATCCATATACTTTACCGGTAATTGCTGAAACTGGCGGTATCGTGAATTATATGGACTTGATGGAAGGTAGTTCTTTAACTGAAACTCTAGATGACGCTACAGGCTTATCCTCTAAATCAGTAACAGATTGGAAATCATCATCAAAAAATTCAGAATTAAAACCTAGAATTACTTTAAGAGATGAGAAGGGTGAAATAATAAAAAAAGCTGATGGTAATGAGGCAAGATATTACTTAGTACCTGATACAATTTTATCAGTAAAAGACGGTCAAAAAATTTCAGCTGGCGATGTTTTAGCTAGATTACCTAAAGAAACCTCAAAAACAAAAGATATTACAGGAGGTCTACCAAGAGTAGCAGAGTTGTTTGAAGCAAGAAAACCAAAAGATAGCGCGATCATAGCTGAGAATGACGGTGTTATCGAATTTGGAAAGGAAGTAAGGGGTAAACAAAAAATATCAATAGTTTCATCAAGCGGTGAAACTTCTAATTATTTAATACCTAAAGGCAAACATGTAAACTTCAATCAAGGTGAGAAAATCAAAAAGGGTGAATATTTACTTGATGGAGCACCATTGCCTCACGATATTTTAAGAATCTTAGGTGTTGAAAAACTGACTGAATACTTCATAACAGAAGTTCAAGAAGTTTATAGACTACAAGGAGTAGTTATTAACGATAAACATATCGAAACAATTGTAAGACAGATGTTAAAAAGAGTTGAAATTAAAGATCCTGGTGACTCAGATTTACTTGCAGGAGAGGTAATTGACTTGTTAGATATTAATGTTATTAACGATCAATTGAGAGAGAAAAAGAAAAAACCAGCTATTTTTGAAAGAATATTATTAGGTATAACTAAAGCTTCATTACAAACAAATTCATTTATATCTGCTGCTTCTTTCCAAGAAACTACTAGAGTTTTAACAGATGCGTCAATAAGAGGAAAAATAGATACCTTGGAAGGGCTTAAAGAGAACGTAATAGTAGGAAGATTAGTGCCAGCAGGAACCGGCTTAACAAAAATAGATTGGGATAAGAAGGCAAGAGAGCAAGATAAAGCAAGATTAGAACAGCTTAAAAAACAAGAGCTAGAATCCGCTCCAGAGGCGCCTGAACAAACAGCTTAAATATCATTTTAAAACCGCTTAAATATTGACTTTTATCATTTCAATGTTAGTTTACGGCACATTTTGAATGTTAGAAGTAAGGCGGATTAAAACCTTAAACACTAACAAAATCTTCTGAAGGTTTTCCTTATTTCAACTTCAAAATATAATTATGCCAACAATTAATCAGTTGATTAAAAAAAGTAGAATTAAGCCTGTTGCTAGAAACAAAGTTCCAGCACTAGAGAGGCAGCCTTTGAAAAGAGGTGTATGTGTTAAAGTATATACAACTACACCAAAAAAACCAAACTCAGCCCTAAGAAAAGTTGCAAGAGTAAGATTGTCTAATGGATTTGAAGTAACAGCATATATCCCAGGTGAGGGACACAATTTGCAAGAACACTCTGTAGTTTTATTACGTGGGGGACGTGTGAAAGATTTACCAGGAGTTCGATATCATATTTTAAGAGGAAACTTGGATACACAAGGTGTAACTAATCGTAAACAAAGAAGATCTCTATACGGAGCTAAAAAACCAAAATAATTTATGTCTAGAAAACGAAAAGCACCGGTAAGAAAAGTTTATCCTGATCCAAAGTTTCACTCAGAAGTGGTTTCAAAATTTATAAATTCAATTATGTATGATGGAAAGAGATCTACAGCTGAAAAAATTCTTTATGATGCATTAGATAGAATTAAATCAAAAAATAATGAAGATCCCTTAAAAATTTTCAATACAGCAATTAGTAATGTAAGGCCTAATCTTGAATGTAGATCTAGAAGAGTAGGCGGCGCTACATACCAGGTTCCGGTAGAAGTGAAAGCAAAAAGAGGCCAAGCCTTGGCTTTAAGATGGTTAATGGATGCTACGCGTAAGAGAAAAAACAAGACAATGTCAGAAAAATTATATGCGGAAATAATAGATGCATCTCAAAATAAAGGATCGGCAATCAAAAAAAGAGAAGATACACATAAGATGGCAGAGTCTAATAAAGCATTTGCTCATTTTAGATGGTAAAAAATTATGGCTAAATATACTTTAGATAAATATAGAAATATCGGTATCATGGCGCACATAGATGCGGGTAAAACAACTACTACAGAAAGAGTTCTTTACTACACAGGCAAAAGTCATAAAATTGGTGAAGTACATGATGGTGCAGCAACAATGGATTGGATGGAACAAGAACAAGAGAGAGGTATTACAATTACTTCTGCCGCAACAACTTGTTTTTGGCGAGATCACAGAATTAATATCATAGATACACCTGGCCATGTAGATTTTACAATCGAGGTTGAAAGATCTTTAAAAGTATTAGATGGAGCTGTTTGTGTTTTTGATGGTGTTGCTGGAGTTGAACCTCAATCAGAAACAGTTTGGAGACAAGCAGATAAGTATAAAGTACCTCGTATATGTTTTGTAAATAAGCTTGACCGCACGGGTGCAGATTTTTATCGTTGTGTAGAAATGATTAAAGATCGACTTGGATGTAAGCCTTTAGTTTTACAATTACCTGTAGGTGCTGAAGCAGATTTAAAAGGCGTTGTTGATCTAGTAAAAATGAAAGCTATCATTTGGCAGAACGAGGATTTAGGAGCAAAATTTGATATTATTGATATACCCGCAGATTTAAAGGAAAAAGCAAATAATTACAGAAAAGAACTAGTAGAGGCAGCAGTTGAGGAAGACGAAAAACTCATGGAAGATTATCTAGAAGGCAATGAACCTTCGGAAGCTGATTTAATAAAATGTATAAGAAAAGGAACTCTAGGTTTTAGCTTTGTTCCAATAACTACTGGGTCCGCTTTTAAAAACAAAGGAGTTCAACCACTTTTAGATGCTGTAATTGATTATTTGCCTAGCCCAAAAGATATTGGCTCAATTGAAGCAACAAAACTTAATTCTGAGGAAAAATTAGAAATGAAATTTGATGATAATGAACCATTTTCAGCTCTAGCTTTTAAAGTAGCTAACGACCCATTTGTTGGATCTTTAACATTTATAAGAATTTATTCAGGAAAAATACAAGCCGGAACTTCTGTATACAATTCATCAAAAGAAAAAACTGAACGAGTTGGAAGAATGCTTTTAATGCATGCTAATAGTAGAGAGGATATTAAAGAGGCCACAACTGGAGATATTGTTGCGCTAGCAGGATTAAAATATACAATCACAGGACACACTCTATGTAATGAGAATAAACCAATTTTATTAGAGCCAATGGAATTTCCTGATCCAGTAATAGAAATTGCAGTTGAACCAAAAACTAAAGCGGATCAAGAAAAAATGGGAGAAGCTTTAGCTAGATTAGCTAAAGAGGACCCATCATTTAGAGTTACATCTGATGAAGAGTCAGGTCAAACGATTATTAAAGGTATGGGTGAATTACACTTAGATATTATTGTTGATAGAATGAAAAGAGAATTTAAAGTCGAAGCTAATGTTGGAGCTCCGCAGGTGGCTTACAGAGAAACGATATTAGGATCAACAGAAATAACATATATTCATAAAAAACAAAGTGGTGGATCAGGTCAATTTGCAAAAGTAACTTTAAGCGTTGAACCACTTGAACCAGGTAAAGGCAGAGAAGTTGAGAATAAAATCAAAGGTGGATCAATACCAAAAGAATTTATTCCTGGAGTTGAAAAAGGAGTTTTAAGTGTTGCTGATAGTGGAATATTAGCGGGTTTCCCAGTAATCGATTACAAAGTCACTATCTTGGATGGTTTACATCATGACGTTGACTCTAGTGTTTTAGCTTTCGAAATTGCTTCAAGAATGTGTTTTAGAGAAGCTTGCCAAAAAGCTACATTAAAACTTTTAGAGCCGATGATGAAAGTCGAGGTAGTTACGCCTGAAGATTTTATGGGCGATGTAATTGGTGATTTGAATAGTAGACGGGGTCAAGTAGCCTCAACTGAAGCAAGAGGTAATGCAACAGCTATTAATGCTACTGTTCCTCTTGCAAATATGTTTGGTTATATAAATAATCTGCGCTCATCAACGCAAGGTAGAGCTCAGTATACAATGCAATTTAGTCACTACGATAAAGTTCCTCAGAACGTACAAGACGAAGTAACAAAGAAATTAGCTTAATTTATGGAAAACCAAAATATAAGAATACATTTGAAAGCTTACGATAATAAGATTCTTGATCTTTCTACTGAAGAAATTGTTAATACTGCAAAAAGAACAGGTGCTCAAGTTAAAGGTCCAATACCATTACCAACAAGAATTGAAAGATATACAGTTCTAAGATCGCCTCACATTGATAAAAAAAGTAGAGAGCAATTTGAGTCAAGAACTCATAAGAGATTAATAGATATTATTGAACCAACCCCACAAACAGTCGAGGCACTAATGAAATTAGATTTAGCCTCAGGAGTAGATATAGAAATAAAGATATAAATTTATGAGCATTGGATTAATAGGAACAAAAATAGGAATGACGAGAGAATTCATGGAAAGCGGTCAGTCAGTTCCAGTAACTGTTATAAAAGTAGAAAAAGGCAGAGTTCTGGATGTAATATCTGAAGATAAAAGAGGTTATAGCGCTGTAAAGCTTGGTTTTTTTAAACTTAAAAACTCAAAATTAACCAAACAAATGAAAGGATATTTTTCAAAGAAAAATACGGAACCTAAAAAAATTTTAAAAGAGTTTAGAGTTGAGAATAACGAACAATTTAAAGAGGGAAATGAATTAGGTTTAGAGATTTTCAAAGATAAAAAATTTTTAGATGTAAGGTCCAAAACTATTGGAAAAGGATTTGCAGGAGTTATGAAGAGGTGGAACTTTGGTGGTTTAAGAGCATCTCACGGTGTCTCCGTTTCTCATAGATCGCATGGTTCAACCGGACAAAGACAAGATCCAGGAAAAGTGTTTAAGGGAAAAAAAATGGCTGGACATATGGGTGATAAATTAAGAACAATTTTAAATCTAGAAATAGTAAAATCAGACTTAGAAAATAATTTATTATATTTAAAAGGTTCAATACCAGGTTCAAAGAATTCAACTGTTTTTTTAAGAGAGTCAGTTAAAAATGTAACAAGAAAGACTATTAAAGAAAAGCATGAAGCAAAAATTAGGGCGGCAACAGCTAAAAAAGGAAAAAAATAAATGAAATTTCCTCTTTTAAGTATTGATGGTGCAAAAGCAGAGTCAGTTGAGATTTCAGATAAGCTGGTTAAATTAAAAGTTAATCACAAATTAATTAAATTTGTTATTGATTGGCAATTTAATAACCTTAAACCCAGAACTGCTAAAACTAAACAAAGAAATGAAATTAAAGGATCAACAAAAAAAATAGTCCCTCAAAAAGGCGGTGGAGGTGCTAGACATGCAAGTAAAAAAGCTCCCTTGTTTGTAGGTGGTGGAGTAGCTCATGGCCCTAAAGGTGCGGTATACAAAATTAAAAAAATTAATAAAAAAGTTAGGAAACTTGCTCTAGCTCAAACATTATCTAAGAAAAATTCTGATAAAAATCTACACATTTTAGCTGATGTAAAAAAAGAAGTTAAAAAAACAAAAGAATTTAATAAATTCTTAGAGATGAATAAGCTAGCAAATGTATTAATTATTTCTGATATAAACTCAATGAAAAATATTTATAAATCAGCACGTAATATCAAAAACGTAAAACTAATTAAAGATGAAGGAACTAACATTTATGATTTATTTAAATACAAAAATGTAATAATTACATCTTCATCTGCTAAAAAAATTCAAGACAGGATTCTAAATGAAAAAAATTAATTATATAGACTCTATTATAAATCCAATTATTACTGAAAAAGCAACGATTTTATCAGAACAAAATAAGACTGTTTTTAAAGTTCATGAAAAAGCAAATAAACAAACTATAAAAAAAAATATTGAAAAATTGTTTAAAGTTAACGTCATAAAAGTAAATATAATAAAACAAAAATCTAAATTAAAAATGAAACAAGGAAGAAAATCAATAAAGAGTGGATATAAAAAAGCAATAATAACACTTAAAAAAGGTCAAAGTATAGATTTAACTACTGGAATTTAATAATGGCACTAAAAACATTTAAACCTTATACAAAAACTACAAGAGGAACAGTAATAGTTGATAAAAGCAGTTTGTGGAAAGGTTCGTCATACAAACCGCTAACTAAGGGTCAGCATGTAACTGGTGGTAGAAATAATGCTGGGCGCATAACTTCAAGACATATGGGGGGCGGCTCAAAACATAAATTTAGAATTATAGATTTTTTTAGAAAGAAGAAAAATGTAAAAGGAACAGTAGAAAGAATCGAATATGACCCAAATAGAACTGCATATATTGCATTAATTACGTATGAGGACAAAGAAAAAGCTTACATAATTTCTCCTCAGGGCCTAAAAATTGGTGATACAATTGAAGCTGGTAAAAACGCAGAAATTAAAATCGGAAATTCGTTAGAATTAAGAGATATTCCTCCAGGAACTTCAATACATAACGTAGAGTTGATACCTGGCAATGGTGGCAAACTTGCGAGATCTGCTGGATCCCACATCACATTATCTGGTTATGATGGTGATTACGCAATATTAAAATTATCATCAGGAGAAACGAGAAAAGTAAATAGTGCATGCATAGGAACAATTGGAACTGTTTCAAACCCAGACCAAAAAAATATTAAAATAGGTAAGGCAGGAAGAAATAGATGGAGAGGTAAACGTCCTCAAACAAGGGGTGTTGCGATGAACCCAGTAGATCATCCACATGGGGGCGGTGAAGGTAAAACATCTGGTGGAAGAAGTCCAGTTTCTCCGTGGGGACAATCAGCTAAAGGATTAAAAACAAGAAGACCTAAGCGAAGTGATAATCTTATAATAACAAGAAGGAAGAAAAGGAAAAAATAATGGCAAGATCTGTTTGGAAAGGACCTTTTGTACATCCAAGTTTATTGAAGAAAATTGATAAATTAAAAGAAACTCCAAATAAAAAACCAATAAAAACTTGGTCAAGACATTCGACAATTATTCCTGATTTTGTAGGACACAGCTTTATGATACATAACGGAAAATCATTCATACCCATTACTATTTCAGAGGAAATGGTTGGTCATAAATTAGGTGAATTTGCACCCACTAGAACATTTAAAGGACATACCCCTGCTGATAAAAAAGCAGCAACAGTGGCACCTAAAACTGACGGAGATAAGAAATAATGAGTAAAGACAACCTTATAGTAAAAGCTGTAAATAAAAATGTTAGGACCAGTCCTAGAAAACTTGCTCTTGTTTGCAACTTTATTAAAGGAAAAAAAGTTGACATTGCCCTAAGAGATTTAGAGTTTTCAAGAAAAAGGATAGCCAAAGATGTTAGCAAAACTGTAAAATCTGCCATCTCAAATGCAGAAAACAATAATCAGTTTGATATTGATAACCTTTTTGTAAAAGAGGCATATGTTGGCAAATCACTTGTAATGAAAAGGTTTAGACCTAGGGCAAAAGGTAGAGCAAGCCCGATTAAAAAACCTTTTAGTAGAATTACAATTATTTTAGAAGAGAAAAAAGAACAAAGGTTGAATAAATAATGGGACAAAAAATAAATCCAATAGGATTAAGGTTAGGTATTAATAGAGGATGGGACTCTACTTGGTTTGCCAAAAAGAAGGATTTTGGGAGATATCTAATAGAAGATTTTAAGATAAGAAACTATGTTAAGAAAAATATTACGAATTCAGGGGTATCGGAAATTATTATTGAGCGATCCTCAAAAAAATGTACGGTTTCAATTCACACTTCAAGACCAGGTTTTGTAATTGGAAAAAAGGGTGCAGATATTGAAAAAATTAAAAAAAATATTGTCAAAATTACTGACGCAGACGTAAATGTTAATATTAAAGAAATTAAAAAACCAGAACTAAATTCAAACCTAGTAGCTGAAAATATAGCACAACAATTAGTAAAAAGAATTGCATATAGACGAGCAATGAAAAGAGCCATGCAATCTGCAATGAGATTAAACGCAAAAGGAATTAAAGTAATGTTGAGCGGAAGGTTAGCTGGTAACGAGATAGCTCGAACCGAATGGTTACGTGAGGGCAGCATACCTTCTCACACGCTTAGAGCTGAAATTGATTACGGTTTTGCAGAAGCGTTAACAACGTATGGAATTATAGGAGTGAAAGTTTGGATTTATAAGGGAGAATTAATGGCTAAAGATGTTGTAAAAGAAAAAAAAGAAAGGGTGAAAAATGCTACAGCCGGTCAGAACTAAATACAGAAAAGCATTTAAAGGAAGAATTCATGGAAAAGCCGCTAGGGCTGTAAAACTAAATTACGGACAATTTGGTCTAAAGGCTGTTCAGCCTGAAAGAATTATTGGTAAACAAATTGAGGCTGCTAGAGTTGCTTTGACAAGATACATGAAAAGAACAGGTAAAGTATGGACAAGAATATTTCCAAATATACCTGTATCAAAAAAACCAACAGAGGTAAGAATGGGAAAAGGAAAAGGATCTCCAGAATATTATGCTTGCAGAGTAAAACCAGGAAGAATTATTTTTGAAGTGGACGGTGTAAGTGAAGAAATAGCTAGAATAGCTTTATATAAAGCATCTGCTAAATTACCTATAAAAACTAAATTTGTAAAAAGATAATGCCAAAAAAAAAAGAGGATAAAAAGTTGACTAAGGATCAAGCAGTACAAAAAATCTTAACTCTTAAAAAAGATTTATTTAATATAAGATTTAAAAAAGTGAATAATCAAATTAACAATCCTGCTCAGTACAGTGAGATTAAAAAAAGTATTGCTAGACTCTATACAACTATAAAGAATTCAAAATGACAAAAAAAATTTTAAAAGGAACGGTTACAAGCGCTAAGAACAATAAAACTGTAGTTGTAGAAGTTACAAGAAAATTTAAACATCCTTTTTATGAAAAAGTAATTAAAAGATCAAAAAAATATCATGCACACGATGAAAAAAACAAATTTAAAGAAGGTGCAGTAGTATCAATTATTGAGTGTAAACCTTTTTCAAAAAAGAAAACTTGGCAGGTGATAGAATAATGATACAAATTCAAACAGAATTAACAGTAGCAGACAATACAGGAGCAAAGAGAGTCGAGTGTATTAAAGTTCTCGGTGGCTCAAAAAGAAGATATGCATCGGTTGGAGACATAATAGTTATTAGTGTAAAAGACGCTATACCTAAAGGTAAAGTCAAAAAAGGTGCTGTACATAAAGCAGTTGTTGTGAGAACAAGAAAAGAAATCTATAGGGACGATGGATCAAAAGTTCAATTTGATAAAAATGCTGTTGTTCTAACTGATGATAAAGGAGAGCCTATTGGAACAAGAATATTTGGCCCAGTAACTAGAGAGTTACGTAGTCGAGGTCATACTAAAATAATTTCTCTAGCTCCGGAGGTACTTTAAAATGATTTTAAAAAAAGGTGCGCAAGTAAAAATTATTGCAGGTAAAGATAAAGGTAAAAACGGAGAAATTTTAGAAATAAATAGAAAATTAAATAAAATTAAAATTAAATCGGTTAATATGGTTAAAAAACACACCAAACCAACTAAAGAAAACAAAGGTGGAATTATTTCTAAAGAGAGTTTTATTCATCAATCTAATGTTAAAAATATTGATATTAAGAAGAACGAAAAGAAAATAGCAGGTAAAAAATAATGGCAAGATTAAAAACTATATATGATAAAGAAATAGTTACTAAACTTATGGGCAAATTATCAGTAAAAAATAAACATGATGTTCCTAAAATTGATAAAGTTATTTTAAATATGGGTCTAGGTGAAGATGCATCTGACGGAAAAAAACTCAAATCATGTATAGACGATATGGCATTAATATCAGGACAGAAAGCAGTAGTTACAAAATTTAAAAAATCAATCTCTAATTTTAAAACCAGAAAAGGCTCAAATGCAGGCGTTAAAGTAACGCTTAGATCTAAAATGATGTACGAATTTATTGATAGATTAATAAATATTGCATTACCTAGAATAAAAGATTTTAGAGGGTTATCTGCAAATGGGATTGATAATTCATGCAATTTTTCATTTGGGATAAAGGAACATATTGTATTTCCAGAAGTTAATTTCGATAAGGTAGATAAGATTAGAGGTTTAGACGTTACAATAGTCACATCAAGTAAAAGTAAAGATGGGACTTTAGAGTTATTAAAAGAATTCAATTTTCCAATAAATCAAAAGAAAAACTGAGGATATAAATGGCAAAAACAAGTGCAATACAAAAAAATTTAAAAAGAATTAAGTTAGTTAAAAAGTATGCAAAAAAAAGAGCATTTCTAAAAAAAATTATAAATAATAAGAAATTAGAATTATCGGAAAGGTTTGCTGCTCAATTAAAATTAAATAAACTCCCAAAGAATTCTGCCAAAATTAGAGTGAGAAATAGATGTGAAGTTTCTGGTAGGCCACATGGGGTTTACAGAAAATTAAAAATATCAAGAATTGCACTAAGAGACATGGCGTCCGCTGGTAAAATTCCTGGAATAACTAAATCGAGCTGGTAGGAGAAAAATGACATTTACAGATCCAATTGGAGATATGTTTTCAAGAATAAGAAATGGTCAAATGCGATCATTAAATTCTGTAGAAATACCATCATCTAATTTTAGAAAAAATATTTTAGAGATACTTAAAAACGAGGGTTACATTAAAGATTTCTTTATTGAAAAAACCGTAAACAACAAGATAAGTTTAAGAATTTCACTTAAATACTACGAAGGTGATCCAGTAATTAAAGAAATAAAACGAATTTCAAAACCAGGTAGACGTGTTTATTCAAGGGCTACAAGTATTCCAAAAGTGATGAATGGTCTAGGATTAGCAATTTTGTCAACACCTAAAGGAGTAATGAGCGATGCCGATGCACGAAAAAATAATATCGGTGGCGAAATAATTTGTAGGGTATTTTAATGTCTAAAATCGGAAAAAAAAATATTGTAATTCCAAAAGATGCCTCCGTTAAAATAGAAGGAGCAGACTTAACTATTACCGGACCTAAAGGAACCAAGAAACTAACCATTAATGATAAAATTTTTTCATCCAAATTAGATAATAGTGAGTTTCAGATTCTTCCTTTAGAAAAAAAAATCGATAAGAAAATATCGATCATGTGGGGCACATATAGGAGTTTAATTAATAATGCTGTCATTGGTGTTTCTTTAGGCCATGAAAAAATCTTAGAACTTAGTGGTGTAGGTTTTAGAGCTAATCTAAAAGGTGAAGTATTAAACCTCCAAATTGGATTTAGTCATGATATTAATTTTAAGATACCAAAAGAGATTAAAATCAAAGTCGAAAAACAAACAATAATTACAATTAATGGTGTTGACAAAGAATTGGTTTCAAAAATTGCTGCTGATATAAAAAATTTAAAACCTGTTGAGCCTTATAAAGCAAAGGGTATTAAAGAAAAAGGCCAATTTGTTTTAAGAAAAGAAGGAAAAAAGAAATAATGAAAAAAATTAATAATAAAATTAAAAGAAAATTAAGAAATAGAAAAAAATTAAAAAGTGTAAATAACAATAGATATAGAATATCTTTATCTAAATCTTTGAATAATTTATCAGCTCAAATTATAGATGATAAGGAAAAAAAAACGTTAGTTTCTGCATCTTCAATTGAAAAAGAAATTAAAATTAAAAAAGTTAAAAAAATGGAAAAATCAATTTTAATTGGAGAAATTTTAGCTAAGAGGGCGAAAGAAAAAAATATTAATAATGTTTATTTTGATCGAGGAGCATATAAGTATCATGGTAGAGTAAAGAATTTTGCAGAAACATTAAGAAAAAACGGACTAAAATTTTAATATGGTAGATTATAAAAAAGTTGAAAGTGATATAAAAGAAAAATTAGTTGCAATTAACAGAATAACTAAAGTTGTAAAAGGCGGTAGGAGATTTGGTTTTGCTGCATTAATGGTTGTTGGAAATCAAAAAGGTTCTGTAGGAATTGGCCAAGGAAAATCTAAACAAGTTCCTGATGCGATTAAAAAAGCCACCGAAGATGCTAAAAGAAATTTAATTAAAATTCCTTTAAAGGATGGAAGAACATTACATCATGACGTTAGAGGAAAGAATGGAGCTGGCAAGGTAATTTTAAGAACAGCACCTGCAGGGACAGGGATAATAGCTGGAGGAGCAATACGATCAGTTTGTGAAGTTCTTGGAATTCAAGATGTGGTTGCGAAATCTTTAGGTTCTGCAAATCCACATAACGTTTTAAAGGCTTGTGTCGACGGATTAATGTCACAAAATTCTCCAAAAAATTTATCTGCTATAAGAGGAAAAAAAATATCTGATATAGTTTTGAAAAGAGAGGCTAAGTAATGCAACTAAATAGTTTAATAAGAAATAACAAAAAGAAAATTAGGGTTGGTAGGGGTATTGGTTCAGGAAAAGGAAAAACTTCATCTAGAGGGCATAAAGGTCAAAAATCTAGATCCGGTGTTTCAATTAAAAGTTTTGAAGGAGGTCAAATGCCTCTTTACAGAAGATTACCCAAAAGAGGCTTTAAATCATTGAATAAGAATAAGACTGCTATTTTAAATCTCTCTAAAATACAAAATATTATAGAAAAACAAAAAAATAATATTTCAAATACTTTAGATTTAAAAATTTTAAAAGAAAAAAAGCTTGTGAATAAAAAATTTTTAATGTTAAAAATTTTAGGATACGGTGAAATAAAAAAAAATATTCAAATTTCTGCACACTTTGCTTCAAAACAGGCCTTATCTAAAATAGAAAAAGCAGGTGGTAAAATAAGTATATTTAAAAATAAAAGTTAATGTCTAGCGAAACGCTCAATACAACTGGTGCCTTTAGCCAAGCAAAAGACTTAAAAAACAGAATATTATTTACTGTTCTATTATTAATTATCTATCGTTTGGGTACTTACGTTCCTTTATCTGGAATTGATCCATTGGCTCTCAAAGAAATAATGGCATCAAGTCAAAAGGGTCTATTGGGAATGTTTAATATGTTTTCAGGCGGAGCTGTAACTAGAATGGCGCTTTTTGCACTTGGAATAATGCCTTATATATCGTCTTCAATTATAGTTCAGTTGCTTACCGGTGTTTCTGATTATTTTAAAAATCTAAAAGAACAAGGAGAGAATGGAAGAAAAAAAATTACGCAAATTACGAGGTACGGAACTGTTTTAATTGCCGCCCTTCAAGGTTATGGAGTTTCAGTAGGATTAGAAAACGCAGGAAATTTAGTTATTGAACCTGGAATGTCCTTTAAAATAATTACAACTATTTCACTTGTTGCAGGAACAACTTTCCTAATGTGGTTAGGTGAACAAATTACACTTAGAGGTGTAGGTAATGGAATATCTTTAATTATCTTTTCTGGTATCGTTGCTGAAATTCCTAGAGCATTAGCATCAACCTTTGAGCTTGGTAGAACAGGAGCGTTATCAGCGTTAATGATAGTTGGAATATTCTTATTAGTCATCTTTACAGTTTTATTTATTGTTTTTTTTGAAAGAGCAATGAGAAAAATTTTAATAAATTATCCTAAAAGACAAGTTGGAAATAAAATGTATGGAGGAGAATCTTCTCATCTTCCATTAAAAATAAATACAGCAGGTGTTATACCTGCAATTTTTGCTTCTGCATTATTACTTTTACCAATTACGATTTCTAATTTTGGTTTTGCAGAGTCTGATACGTTTCTAAAGATTTCTTCAATGTTTACACAAGGTCAACCTTTATACATGTTACTTTACGCGTCTGGTATTATTTTTTTTGCATTTTTCTATACTTCAATTGTTTTTAATCCAAAAGAAACTGCTGAAAATTTAAGAAAATATGGTGGATACATACCAGGTATTAGACCTGGGGAAAGAACTGCTGAATACATAGAGTCAATCTTAATAAGATTAACTACTGTAGGGGCTTTGTATTTAACTTTTGTTTGTTTAATGCCTGAATTTTTGATTGCAAAATACCCTATTCCTTTTTATCTAGGAGGGACTTCAATTCTAATTGTAGTAGTTGTTGCTATGGATACTGTTACGCAGGTGCAAACAAGATTAATGAGCTCTCAATATGAGTCATTAATTAAAAAAACTAAGTTTGGTAAGTAAGTAATTAAATGAATATAGTTATCTTCGGACCACCTGGAGCGGGTAAAGGGACACAATCTAATTTAATTGTCAAAAAATTCAATTTACACCAACTTTCTACTGGGGAACTTTTAAGAAAAGAAATTAAAGATCAGACTAAACTAGGACAACAAATCTCATCTACTATTGATGAAGGCGATCTTGTATCTGATCAGATTGCTGGAGATCTAATTGAAAAATATATATCTAATAAAATTTACAAAAGTAGATTAATTTTTGATGGTTATCCTAGAAATTTAAATCAGGCAAGAAATCTTAATAATTTACTATCTAAATATGATCAGAAAATTGATATTGTACTTAAATTATCTGTCAGTCTAGAAATAATAAAAAAAAGAATAAATGAAAGACAAACTTTAGAAAAAAGAACAGATGATAATGAACTTACAGCTATTAAAAGATATGAAACTTATGAAAATAAAATTAAGCCTGTAGTAGATTTTTATAAACAATCTAATTTGCTGAAAGTCGTTAATGGTGAAAACTCTATAACTGAAATTAGCAATGAAATTAGCGACTTAATTGACGGTTTGAAGGGTTGACTTTAAGAGATTAGACAATATAAATACGCAAGAAAAACATTTACTCATTAATTTATGGCTCGAATTGCAGGAATAAATATTCCACAAAATAAAGTTGTCAGCATAGCATTAACTTACATTCATGGTATAGGTTTACATTCTTCAAAGAAAATTTGTGAAAAATTAGATATTCCATTTTCAAAGCGAGTGAATGATTTGTCAGAAGAGCAAATTCTAAAAATCAGAGAATTTATCGATGCAAGCTACAAAGTTGAAGGAGATTTAAGAAGGGAAGTTTCAATAAATATCAAAAGGTTAGTTGACTTAGCGTGTTATAGAGGATCTAGACATAAAAAAAAATTACCTGTTAGAGGTCAGAGAACGCAATGTAATGCTAGAACAAGAAAAGGAAAAGCCATTGCAATTGCTGGGAAAAAACTCACTCCACTAAAGAAATAATTTTTAAATGAATAAAAAAATAGTAAAGGTTGAAAAAAAAATAGAGGCCAAAGATACTAAAAAAGTTGAAACTAAAAAAGCTAGTTCTTTTAAAAAAAAAAAGAAAATTAAAAAAAACATTACATCAGGAATAGCCTTTGTTTATTCAACATTTAATAATACAATAATTTCTATTGCTGATGAAAATGGAAACGTAGTATCATGGTCTTCTGCAGGTGCAAAAGGTTTTAAAGGTTCTAGAAAATCTACCCCATATGCTGCTCAAGTCGCCGCTGACGATGCTGGAGCCAAAGCTTTTGAACAAGGAATGAGAACATTGACTGTTCAAGTTAAAGGTCCCGGTTCGGGTAGAGAAACAGCTTTACGTTCATTACAATCAAGGGGATTTAAAATATTATCAATTAAGGACACTACGCCTATGCCACATAACGGTGCAAGACCACCTAAAAGAAGGAGAGTATAATGCAAACTACATCAAATATTATAGATAAAAATTGGAAAGCACTCATTAAACCTAACAAACTAGATATTACAAGTAATGAGGATAGAACAATTGCAAAAATTGTTGCCGAACCTTTAGAAAAAGGTTTTGGTCAGACTATTGGAAATTCATTAAGAAGGATATTATTATCATCTATTCAAGGTGCAGCGGTAACTGCGTTGCAAATCGATGGAGTGTTACATGAATTTTCATCTATTAAAGGTGTAAGGGAAGATGTTACTGATATAGTTCTTAATGTTAAAAATTTAGCTATAAAGTCTTCATCCTCAAGTTCAAAAAAAATTATATTAGATATTAAAGGACCAAAGGAAGTAAAAGCAAAGGACATAAGTTTAGTTCCAGAAATAGAAATATTAAATCCTGATCAAACCATATGTAATTTAGATGAAAAAACACATTTTCATATGGAATTAATGGTAAGCAGTGGAAAAGGTTATGTTCCTTCACCCAAAAATAAAACAGAGGACAGTCCACTAGGTTTAATTTCAATAGACTCCTTATTTAGCCCCGTTAAGAAAGTCTCATTTTCTGTAGAAAATACTAGAGCAGGAAGCGCTTTAGATTATGATAAACTATTAATGACTGTTGAAACTAACGGTACAGTTGATGCGGAAGATGCAATTGCGTACTCAGCAAGAATTTTTCAGGATCAACTATCAATGTTTGTAAATTTTGAAGATCCTAAGGAAATAGTTAAAGAAGTAAAATCGTCTGAACCTGAATTTAATAGAAATCTATTAAAAAGGGTCGAAGAACTTGAGCTGTCAGTGAGATCGATGAACTGTCTAAAAAATGATAATATTATATATATCGGTGATTTAGTTCAAAAAACCGAACCAGAAATGCTAAGAACACCAAATTTTGGTAGAAAATCACTTAATGAAATCAAAGAAGTTTTAAACACTATGTCTTTATATTTGGGGATGGAAATACCAAATTGGCCGCCAGACAACATCGCAGAACTTTCAAAAAAACTTGAGGAAAATACATACTAATGAGACATGGAATAGGTTATAGGAAATTGAATAAAACCGGGGAGCATCGTAAAGCTTTATTTAAGAATATGTTAAATTCTCTTATTAAGTACGAGCAAATTATAACAACTTTACCCAAAGCTAAAGAACTTAAGCCTCAGATTGACAAAGTTATAACTATTGGTAAAAAAAATATATTGAGTAATAAAAAAAGATTATTTTCAAAACTACAGGATAAAAAATCTGTAACTAAAGTATTTGATGAACTATCTAAAAGATACAGCTCTAGAAAAGGAGGATATTCTAGGGTTTTGAAAGCGGGATTTAGAACAGGAGATGACGCACCTATGGCAGTTATCGAACTGGTTGATAGAAACCCTGAGGCAAAAAAAGTTGATAAACCTAAAAAAGTAGAGACAAAAAATAAATCTAAAGAAACTGAAGCAGAACCTAAAGTAGCAAGTAAATAATTAGAGCTTTAATGTCCAAATCCTATACCGTGGTAGACGATTATCAAGACTCTCGATTAGACAGATGGTTTAAACAAAATGTAATTAATTTACCTCATTCACTAATAGAAAAAATTATCAGACAAAATAAAATAAAAGTAAATAACAAAAAAACAAAATCATCTTACAGAGTACAATCAGGAGATTTAATAGAAATTTATGATATCTCAAAATTAAAACCGATAAATAAAGAAAAAAAAATAAAATATAAACCCAAAAAAAGCGAGCTGGGCGCATATGATGATTATGTGATAGAGAACAACGAAAACTTTATAATAATAAATAAACCCTCAGGTGTTCCCGTGCAATCTGGAACAAAATCTTTTAGAAATATAATTGATATTATTAAGAATACTAAATATTTTGAAAACTCAAAACCCTTTATAGTCCATAGAATTGATAAAGAAACATCTGGAATATTCATAATAGCTAAAAATAGAAAATTTGCTCAATTATTTACCTCGCTTTTTAGGATTAGAAAAATCCACAAAACTTATCTAGCCTTAGTTTATGGTAAAGTAAATAATTCAGTGAAAACAATGAGAGATGAATTAGTTTATTATGAAAGCAATAAAAAGATTACTCAAAAAGCAATTTCACATTTGAAAATAATAAAATCAAACGAAGGTTATTCATTTATAGAATTAAACCCTATAACTGGTAGAAAACATCAATTAAGAAAACAACTTCTAAATATTGGAAATCCTATTATCGGCGATGATAAATACTTTTTAAATGATAGAAAAAGAATAAAAACAAAGAGTCTTATGTTACACGCTTATAAAATAAAATTTATGATAAATAATGTTCAATATAATTTTAAAGCCAAATACAACGAAACTTTCGAGAATTTTTTAAATAAAAATTTTTAAATATTATTAATATTTTTTATAAAAATATTTGCTAATTTCTTTTCATAATTAATTGGATTTAAATTTTTTTCATTTTTTATTGATGTCACTTTTTTGTTATCTAATCCACACGGAATTATTTTAGAATATTCATTTAAATCATTTGATATATTTATAGAACACCCATGAAAAGCAATCCATCTTGAAACCCTCAGACCAATGGCAGCGATTTTTTTACTGTTAACCCATATACCAATATTTTTTTTATCTTTTTTTGCATTAATCTTATAAATTTTTAAAAATTGTATGATACTTTTTTCAATAGCATCTATTAATTTTCTTATATCTTTTTTTCTTTTATTTAAATTAATAACAAAATAAATAATTTTTTGGTTTGGATTATGTAGGGTAATTTTACCCCCTCTATTAGTTTTAATAATTTTGATTCTTTTGTCTATTATATCCTTTTTGTTATAACTAACCCCAGCCGTGAAAGTTGTTGGATGTTCTAAGATCCATATTAATTCTTTTTTTTTTCCTAATTTTACTTCATCAACTCTTTTATTCAGAAAAAGCATTGCTTTTTTATAGGGAAATCGTTTACTACTTATTTTAATTTCAATACTCATTTAAATTGAATTTTATCATTTTATAGACTAATAGTCTCAAAAAAACTTCAGGAGGCACTTATGGCTTTATTAAAATCAACAGGTAGTAAAAAAGTAAATTTAGATTTTAATAAAGAATTTATTAATACTTTTAGCAATAATATTGAAAATAAAAATATAGATTTTATCAATCAGATGCTGAAAGATTTGCATGAAGCGGATATTGCTAATTTAATTGAAAATCTAAACCCTGATGCAAGAACAAAATTAATTGAGATTGAATCCTTTAACATTGAACCAGAAATATTTATCGAATTAAACGAGTCAGTTCAAAGTGAAGTATTGCAACTGTTATCAATAGACTCATTAATCAAAATAATTAAAAGACTAGAGTCAGATAACGCTATTAAAATTCTTGAAAATTTACCTATAAATACTAAAGAGCAAGTTTTAGAAAAATTACCACCAAAAGATAAATTTTTACTACAAGAAGGATTAAGTTACCCAGAAGATTCTGCTGCAAGAATTATGCAGAGAGAATTTACTGCAGTTCCTAGTAATTGGACCGTAGGACAAACTATTGATTATTTAAGAGAGGATAAAGATTTGCCAGAGGAATTTTTAGAAATTTTTATTGTAGATAATGATTTCAAGCCTATTGGAACTGTCCCATCTTCAAGAGTATTAAGAACTTCAAGAGACTCAAAGATGAATTCTATAATGTCTGAGATGCCAGTTCTTATTTCAGTAAATATGGATCAAGAAGAAGTAGGTCATGCATTTGAAAATTATAATTTAGTTTCTGCAGGTGTTGTCAATAAAGAAAATAAACTTGTTGGGATGATCACAGCAGATGACGTAGTCACAGTTGTTCAAGAAGAAGCCGAAGAAGATACACTAAGATTAGCTGGAGTAGGAGACGAGGAAATAACAGATAGTGTTATGTTAAAAACAAAACGAAGATTCAATTGGCTATTATTAAATTTATTTACGGCTTTATTAGCAACTTGGGTTATTAGTTTTTTTGGTGCATCAATTGAACAAATGGTTGCTTTAGCTTTTCTTATGCCAATAGTGGCTTCAATGGGTGGTAATGCAGGAATGCAAACCCTAGCAGTAACTATAAGATCAATAGCAACTAAAGAATTATCAAAAAGTAATTTTAATAGAGTAGTGGGGAAGGAATTTCTTATAGGAATTTTAAATGGAATAATATTTGCAATAATTACTGCGGTAATTGTGCAATTTTGGTTTAAAGATATCAACCTTTCAATGTTAATTGGGGTATCCATGATTTTAAATATGATTGTGGCTGGACTTTTTGGGATTTTGGTACCAGTCTCACTTAAAAAATTAAACATTGACCCAGCTTTAGCCTCAAGCGTTTTTGTTACAACAATCACTGATGTAATAGGATTTTTATCTTTTCTAGGATTAGGATCCATTTATTTTCTAAATTAAATATTATCTATTAGCCTAACTTTATTTAAGTAATAAGCTATGAATACATTAAAGTTCTCACTTGATTTTTTCGGTTTTTCTAAAGTTTTTTGATTAATAATTTCTAAATAATCTATTTTATTTACACCTATTTTAATTAAATCTTTTTTAAATAAAGTAGAATCAAATAATTTTAAATTTTTCTTTGTTTTTTTTTTTATTTTGATTAGGTAATTAAAAACATCTTTAGCTATTTTCATTTGATTTTTATTTAGGTTGAAATTTCTACTCGAACAAGCTACACCACTAGGCTCTCGCACAGTTTTACAACTAGTAATTTTAGTAACAATTTTATTTTTTAAAATATGTTTTTGAATTAAAATGAGTTGCTGAAAGTCTTTGAGACCTAGAAATAAATATTTAGGACGAACAATCTCTAAAAACCTATTAACTACATCTAATACTCCTTTGAAATGACCTTTTCTATATTTTCCACATAATTTTTTTGCAAATTTATGCAAATAAACTCTATGAAAAGGTTTAAATTTGAATAAATCTTTATATGTAGGGAGATATAAATAATTTACTTTGAGTTTTTTTAAAATTTTTAAATCTTTCACTAAATTACGAGGGTATTTTTTATAATCTTCCTTTTTATTAAATTGTTTTGGATTAACATAAATTGAAACTAAAGTTTCATTTGTGTACTTTTTGGCAGTTTTTATTAAAGATATATGTCCCTTATGTAAACCACCCATTGTAGGAACAAAAGAAATTGACTTTTTATTACCAATTTCGCGTCTCAACTGATCTTTGTTTTTAAATATTTTCATTTATAAACTTCAATGATATCAACTATTATAAGAATCATATGATAAAACAAGCAATTATTCCTTTAGCAGGACTTGGTACAAGATTGTTACCTTTAACAAGTGTTATGCCAAAAGAGCTACTACCAATAAATGGTAAACCAAATCTTGAGTATATTTTGGAAGAGTGTTTAGAGGCAGGTATTAAAGAATTTATTTTTATTATTTCAAAAAATAAATCAAGTATAAAAAAATACTTTTTTAATGATGTATTTTATAAAAAAATAATCAAAAAGAAAAATGATAAAAGAATAATTGAGGAATTTAAGAAAATTAAAAAGTATCAAAAAATGATTAAATTTGTTTATCAAAACAATCCTAAAGGTACAGGTGATGCTGTTTTAAAATGTAGAAAATATATTAAAGATAAATTCTTTTTAATGCTTCTGCCTGATGATCTAATAATAAATAAAAATTGTTCTAAAGAAATGATCAGGTTACATAAAAGGACGAAAGGTTCAATAATTGCCACGAAGCGTGTAGATAAGAAAACCGTATCTAGATGGGGTATTTTAGCTTTTGCAGAGAAGAGAAAAAATTATTTTAGAATAAAAAATGTTATTGAGAAACCAAGCATCAAACAAGCTCCATCAAATTACGCAATAATAGGCAGGTATATTTTACCATCAAAGATATTTTTTGAAATTACAAAGTTAAAACCAGGGCAAGGTAAAGAAATTCATATTACAGATGCTATTAAAAACTTAATTTATAAAGGTGAAAAATTTTTTGGTAATATTTTTATGGGAAAATATTTAGATTGCGGTACAATCGACGGCTATATTCAATCAGGTATCAAAATATTCAAGGGACGAAAATGAAATTATGTATGATAGGTACTGGTTATGTCGGTTTAGTAAGTGGTACTTGTTTTGCTGATATTGGAAATCAAGTTTATTGTGTAGACAAAGATAAAAATAAAATTGATAAACTTAATTCAGGTATATCTCCAATTTATGAACCAGGTTTAGATGAATTAATAAAAAAAAACTATAATGCTAATCGTTTAATTTTTACAACAGATATAAAGAAAGCGATCAATTCCTCCGATTTAATATTTATCTGTGTGGGCACCCCTACAAAGAAAGGATCATTAAAAGTTGATTTATCTTTTGTTTACAAGTGTTCAAAAGAAATATTAAAACACTCAACGAAAAAAAAAATAATCATAACCAAATCTACAGTACCAGTAGGAACCGGCGATGAAATTGAAAAAATTTTTAAAAAAAAGAAAAAATTATTTAACGTTATCTCAAATCCCGAATTCTTAAGAGAAGGCGAGGCTATTAGAGATTTTAGATATCCAGATCGTATAGTCATAGGATCTGATAATAAAAATAAATTTAAAACGATGAGAAAATTATACTCTCCTTTGATCAGCAAAGGAGCGAAATTTTTTACAACATCAAGAAAAGGAGCTGAATTAATCAAATATGCATCAAATGCTTTTCTAGCAACAAAAATTACTTTTATAAATGAACTTGCAAATTTATGTGAAAAAACCAATATTAATGTTGAAGATATATCTTTAGGAATAGGTTCTGATACTAGAATCGGCAGCAGATTTTTGCGTGCAGGTCCTGCTTACGGCGGTTCTTGTTTTCCAAAGGATACAAAAGGTTTAGTTTCAGCAGCTGAAAAATATAAAACAAATTTATCAATCGTTAAATCTGTAATTAACTCAAATCATAGAAGAGTAAGTTTATTAACTAAACGTGTTCATCAAATTTTAGGTAAGAATTTAAAAAATAAGAAAATTAGCATTTTAGGTGTTACTTTTAAACCAAATACAGATGATATGAGAGACTCGACCAGTTTAAAAATGATTCCTTATTATTGTAAAAATGGAGCAAAGGTTTCCTATTATGATCCTTCTGGAGAAAAAAAAGAATTTAAACAGATTAAAAACTGTACATATAAAAAAAATATTAAAGAAAATTGTGTTGATGCAGATCTTATTATACTTCTTACTGAATGGGATGAATTTAAATCTATTGACTTTAAGAAAATTAATAAAAAAAAGAATTTAAAGATTTTTGATTTAAGAAATTTATATGCTCCTGAAGAGATGAAAAAAAATAAACTTCAGTATTATTCAGTTGGCAGACCTAATTTAAATTAATTTCAAATATTCCATCTATTTCAACAGCCACTCCAAGAGGAAGACTATTTACACTCACAGCTGCTCTTGTGTGATCACCAATCTTACCTAATATTTTTGCAATAATATCTGATGCACCGTTGATAACTTTAGGTTGATCTTTAAATTCATCTGTTGAATTAACGTAGCCAGTTAATTTTATACATGCTTTTATATTACTTAAATCACCATTACAGGCTTTTTTGGCATGCGCAAGAAGGCTCAAACCACATCTTTTAGCAGCACTATAACCTTGATCAAGCGTCAAATCTTTTCCCACTTTACCTTTTATAAGTTTTGTATTTTGATCGATTGAAATTTGCCCAGAAATAAAAAGTAAGTTACCGACAATTTTTGTGGCCACGTAAGCTCCAACTGGAGCTTTTGGTTCCGGTAATTTAATATTTAATTCTTTAAGCTTACTCTCTATTAAACTCATTTATTTAACTTTTTCTTGATCCAGTCAGTTAATTTTGAGTCTGTGTTTAGTTTTTTTAGACCTTTTTCTCCAATTTCCTTGCCTTTTTTAGCACCTTTCTTAGCAATACACTTTGTATATTCTATGGAGTCTTTACCAACTTTTTTAAATCCTGGTAAATTTTTACAATCAACCTCAGCTGAGACGTCTAGTGTAGTAAAAATGATTAATATTCCAATTATATAAAATTTTTTCACTTATTTTTTCTTTTTTTTCCTTTCTTTAATTTATCATATTCTCGTCTTTTCTCTATTAATATTAAAGCTTCTTCCATCGTTAGTTCTGAAGGATCTTTTTCCTCTGGTATTGTCGCATTAAGAGATTTATATTTAATGTACGGTCCATATTGACCTTTCATTATTCTTACTGGTTTTTTATCTTCAGGATGTTCACCTAAATCTTTTATTAATGATGATGAAATTCTTCCAGGTTTAGCATCTGCAATTAGAGTAATTGCTCTGTTAAGACCAATTGAAAAAAGATCTTCAACATTTTCAAGTCTAGCTGATTTATTTTCACATTTCAAATAAGGACCAAACCTCCCTGAATTTAAAGTGATTTCTTTTCCACTTTCAGGATGATGCCCTAAAACTTTAGGCAAAGAGCAAAGAAATTTAGCTTTATCTAAATCTACACTATCAACTTCAATACCCTTAGGTATTGAAACATTTTTTAAATGATCATTTTCATCTTTTTTCTTTTTTCTTTTTTTCTTTTTAGGTTCTAATTTCTCTTTTTCTTTTTCATATTGCAGATAGGGACCAAATCGTCCGTTTTTTAAATAAATATCTTTCCCATTTAAATTTTGACCAAGTAATTTCGGCTCTGCTAAATTATATTGAGCAGCAGCTTTACTTTTTGATAGAGGTCTAGTAAATTTACATTCTGGATAATTTGAACAACCAATAAATGCTCCACCTCTAAAACTATTTTTTAAACTTAATTCTCCATTGGAACATAATTTGCATTTTCTATCTATTCCATCTTTTTCATCACGATCAAATATTAAAGCTCCTAGACTTTCATTAAGTAGATCTAAAACTTCTCTAGTTCTTTTTTCTTTAACTTCTCCAACATTTTGATAAAAATCTTTCCAAAAATTATTAAGAACTTCTACCCATTCAATTTTACCACTAGTTATTTCATCTAGTTGATTTTCAAGATCTGCAGTAAAGTTATAATCAACATATTTTGAGAATAACTTTTCAAGAAATGCTGAGATTAGCTTACCTCTATCAGTTGGATGAAATCGCTTATTCATCAGTTCGACATAATTTCTAGTAGATAAAACCGTTATAATGCTTGCGTAAGTTGACGGTCTACCTATACCTAATTCTTCCATTTTTTTTACCAAACTTGCCTCTGAAAAACGAGGAGGTGGATCCGTAAAATGCTGTTCATCAACGAGTTTTAATATACTTATTTCTTCGCCTTTATTAACCTCTGGTAATATATTTTTTGTGTCCTCATCTGTTTCTTGTGACTGATAAACTTTTAAAAATCCATCAAACTTAATTATTGAACCACTCGCTCTGAAATTAATTTTGTCATTCTCTGATGAAATAATTATTGTGTTACGATCAAATTCAGCTGGAGTCATTTGAGATGAGAGTGCTCTAGACCAAATTAATTCGTAAAGTTTAAATTGATCGGCATTGACATACTTTTTAATTTCGGATGGTTTTCTTGAAATATTAGTAGGTCTTATAGCTTCGTGTGCTTCCTGAGCATTTTTAGCTTTCTTTCCACTATAATTATTTGCATTTTCTGGTAAATATTTTTGACCATAATCATCAATTATAGATTTTCTAAAGTCATCAATAGCTTCTTTTGAAATATTTGTTCCATCTGTTCTCATGTAAGTAATTAAACCTGTAGTCTCTCCCTCGATATCTATACCTTGATATAATCTTTGAGCGATTTGCATAGTACGTGAAGCACCAAATCCAAATCTGCCTGATGCAGTTTGTTGTAAAGTTGATGTAGTAAAAGGGGCCAATGGATTTCTTCTAAATACTTTTGAATTTACATCCGAAATCGTAAATTTAGATTTGTTTATAATATCTATTGCTTTATGAATTTCTTCTCTATTTTTAAATGTAAATCTCTCAACTTTATCTCCATTAAATAAACTTAATTTTGAGATAATATTTTTATTGTCTTTATTTGTAAAATTTGATGCAAGAGTCCAATACTCTTCAGGATTAAAAAGTTCTATTTCCTTTTCCCTCTCTGTAATTAATTTTAAGGCCACAGATTGCACTCTACCAGCAGACTTTGAGCCAGGTAATTTAGTCCATAAAATTGGAGAAATATTAAATCCAACAAGATAATCTAGAGCACGCCTTGCCAAATATGCCTCTACTAATGGAAGATGAATTTTTCTTGGATTTTTAATTGCATCTAAAATTGCTTTTTTTGTAATCTCATTAAAAACAACTCTCTCTAAATGTTTATCTTTTAATAATTTCTTTTTTTCAAGAACTTCTTTCACGTGCCAAGCAATAGCTTCTCCCTCACGGTCTGGATCAGTAGCAAGTATAATTTTTTTAGAATCTTCAGCTGCATCAGTAATTTCTTTAAGATACTTTTTTGAAAATGAGTCTATCTCCCACAGCATTTCAAATTTTTTTTCAGGATCTACAGAACCATTTTTAGATGGAAGATCTCTTATGTGTCCATAACTAGCTAAAACTAAATAATCTTTACCAAGATATTTATTTATTGTTTTTGCTTTCGCAGGACTTTCAACAATTACTAAATTTATCATCTTATTTTATTTTCAAATAAAATAGACTTTGTCAATTTTTATATTTTAAATGTCATATAGAAAGGGTTAATTTAACGTCTAAAATTTATCTTACTCTCATTAGAATTCTTAAGTCTAATTATATTATCTTTGTGGGTATAAATAATAATTATAAAAATAATAAATAAAAGATATGTTTGAATTTCATTACCAATGAATATTGAATAAATCCAAACAGACATTGATCCAATTATAGATGATAAAGATGAGTATCGAAAAATAATAGCAACAAGTAACCAAGCTAAACCAAAAACAACTCCAAGAGAAAAAGAAATTCCTAAAATAATACCAAGATAAACCGCAACACCTTTTCCTCCCTTAAATTTTAACCACAACGGAAAGATATGTCCGATAAAACAAATTAATGCAGATAAATAAATTAATTCACTAAAATATTTGTGAGCAATGAAAATAGATATATATCCTTTAAGTATATCAAGAATTAAAGTAGCAGCTGCTAAAGATCTTTTTCCAGTTCTTAATACATTTGTAGTTCCAATATTACCCGAACCAATATTTCTAATATCTTTTCCTAGAAAAAATTTTGTTATTATAAGTCCAAAAGGAATAGATCCTAGTAAGTAAGAATAGATAAAAACATATACAATATCTATGTTCATTATTGTTTGAAAGCTAATTGACCATTTAAGTAAGTCATAAGAACTTTTCCTTGCAGATTTCTACCTTCAATAGCAGTGTTTTTAGATTTTGATTTTAATTTACTTGCATCAACTTTCCATGGAGCCTCTAGGTCGAAGATACAAATATCTCCATCCGAACCTTTAGATAAAGATCCTTTTTTAATTTTTAAAATTTTAGCAGGATTTATGGTCAGTGCTTCGATGATTTTATTTATCGACAGTGACTCATTGTGAAACATTTCTAAAGATAATGGAAGTAATGTTTCAACGCCAATCGCTCCGGTTGCTGCCTGAGCAAAAGGCAACCTTTTACTTTCTTCATCTTCAGGTAAATGATCTGAAACTATCACGTCTATAAGTCCTTCTTTTATACCCTTTACTAATGCCTCTCTATCTTCTTCTAATCTAAGTGGAGGAGAAAGTTTTAAAAATGTTTTGAACTCACCTATGTCATTTTCATTTAACGATAAATTATTAATTGAAACTCCAACTGTAAATTTTTTTCCATTATTTTTATTTTTTTTTATTACTTCTAAAGATTGTTTAGATGAAATTTGGTTGATGTGATATCTGCAAGGGTATTCACTTAATAAAGTTAGATCTCTTTCAATAATAATCTTCTCAGCAATTGTCGATACGCCTTCTAAACCTAGTCTCGTTGCTATCTCTCCATCATTAATACATGCATTTTTTGATAACTCATAATCTTCGGCATGTTGCATGATTAAAACTCCTATATCTGATGCGTAATCCATTATTCTTGCCATTAATTCTGTATTTTGAATGGTTTTATTAACATCGCTAAATCCAATAATTCCTCTGCCAGATAGTAAACCAAATTCAGTCATTAATTTACCCTCTGATTGCTTAGTTATTGAAGCACATGGAAATAGATTAACGTTTGCTTTATCTCTTCCTCTTCGAATAATAAAATCAACCATAGAGACGTTATCTATAAATGGTTTTGTATTAGGCATAGTAACAATTGAAGTAACACCTCCTGCTAATGCTGCTTGACTTAATGTTCTAAAATTTTCTTTATATTCATAACCAGGCTCCCCAACAAATGCTTTCATGTCTACTAAACCAGGAATTAAAATATTTCCTTTAACGTCAATAGTCTCTGCATCTGGATTTGCATCTTTTTTTGTTACACTTTTACCTAGAGCTTTTACTTTACCATTGTTATTTAAAATCAAGGATCCTTTTTCATCCATTTTTTGAGAGGGATCAATTATTCTTGCATTAATAAAAATTTTTTCTTTCATTTATTTACAATATTTTTTTAAACATGCCATTCTTACTGCTACACCTAACTCAACTTGTTCCTTGACTAAGCTTACATTTATATCGTCAGCTAATTTTGTATCAATTTCTACACCTCTATTCATTGGACCAGGGTGCATAATCAATGCATCTTTTTTTGCATATTTTAATTTTTCAGGAGTTAAACCGTAAAACTCATAATATTCTCTTTTTGAAGGCAAGAAGGATCCCTGCATCCTCTCATTTTGCAACCTTAACATCATAACGATATCACATCCATCAAGACCTTTTTTCATATCTGTAAAAGATTTTACACCCATTCTATTTATTGCTTTAGGCATTAAAGTTTTTGGAGCAATGACATTAACTTCAGCTCCCAACATATTCATTAAGTAAATATTAGATCTTGCTACTCTTGAATGAAGAATGTCTCCACAGATAGCTATCTTTAAGCCCTCAATTTTTCCAATTCTATTAATTATTGTTAGAGCATCGAGTAGAGCTTGAGTAGGGTGTTCTCTTCTACCATCACCAGCATTAATAACTGCGCAATTTACTTTTTGAGATAATAAATTTGGCGCTCCTGAGTCTTGATGTCTAATTACAATTAAGTCAGGGTGCATTGCATTTAGAGTCATCGCAGTGTCTATTAAAGTCTCACCTTTTTTTAGTGCTGAATTATCCATGTTCATAGACATTACATCTGCACCCAATCTCTTTCCTGCTAAATCAAAAGAACTTTGAGTTCTAGTCGATGGTTCAAAAAATAAATTTATTTGTGTTTTCCCTCTTAGAATATCTAATTTTTTTGAGACACTTCTATTTAATTTTATAAATTTTTTTGCTTCGTCAAGAATTGACTTAGCTTCTAATATTGATAGATTTTGAATTCCAAGGAGGTGCTTAGGAGTGTTTTTAATAGCTGTAATGTTTTTCTTAACTGCCATTAAAATCAACTCTATAGGCGTTTTATAGTATCAGATCAAGTAATTATTTAGTTAAATAGTCCAAGGCCCCTTGTAGTATAAATTGAGCAGAATTCTGATCTAATTTGTTCACTTTTTTAGTCGTATTTGATACGAAATCATTAGATAAATTGAAAGCTCCCTGACTAGACAATCTTTCATCCCATAACACGACATTTTCAGTAACATCTTTTGATAGATTTATTGCTAAATCTTTAGCTGATTGTGAGGAGATACTAGATGTTCCATCCATGTTAATAGGATTGCCTACCACAATACCTTTGATTTGATTTTCTTTAAAAATCTCAATTATTTCTTTAACAAAATCTGAATATTTATTTTTGATAATTGTAGTGTAAGGAGTAGCAATAATTTTATTTTCGTCTGAAATTGCTATACCAACTCGTTTTCTACCAGGATCAATTCCCATTAACCTAGACTTTTTATCAAGTTTTTTCTTAAAATCTTCAATATCAAGCATGATTGTGTTATATTTTTTTATATTAATTTCCTGTAAAATTAACATAATTCACTAATGTCCATAGATAAAGATAAAATTAAACATGTAAGCAAACTCGCAAGAATTTCGGTAGATGAGAGGAAAATTGATGATTTGACTAAAGATCTTTCTTCAATTTTTAAATTTATCGAACAACTTAATGAATTAAACACAGATAAAGTAGAACCTCTTTCTTCCATATTAAATGAACCTTTGCGATATAGAAAAGACGAAATTAATGATGGAAAAATTAGAGATAAAATTTTAGAAAACTCACCTAAAAAGAATGAAGAATTTTTCGTTGTACCCAAGGTTATTGAATAATGGCGGATTTAACAAAAAAAAGTTTAACTGAAATAGTAAGTTTAATTAAAAAAAAAGAAATTAAATCTGAAGAGGTTACAAATTTATTTATAAAAAATATTGAAAATGATAAAAAATTAAATTCATTTATTACCAATAGTAATGAACATGCAGTAAAAAAAGCAAAAAATTTTGACAAAAATCCTAAATTTGACACTCTCTTACCAGGTATACCAATAGCTGTTAAAGATTTATTTTGTACTAAAGGAGTGAAAACAACTGCTGGAAGCAAAATGTTAGATAATTTTATTCCTAATTATGAATCTACAATCACAAAAAATTTATGGAATGAAGGAGCTTTTTTATTAGGAAAATTAAATTGTGATGAGTATGCAATGGGCTCATCTAATGAAACTAGTTTTTTTGGCAATGTAATGAATCCTGTTGCAGAAAATACTGTACCGGGAGGTTCCTCTGGAGGATCAGCAAGTGCTTTAGCTGCCGATCTTACTCCAACTACTATTGGAACGGATACAGGAGGATCCATAAGACAACCAGCATCCTTTACTGGCACAGTAGGTTTAAAACCTACTTACGGGTTGTGCTCAAGATGGGGAATAGTAGCTTTTGCTTCATCATTAGATCAGGCTGGTCCTATGACAAAAACTGTAGAAGATTGTGCATTGATGTTAGAAGCAATGGCTGGTTTTGATGAAAAAGATTCTACTTCTATTAATAAAAAAAAAGAAAACTACTCAAAAAATTTAACAAGTAATATTAAAGGTTTAAAAATTGGAATACCAAAAGAATATAGAGTAGATGGCATGCCTAAGGAAATAGATAAACTTTGGGAAAATGGAAAAAAAATATTAAAAGAGTCAGGTGCAGAAATTATTGATATTTCCTTGCCTAATACAAAATATGCATTACCTACCTATTATATAGTTGCACCTGCTGAAGCTTCTTCAAATTTAGCTAGGTACGACGGGGTTAAATATGGGTTTAGATCTAATAAAGGAACTAATTTAATAGAGATGTATGAAAACACTAGGTCTGAAGGTTTTGGAGATGAAGTAAAGCGTAGAATTTTAATAGGCACATACGTTTTATCATCTGGTTATTATGATGCTTACTACATTAAAGCTCAGAAAGTTAGACAGTTAATAAAGAGTGATTTTGATGAGTCCTTTAAAAAAGTTGATGCTATCCTTACACCATCAACACCAAGTGCCGCTTTTAAAATAGGCGAAAAAAAAAATGATCCAATATCAATGTATTTAAATGATATATTTACTGTACCAGTAAATTTAGCAGGTATACCTGCAATATCAATCCCAGCAGGAACAGACAACAACAATTATCCACTTGGTTTACAGCTAATAGGCAAAACTCTAGATGAACAAAAACTTTTAAATATCGCTTTTGCAACTGAAAAAAAAATAAATTTTAAACAAAATCTTAATAGATGGTGGGAAAAGTAATGAATAAAGAAAAAGGAAAATATCTAATTGAAGGAGAAAAAGGGAAATGGGAAGTAGTTATTGGTTTAGAGGTTCATGCACAAGTATCTTCTAATTCCAAACTCTTTTCAGGATCTTCTACAAAATTTGGAGCTGATCCGAATACTCAAGTCAGTCTTGTTGACTCTGCTTTTCCTGGAATGTTACCTGTTATAAATGAATTTTGCGTCCAGCAAGCAATTAAAACAGGGCTAGGCTTAAATGCAAAAATTAATTCGTACTCAGTTTTTGATAGAAAAAATTATTTTTATGCTGATTTGCCTCAAGGTTATCAAATTTCTCAGTATAAAAATCCTATAGTAGGTGAAGGCAAAATTACTTTAGATTTACCAAGTGGTACAAAGACCATAGGTATTGAGAGGCTTCATCTAGAACAAGATGCGGGTAAAAGTATTCATGATCTAGATCCGAGCAATACATATGTTGATCTAAATAGATCAGGTGTTGCACTTATGGAGATTGTGAGCAAACCAGATTTAAGCTCTCCGGATGAAGTAAACGCTTATATTAAAAAATTAAGATCAATAATGAGATACTTAGGAACTTGCGACGGAAATATGCAAGAGGGTTCATTAAGAGCTGACGTAAATGTTTCTGTTAGAAAAGAGGGTAATAAGGAATTAGGAACTAGATGTGAGATTAAAAATGTTAATTCTATCAAGTTTATGCAGATGGCTATTATTTATGAGGCTCAAAGACAAGTAGAACTTTTAGAATCTGGAAAATCAATTGATCAAGAAACAAGATTATTTGATACTAAAAAGAATGAGACAAGATCCATGAGATCAAAAGAAGATGCTCACGACTATAGATATTTTCCTGATCCCGATTTGCTACCTTTAAACCTAAATAAAGAGCTCATTGAAAATATAAAAAAAAACTTACCTGAATTACCAGATCAAAAAAAAGAGAGATTTATAAATAACTATTCGCTCACTGCATATGAAGCTAATGTTTTGGTTTCAGAAAAAGAAATATCAGATTATTTTGAAGAAGTGGTTAAAACTTCAGATATTAAATTAGCAAAAAATTGGATCATGGGAGATCTATTTGCTTCTTTAAATGAAAAAAATATCTCAATTTCTCAATCACGAGTTACAGCTAAGAAAATGTCTCAATTAATAGACTCAATTAGTTCAGGAGTTATATCAGGTAGAACAGCTAAGGAAGTTTTTGAAATAATGAAAGAATCCGGTGAAGAACCTGACAAAATTATAGAAAGTAAGGGATTGCAACAAAAAAGTGATCCAAAAGAGTTAGAAAAAATTATAGAAAAAATTCTAACTGACAATAAAGATAAAGTTGAGCAGTATAAATCTGGAAAAGATAAACTTTTTGGTTTTTTTGTAGGTCAGGTTATGAAAATTTCAGGTGGTAAAGCTAATCCACAATTAGTAAACCAGATACTTAAAGATAAATTAAAGAAATAATGGGTAAAGATCTTGATATTAATTTTAAGATACAAAACTATATTAAAGACTTAAGTAAAAAACTTCATCCTGTTCAAAGCGAAATCATTTCATATAATGAAAGTTTAGGTGACATTAAAAGAATGCAGATCGCCATCTCTCAATGTTATTTTCTAGAATTAATTACAAAAATTTCGAAAGCTAAAAAAATATTAGAAATTGGAACTTTTACTGGTTTGAGCACTCTCTCAATGGCTTTAGGATTACCTGAAGATGGTATGATTATTGCTTTGGATAAAAATAGTGAAACAAATACCAAAGCAAAAAAATTTTTTAAAAAAGCTGAACAAGATAAAAAGATTAAAACTATAATAAATCCAGCTTTAGATACACTTAATGAATTAAAAAAAGAAAATTTAATATTTGATATTATTTTTATTGATGCTGATAAAGAAAATTATAAATATTATTACAACAAAAGTTTTGATTTGCTCAAGAAAGGTGGTTTAATGATAATAGATAACGTTTTATGGCATGGTGAAGTTGCAGACGAGAAAAATAATGAAAAATTTACTAATATAATAAGAGATTTTAATACCTTTGTTAAAAACGATGAAAGAACAGAGCAAATTATTCTTCCACTTGGAGATGGGTTTACCATTTGTAACAAATTATAATGTTTATTATTTTAGGTTTTTACAAATTTAAAAATTTAAAGTCCTTAAAAAGACATAAAACGATTCTTGAAAACCTTTTTTCTGAAAACGATATAAGAGGAACTCTTATTATTTCAAAAGAAGGTCTAAATGGAACCCTATCTGGTAAATCAAAAAATATTTATAAAATTATTAAGATAATAAAAAATTCATTTAAAATTAAAAAATTTGATAGTGAAAATTTATCAAAAAGTAAATTACAGCCATTTCACAAACCAAAGATTAAGATAAAAAAAGAAGTTGTGCCGATGGGTATTAAAATTAATTCAAATGATAAAAAAAACAACCATTTAGAACCATCTGAGTGGAATAATTTAATAAAAAATAAAAATACCCTTGTTCTTGATGCTAGAAAACCTTTTGAATATGAAATTGGAAGTTTTAAAAGCGCAGTCAATCCAAAAGTAAAAAACTTTAGAGAATTTCCTAAATATTTAAGTAAATTGGGTAAAAACAAAACTGTTGCAATGTTTTGTACTGGTGGAATTAGATGTGAAAAAGCTTCTATTTATCTTAAGCAGAGAGGTTTTAAAAACGTTTTTCAACTTAAAGGGGGAATCTTGAATTATCTAAAGAAAATAAAAAAAGAAGAAAGTAAGTGGAATGGTGAGTGTTTTGTTTTTGATAATAGAGTTTCGCTTAAACACAATTTACAAGAAGGATCCTACATAGTTTGCAGTGGTTGTAGAATCCCAATTTCGAATAAACAGAAAAGATCAAAAAAGTATGAAGAAGGAGTTTCTTGTCCAAGATGTTATGACACATTAACTAAGTCACAAGTAAATAGATTTAGGATGAGGCAAAAGCAAATTCTTCTTGCTAAAAAAGCTGGAAAAAAGCATAAGTTCCAAAAAGAATATTAAAATTATTAAATGAATTTAACTAAAGATCCAATTTGGTCTCTTCTTAAAAAAGTAACAATACCAGCTAGCACAGGTTCACTTTTTATGACTTTCTATAATTTAGTAGATAGTTTTTTTGCAGGTAAAATTTCACCTGAAGCTTTAGCAGCTGTTGCTAAATCTTGGCCTATTACTTTTATTGCTTTAGCTATATCAATTGGTATTCAGGCTGGTACTCAGGCTTTAATAAGTAACTCTATAGGTGCTAAAGAAAATAAAGCTGCATCATTATATGTTGCTCAATCTATTATATTTGCAATTATAACCTCTTTTTTTGTTACCTCATTTGGCTTAAATTTTTCAGATGAATTATTGAAAATAATGGGTTCCACTCAGGAAAGCATTATTTTAACTAGAGAATATTTAGATATAATATTTTATGGTTCAATAATTATTCTTGTTCAACTTTCTCTGAATGGGACTTTATCTGCTCAAGGCGATACAAAAAGTTACAGAAATATATTAATATTTTCTTTTTTCATAAACATTTTTTTAAACCCTCTATTTATTTTTGGATATGGAATTATTCCTGGATTCGGTATAGCTGGATTAGCTATATCAACTTTAATTGCTCAATCCTTAGGAGTTTTTTATTTACTTTACAAAGTCTATTGTTGTGAATTAAAAAAATTTTTGTATTTTAAGTGTTTTATTCCAAAATTGAGTTTATTATTAAATATTTTAAAACAATCAGTTCCCATCATGTTCACTATGCTTATGATAATGTTTGGAGTGTTTAATATTTTTTACTTCGTAGGACAATTTGGTGAATTAGCAACAGCTGGATATGGAACTGCTGTAAGGATAGAACAAGTATTATTGTTACCAGTAATTGGTTTAAATACAGCTGTATTGTCTATAGCAGGTCAAAACTTTGGAGCTAAATTTTATAACCGTATTAAGGAAGTTTATTTTAAAGCGTTGGTGTTTGGTTCTGGTTTCATGATTTTTGCAGGAATAATTATTTATTTGTCCTCGAATTTAGTCATCTCCCTTTTTACTGATAATTTGGAGGTAATAAATAGTGGAGCTCTTTACTTGCAAGTTGCAGCTTTAATTGGACCTATTTATCCGGTTTTTTTTATAACTTCTGCTTTATTTCAATCCTTAAAATTACCAATCTTGAGTTTGTATATGACTATCTTAAGGTTAACCTTAATTCCTTTTTCATCACTATGGTATGTTATCAATATTAGGGGAGGCGAATACCAAGATATTTTTTACACAATAATGGTTACTAATTGGTTAATGGGTTTTGTTGTTTTAGCGTTTGTGCCATTTTTCTTAAGAAAAAAATTGAGCATGAGTTTAAAAAAATTATTTGTATTTTAATTTATTTTCTAGCTTTCTTACAAAATAAGATACAAATAATATCAAGACTAAGTATTCCAATATTAAAAAAGTATAAATTTCCAAGGGCCTATATGTTGTCGTTACAAGCTCGTTAGCTTTTCGGGTCAAATCAGCGATACCTATAATTGAAACTAATGAAGACATCTTTAATACATAAACAAATTGATTTCCCATAGCCGGTAATACAACTTTTATGGCTTGAGGCAAAATAACAAATCTCATTTTTCTCCAAAAATTCATTCCAAGGGACTCTGATACTTCATGTTGACCTTTATGTATCGAATTAATTCCTGCTCTAAATATTTCAGCTTGGAAAGCACTTTCACTTATAGTTAAAGCTATTATACCTGATACAAAAGGGGAGAAACTAATACCCAGCATAATTGGAAGACCGTAATAAATCCAAAGTATTAATACTAATAATGGAATTGCCCTTATAATTTCTACGTATCCAATATTGAAGTAACTCAGAAATTTATTATTTGATAGAGAAGGTAATGCAACAATTAGTCCTATGATCATTGCTAAAATTATTGAAATGACCGAAATATAAATTGTTGTTGTAATTCCACTTATTAAAAATTTTATATTAGTTAATCCCTCAACATTATCTGGACTAAGTATATACCAACCCCATTCGTAATTTGAACTACATCCTTGTAGTAAAAATAGAATAGCGATAGATTTAAAAAACTTCACTAACTGACTATATTTGCTAATGAAAGGTATTGAAACTTAAATTATAAGCTTTTTAGATTGTACTTTACTAATAATTTCTTAAAAAATCCTGATGATTGTTTGTCTTGAATCCAATTGCTTACGTAATCATTCCAAACTTTATCTCCTTTTGGAACCATCATAGCTAAAAATGCTGGATTTTTTCCTCCATCAGGAACTATGGCTAATTGAGGATATTTAATTACTAGTTTGTTTGCTTCTGTTGAACTTGTGATATTTCCATCAGCTCTTCCTGCCAAAACCTCTTGAAAATCTCTTGCAGGTGCCTCAACTGATTGAAGCTTTGAGTTTGGAAAAAATTCTTTTGCTTTTTCTTCTTGAGATGTTCCTAATGTCGTTGCTATTATAACACCATTTTTGTTAAGAGAGTCCCATGTAGAAAACTTTTTTAAATTCTTCTTTAAAACAATTGGTACTGTCGCATATTTGTAATATGTTGCAGTAAAACCAGCTACCTTAGCTCTACTTGGAGTTTTAGTTACGCTTGTTGATATATCGTACCTATCAGCTGTTATCCCTGCAACAATGGTTTTCCATTCAGCTGGTACAAATTTTACTTTAACTCCTAAATCTTTCGCTAACTCATTCATCACATCAATATCGAACCCTTTATACTTATTAGTAGCTGGGTCTTTCATTGACATTGGATCCCAGTCTCCTGTTGTTCCAACTCTTAATTCACCATTTTTTTTAATTGCATCTATCTTAGATGCCGAGTGAGCGGATGCTGCGAATAATGTTATTGCTAATATTGTTAAGATTTTTTTAAACATTATTATTCTTCTAACTAATCCTTGTTCTTATTACGAATTGCAATTTGACCCAGTTAGTTAACTAAAATTAAAAGGGTTGACTAAAGAGTATTTTATCGACTATAAAGAACAAAACAAGAACATTTATGAAGTTAACAATACCATTTTATTTACACAAAGTAGGAGCTGGTTTCCCATCTCCGGCAACCGATTATATTGAAGACGATATAGATCTAAATTCACATTTAATAACAAATGCTCCAGCTACATTTATTATAAGAGTTCAAGGGAAGTCTATGACTGACGTTGGTATATATGATGGAGATTTATTGATAGTAGATAAAAGTTTGAACCCAAAAAATTTTTCGACAGTTATAGCAAATGTCAATGAAGAACTAGTAGTAAAAACTTTAATTAAGAGCAAAGAAGCTAATTACTTAACATCAGGATCTAAAAATACATCAGACAGAATTAATTTAACAGACAATCCAGAAATAATAATTTGGGGGGTAGTGACATATGTCATTCATAAACAATAATAAGAAAAAAATTGCTTTAATTGATTGTAACTCATTTTACGTTTCATGCGAGAGGCTATTCAATCCAAAGATTAAAAATACACCTGTTGTGGTGCTATCAAATAATGACGGCTGCGTAATATCAAGATCTACAGAAGCAAAAAAACTTGGAATTAAAATGGGAGAACCTTATTTTAAAGTCAAAGAATTAGTTAGGAAAAATAATGTCCAAATATTTTCATCAAATTATTCACTGTACGGGGATCTCTCAAGAAGAGTGATGAAAGTCTTGAAAGGATTTTCAGATAAAATTGAAATCTATTCAATAGACGAAGCATTTATAGATTTGTCACACATTAAAAATGAAAATATTGAGGATTATGGAAAAAGAATAAGAGAAAGAGTTCTTAAGTGGACAGGAATTCCAACAAGTGTCGGCATTTCATGTACTAAAACTTTAAGTAAGGTTGCAAATCATGTGGCAAAAAAAAATAAGACTGGAGTTATTTTTCTAAAAGACAATATAGATGATGTGCTAAAAAATTTTGATATTTCAGATATATGGGGAGTAGGCCGCCAGCTATCCAAACTTTATATAAAAAATGGAATTAATAACGCATACAAATTGAAAAATATTTCAAATAGTTGGGTAAAAAAAAGCACTAATGTATTGGGAGCTAAAACAGTAATGGAATTAAGGGGCATTCCTTGTATTAATTTGGAAACAGAAGAAACAAAAAGAAAAAGTTGTTGTGTATCAAGATCTTTTGGAAGAAAAATTGAGAGTTTAAATAAATTAAAAGAGTCGATTACCACCCACTGTTTAAATGCAGCTGAAAAAATTAGAAATGATAATCAAACAACAAGATCTATAACTGTATTTATTAGAACAAGTCCCTTTGATAAAAATAGAAAATATTATTCAAATTCGCTAACTATAGATTTGCCTATTGCAACAAATAATAGTTTAGAATTAGTTAAGGTGGCTATAGAAGGTTTAAAAAAAATATATAAATATGGTTATTTTTACCAAAAAACAGGTATAATTTTATCTAAACTGGGCGAAGCAAATGAAGAAAATTTAAATTTATTAACACCAATTTTAGAAAATAAATCACAAACATTAATGAAAGCAATAGATTTAACAAATGCCAAATATGGTAGAAACGTAATTAGCGTAGCTCAGGCTGGAATAAATAATAGTTGGAAAATGAGAAGAGAACACTCATCAAAAATTGATACAGCTTCATTTGATCTATTACCAAAAATAAATGTTTAAAGAACTATTTTAATATTTCTTCTAATCTAATAAACATGGGATGCTTTTGGACATCTAAAGAAAAATTACAAATCTCAAAAAATTTGATATTGTTATTATGAAATTTATAATCTAAAAACTTAGTAGATTTAATATTAATACTAATATTATTTTTATGGCTACCAAAAGGTGTTTTTTCAACCCTATTTTTAGTAAAAAAATAAGCATTTTTGTTTGAAACTTTTTGAATTAAATCTAGATAAATATTAACTTGATCTAAGTTCATTTCTTGAAAAGAGTCAGTATTAATAGACAGATCAATTAAATTTTCATCTAAATAATTTACTTGGTTCGGTGTAAGAAAAATAAAATCGTATTTTTTTATAATAGATTTATCTATTTTATTTGAATTTTCATGAGGAAAAAGAATGTTAGATTTAGGAAATAAATAATCGATTATAGGTATAGTGGAAGATAAAGTTTCAGGAAGGTCAATTAATATAAAATTTTTAATATTAAAATGTTTTTTTAACAAAGCTATTAAATTACAAGATCCAGGCCCAATTTCCATAACAGAGTTAATATTAGATATTTTACAATAATTATTAATAATATTAAGATAATAATAACTTCTAATAACATGTTCATCTAAATAAAAATTTCTAAACGGATAAATTTTTTTAATTTCTTTGAAGTTTTTTGCCACACAATCCTCAATATTAAAAAACATTTTTTTTTTTGAAACATTTTTATTTAATAAAGCTTTATTAAAAGCTTTTTTATAACTTAAAAACCTTATTTTATTTGGATTAAAGAAATCAAAAATTTTTTTTATAATTCTTTTAATTGATAAAAAAATATTTTTTTCAGAATAATAAAACCCTGAGTCACCCTCAATCTTTAAAATTTTTCCTTTAATTGTGTATTTAAATTTTTTAGAAAAAAATTCCCAATAGTCAGTTTTTGAAATTTTGTTTTGGTTTTTGAAAATATCGCTAGATAAATAAGAAAGATATCTTTTCTTGAAATTTTCATCAACCTTAAGTTTAATCATAAAAATATAAATCCCAACATAGACTAAAAAATAACTAATTCTAGCTAATAAAAAAAAAATATAATATTATAAGTTTTTATGTTAAAGTTTTTTTTTTGGCACAATCAATTATTTATTAAATCCAAAAAATTATTATCATAAACTCTTATTAGATATAATGAAAAAATTTATAAATAAAAAACTAATACTTTTAGATTTAGATGGTGTTTTAATAAAATCGCTTAAAAATATGGAATTAGCTTGGAAAAGCACTACAAAAAAATTTTCTTTAAATATAAAATTTGTCAAATATAAAAGATATATAGGCATTCCTTTTAAAGATATTTTAAAAGCTCTAAAAATTAAAAAAAAACTTTACCATTCAATTGAGAAAGAATTTAAAAAACAATCTATTATAAACTTGGAAGCAATCACTTTTTATCCTGGCGTTCTTAAAACACTTAAAAATTTAAAAAAGAAATATGACGTTGGTGTGCTTACTTCTAAAGATAATTATCGTACAAAAAAAATTTTAAATAAATTGAATTTTAAATTTGATTTGATTCAATGTCCTATCCCTAATTTAAGAGGTAAGCCTTATCCAGATTTAATTTTGAAAATTTTAGATAAATTAAAAAAAAAAAAAAATGAAGTTATTTATGTTGGAGACACCAAATTTGATCTTATGACTTGTAAGGCTGCTAAAATAGATTTTATTTTAGCAAAATATGGTTATAAGATCGGCATAAAAAATTATAAATTTTCTATCAATAAATTTAAAGATTTAGATAATTTTTTTTAACTTTACACATCTATTTAATTTCTTTATAACATATCTATCTATATGGGGTGTCAATTAGACTGAGATTATACCCAAAGAACCTGACCGGTAATTCAGTAAGGGAAACATGGAAAAAGCATACTTATCAATACAAGCGACTTTATTAGTAATCGTCTTAGTTGGCACATTCTTTATATTACTTGGATATTTAAACTCGAAAAAATTCATTAATAATAACAATTATATTGTTGGAGACAGAGACGAAAATACATTTTCATTAACAGCAAGTTTAACCGCATCCGCTTTAGGAGCTTGGATATTGTTTGGACCTGCTTCTGCTGCCACATGGGGAGGTATCGGAGCTGTATTTGGCTATGCTTTAGGAACAGCAGCACCCATGCTTTTTTTATACAATTTTGGGCCCAAAATAAGAAAAGAATTTCCAAATGGTCTAACATTAACTGAATTTATAAAAAAAAGATTTGGCACAGGCATACTTAAGATTTGTTTATTTTTAATACTTTTTTATTTAACAATATTTTTAATAGCTGAGGTGACAGCCATAGCAGCTCTTTTAAAATACACCTCCCAGGTTCCCTTATGGGTTACCGCAGCAATAACCTTGATTATTTGCTTATTATATATTTTAAGAGGTGGATTTAAACTTTCAATTATAACAGATAAATATCAATTTAGTTTTATAGTAGTAATTATTTTGTCATCACTTTTTTTAGTATTAGGAAAATTAGATATACCAAGTTTTGAAATAATCAAAAAAAATTCACCTAATTTAATTGATAAAAATTATTTACCAAATTATACAGCTGGATTAACTTTTTTTATTGCAGTAGCAGCCACAAATTTGTTTCATCAAGGAAATTGGCAAAGAGTGTTCTCAGCTAAAAATAATAGGATACTTAAATCTAGTTTAATTTATTCTTCAATAATTACATTTATAATTGTTTTTTGGATGGGGTATACTGGGTTATTATCTCTATCTTTGAATTCAAAAGTAATACCGGATTTAGCATTCTTTGATTTACTATTTTATAAAAAAAATGCAGCAATAGTTATTGCTATATTAATTTTATCAATGTCATTAACTTTAAGTACTATCGATACTTTAATTAACGCTATTTCTAGTTTAATTATTATTGATGGTAAATTTGTAAATAAATCTTTGAAAGGTAAGGAAGTAAAAAATAAAGCAAATATAATAATAGTTTTACTTTCTGTTCTAGTTTTTATATTAGCTTCAAAAGGTTTTAGTATACTGTATTTATTCCTATTAGCAGATCTATTATGTTGTGCAGCAGTTATTACAATTTTTTATGGTTTTTTTAATAAAAAGATTAATACGAAATTAGCTTCTTATACAATATTTATTGGATTGTTCTCTGGATTGTTATTTTTTCCAAGTCAAAATTTTCAATCAAGTTTTTTAGTAGGTAATCTTATATCTATAGAATACTTTACTCCTTTAATATCTGCGAATTTGTTATTTCTTTCATTTGCAATTTCAATAATCATCCCGCTAATAATTATTTCAATTTATTCTTTACGTAATTCATTTAAGTAAATTATTACTGCAATCCAAATAAAAATAAATGCTATTAGTTCGTCTAATATTAATGGTTCATTAAAATAATATAAACCTAAGAGAAATTGAGCTGTTGGAGTAAGAAAAAAGATCATACTAGCTGGACCTATACCTATTAGTCCAAATCCTTTTGTGTACCAAAAAAGAGGAATTAAAGTCATAAGACCCGCCCAGAATAAATAAAATGATAGAACTGGTTCATTTAAAGAAAAAACATTTAAATTATTTTGGACTAAAAAAACAAATATTAATAGAGCTATAGGAGTAAGAATTAAAGTTTCTACCAGCAATCCTATATCAGATGACACTTTGACTTTTTTCCTTATTAATCCATACAAACTAAATGTAAGAGCAACTGTAATACCTATCCAGGGTATTTGACCAAGTTTAATTAAAAAATAAAGTAAAGCTAAAATAACTAAAAAAACTGAAATAATTTTATTTCTATTATATTTTTCATTTAAAAAAATTATTCCAAGAAATACACTCAATATCGGAAAAATGTAATAACCTAATGCTGAGTCCAATAAATTGTTAGTTTTAACTGCGTAAAGCCATGTAAACCAATTTAAAGAAACAAGCAGTCCAGTTATAAGCAAAATAAGTATATTTATTTTTTTTTTGATTACATTTTTAAATTCTCTCCATTTCGAATAATAAGACGTAGTAATTAACAATAGCAAGGCAGTCCAAATAGTTCTGTGAATGGTTAACTCTAAAGGAGAAGCAAAAGATACAAATTTAAAATAAATTACCCCAATAACACCCCACCATATGGATGCCCCTACTGTAAATGAAATACCTTTAATTAAATTTTTCTTCATTTGACCATTTTTTTGATTGATTTATAAGGTAATTAATTAATAATTAGTACTAAATTACCTTGTTAAAAAGGAAGAGTGGGTGAGCGGTTTAAACCAGTTGGTTGCTAACTAACCGTACGAGTAACATCGTACCGAGAGTTCGAATCTCTCCTCTTCCGCCAAAAATTAATTAAAATAGCTATCGATTTGAACAGGTTCTTTATTCAAAATATATTTATAGACATTTATATTTTCTAAAACTCTTTGAACATAATTTCTAGTCTCTTTAAATCTAATTTGTTCTATCCAGTTAACATAAGATAATTGCCCTTTTGATGGGTCACCATTTACTCTTCTCCATGTTTTAACTCTGTTAGGTCCTGCATTGTATGCGGCTATAGCAAAAGGATAAACTCCATTATAATCTTCAATTAAAGAGTTAAAATAATATGAACCTAATTTAATATTATATTCAGGATCACGAGTTAGCGCACTAATGCTATAAGGTAGCTTAGCTTGTTTAGCTACAATTTTAGCAGTGTATTTCATTAACTGCATCATACCCCTAGCACCAGCCCAGCTGTTAGCGCTTTTATCAAATTCGCTCTCTTGTCTAATAATTGCTAAAACAACTTCAGATTTGGGCATTATTTTATTATTAATTATTTTTGGAGTCGCTATGATTGGATAATTGAATTGATTGTAAAATCGTTTTTCGTATGAGGCTTTTTTTGAAATCTGTATAGCAAAGTCATATCTTTCAACACTTGTAGCTAATTCAGCTGCTAATACTTCACTCCCTTTTTCAATATTTAGAACAGCTAAATGTTTAAATATATCTTTTCCTAATTGAGTGGCGTTAAGTTCTTTTAGTAAGATTATATGTCTTATTAATTTATTTTTTTTGAATTCTTTTTCATAATCTTTATCAAAAAAACTCTCATCTTTAAGTTCAAAATTTCCACCTGGATTTATTTTATTAAAAGCAAGTTGACCATAATAAGTCATTGGAAACATAGCTGCCTCAGAGTAAAAATTTTTTGATAATTGATCTTCATTTAATTTTTCGTACGACGCGCCTAACCAATACGCGCCTCTGGCTAAACTAATTGGATAACCAACATTGTTATAAAAATTTTGAAAATGGTTTATAGCGTACTCTGGAGAATTTAAAAAAGATAATGCTATCCAACCAGATAACCACTCTGCTTCAGCAAATGATGGCCCCGCAGATAAAGCATGTTCACTAGCAATTTTGTAAGCTGATTTATATCTCTTCTTATAAATTAAATTTCTTACAACACTTTCTCTTTGCTCCCACCATTTATCTGGCCTTACCATTTGTTGTTCAGTTTTAATAGAGTTACGGTACAAAATCTCTAGTGACCCTTCTAATCTACCTCTACGATTTCTCCATCTTAACCTATCAAATTCTAATCCTGGATCTTTTTTTAGATATTCTGGAACTTTAGAAATAGCATTATCCACTCCGTAAGAATTACTCATTAATATCTGACGTGCATTATATAAAGCTCTTTGATCTTTTGGTAAATACTTCAACATTCTTTTCAGATCCCAGTATTTTTTTTCCCAAGCTAAATAATCAGCTCTTTTAATATGATCATCAGAGTCAATAAACTTCTTAAATTTTGCACGATAATAACCCAAATCATTTTTACTTATTGTTGCAGTTTCCCATCCGTCTTTAATTAATTCACGTACCTTTTCTGTTTGTCCTTTTTCAAGATAAGCCTCTGCTAATTTAATTTTCCCTATTCCTCCAAGAGGCGGGTATTTGTTAAACCAATTTATTATTGAAGTTGGAGAATTATTTCTTAAATATATTTTTTCCTCTGCAAGAAATCTAATTCGGTTGATTCTTGGATAGTCATTGTTTTGCTCAATAAAGTTTTTGTATTCACTAAATGAGGCACCATTTCTTGTAGTTTTAAGATACATCCAAGTGATTAGATTTCTAAATTCATTATCTTTTACTTTAGATGCACTTTTAAGAGCACTATTCCACTTTTTATCTTTGATGAATTTTATGGTTTCTTTTGCACGAGCAAAATCTTTTTTATTTAAGATAGACGATTCCGTCGTCTCTTCAATTGAAGCTTTATAAACAGCAGGTTTTTTTTGAGGATAAATAAATGAACTTTTTTGTGTGATAATTTTTTTTTTATCTTTTACTTCTTTTTGTCTAACTTCCTTTAGCTTTTCGACATCTTCTTTTTTTTTAATTAATGGTTTTCTTTGGGGTAAATTTTTGGAATAATCAACTTTTTTAGTATTCTCTACTTTTTTAAATATTGAAGGTTTTTTTTTAGGAAATAGGAATTGTTCCTCTGAATAACTGTGACCGGATAATAAAAAAAGTGTTATTATTACTAGACTAATTAATTTATTGGTCATAAGTTAAGACTTATTTATCTTATTTTGTTTTATGCTTAAAGGATCAATTGTAGCTATAATTACCCCATTTGATAATGGTGACTTAAGTGAAGATACTTATGTTAAATTAATCAATTATCATTTAGAAAATGGCACTAACGGTATTGTTCCTGGAGGAACTACCGGAGAGTCTCCAACTTTGTCTCATAATGAGCATAAAAAAATAATTGAAATTGCTGTTAATGAATGTAAGGGCAAAATTCCTGTAGTAGCTGGTACAGGTTCAAATTCAACAGACGAAGCAATAGAACTTTCTAAATTTGCTGAGAAAGCTGGATCAGATGCTTTGTTGATAGTAACGCCATATTACAACAAACCAACACAAGAAGGTTTATTTCAACACTACAAAAAAATTAACGACAATGTCGGTATACCAATAATTATTTACAATATTCCTTCTAGATCAGTAATAGACATGAGTGTAAATACTATGTCTAAATTATATGAATTAAAAAATATTGTAGGAGTAAAAGATGCTACAGGTGATTTAAATAGAGTTGATCAGCAATTAAAAGTGATGGGAAAAGAATTTATTCAATTAACTGGAAATGATGATAATTCTCTAGAATTTAATAAAAGAGGTGGAGTTGGTTCTATAAGTGTTACAGCAAACATAGCTGCTAAATACTGTTCAGACTTTCAAAAAGCTTGTGTTAGCAACTTTAATAAAGCAGATGAATTAGACAAAATTTTACAGCCAGTTCATAACGCTATGTTTATTGAAAGTAATCCTTCGCCAGTAAAATATGCAGCTTCATTATTAGGAATGTGTAAGCCATCAGTAAGATTACCACTCGTTGAAATAAGAGGCGATACAAAAAAGAAAGTCTCAGAGGCACTTAAAGTAGCTAAGTTACTTTAATGATACAAAAAATACCACCTGGTCAGAAAATAATTTGTTTAAACCGTAAAGCAAGTTTTAATTATTTTTTTATAGAAATATTAGAAGCAGGAATTTCTTTAAAAGGATCTGAAGTTAAGTCTCTTAGAGAAGGAAAAGGAAGTATTGCTGATTCTTATGCAGTTGATAATAACGGGGAATTGTATTTAATTAATTCTCATATACCATTGTACCGTCAATCTTCATACAATAATCATGACCCTAAAGGAGATAGAAAATTATTATTAAAAAGGAAAGAAATTAACAAACTTATTGGTCGGATTAACCAGGACGGATTAACACTAATTCCTACTAAATTATATTTTGTAAAAGGTAAGGTCAAAGTTGAAATAGCTGTAGCAAAAGGAAAAAAACTTTATGATAAAAGACAAGTTAAAAAAACAAGAGATTGGAACCGAGAAAAAGCTAGATTATTAAGTAAGAATAATAAATGATACACATAAATATTGGATCTAATTTAAATTCAAATTTTGGAAATAAATTTGATAATATTTCAATTGCTATTAGACTTCTTATTGAAAAAAAATTCTTTGTTAAAAAGATTTCAAATTTTTATGAGACACCATCCTATCCAAATAATAATTTACCAAAATTTTTAAATGTAGGTATTTTTGGATCATTTAGTTATAGCGCTACCGAATTAAGAGATATAATTTCTTTTATTGAAAAGAAAATTGGAAGGGTCAAAACTAAAAAAAATGATCCAAGAGTATGCGATATAGATATTATAGATTTTAATGGTGAAAATTTAGATATAGATAATTTAACGATTCCTCATAAAAAATGTCATTTGAGAAATTTTGTTTTATTTCCAATAAGTCAAATAGACCCTAACTGGAAACATCCAATTTTAAAGAAAAATGTAAATGTTTTAATAGGGCAATTAGACCTTAAATCCAGGATAGAGATTACAAGGCTCAATAAAAATGTTAATATAAACTCATGATCGATAACAACGAACTTATTAATCAAATTAAATCTTATAACAGGTTTTTAAATATAGATACGGTTAACAAAGCCTACAATTTTGCATTACAGGCTCACCAAAATCAAAAAAGAGATGAAGGAGTGCCATATATAATACATCCTGTAGCGGTTGCAAAAATTTTAACAGATTTAAAGTTAGATAGCGCCACTATTACTACAGGACTTCTGCATGACACAATTGAAGATACAAATGTTACTTACGAAAGTGTTAAAAAAGAGTTTGGAGAGGAAGTAGCAAATTTAGTCGACGGTGTAACTAAAATTTCTGCGCTGGAAAATCAAGCCTCTGACGACTCTAAAGCTGAAAACTTTAGAAAATTAATTCTTGCAACTTCAAAAGATATACGTGTACTTTTAGTGAAGCTTGCAGATCGTTTGCATAATATGAGAACAATTCAATTTGTTAAAGATAAAGATAAAACAATTAGAAAAGCTAAAGAAACTATGGAAATTTATGCTCCGTTAGCCGAAAGAATGGGGATGAATACTATAAGAGATGAGTTAGAAGACCTTTCTTTTTCAGTACTAAACAAACCAGCAAGAGATTTAATTATTGAAAGACTTCATTTTATTAAAAATAATAAAGACGATACTTTTAAATCTATATCTTTAGAGCTGATTGAACTTTTAAATAAAAATGGAGTTGAAGCGACTATTACTGGAAGAGAAAAAACTCCATTTTCTATTTGGAGAAAAATTCAAAATAAAAAAGTTTCATTAGAACAATTAACAGATATTATAGGCTTTAGAATAATTGTTAAAACAATTGAGGATTGTTATAAAACGTTAGGTATTTTTCATAGCAAATTTTCAACAATTCCTGGTAGATTTAAAGATTATATTTCGACACCAAAAATAAATAAATATCAATCTATTCATACTGCAGTCATTGGTCCTCAAAAAAATAGAATTGAAATTCAAATAAGAACTTTTGAAATGAATGAATTTGCTGAAAGAGGTATAGCATCACATTGGAAATATAAATCATCTGAAAAATTTTCAGACTTATCTTGGAAAGAATATGATTGGTTAAGAGATTTAGTTGAAATCATCGAAGCAGGTAATAGTCCTGAACATTACTATGAGTTTACAAAATTACAAATGTTTCAAGAAAATGTTTTTTGCTTTACTCCGAAAGGATCTGTAATTAAATTACCAAAATTGGCTACGCCAATCGATTTTGCTTATGCGGTGCATACTAAAATTGGTGACAGTGCGATCGGTTGTTTTGTAAATGGTAGAGAATCAACATTACAAAATATTTTAAATAATGGTGATATGGTAAGAATTGAAACTTCTAAAAATGCATCCCCATCATTGCACTGGTTAAGCTCTGCTAAGACAGGAAAAGCAAGAGCAGCTATAAGAAGATACTGGCAAGATAAATCATTAGAAACAGAAAAAAAGATAGAAAAAAATTACAAAAGCACAATTGAAGTAGATCTACCACATAAACCTGGTGCTCTAGGTAATATTTGCTCCTTAATTGGTTTAAACAAAGGAAATATAATCAATGTTGAGTTGCTTGAAAGAAAAGAAAAATATTTAAAATTTTCTTTTGACTTGCAAATTAAAGATTTAAAAAATTTTACAAAATTGATAAGTCAAATAAAACAAAGTTAACTAAATTTTAAAATAATAAGACATAAACAGAAAAAAAATGCTTTCATCAGAAGAATCTTTGAAAATTTTAAAAGAAACTAAAGCTTTATTGGAAGGACATTTTATCCTCTCTTCTGGTTTACATAGCCCGAAGTACGTTCAGTGCGCCCAATTAATGAGCAAACCTAGCCATGCCGCTCAAATCTGTGAGTCTCTGGTTGAAAAAATTAAAAGTGAATTTAATAATATTAATTTAATACTGTCCCCAGCAATAGGAGGTATTGTTGTTGGTTATGAAGTAGGTAAACTTATGGGCATAGAAACTATTTTTTCTGAGAGAGTAAATGGAGAATTTCAATTACGAAGAGATTTTAAAATCAATAAAGGTACTAATGTTTTGATTGTTGAAGATGTAATCACAACAGGGAAATCTAGTATTGAATGTTCAAAATTAGTTAAAGTAAATAAAGCTAATATTGTTGGCTTCGCCTGCATTATAGACAGGTCCAATAATAAAACAGAAATCAATGAAAAAATCATATCACAAATTAAATTGAATATTCCTGCCTATAAAAAAGAGGAATTACCAAAAGAATTGACATTGATTGATCCAGTTAAACCAGGCAGCAGAAATCTTTAATGAAAAGAATTAAACTTGGTGTAAATATAGACCACGTAGCAACTGTAAGAAATGCAAGAGGTGAAAATTATCCAAATCCATTGAAGGCAGCGTTATTAGCAGAAAAAAATGGAGCTGACTCTGTTACAATACATTTAAGAGAAGATAGACGGCATATTAATGAGCATGACCTAAAAAAAATTATAAAAAGATTAAAAATTCCATTGAATTTAGAAATAGCGGCCACCAAAGAAATGTTAAAAATTGCATCAAGAAGCAAACCTCCATTTATTTGTATAGTTCCAGAAAAAAGAAAAGAAATTACAACTGAGGGAGGTCTTAATCTTAATTATAATAAGATGTTTTTAAAAACTCTAATTAGCAAATTAAAAAAAAAAAAATTAAGAATAAGCTTGTTCATTGAACCAAGTATAAAAGATATACAAAAAGCTAAAAAACTAGATGCAGATTGTGTTGAAATTCATACAGGTAAGTTGTGTAATTTAATTAATCAAAGAAAAAATTATAAAAATGAACTAAAAAAAATTGATAAAGTAGTTAAAACTGGCAACTTATTAGGTTTAGAAGTTCATGCTGGACATGGGCTTACTTATGCTTCAGCTAAAATTTTATCTAAAATTAAAGGTATCACTGAGTTTAATATTGGACATTTTTTAATAGGAGAGTCAATTTTCGTAGGAATTTCTAAGGTAATTAAAACTTTTCAAAAAATTTTAAAATCATGACTATTTATGGAATTGGTACTGACATTGTCAGTATAAAAAGAATAAAATCTTCTCTTAAAAAAAAAAATTTTATTAGACATATTTACAGCAAAAAAGAAGTTTTAAAGTGTAAAGAAACTGTAAATCAACATAATTGCTATGCAAAAAGGTTTGCAGCAAAAGAGGCTTTTTCAAAAGCGATCGGTACTGGCATTTCAAATGGAATTAATTTTAATGAAATTACAGTTTTAAATAATAGATCAGGTAAGCCATATATAGATTTAAAAGGTCAAACAAAAAAAAAAATTAAAAAGATATTCAGAAAAAAAAAAATTAAGATTTCTTTATCTTTATCAGATGAAAGAGATTATGCCGTAGCTTTTGTAACAATTTCATTATGAAAAAAAAAATATTTTATATAATTTTTGATAATTTAAAGACTTTAATTGGAGCTTTAATAATAGCTATTTTAATCAGATCTCTATTATTTCAACCTTTTTATATTCCTTCATCATCTATGGAGCCAACTTTATTAGTTGGTGATCGTATTTTTGTATCTAAATATACTTATGGTTATAGTAAGCATTCATTTCCTTTTAGTCCCAATTTTTCCAAGAAACGTTTTTTTTCAAAACTACCTGAAAGAGGTGATCTTGTAGTTTTCAAAACTCCAGCAGATAATAGAACAGATTACATTAAAAGATTAATAGGTATGCCAGGTGACACAATACAATTTGTAAATGGAAACTTGTTGATCAATAACCAAAAAATTCCAAGAGAAGAGGTAGAGTCAACTGAAATAATTAGATGTGGTAAATTTAAATTAGAAACTAAATCATTCATTGAAACTTTACCCAATGGAGCTAAATATTTAACAGTATATAAAAAAAGGGGGTCACTACAAAATACTAAAAAATTTAAAGTACCACCTGATCATTTTTTTCTAATGGGAGACAATCGTGACTGTTCTAAAGATAGTAGATATTTAGATAGTGTTGGCTACGTAAGAAATCTTAATTTAGTCGGAGAAGCACAATTAATTTTTTTTTCAAATGATACAAATATAAGTAGTTTATTAAAATTTTGGAACTTAGTAAATTCATTTAGATTCGAAAGATTATTTAAAGTTTTATAATGGAAAAAAAAATAAGTATCCTTGAAAAGATTATAAAATATAATTTTAAAAAAAAATCAATTTTAGAGAAAGCGTTAACTCATAAAAGCTTTAATAATAATATTAATAACGAAAAATTAGAATTTTTAGGAGATAGAGTTTTGGGGTTAACAATTTCAGAGAGATTATTGGAAAAATACCCACATGAAAAAGAAGGAGTTATTGATAAAAAGTTTGCAAACTTAGTTAATAAAAAAACATGCTCACTTATAGCAAAAAAAATTGATTTAAAAAAATTTATCCTTTTAGGTTCTTCGCATAGAAAACTTGACAGATCATCTGACAAAATTACTAGTGATTGTTTAGAAGCGATTGTTGGAGCTATTTATTTAGATGGAGGATTAAAATTTGCTAAAAAGTTTATACATCATTTATGGGAAGAATATTTATTAAAATCGAATATTACTCTAATTGACTCTAAGACCAAACTACAAGAATTTAGTTTAAAAAAATTTAAAGTTCTTCCAAAGTATATTTTCCCAAAAAAAACTGGGCCACAACATAGACCATTGTTTAAAACGGAAGTTCAAATTCCTAATTCAAAAAAAGTTATTGGAATTGGTTCATCAAAAAAAAATGCTCAACAGGACGCTGCATATAAACTTTTAAAACTTCTAGATATATGATTTGGGAAGATGAATGTTACCTGTTATCAAAAAGAAAGTTTAGGGAGAATGCAAATATAATAAACATCTTCACTCAAAATAAAGGTAGAGTTGATGGCATTGTTTATGGAGGTAATTCTAGGAAAATAAGAAATTATTTGCAAATTTCAAATAAACTATTCGTCTCACATAATACTAAAAGTGAAAATAAAATTGGATATTTAAAGACAGAATTGATTAAACCTGTTTCACCATTATATTTTAATGACAAAAAAAGAACCTCTGCATTAATTTCTATTTGTTCTCTTTTAAACGTTTTACTCCCAGAGTCTCAACCGAATATAAATATTTACAAATCATTTGAAAAGTTAGTTGCTTCCCTTAACTTAGAAAATTGGATTTATTTATATATTTTTTTTGAACTAAATCTTATCAAAGAATTAGGCTATGATACTAATCTTAGTCAAAATAAATTCGAAAATATAAATATCAAAAATTTTAATAAAATTAAAATCGATAGTTATATTTACGAGGTTCCTAATTTTCTTATTCTAAAAAAAATACCTGATAAATTTTCAAATATATTAATTAAAAAATCGCTTAATTTTACAAGGAATGTGATGCAAAATAAGTTTTTTATTCCAAATAATATAATTTTTCCAAAATCTAGAGTAATTTTAGAAAATTATTTCAACTAATTTTTAAGTTTTCTAGCAATATCCATTGCAAAGTAGGAAACAATTGCTGATGCGCCAGCTCTTTTAAAACACATTAAACTCTCCAAAATAGCATCTTCTTTAATAATTTTATTTTTAATGCCATTTTTTATTAAACTATACTCACCTGAAACTTGATAAGCTAAAACTGGTATTTTAAAATTATCTTTTATATTTTTAATAATATCTAAGTATGGCATTCCAGGCTTAACCATTACCATATCAGCACCTTCCTTAATATCGAGAGCAACTTCTCTCATCGACTCATTGTTATTTGCATAGTCCATCTGGTAATTCTTCTTGTCACTTACTAAAGATTTTTTTGATCCGATTGCATCTCTGAACGGTCCATAAAAATTGGATGCGTATTTCACTGCGTAAGAAAGCAATTGTACGTCGTGGTAACTATTTTTATCTAAAAATTTTCTTATTTTACTAATTCTTCCGTCCATCATGTCTGATGGGGCTATAACATCACAACCCATTTCAGCTTGTAGTAAGGATTGCTTTTTTAAAACTTCAATTGTTTTGTCATTTAAAACATAATTTTTTTTTAATAATCCATCATGACCATGAGATGTATATGGATCTAAAGCTACATCGCACATGATGCCAATATCATTTTTAAATCTTTTTTTTATGTAACGAGTGGCCCTACAAACTAAATTATTTTCATTTAGTGCTTCATTGCCATAATAATCTTTTTTTTTATTGGGCGTGGAAGGGAAAAGAGCAATCATAGGAATTTTATTTTTTATAGCATTACTTACTAAGCCACCAAGTTTGTCTATAGTATGCTTGTAAATGTCAGGCATTGATTTAATAGACTGTATATTATTTTTTCCCTCTATCAAAAAAATAGGGTAGATAAAATCATTACTTGATAAGTTATTTTCTTGAATCAACCTTCTAGACCAAGTGTATTTTCTAGTTCTACGTAGTCTCAAGTTGGGATATTTACCGGTAATCATGCTTTAATTTAATTTAAAATGCGACAAATGTATTATACAAATATATAGTACAAAACGATAAATAACAATAACACATGGACACAAATTCAAAAAATATAGTTAATTTAAATTTAAAAAGAAAAGAAAAAATTTTAGATTTCAGTGACTTTCAAAAACAAAATATTAAGTTTGATGTTTCAAAACTACAAGAAGCATATAGACAGATAGTAAAAACTAAAAAATTTGATGATGGTGGTGGAATATCTCATTTTGGCGCAATCTGTTTAACAAGAAAACCCGGTGATCCTGATTCTGTAAAAGGTAGCAAAGCAAGAGGAATTTATTGGACAAAGCCAGATAAATCTGGTGAAGAAGTTTCTAGAGATATAAATATCGATGAGTCAGAATATTCAGAATTTATTCCTGATTATGAAAACACATATTTTAAGGAAGTATTTGATGTTTTATCTTCTAAGTTTAAACTTGGAAGGGTTAGAGTTCTTTTAAAAGAACCTAGATCGACATTAAGTTGGCACAGAGATCCAGAACCAAGATTGCACATACCAATAATTACAAACCCAGGATGCTTAATGGTTATAGATAATGTGGCTAAACATATGCCAGCTGATGGATCCGTTTGGATCACTAATAATACCAAATATCACAACGCATTCAATGGTGGTGAAGAGAATAGAGTTCATCTTGTTGCTTGTGTATTAGATTATAAATTTAATTAAATTGAACTTTTTATTTAAAAAAATTTGTATAGCCTCTGATCACGCGGGTTATAATCTTAAAGAGCAAATAAAAAATCATCTTATTAATAAATATGTATCAATATTTGATTTAGGTCCTTATCAAAATAAATCAGTTGATTATCCCGATTACGCAAAAAAACTAGCTAACCGTCTTAAAAAGCAAAAAAGCGACATTGGTATTTTAGTGTGTGGATCTGGTACAGGTATGGCTATAAGTGCAAATAAAATTAAAGGTATTAGAGCGGCGGTTTGCTACAACGCTACTTCAACAAGATTGTCTAGGCAACACAATAATGCTAATATAATCGCATTAGGATCAAGATTAACAAAAAAAAGTTTATCACTAAAATTAGTTGAATTATTTTTAAAAACTAAATTTGAAGGCGGTAGACATTTAAAAAGGGTAAAAAAAATATAATGTCAGTAATAAAATTAAATAAATATTTAAACAGCTTTTTTAAATTAAAACTACAGGATGCTGATAAAGAACTTTACAACACAATTAGAGATGAGTTTACAAGACAGCAAAACCACATTGAATTAATTGCATCAGAAAATATCGTTTCAAAAGCAGTTTTAGAAGCTCAAGGATCTATTTTAACAAACAAGTATGCAGAGGGTTATCCGGGAAAAAGATATTATGGTGGTTGCGAACATGTAGATGTATCCGAAAATCTGGCCATTGAAAGAGCAAAAAAATTATTTGATTGTAAATTTGCTAATGTACAACCACACTCTGGGGCTCAAGCTAATGGTGCAGTTTATTTGGCTCTATTAAAACCAGGCGATACTACCCTAGCGATGAGTTTAAACTCAGGGGGACATTTAACACATGGAGCCAAGCCAGCTCAATCAGGTAAATGGTTTAATGCTCTTCATTATGAAGTTGATAAAGAAACGGGCTTAATCGATTATAATGCTGTCGAAAAACTTGCTATAGATAATAAACCAAAACTTATCATTGCTGGTGGTAGTGCATATTCAAGAATAATTAATTTTAAAAAGTTTAGAGAAATTTGTGACAAAGTAGGTGCATACCTATTAGTAGACATGGCGCACTTTTCAGGTTTGGTAGCTGGAGGTGCCTATCCTAATCCTACAAAGTATGCCGATGTGGTTACATCAACTACGCATAAAGTTTTAAGAGGTCCAAGAGGTGGAATTATTTTAACTAATAATGAGGAGTTAATTAAAAAAATTAATAGTGCAATTTTTCCTGGTTTACAAGGCGGACCATTAATGCATGTAATAGCAGCTAAAGCAGTTTGTTTTAAAGAAGCTTTGTCTAAAGATTTTAAAGAATACACTAAAAATGTAATTAGCAATGCTAAGGTACTCTCCGATAGTTTAACGGAAAAAGGTTTTAAAATTTTTTCAGGAGGAACAGATACTCATTTAATGCTACTCGATTTAAGATCATTTAATGTTACTGGTAAAGATGCCCAAGCCTCTTTAGGACGAGCTAATATTACTTGTAACAAAAACGGTATACCTTTTGACACAGAAAGTCCTATGATCACATCAGGAATTAGATTAGGCACTCCAGCTTGCACAACTAGAGGCTTTGGTAAGCAAGAATTTAAGCTAATTGCTGAATTAATACATAAAGTTATAAAAGGATTAAGTGAAAATAAATCAGATAATTCAAGAATAGAAAAAGAAGTTAAAAAAGAAATAATTGATCTTTGTGCGACTTTTCCTATATATGATATTTAGATAAAAATTATGCTTTGCCCATTTTGTAGAGAAAAAGACACATCAGTTGTAGATTCAAGGCCTACAGAAGATGGGACTGCGATTAGAAGAAGAAGGCTTTGTGGTTGTGATAGAAAAGAGAGATTTACAACTTTTGAACGTGTTCAATTTCAAGAACTTACTGTTATAAAAGGGAGTGGAAAAAGGGAACCTTTTGACAGAGATAAAATTTCAAAATCAATAAGAATAGCCACCAGAAAAAGACCAATTGACTCTGAAACAATCGAAAAATTTATATCTAAGATCGTAAGAAATCTTGAAGGACTGGGTGAAAGTGAAATACCTACACCTACAATTGGTAAATTTATTATGGAGGGTTTGTCTTCACTAGACAAAGTTGCTTATGTTCGTTTTGCTTCTGTTTATAAGAATTTTAAAGAGGCGAAGGATTTTGAACAGTTTGTGGGCAATCTAGATGATAACAAATCATAAATTTTTTTTAAATCTTGCTTTCCAAATGGCAGAGAAAAACCTTGGAAAAACAGGGCACAATCCATCCGTAGGTTCAATTATTGTTAAAAATAACACTGTAATTTCATCTGGTGTTACATCAATTAATGGTAGACCACATGCCGAGTTTAATGCATTAAATAAAGTTAAAAATGCTATTGGGTCAACTCTTTATACATCTTTAGAACCATGTATACATCAAGGAAAAACTCCCCCATGTACTGATATTATTATTAAAAAAAAAATTAAAAAAGTTTTTTTTGGATTTGAAGATCCAGATTTAAGGACATTTAAAAAAGCAAAAAAAATTCTTAATACAAAAGGTATTAAAACTAAATTAATTAAATCCAATAAATATAATAATTTTTATAGAAGTTACTATATCAATAGAAAGTTTAAGATACCGTTTATTTCAGCGAAAATAGCAATATCTAAAGATTATTTTACAATAAATAAAAAAGAGAAATGGATTTCAAATACTTTTTCTAGAAAAATTACTCATATAATAAGATCCACACATGATGGAATAATATCAACATCACAAAGTATTAATTTAGATAATGCTTTACTTAATTGTAGAATACAAGGATTAAATAAATATAAACCTGACTTATTTATAATAGATTTAAATTTAAAGTTAAAAAAAAATCTTTTATTAAATAAAATTCTTAAAAAAAGAAAAACCTATTTAATTACTTATAAAATAAATATCAAAAAGGCGCAAATTTATAAAAAAAAAGGGTATAAAATTATTTTTGTTAATTCTTTAGTAAACAAAAATAATTTTAATTTATTGTTTAAAAAAATCTACAAAATGGGTTACTCAAGAATTTTAGTTGAAGCTGGACTCACTTTACTTAACACCTTAATAAAAAATAAATTAATCAATGATTTATATATTTTTAAAACTAATTATAATTTAAAAAATAGAGGGAAAAATAACGCTATATTAAGGCATCTTAAAAGTATTCCATGTAAGCCAATGTCAATTAATTTAAATAATGATAAACTACATAAAAAAGAATTTTAAAAATGTTTAACGGAATAATTTATAATACAGGAACTATTCATAGCATCAATAAAACTAAAAATAGTTTATTTATTGGTATAAAATCTAAATTAAGATTTAATCCCAAAGATATAGGGTCTTCAATATGTTGTAATGGAGTATGCCTAACATTAGTTAAGATTAATAAAAATATTATTTATTTTTATATTTCAAAAGAGACTTTAATACGCTCTAATTTTAAGTTATTAGAGAAAGACCACGTTATTAATTTAGAAAAATCAATTACTTACGGGCAGAAAATATCAGGTCACTTCACGCTAGGGCATGTAGACACTGTAGCTAAAATTCAAAAGGTTAAAATTATAGACAAAACTTGGATAATAAATTTTAAAGTTTCGAATAAACGTCTCACTAAATTTCTAATGGAAAAAGCATCAATTTCAATTAATGGTGTTTCATTAACTATTTCCAAAGTTATTAAAGACTCTTTTGAAATAAATGTGATCCCACACACCTTAAAGCTTACAAACTTACAAAACTTGAAAAGTAAGAGTTTAGTTAATGTTGAATTGGATATTTTTAGCAAATATATTCATAAATATTCTAATTAAATGCCTAAAAATAAATTTTCTAAAATATCATCAATTATTCAAGATGCTAAAAAAGGTAAAATGTTTATTTTGGTTGATGACAAGAATAGAGAAAATGAAGGTGATTTGATAATACCTGGTTCAAAATGTAATTCTAAAAATATTAACTTTATGGCTAAACATGGAAGAGGTTTAATTTGTTTAGCTTTAACAAAAAAACAAATTGACAATCTAAAACTACCATTAATGTCTCCAAATAATAAATCGAGAATGCAGACTGCATTTACAATTTCAATTGAAGCCAAGAGAGGAATTACCACAGGAATTTCTGCACAAGATAGAGCTAAAACAATTAAAACAGCTATTAATCCTAAAGTAAGAAAAAATGATATTGTTTCCCCAGGTCATGTTTTTCCATTAGTTGCAAAAACTGGTGGTGTCTTAGAAAGAGCAGGTCACACTGAAGCTTCGGTTGACATTTCAAAATTATCTAATCTAAACCCAAGTTCTGTGATTTGTGAAGTAATGAATGAGGATGGAAGAATGGCCAGGTTAAATGATCTGTATAAGTTTTCTAGAAAACATAAAATTAAATTAGCTTCAATAGAAGATTTAATTTCTTATCGTTTAAAATATGAAAAGTTGGTGATTAAATTAAATTCAAAGATTTTATACTTAAATAGTAATTTAAAATTTAATATTTATTACTACAAAAATAAGTTAGAAAATAATATTAATTTTGCAATAACAAAAGGTAGTTTAAATCAAAAAAAATCTATACCTGTTAGAGTCATTTCAACAGGTGTTAATAAAAGTAATATTTTAAAAAATGTAAAAGTAAAAAAATCTATAAAAATATTATCGAAGTTTAAAAGTTATTTATTATTAGTAATTAACAATCAAAAAAGTAACTCGAAAGACAATAATATTAATACACTAAGATACTATGGAATTGGAGCACAAATAATAAAAGACTTAAATGTCAAAAATATGATATTACTATCTAGAAGTAGAAAAAAAATTATTGGTCTTGATGGATTTGGTTTAAGAATTAAAAAACAAATAATTATTAAATGAAAAAAATTTTAATTGTGAACTCTAATTATTATAAAGAAATATCTAATAATTTATTATTGAATACAAAAAAAAAATTATTAAATGTTAAATTTAAGATAAGTATTTTAAGTATTCCTGGTGCTTTTGAAATACCAATATCAATTAGAAGAAATATAAATAAATTTGACGGATTTGTTGCTTTAGGGTGTATTATAAAAGGTCAAACTCCTCATTTTGATTTATTAAGCTCTTCATTGTTTAATTCAATTTTAAGTCTTTCCATAAAATACAATAAGCCAATTGGTAATGGAGTGATCACTGCTTTAAATCTTAACCAGGCTAAACAGAGAAGTAAAATTAATTCTCAAAAACCGAATAAAGGGTCAGAAGCTGCACACGCGGTAATATCTATTTTAAAAAATGGACCCAAAAAAATCTAAGAAATCATCACCTAGGATAAAAGTAATTCAAAAATTGTATAATTCTTTAATGAATCCTGAGGCTGAAATTGATTATCCTAAAAGCCAATACAAGAAATTTATTAAAGATGTAGTCAGGGGGACTCTAGAAAGATCAGAACTGATAGAGGAAACAGTAAATTCTCATTTGTCTGACGATATAAATTTAGGTAAAACTGATAAGTTATTAAAAATAATACTTTTTGCAGCTATATTTGAACTAATGTTTAAACATAATACGCCAAAAAAAGTAATTATTAATGAATATTTAATAGCTTCAGAATATTTTCTTGAAAAAATTCAGATTGGTTATTTAAACGCAATTCTTGATAAATTATCTAAAGAATTACGTAAAGGTGATTAAAAAATGTGATTTATTTGAAGTTTAGCTTGCGTTTTTAATATTAATTTGGCATTTATGCGCTTTATAACATGACAAACTATTTAGAATTACTTTACTTAATTTCATTTACTGGTGTATTAGCTGTAGCTTATAGTTATTTACTCTCGGGTCAGATAATTTCTTCAAGTCCAGGAAATGCCAAAATGCAAGAAATTGCTCAGGCTATTCAAATTGGTGCGAAAGCTTATTTAAACAGACAATATAAAACAATTGCAGTTGTAGGTGTTATTGTTTTAGCAATAGTAACATATTTTTTTAGTTACCTTGTGGGTATTGGTTACTTTATTGGAGCTTTTCTGTCTGGAGTTGCAGGTTATGTAGGAATGCTTATATCTGTAAAAGCTAACGTTCGTACTGCTGAGGCATCAAGACATAGTTTACAGTCAGGTTTAACAATAGCATTTAAATCTGGTGCGATAACAGGACTGTTAGTTGCAGGTTTAGCTTTATTAGCAATTACCTTCTACTATATAATTTTGATTAATTTAAACGTTGATAATAGAGAAATCATTAATGCTTTAGTTGCCTTAGGTTTTGGCGCATCTCTTATTTCTATTTTTGCTAGACTTGGTGGTGGTATTTTTACAAAAGGCGCAGACGTTGGCGCAGATTTAGTAGGAAAAGTTGAAGCAGGGATACCAGAAGATGATCCTAGAAACCCAGCAGTAATTGCTGATAACGTTGGAGACAATGTGGGTGATTGCGCAGGCATGGCCGCAGATTTATTTGAAACTTATGCGGTTACTATAGTTGCTACAATGGTCTTATCTTCTATATTTTTTCCATCTGATTATAACTTGATGGTTTATCCTTTAGCAATTGGAGGATCTTGCATATTAACATCAATTATAGGCACTTGGTTTGTCAAGCTTGGAAAAAGCAAAAATATAATGGGCGCCTTATATAAAGGTTTTATCGTTACTGCTATTACATCTCTCGTTATTCTTTATCCTGTAACAAGCTCTATTGTCGGACTATCAGAAAGTTATACCAATAGTGGAAAAACTTTTAATGGAATGGATTTGTACATCTGCGGTGTAGTTGGTTTTATAATAACTGGATTGTTAATTTGGATTACAGAATATTATACTGGTACGAATTATAGACCTGTGAAATCAGTTGCTAAGTCCTCTACAACAGGCCACGGTACTAATGTTATTCAAGGTCTCGCTGTATCTATGGAAGCAACAGCTGTACCTGCTTTGATTATTGTTGCAGGAATTTTATTCACTAATGAACTTGCTGGGTTGTACGGTATAGCTATTGCAGTAACCGCGATGTTAGCACTTACCGGTATGGTGGTCGCTTTAGACGCTTATGGTCCAGTTACAGACAATGCTGGAGGCATAGCTGAAATGTCCAAACTTCCTAAAAGTGTAAGAAAAACTACAGATGCCTTGGACGCTGTAGGTAATACTACGAAAGCTGTAACAAAAGGATATGCTATAGGTTCTGCAGGATTAGGTGCTCTGGTATTGTTTGCTGCATACACTGAAGATATTAAATATTTTTCTACAGTTAAAGGATCAGCATTAGAAGGAGTAAATGTTACATTTGATTTGTCTAATCCTTTTGTAGTTGCTGGTTTGCTAATTGGCGGAATGTTACCTTATTTATTTGGATCAATGGGTATGCAAGCTGTTGGAAGAGCAGGCGGTGCAGTAGTTATTGAAGTCAGAAGGCAATTTAAAAAGATACCTGGAATAATGAAAGGTAAAAGAAAACCAGATTATGGAAGATTGGTTGACTTATTAACAAAAGCAGCGATTAAAGAAATGATAATTCCTTCTCTTCTTCCTGTTTTATCACCAATAATTGTATATTTTATAATTTTACAAATTGGTGGAATGGAAGCCGCACTTTCCTCTCTTGGAGCAATGTTGCTTGGCGTTATATTGACTGGTTTATTCGTTGCAGTATCAATGACTGCTGGAGGAGGAGCTTGGGATAATGCAAAAAAATATATTGAGGATGGTAATTTTGGCGGCAAAGGCTCGGATGCTCACAAATCCGCTGTAACAGGTGATACTGTTGGTGACCCATACAAAGACACTGCTGGTCCCGCGGTGAATCCGATGATAAAAATAACAAATATAGTAGCTTTATTACTTCTTGCTATAATAGCACACTAATTTATCAAAAAATTATTTTTTTCCACTGTACATTTTTTCTTTGATACTTGATAAAAAAGTTGCAACAAAACTTTTTTGAGATAATTGATTATCAGTAGTCATTTTTGAAAATTTAATTTGATTTTTATCATCTTTTTTTAAAATTTTTTTGTCTTCCAAAATGCCAAATTTATTGAAATGCAAAACTAAAACATTATTTTTTTTTAAAACATTTTGCCCTAATTTTAGGTATTCACCCTTAGACAAAACTCTTTCAAAATAGACCCATTTATTCTTATCGTTAATATAATTAGTATGAGGTATTCCAAGAATTTTTAAAACATCATTTGTATTTGATTTATTAATTGTAAGTTTTTCGTATCGATTTTCTAAGAAAAGTATACCATGATTATTGCTAGGTTCTTGTAATTTACAACTAATTAAAATAATAGTAAAAAAAAACAAATAAAATATTTTATTAAAAAAATGCATAAAAAAAGTTTGTACAACACATTGCTTAACTTATCTAGAAATATTTTTTTTTACAATCAAATATATCTAAAAGATACTTTTGAAAGTCGTTTGTATTTGATGTTTATTCATTTTTCAATATTGATGATTATATTTAAGAAAAAAAAGAAAAAATTTCCTCAAAAAGACTATGATTTATTCTTTCAAAATATTGAGTACAATTTAAGGGAATTAGGTTTTGGTGATGTAGCGGTTAATAAAAAAATGAAAGAATTTAATCAAGTTTTATATGATATCTTACTAAAATTAGAAATTGACCAGAATAAATCAAACAATTTTAATATTAGCAGAAATCTTATCTATAAGTATTTTTCGTGTTTTAAAGATAATAAAGATACAAAATACCCCATTTTTGAAAGTTATTTTGTTAATTTTTATAATTATTGTTTTGAATTGCCACTTGATAATATGGTAAAAGACTCAAAAAATTTTAATTATGGCTGTTCCTAAAAGAAAAACCTCAGTTTCAAAAAAAAAAATGAGAAGGTCTCATCATAAATTATCTTCAATTAATTTAGTCGAAGATAAAAAAAGTGGCGAATATAGATTATCTCACCATGTAGATTTAAAGTCTGGTTATTACAACGGCAAGAAAATTTTAGACGTTTAACATTAGAAATGAACAAAAAAATAACTATTGCAATCGATGCAATGGGTGGTGAAAATTCACCTGAAAAAATTATTGAAGCTGTTTATTTATTTTTAAAATCTAATAAACAAGATGATTTTGAAATTAATTTATTTGGAGATTCAAATATAATAAAAAAAAAAATAGAAAAGTTTAAAATTATCTCTAAGTCAGTAAAAATTACGCATGCGGACTCAATCGTTTCCGATAAAGAAACACCATTAACCGCTATAAAAAATTCAAAAAATACAAGCATGTGGAATTGTATTAAATCCCAATTGGATGGAAATTCAGACATTAGTCTTTCTGCAGGAAATACTGGAGTATTATTAGTAATCTCAAAAATGATTCTTAAAATGATGGATAAGGTATCTAAACCAGCACTAGCAGGTCTATGGCCAAATAAAAAAAATCTTACAGTTGTCTTAGATCTTGGAGCTAATATTGAATGTGATGACAAAAATTTAGTTGATTTTGCTGAGCTAGGATCTGCATTATATAAATCACTTTTTAGAAATGAGAAACCAACAGTATCTTTGTTAAATGTAGGTTCAGAGGAAATTAAAGGAACAGATTTATTAAAACAAACTTTTAAAAGATTAAAAAGATTAAGCAGCGATAACAATTTTAAATTTCAGGGTTATATAGAAGGTAATACGCTGATGGATGGTAATACTAATGTAGTTGTTACCGACGGTTTTACAGGAAATATAGCACTTAAAACAGCTGAAGGGACAGCTAAATTTATTACTGACAATTTAAAGATGTCACTGACTGAAAACTTTTTTTCAAAGTTTTCGTTAATTTTTTCTTATTTTTCATTAAAAAAATTTAAAGAAAAACTTGATCCAAGAAAATATAATGGAGCAATCTTTTTAGGTCTCAATGGCCCTGTTGTAAAAAGCCACGGCGGAACTGATGCCTTAGGTTTTTATTATTCAATTGACCTGTGTTATAAAATAATAAAAGGTAATTTAATGACACAAATCAAAAATAATCTTAATCATTTAAATGAAGAAAATATCTAATTATACTAAAAATGATATTGTAAGCAATTTAAGTTTTAAAACAGGTTTCTCTCTAATTTTATCAAAAACTTTGGTGAATAATTTTTTTGAAGCATTATCCTATTTAATGAATAATAACAAATTATCACTAAAAAATATTGGAACTTTTAAATTAATTAAAAAAAAAGAGAGAATTGGCAGAAATCCTAAAACAAAAGAAGAATATTTGATAAAATCAAGAATTTCCATAAGTTTTTTACCGTCGAAAAAACTTTTAGATGTCATAAATTGAATTAAATGAGCAAATTTCTTACTATTTCAGAAATATCCAAAAATTTAAATTTAGTTAATTCATTAACAAATAAACCGTCAAATCATATTATTAGGTATTGGGAAAAAGAATTTAAACAGATAAAACCAAAAAAAATTAATAACCGAAGATATTATTCTCCAGAACAAGCACAAATTATTAAAATAATAAAATTTTTACTTCGCGATAAAGGAATGACAATATCAGGTGTTAAAGACCTTTTAAAATATAAAATAAATAACCTTGACGTTTATAACGAATATAGTTTAAAAGCTGACCAATACAAAGATATTTTAAAAATTAAAAGCAGATCACTTCAAGAAAAAGTTAAAAAACTAAAAAACTATGGCAAAAAAAACTCATCTAAAAGTACGATTGGTTCCTGAAAGTAATCCGGATAGTAAATTTATTTACTATGCTAAAAAGCCTACAAAAGGTGAAAAAGCTAAGGATAAACTAAAGATGAAAAAATATAACCCAAATACAAGAAAGCACGAGTTTTTTGTTGAAAAAAAACTTCCACCTCACAGCAAGTAATTATTTTTTAAAATTTCTATACTCATAATCTATGAATGCTTTGATCATGGATTTCCATATTTTATGAGTTATTTTTGTGTCAATTTTTTTTTGTTTTGATTTTTTAGAAATATTTCTAAGAATTATTGATATTCGCCGTTTATCAACTATATCTTTTTTAAATTTTTTATTTTTTATAACTACATCGACTAATAAGGATCTCTTTTTTATAACATCAAGAAGTTTATTGTCTAGTTTATCAAGTTGTTTTCTGATTTTGAGTATATTTTTGTTTACCATCGCGACAATAATAAAATTTGTAAATTTATAAATAAATATATATTACAAATTATGTATTCAGACGAGAGAAAAATATATAAATTATTTACCAACTGGTTAGTTGTATCATTAGTTTTGGTTTTTTTAATAATTATTGTTGGCGGTTTAACAAGACTAACTAATTCGGGTCTTTCAATTACAGAGTGGGAATTATTCAAAGGTATTCTACCGCCATTAAATGATAGTTCTTGGCAAGAATATTTTAATTTGTACAAGGAAATTCCTCAGTACAAGTTATTAAATTACGATATGGTTTTAGATGAATTTAAAATTATTTTTTATTGGGAATATATTCACCGTATTTTAGCAAGACTTATAGGATTATTTTTTTTAATTCCTCTGATATTTTTCTATATATCAAAAAAGATTCAAAAAGAGCACATGCGAATTTGTTACTTTATTTTTACTTTAATAATTATTCAAGGATTTCTTGGATGGTATATGGTTAAAAGTGGCTTAGTAAATGATGTTACAGTAAGTCATTATAGATTATCAATGCATCTAACTACTGCAATTATAATTATATCATCGATTTATTGGTTAATAATGAATACAACATTTAAAAAAAATAAATTATTTTTTAATTTTGAAAAAAACAATTTCCCATTTTTAATATTAATATTTCTTATCTTAACTCAAATAATTTTAGGTGCGTTTGTTTCTGGATTAGATGCAGGACAAATTTACCAAACTTGGCCCAAAATGGGAAATAACTATTTTCCAAATGATTTAATTTTAAAAAATTTTAATGATACTATAGAATTCAATAATCACTCACTAGTTCAGTTTTATCATCGTTCACTTGCTTATTTAATAATTTTATATGTTTTAATTCTAAGCATATTTATTTACAAAAAAAAATTAATCAACTTATATAAATCTATACGAATATTAATTTTTTTTTTATTAATTCAAATTTCATTGGGTGTATTTACCTTAGTAAGTGGTCTTAATATTCATTTAGCGTCAAGTCATCAAATTACTAGTATTCTATTAGTATTAAGCGCATTAAATCTATATTATTTAAGAGCTAAATAAATTGACTTTGTTATCCTTTCTTTGTATTTATCGCCCATTATCATGACACCATTTATTAAAAAGAAAGAAATAAAAAAAGATTGGTATATTATTAACGCACAAAATGCTGTGGTTGGTAGATTAGCAGCATTTATTTCAAGAGTTTTAAGAGGAAAAAACAAACCAACTTTTAATCCTCATATAGATAATGGCGATTTTGTTATCGTAACAAATATAGATAAAATAAAGTTTACTGGAAAAAAATTTACCAATAAAATATATCACAGACATACAGGTCATCCAGGTGGTATTAAAGAGTCAAGTCCTTCATTTTTAAAAGAGAGAAATAAAACAGGAGAAATTTTGAAATTAGCTGTTAAAAGAATGTTACCAGGCGGTCCCTTAGCCAAGAAACAACTAACCAAGTTGAAAATTTACAATGGAGACATACACCCTCATGATGTTCAAAAACCTAAAATTATACAATTTGAAAAGCTTAACAAAAGAAATATAGTTAAATAATGGAAGCAGATAGTCAATCATCTCCTAAATCAAAAAAAATTAAACTAGATTTTAAAGATAGCAAATATGCTACTGGAAGAAGAAAAAGATCTATTGCTAAAGTCTGGGTTAAAAAAGGATCAGGTAACATCCATGTGAATGGATTAAAAATGAACGAGTATTTTAAAAGACCAGTACATCAAATAATCGTAACAAGACCTCTAGAGATTTCTGAGGTTGCAACAAATTTTGATGTTAAATGCTCTGTAAAAGGTGGTGGACTTTCTGGTCAAGCCGGAGCAATTATACTGGGTATATCTAAAGCTCTAATATCCCATGATGAAAATTTAAAGAAAAATTTAAAAAAAGATAAACTTACCACCAGAGACTCTAGAGTTGTTGAGCGTAAAAAATACGGTCATAGGAAAGCTAGAAGAAGCTTTCAATTTTCTAAGAGATAAACTTTTACATTTAACTATTAATTGGGACGATGATATAAGTAATTATGTCAATATATAATAAAATAAATATAGCTATAATTGGTGCAACTGGATACACAGGATTAGATCTTGTTTATATACTATCAAAACATCCAAGAGTTAAAATTAAGCAACTTTGTGCCACTAAAAATTTAGGAAAAAAAATAAGTTTTTTCGATAAAAGAATTAAAAAAAAGTTACCAAATATATCTTCTGTTAAAAAAGTTAATTGGTCAAATTTAGATTTAGTTTTCTTGTCTTTGCCAAATGGTGAAGCCCAAAAATTACTTAAAAAAATTTATTTCAAAAATAAAAATTTAAAATTTATAGATTTATCAGCTGATTTTAGAATTTCTAATACAAAAATATTTGAAAGAAATTATAATTTTAAACATAAAGCAAAAACTCTTATAAAAGATTCATTCTACTCACTACCAGAATTAAATAATCAAAAAATAGATAAATTTAAAATAATTTCTAATCCCGGATGTTATCCGACCTCTATACAATTACCGTTAGTGCCATTATTTAAAAAAAACATGATAAAAAATAACAATATTACGATTGACTCTAAATCTGGGTATTCAGGAGCAGGTAAAAATCTTGAAAAAAAATTTAAACATAAGAATTTATTTTCATCTACTTTTGCTTACAATACAAAAAATCATAGACACATTTGTGAAATCGATCAACAATTTTTAAAATTAACAAAAAAAAAGATTTATTTTTCATTTAACCCTCATCTGCTACCAACATTTAGAGGGATCTTAACATCAATCTATGTACAAACAAATAAAGGTATTACAGGTAAAATTTTAAGAAAATCATTAATTAATTATTATAAAAATTCAAAATTTATTAAAATTTTAAAATTAAACTCATCACTTGGGTCAGGCAATGTCCTTAATACAAATAATTGCGAAATATCCATTTGCGAGACTAGAATTAAAAAAAAATTTGTGATTTTTTCTGCAATAGACAACTTAATAAAAGGAGCATCTGGACAGGCAGTGCAAAATATGAATCTTTTATTTAAATTTCCAGAACATCAAGGTTTAAAATGAAATTTTCTTTATTTGTCGTTATCTTTTTATTATTAGCTAATTGTAGCAAAACTAAAACAGTTTTAATTTGTGGAGACCATCTTTGTATAAATAAAAATGAGGCAGAACAATATTTTCAGGAAAATTTATCATTGGAGGTCAAAGTTATAAATAAAATGGTTAAAAATGAGATAGATCTAGTAGAACTAAATTTAAAAGAAAATCAAAATGGTGAAATGAATATTAGTATTTTATCCAAAAATAATACAAAAAAAAAATTAAAAATATTATCTAATGAAGAAATAACTAGGATTAAATCTAATATTAGGAATAAAAATAAAGAAAAAAAGGTTTCTAAAAAAGTAATTGAAAAAAAAAATAAAATTATTAGCAAAGAAAAAAAAATTAACAATGAAAAAAAAATTTTAGAAAATAAAGTTAATAATAGGTCTAAAGATGTTGTTGATGTTTGCTCAATACTAGAAAAATGTAATATTGAAGAAATAACTAAATATTTGTTAAAGCAGGGAAAAAAAAAGGATTTTCCCGATATAACCAGGAGACAATAATTAAAGTATGAAAAAATTAAATATTGCAATAATCGGTTTAGGAAATATCGGCAGTTATTTATATAAATATCTTAATGATAACAAAGAGATTTTAACAAAAAAAAATAATTGTATACCTTTTATTAAATATATATCGGCCCGAAATAGAAGAAAAAAAAGAAATATTAAAATTAAAAAAAACCAATGGCTAGATAATTATCTTGATGCAACAAAAATTAAAGATGTTGATCTGATAATAGAACTTATAGGAGGATCCGAAGGTCCAGCAAAAAAATTAGTTTTTCAAGCTCTACAAAACAAAAAACATGTAGTTACTGCTAACAAAGCTTTAATTGCTAAATACGGTGATCAATTAGCTATAATTGCTGAAAAAAACAGAGTTAATTTAGAGTTTGAGGCTTCAGTATGTGGAGGAGTCCCTATTATTAGATCTTTAAAAGAAAGTTTAATTGCAAATAAAATATCTAAAATTTATGGAATCTTTAACGGCACGTCAAACTATATCTTATCTGCTATGGATAAAAAAAATAAGAATTTACAAGAAGTATTGTTAGTAGCAAAAAAACTTGGTTATGCTGAAACTAATCCTTCAGCAGATTTAAATGGAAGTGATGTTATGGCAAAACTAAAGATTTTATCCTCATTATGTTTTAATTCATTTTTAAGTAAAAATATTTATGTTGAAGGAATTAAAGAGATCGACACAACAGACATTAGAAATGCTAATAAATTAGGATATAAGATTAAATTATTAGGTTTTGCTGAACTATTAGATAATAATATTTATCAAAGAGTGCACCCGACACTAATAAAAAAAGACTCTTACGTAGCTGGTATTGATGGTGTGTTAAATGCAGTAATTGTGGACGGTAAACCGATAGGTCAAAGTATAATTCAAGGTGAAGGAGCGGGTCCAGCAGCAACCACTTCTGCTTTAGTGTCTGATATCTCATCAATTTTAAGAGGTAATATTAAATTTCCTTTTTCTGTACCAAGCGGTGAAAGGAAAAAATTTAAATTTAATACTATAGATGAGAGACTATTTTCAGCTTATTTACGTTTTGAAGTTATAGATAAACCTGGTGTTTTATCAAATATTACAAAAATTTTTTCTAAAAATAAAGTTTCAATAAAAAGGTTAGTTCAAAACCCAAATATAAATAAAAAAATTTCATCAATAATAATTATTACTCATAAATCAAAAAATAAGTTTTTAAACAAAATATTAAAAGATATTTCTAAGAAAAGTTTTATAAAAAAAAAACCAAAACTTATAAGGATTGATGATAATTGATGTCGATAGACAAGAAATTTTTAAAACTATTTATTAAAGTAACTGAAAAAGCTGCTATTGGTGCATCTAAATTCATTGGAAAAAAGGATAAAATAGCTGCTGATAAAGGTGCGGTAGATCCTATGAGAAAAGAATTAAATAAAATTAATATGGAAGGAACAGTAGTTATTGGTGAAGGTGAAATGGATAAAGCTCCAATGTTATATATAGGAGAAAAACTTGGAACTTTGAATGGACCAAAGTTTGATATAGCTGTTGATCCACTGGAGGGAACAAAATTTACTGCAAATGGTGAACCTAACGCTTTTTCTGTTTTAGCAATTTCTGAAAGAGGTGGTTTATTATCAGCCCCAGATACATACATGGAAAAAATTGTAATTGGTTCTAATCTTCCAAACAATTTAATGGATATAGATAATGGTGTCGAAAAAAATATTAGATTATTAGCTGACGCTAAAAGTAAAAATATTTCTGATATAAACGTGTGTGTATTAAAGAGAGCTAGACATCATGAAATTATTAGAGAATTAACCAGTTTAAATGTAAAGATTAACTACATAACTGATGGAGATATTGCAGGTGCTCTAAGTGTCATTGGTGATAAACCTAAAAATGATATTTATTATAGCACAGGGGGAGGCCCGGAGGGTGTTATAGTGGCAGCCGCCCTCTCATGTTTTGGAGGTCAGATACAAGGAAGATTGGTTTTGGATAATGAGGAAAAACTAAGAGCAAAAAAACTAGGTATCACTGATTTTAATAGAAAGTATAATATTGATGACATGGTTAAAGGCGATGTGATTTTTTGTGCAACAGGAGTTACATCGGGTGATCTAGCAAGTGGAGTAAAAGATTTAGGAAATGAATACGAAGTCAATACTTTTGCGCTCCATAAAAGTGAAAATACTATAAAGTCAGTTCAAAATATTTATAATAAATGAACACACTTTCTGTAAGTGGCAAAGATTGGATTTTAAAGAAATACAATCAAGAGAATCTGAGTCTTATTAAAGAAACTTTTTCATTAGATGAAATAACGTCTAAACTTTTGTCAATTAGAAATATTAAAAAGAAGGAAATTAGTTCTTTTTTAAATCCATCGATAAAGAATTTTCTGCCTAATCCAAATAATTTAATTGATATGAAAAAATCAACGTTAAGAGCTGTTGATGCTATATCCAAAAATGAAAAAATAGGTATTTTTGGTGATTATGATGTCGATGGTGCTACTTCTACAGCTTTACTGGGAAATTATTTTAATGAATTAAATCTTAATTATGAAATTTATATTCCCGATCGTAGAAAAGAGGGATATGGACCATCTATAAAGGGTATCAATGAATTAATTGATAAGAAAGTGAGGATAATCTTTACAGTAGATTGTGGGACACTATCTTTCGAAGCAATCAATTTTGCAAAAAAAAAGAAAATTGATGTTATAGTTCTTGATCATCACCAGTCAGAGATTAAATTACCAGAAGCTTTCTCTGTGATAAATCCAAATCGTATTGATGATAAATCAAATTTGCAATATCTATGTGCTGCAGGAGTCTCCTTTATGTTTCTTGTATCGTTAAATAGAGCACTTAGATCAAAAAATTGGTTTACTACAAAAAATATTAATGAACCGAATTTGATAGACTATTTAGATTTAGTTTCATTAGGTACAATTTGCGATGTAGTTCCATTAATAGGTCTAAATAGAGCAATCGTTAAACAAGGATTAAAAGTGATTAAATTAAAAAAAAATTTAGGTTTAAAAACTTTATTAGATTTATGCAAAATCGAGTCCACCCCTTCAATTTATCATCTTGGGTATTTAATTGGACCTAGAATAAATGCAGGTGGCAGGGTTGGTAAATGCTCTCATGGTGCGAATTTATTATTAAATAAAGATCCAAAGAATAGTTTTAAATTAGCTTCTGAATTAGATCAATACAATAAAGAAAGACAACTTCTAGAGAAAGATCTTCTGCAAAAAATTTTAAATGAAACAAAAAATCATTTAAATGATCCTGTTTTAATTTTAAGTGGTCCTAATTGGCACGAAGGAATTATTGGAATTGTTGCAGCTAGATTAAAAGATAAATTTGACAAACCAGTTATAATAATTTCTTTAGATGGAAATATTGGAAAAGCATCAGCAAGATCTATAATAGGTTTTGATATTGGTGCTGTTATAATTGCTGCAACTCAAGAAGATATATTATTAAAAGGAGGGGGGCATAAAATGGCTGGTGGCTTCTCTATTAAAGTAGAGAATATAGAAAAACTAAAAGATTTTGTATTTAGAAAATTTAAAAACATAAATATAGATTTAACAACAAAAAGACCTTTGCTTATAGATAGTGTTATCTCTCCATCAGCAGTAAATTTGGAATTTTATAATAAGGTAGAAATATTATCTCCTTTTGGTTCAGGTAACCCAGAGCCAAAGTTTATTATTGAAGATGTAAAAACTATTAATGGAAAAATTGTTGGAGAAAAACATGTTAAATCGATTTTGAGTGGTAAAGATGGTTCTACAATTAAATGTATAGCTTTTAATGCAGTTGAAAAAGACATTGGGGCTTATCTACTTAAAAAGAATAATAAATCATTTAATATTGCAGGAAAATTATCCCTAAATGAGTGGAAGGGGCAATCAAATGTAGAGTTTATTATCGACGATATATCTGTTAATAAGACTTTCAAAAATATGGTCCCATCGTCTATCGGTTAGGACAGTTGGTTTTCATCCAACAAAGAGGGGTTCGATTCCCCTTGGGACCGCCAAATTTTATGAAGAAAATAGCTATTATTGAAAAAATTCATAGTGACGGTTTAGAGATAATAGATAAACACCCAGATTATGAATATGAATTAATTAACGATGTTTCAAAAGAAAATTTAATTAAAAAACTTCCTGACTATGATGCATGTACTCTTAGGGTTTCAAAACTAAATGAAAATATTCTTAAACATTGTCCTAAACTTAAAGTAATTTCAAGACATGGGGTAGGCTTTGATAATGTTGATTTAAATTATATAAAAAAAAATAATATATCCTTATTAATTACGGCGACAGCTAATGCAGTAGCAGTAGCTGAACATGTGATTTATATGATGTTAACAATATCAAAGAGTATCAATAAATATGATTCTGAGGTGAGGAAAGGAAATTTTAAAAAAAATGCTTCAAACATTGAAACACTTGAGTTGTTTAAAAAGGAAATTTTGATTGTCGGATTTGGTCGAATTGGTAAAAGTTTAATCAAAAGGTGTTTGGGTTTTGAAATGAAAGTAAATGTATACGACCCTTTTGTTTCAAATGATATTATTTCTAAGTTTGGTGGAAATAAGATTGATAATTTAAGCGATGGTTTAAAAAGCTGTGATTATTTATCGCTACACATACCTCTGACTGAAAAAACTAAAAATATGATTGATAGTTCAAAACTTAGTTCAATGAAAAAAAATGCTATAATTATTAATAGTTCTAGGGGCGGAATAATAAATGAAATTGATTTAAATAATGCATTAAATAAAAATATTATTTTCGGAGCAGGTTTAGATGTGTTCGAGCAAGAACCTGTCAATAAAGATAATCCCTTATTAAAAAATAATAAAGTAATTCTTAGCCCTCACTCTGCTACTTTTACAAATGAGTGTAAATCTAGAATGTCTATTGAAACTACGAAAAATATAATTGATTTTTTTAATAATAAATTAGATAAATCTATGATTGTAAAATTATGATAGATATAAAAAGAAAATTTAAAAATTTTGGTCCATTAGAGTTTTTAGTACTAAGTTCACTTTTTTATATTGTCACAATGCTAATATGGACTGCATCAACTAGAGCTTCGGTTCTTCAAAAAGCGAATGACATAAAATCTAATCACAAAATGATTGTAGAATTTGTAAATGATGAAATAAATAAATGTAGCTCTGAAGAAAAAAAAATAACCTCTTGGGGTGAAAATTGTAATTCTTCATGGAATTCTTCAAAAATTGTAAAATATATATTAGATAATTTTAAATTAAATAATCCATATCAAATTCAAAAACCTTTAATACAAACTTCACAAGATCCACGTATTCAAGCTGAGGGCAAAGCAGGTCAATCTACCGACAAGGGTATAATTTTTGTATCTGAAAATAACTTTGAGTCAGATGCTGGCTCAGAATGGATAATTGGTACTTGTATTAAATCACCTTGTGTAGCTGCAGGAAATAATGAACTAGTTTCTGCTTATCGTTAACTTGTAATTTTAAAACCACATTTTTTAGCGGTTCTGCTTAAGTAATTGTATCCTATCTTAGCGTATTCAAATGGATTTGCCTTGGCCGGATCTTGTTCAGCTTCAACTACAAGCCAACCTGAATAATTTTTTTTTTTTAAAGCGTATAAGAAAGGAACATAATCAATGCACCCATCTCCAGGCACTGTAAAGGCTCCATCCAAAAATGCTTGTCTGAAAGTTGCATCATTTTTTAATGATTTATCTAAAATATCTTTTCTTATATCTTTACAATGAACATGAATTATTCTTTCATAAAATTTTTCAACTATTTTGATTGAGTTTCCTTGAGCAAAAAGCATGTGACCTGTATCCACTAATAACTTAACAGTATCTTTGGTGTTTTCAATAAGTCTACTAATATCTTCCTGGGTTTCTACAACTGTTCCCATGTGATGATGATATGCAAGTGGCATATTTTCATCTATCATCATTTTGCTTATTTCATTTATTGATTGAATAAATTTTTTCCATTCCTCTTTCGATAATTTAGGTCTTCTTGATAATGGTTTTACAGGATCTCCCTGCACAGAGTCCGTTATTTCCGCAAAAACCATGCATGGTGCGTTACAATCTTTAAATAATTTAAGTTGTTTTTGCATAAGTCCAAATTCTTCTTTAGGCGATCTTTTTAATAGCTGAGCCCCGTACCAACCAGAACATAATTTAAGACTCTCTTTATTAAGCTTAGGAATAAGCTTTTCCGAGTCCATTGGGAATTTTCCACCAGACTCAATTCCGGTAAAGCCTGCCAAACTTGCTTCTTTTAAGCATTGTTCTAATGAAGTTTTACCTCCCAATTCTGGCATATCATCATTGCTCCATGCAATTGGTGCTATTCCTAATTTTATCGACATAGTTTTAAGAAAGTAATATCATTTTATATTATAAATATAATAAAGTTACAAAAGAATTTATGGTAAATGTAGCACTTTTGGGTTTTGGAAGAATAGGGCAAATGCATGCTCAAAATATAAATCAAAATACAAGTCTAAAACTTTTATATGTTTACGAAAAAATAGATAAACTAAGTAAAAAAGCAAAAAAACTTTACAATTGTATTATTGAAAATAACTATAAAAATATTTTTTCAGACAAGAAAGTAGATATAATTTTTATTTCTAGTCCTACAAATACACATATTAAATTTATTGAAGAAGGAATTAAATACAATAAGACTATATTCTGCGAAAAACCATTAGATTTAAACATAAAAAAAATAATTAAAACTTTTAAAAAAGTTAAAAAAAATAATTCAAAAATACAATTAGGATTTAATCGTAGATTTGATCCTGGGCACCACTCTATAAAAAAAGATTTAGATAATGGTAAAATAGGAAGATTGGAAAAAATAATAATAACTAGCAGAGATCCGGCTCCACCATCTAGGTCTTACCTTAAATCATCTGGCGGTATTTTTAGGGACATGATGATTCATGATTTTGATTTATGTAGATATTATTTAAAAAATGATGAAATTTCAGAAATAAGTTCTTCTACTAGCTCATTTGAACATTTTTATAAAAAAATTAATGATCATGAATTAGCTGCAGTGACGATGAAATCAAAAAAGGGTGTTATATGTGTAATAACAAATTCTAGACATTGTTCATTTGGTTATGATCAAAGAGTTGAATTATTTGGAAAAAAAGGAATGCTCCTATCAGGCAATCTTAAAAATAACGCTGCGGAGACTTTTAATTCAAATCAATCACATTCACAAAAACCATTTCTAAATTTTTTTATTGAAAGATATAGGGAAGCTTATAATCTTCAATTGAATGAACTTGTTGCGCTTCATAAAAGGAAAATAAAACCAAGATCAACTTTCGTTGATGGTTATTTAGCACTAAAAATAGCTAATGCTGCATATCAATCATTAAACCAAAAAAGATTAATAAAATTAAAGTAAATGTAACTACCTAGAGTTGTAAATGTTTTTTTTCCTTTTGAATTTTAATTAATTTTAGGTTTTAATTGCCGAAAATTAACAAACAAACGAGGGAAATAATGAAAAAAATATACTTAACAATTGCTGCTCTTCTGAGTTGGGCAATGATGTCAGTATCTGCATTAGCGGTTGATATTATTGTTGTATCTCATGGACAAGCAAATGACCCTTTCTGGTCTGTTGCTAAAAATGGAGTTGATAAAGCTTGTAAAGATATGAAAGTATCTTGTAAGTACACTGCTCCAGCGACATTCGACATGGTAGAAATGGCAAAATTAATTGATAATGCTGTTTCTCAAAAACCAAAAGGTATTGTTATCACTTTACCGGATGCTGCCGCTTTAGGTAAATCAGTTAAAGCTGCTATATCTGCTGGTATTCCGGTAATCTCTATGAACTCTGGTTCTGATGACTATATGAAGCTTGGTATAAGTGCTCATGTTGGTCAAACTGAATTTGAAGCAGGAGTAGGTGGCGGCCAAAAAATGAAAGCTGCTGGTGGAAAAAAAGCTTTATGTGTTAACCACGAAGTTGGTAACGTAGCTTTAGATAGAAGATGTGCTGGTTTCAAAAAAGGTTTTGGTGGATCTGTAGATATACTAGGAACATCAAATGACCCGACTGAAATTCAAAAAGCTGTTGCTGCTAAATTAGGTGGTGGATATGACACCATCCTTACTTTAGGAGCTGGTCTTGCAGGAGAAGCTGCTCTTAAAGCATTAGAGTCAGCTGGTAAAGTTGGAAATGTAAAACTTGGAACATTTGATATGTCTCCAGGCATGCTTAAAGCCGCTGCTGCTGGAAAAGTTGAATTCTTAATCGATCAACAACAGTACTTACAAGGTTATTTACCTATAGCTATCTTTTCTCAATATATGAGATATGGAACTATGCCAGCTGGTGTAGTTATGACAGGACCTGGTTTTGTTACACCTAACAATGCGAAAGATGTAATAAAATGGGCTGCTCAAGGTTATAGATAAGAAATATACTAAAAAGGCCTAGTGAAATTTCACTGGGCCTTTTTTTTAATTTTTTTATATATGTCAACTAAGTCTAAAAGTATAAACATAAAAACTGATATAAATCAGGACGAAAGACTTAAAAAAGTTTCAAAGTTAAAATTATTATTAAATAGACCCGAACTAGGTGCTCTTGGAGGAGCAATTTTAGTCTTTATTTTTTTTGGGATTGTTGCTGGTGACACTGGAATGTTTAGCGCTTATGGTATGCTAAATTTTTTAGATGTTTCTGCTAATCTTGGTATCATAGCAATTGCTGCTGCAATGTTAATGATCGGTGGGGAATTTGATTTATCAATTGGATCCATGATTGGTTTTGCTGGAATATGCATTGCTATACCTGCAATTTATTGGGGGTGGCCATTATGGATGAGTATAGTATTTGCATTTTCAATGGCAGTATTAGTTGGTTACTTTAACGGAATACTTGTTGTTAAAACTGGTCTTCCATCTTTTATTGTGACACTTGCGATGCTTTTTATCTTAAGAGGCGCAACTTTAGCATTAACAAGGTTAATTACGGGAAGGACACAAGTACCCGGCTTAAGAGTTTTAATAGAGAATGATCCAATAGCATGGATCTTTGCAACTGATACCTTTAAATGGTTATTTACATGGCTAGGTTCAATGAAATTAATTGACTTAAGAACTGATGGAACACCATTAGCTACAGGAATTCCTCCCTCTGTAATTTGGTTTATTTTTTTAGCAATAATTACTACATGGATTTTAATGAAAACAAGGTATGGAAATTGGATCTTCGCTTCAGGAGGTGATAAAAATGGTGCTAACAATGTCGGTGTTCCAGTTGGTAGAGTTAAAATAAGTTTATTTATAGGAACTGCAGTTGCGGCGACAATCTTTGCAACAATTCAAGTTTTAGATGCAGGATCTGCTGACACCATGAGAGGAACTCTTAAAGAACTAGAAGCAATTGCAGCTGCTGTTGTAGGTGGATGCCTATTAACAGGAGGTTATGGATCAGCCATAGGAGCAGCCTTTGGAGCTATTATTTTTGGGACTGTATCAATGGGAATTTTTTATACGGATGTAGATACTGATTGGTTTAAAGTATTCTTAGGAGCAATGATGCTGATAGCAGTAATTTTTAATAATTATATAAGACGAAAGGTTACCGAAAGCAAATAATGTCTGATTATCTAGTCCAATTTAATAATATAAGTAAATTTTTTGGCAAAGTAATAGCTTTGAAAGACGTCACAATGAAATTACGAAAGGGCGAGATAATGTGCTTATTAGGTGATAACGGTGCAGGTAAGTCAACTCTTATTAAAACATTAGCAGGCGTTCACAAACCGGATGAAGGTGAAATTATTGTAGAGGATAAAAAAATTATTTTCGATAGTCCTAAAGATGCTTTGGATATTGGTATAGCAACTGTTTATCAGGATTTAGCTTTAGTTTCACTTATGAGTGTTACTAGAAACTTTTTTATGGGAAGAGAACCTATGAAAGGACCACCTTTTTTTAAAACTTTTGACATCGAAAAAGCAAATAAGATAGCCGCTGAAAGAATGGGTCAAATTGGTATAGATGTTAGAGACCCATCTCAAGCTGTAGGAACTATGTCAGGTGGAGAAAGACAATGTTTAGCAATAAGCAGAGCAATTTATTTTGGAGCAAAAGTTCTTATTTTAGATGAACCAACATCAGCTTTAGGGGTTCATCAAGCCTCTGTAGTTTTAAAATATATAGTAAAAGCCGCATCTCAAGGTTTGGCAGTTATTTTGATTACTCATAATGTTCATCATGCCTATCCTGTTGGAAATAGTTTCACAGTTCTAAATAGAGGAAAAAGTTTAGGTACATATGAGAAAAAAGATATTACTAGAGAAAAACTTTTAAGTATGATGGCAGGTGGTGAAGAACTTAATAAATTAGAGGTCGAGTTAGAAGAAATGAATAGACTTTCATCACAATAATGCAAATAGGCATAGATTTAGGCGCTACTAAAATTGAGTACGTTTTAATAGACAACGATAGTAAAGAATTAATAAGAAATAGGGTACGAACTCCCAATAATTACAATTCAACAATCTCAGAAATAATTTCAATTGTCAAAAATTTAGAGGATAAAAATAAAGGTTTAAATATTGGCATATGTCATCCCGGAGCTACTGATAAAACCACGGGACTTATTAAAAATGCACATAATTCGCAGTGGTTGAATGGAAAAAATATTGTTAAAGATTTGAAGACAAAAATTAATAATAACATTTATTCTGAAAATGATGCAAATTGTTTTTGTTTATCAGAAGCTTACGATGGATCTGCAAGCCATTATGAAAGCGTTTTCGGTATCATACTGGGAACAGGATGCGGTGGGGGATTTGTAATTAATAAAAAAATTATTTCTGGTTCAAACGGTTTAGGAGGTGAGTGGAGTCTGAACCAAATGCCTGAAAAAAATATTCCAAATTTAAAAGATAAAAAAATATTATCTTTTTCAAATAGAATTGAAGGCTTTTTATCTGGTAAATCTATTGAAAATAATTTTTTTTTAAGTTTTAAAAAAAGGCTCACTACTAAAGAAATATTTTTAAACTATAGAAACAAAGATAAAAATGCCGAAAACTTTGTAAATGATTATAAAGAGAAGCTTGCTAGATCTTTGATAATTATAATTACAACAATAGATCCTGATGCAATAGTATTTGGTGGCGGATTATCTAATGAAATTGATTTTCTTGATGAATTAAAATCAATAACATCTAAATTAATAAATGAACCTAATTTAAAAACAGTATTCCTTAAACCTTTATATGGAGATGCTAGTGGTGTGAGAGGTGCAGCTTTATTAGGAAGAGAAAATCTTATCTAATTATACTTTTGATTTCTTGCTTTGTAAATATCGTTGGACGTTTACATAAATAGCTAATTTTTTGTTTTTTTCTTTTTCTTGCTGATTTATGTATTGAGTCTATTATACTTAAGACGTGCAAAGATAAATCCCCATTACATTTATGTATTTTTTTGGTTTGAATTGCTTTTATCATTTCAGATAAGCCAACACCTCTATAATTTGCATTAGTAGGAGACTCATTAGCTCTAGAACTTTGTGATTTGATATTTATTTTACCTAGGGTCATTTTATTGGTCTTAAAATTTTTCCAAGTACTACCTAATTTCTTACTTATTAGTACTGATCCACCAAACATATTAGGATCAGGAACTATCATAGAGCCTTTATCGCCATACAATTCTATGTGATTTCTGAGATGTGAGATTACATCAAAAGACAGTGTTAATCTTATCACAGTACCATTTAAGAATTTTATTGTAGAGAAATAGGTTGTAGGACACATAACCTTAAATTTTTTTCCTTTTTTTGGTCCTATGCCTATAACTCTTGTTTCTTTACCTTTTTCAGATTGACTTAAAACTTCTTTTGCAGGACCTAGAAGATTGACTAGAGCTGTTAAATAATATGGACCCATATCAACTACAGGACCCCCACCTTTTTTTGCAAACCAAGACTCTGGATTTGGGTGATATGATTGAATTCCAGGGTAGGCAAATATAGCATTACCAAATATTACTTTACCAATTACTTTTTTATCTAAAAGGTCTCTAGATTTTTGAGATCCGCCACCTAAAAATGTATCAGGTGCATTTCCAACATATAATTTCTTTTTTTTAGCCAGTTTAATTAATTTTTTTCCATCTTGAAAATTTATTGCTAATGGTTTCTCTGAATAAACATGTTTCCCATTTAATAATGCTTGCTTTGCTACCTCGTAGTGCGCTGCCGGAATAGTTAAATTAAGTATTATCTTTATACCTGTATCACTCAATAATTCTTTAATAGTAACAGCTTTTATTTTATTAATTTTAGCACATTTATTAGCAGCATTTTGATTTATATCTGCACATTTAGTTATTTTGAAATTATTAAAATATTTATGAGCTCTAAAATAAGTTTCAGCTATGTGACCACAGCCGATGAGCCCGACGTTAAAAACTTTAGCCATTAAATTTAAACACCTTTTCTTTGTTTCTTTTTACCTTCAAGATGTTCTTTAAGTGATTTCTTATTTGCTTCAGTAGAAGGTATTCCTAGGGTTGGACTTTCCCAATAAGCAGATCCCTCCAACCATTGGTATCCGTCAGTATGTATTGAGATAACGTAAGTTTTTTTTGATTTTTTTGCTCTTTTAAAAGCTTCTTCTAATTCAGCAATTGAATTTACTTTCTCTCCATCTGCACCCATGCTTTTAGCATGACTAGCAAAATCTACGGAAACTAAATTGGGTGTTTTTGAGCTTTTTAAAAGGCAATTAAATTCTTTACCCCCTTTGAATAATTGTAATCTATTTATAACTGCGTGTCCGCCATTATCACATACAATGATAATTAATTTATTATTTGTTATTACAGAACTGTAAATATCAGAATTAAATAAAAGATATGACCCGTCTCCTACAAAAGATACTACTTCCTTATCTGGGTTTGCCATTTTAATACCAAGTGCACCTGAAATTTCATAGCTCATACAACTAAAACCCCATTCGGTTTCATGAGTATTGAGCTCTCTTGGTTTCCATACCTGTATAACTTCCCCAACTAAACCTCCTGCAGCTGTTACGGCTATATCTGATGGATCTGAATTTCTATAACAAGCACCAATAACATGAGCATAACTAGGTAATTTTTGATTTGTTGGTCCGCTTTCTTTATCGACGTACGACTCCCAATTTTTTAATTCAATTCTTGATTTTTTATACCAATTATCATCTGCTTTCCAATTACCTAAGGCTTGAGATAATTCTATTAATGAGACTTTAGCATCCCCAACTATAGCTTGAGCCATATGTTTATTTGCATCAAATCTTGCGGCATTTATAGATACTAATTTAAAATCAGGATTTTCAAAATTAGTCCACGATCCAGTAGTAAAATCAGCTAATTTAGTTCCTATTGCAATAGCCATATCTGTTTCTTTGCTTAAATTATTTGCGGCACGACCACCCAAACCACCAATAGCACCTAGATAATGAGAATGATCTTTTTTCATTGTTGAGTAGCCCATTACCGTTTGAGTTACAGGAATATTATGTTTGGTTGCAAAAGAACTCAATTCATCGGTTGCATCAGAATAGAAAACACCGCCACCTGAAATAATTAAGGGTTTTTTTGATTTTTTAATAAGTTCAGCGGCTTCTTTAATTTGATAATCATCAGGTTTTGGTCTCCTAATAACGTGAACTCTTTCTTTAAAAAAATCTTCTGGATATTCAAATACTTCACCTTGAACATCTTGACTTAAGGAAATACAAGCTGGACCACAATCTGCTGGATCTAGCATTACTTGAATTGCTTGCTGTATACTTGAAATTATTTGTTCTGGTCTAGTAATTCTATCAAAATATCTAACTAAAGGCTTAAAACCATCATTTGCAGTTATTCCTGGATTATTGAAATTTTCTACTTGTTGAAGTACAGGATCTGGCATTCTATTTGCAAAAGTATCTCCTGGTAAAAATAAAATTGGAATTCTATTACTCATTGCTACAGCTGCTGCTGTGATCATATTTGTTGAACCGGGGCCGACTGAGGATGTTGCAATAAAAATTTGTTTTCTTCTTTTTGCTCTTGAATAAGCTATACCAGTTAAAGCCATATTTTGTTCGTGGTGACCCCGCCATGTTGGTAGATCTTTTTGATTTTCTTGAAGTGCTTGACCTAAACAAGCTACATTACCATGACCAAATATTCCAAACACACCTGGAAATAAAGGTACTTTTTTTCCATCTATTAGAGTTTTTTGAGCTATTAGATACTTAATTAATGCGTGAGCACAAGTGAGTTGAATATTTTTCATAAATTCAATATAAACTAGTTAAATAATATTCTTATTTCAACAACAATATATGTACGAAAAGTTTGGACAATTCATTGACGGCAAGTGGCAACAATCTGCTAGCGGTGAAACCTATGATGTAATTAATCCTGCCACTGAAGAAATAATTGGCAAAGCCTCTAAGGCAAATAGTGAGGATGTACAAAAGGCTCTTAAATCAGCTGAGAAAGGATTAGAAATCTGGAGAAATACGTCACCATGGGAAAGATCAAAAGTTATTAGGAAAATTTCTGAGCTGTTAAGAGAAAGAGTTAATATATTAGCAAAATGGTTAACACTTGAAGTAGGAAAGCCTATTACAGAAGGTCCGGGTGAAGTAGGCGGCGCTGCAGATATTTTTGAATGGAATTCTGAAGAAACAAAAAGAATATTCGGAGAGATAAACCAAAGTCGTTTTCCCAACACTAAAATACATGTAATATATCAACCAGTTGGAGTAGTAGCAGCATTGGTGCCATGGAACTTTCCAGTTATTCTAGCGTCAAGAAAAATTTCAACAGCATTAGCAGCCGGCTGTTCAGTCATAGTTAAACCTGACGTTATAACACCGGGAAGTGTGATGGAAATCGTAGATATATGCCGTGAAGCAGGCGTACCGCCAGGAGTAGTAAACTTATTATCTGGAGATCCGGCGGGGATTTCTGAGGAACTTATTCAGTCTGATATAGTGAAAAAAATTTCAATTACTGGATCAACTAGAGTAGGTAAATTAATTTTAAAACAAGCAGCAGATAAAGTTCAAAGGGTTACAATGGAACTAAGCGGTCATTCACCTTTTATAGTTTTTGATGATGTTGATTTAAATAAGGTAACCGATATGGCTATTACAGCAAAGTTCAGGAATAACGGTCAAGTTTGTATATCTCCAAATAGATTTTATATTCATGAAAAGAAAAAAGATGAATTTGCTAATTTGATGGTAGAAAAAACTAAAAAATTAAAAATTGGTAATGGTATGGACAAAGATACTTTATTAGGTCCATTATGTACTAAACAAAGATTAGAAGGAGTAGAAAAATTAGTTGAAACTACAAAAAAAGAAGGTGGAAAAGTTTTATTAGGCGGCAAGAGAGCTGCAAAATTTAATAAAGGTTACTACTATGAGCCAACAATTTTTGATGATATTAAAGATAATTTCACAGTAATGAAAGAAGAACCATTTGGTCCAATAGTACCTATTCTTACATTCAAAGATTTTGATGAAGTAGTAGAAAGAGCAAATAAAAATGATCTAGGTCTTTGTAGTTATATTTACACAACAGATTTGGAAAAAGCTAACAAAGCATCAGAGCTTATTGAGTCTGGATGCGTAGCAGTAAATACGCCAGTAGTAGCGGTAGCAGAAGCTCCTTTTGGGGGAATTAAACAGACTGGTTACGGTAGAGAAGGCGGCTCTATGGCCATTAAGGATTATCTTAATATAAAATATACCCATTTTGGTATTTCTTTTTAATGAGAAAAAATAGATTAAAACAAATGTTTAAAGAGGGTAAGCCGATAATTAATGGTTGGTTACAAATACCAAGTGCCTTTTCAGCTGAGGTTATGGCCCATCAAGGTTGGGACTCTTGCACAATAGATATGCAGCATGGTGTAGTTGATTATCCGAATGCTTTGAATATGCTTCAGTCAATTTCAACAACTGAGACAACACCACTTGCTAGAGTAAATTGGAATGAACCAGGACAAATAATGAAAATTTTGGATGCTGGGTGTTACGGAATTATATGTCCAATGGTAAGTAATAGGAAAGAAGCTGAAAATTTTGTTGAAGCTTGTTTGTATCCACCAAAAGGTTATAGAAGTTTTGGTCCAATTAGAGGCTTGCTTTATGGAGGCTCAGATTACGCAAAACATGCTGATAATGAAATATTAAAACTAGCCATGATCGAAACTAAAGAAGCATTAGAAAAATTAGATGAAATATTAGATACACCAAATCTTGATGGAATCTATATAGGTCCTGCAGATTTGAGTTTAGCTGTAGGTGAAGAACCAGGCTTTGATAGACCTGAAAATACAATTGCATATAAAGAAATTATAAGAATTCTAGAAGCTGCAAAAAAAAGAAAATTATTAGCTGGCATTCATAATGGATCAGTAGATTATGCGCAAAAAATGATTTCTAAGGGTTTTAATTTGGTTACAGTTGGAGCTGATCAAAGATTTATGAGCGCTGGAGCTAAAGATGCTATTCAAAAAATTAAAGGAACAAAAAAAAGATCAGAGTCCAAAGGCTATTAATTAATTAATGGATTTCTATGTTTATATGCTCAAATCAAAGAGCATTAAGCCAGTAACTTATGTCGGTTACACAAAAAATTTAAGAAAGAGAATCATTCTTCATAATTCTGGTAAGGGTGCAAAATTTACCAGAGGAAGAAAATGGAAGTTAATATATAAAGAAATATTTAAGTCAAAAAAAGAAGCTATTTCTAGAGAATATTATATAAAGAATAATAAAACTTTAAGAAAAAAAATAAAATTAAAGTATTTGTGAAAATAGGAATATTGTTACCTTATAAAGAAAACTTTTCACCAGAATATCCTGGAGCCGTTTCTTTATTTGTTTTTGAAACAAGTAAAAAAAGTAAGTACAAAAAAGATATAGTTGTTTTCGGTAATACAAAATTTAAAACAAAATTTAAAATTAAATATCAAAATATAAATCTTAGTAAGAATTTATTAAGCAGCCAAACAAATAACTACGTAAACAAATTTATTAACCTTCAAAAAAAATACAATTTTTCAATAATTGAAGTACATAATAGACCTAGTTATATTAATCAGTTGAGTATCAAAATACCTAATAATATATTTTCTCTGTATTTCCATAATGATCCACTTTCAATGGATGGATCTAAAACTGTTTATGAAAGAAAAAAATTATTAAAAACCTGTTATAAAATAATTTTTAATAGTAATTGGTCAAAAAAAAGATTTTTAGAGGGTTTAGAAAATAAATTTATAAATAGTAATAAATTAGAAGTTTTTTTTCAATCTGCAAGAAAAAGCAATTTATCTGTAATTAAAAAAAAGAAAAATTGGATAACTTTTGTAGGTAAACTAAATAAAGCCAAAGGTTATGACGTATTCTCCCAATCTATTAAACAAGTTTTAAAAAGATTTCCAAATTGGAGAGCAAAAATTATCGGCGATGAAAAAAGAGAAAAAATTGATTTAATTTTTAAAAATGCAGATCTTTTAGGCTTTGTTAACCACGAGGAAGTAATAAAAATTTTTAAAAAATCTAGTATTGCTGTTGCGTGCTCGAGATGGGAAGAACCCTTTGGTAGAACGAGTTTAGAAGCATCTGCTAATGGTTGTGCTGTTATTATAACCGATAGAGGTGGATTGCCAGAAACTATAACCAATGCAAGAATCTTAATTAATTTATCACATAAAAATTTAACTAAAGAGATAATAAATTTAATAAAAAATGAAAATCTAAGAAAAAGTTTACAAACCTTATCAATTAAAAATTTTTACCTTACACATGAATATGTAACAAGAATGATAGATAAATATAGAGATGAAAAACTTCAATTAACTAAAAAATTTTACATAAAAAAAATAAAAAAATCTTTACGAATTTTACATATTACAAATTTTAATGAACGTCTGGATGGTAGATTATTTTTTAATACTGGCAGAAGAATTAATAATGGTTTTATTAGGCAAGGTCATAGTGTTCTTGGTTTTAGTGATAGAGATATTCAAAAATATTATAAATCCTTTAATGATTTAAAGGGAGCTAAAACTCTAAATGATAAATTAAGAAAAACTTGTTACAATTATAAACCTGACTTGATTGTTTTAGGTCATGCAGACTTGATATCTAAAGATCAAATTTCTGAGTTAAAAGAAGATTATCCAAACACAAAATTTTGTCAGTGGTTTTTAGATCCACTAAATAAAAAAGGACCTGATTTCGAAAGAAATAAAAACAGAATATTAGATAAAATAAAAGTAGTTGACTCAACTTTTTTAACAACAAGTCCCGATGTATTAAGTTTTTTGAATAAAGATAATAGTTTTTATATTCCAAATCCTAGTGACAAATCTTTTGAAACGCTTAATAATTTTAATAACGCATGTAATGTAGATGTTTTTTTTGCACTAAGTCATGGTGTTCATAGAGGTGTCTTAAAGAGTGGTAAAACTGACGATAGAATACTTTTTTTAAACAGTCTTAAAGCTAATACACCTAACGTTAAATTCGACATATATGGTGTATCTAAAATTCAACCGATTTGGGCAGATCATTATTTTAAAACAATTGCAAATGCAAAAATGGGTTTAAATTTAAGTAGAGGAGAGGCTATAAAATATTATAGTAGTGATAGAATTACTCAAATTGTCGGTAATGGACTTGTATGTTTGATTGACGAAAGGACTAATTATAATAATTTTTTCAGTAATAATGAAATGGTTTTTTATAAGTCAATAAATGATTTATCGGAAAAAATAACAAAAATATCATCTGATGAAAAGCTTCGAAAAAAAATTGCTAAAAATGGTAAACTTAAATATATGAAATATTTTAATTCGGATCTTGTATCAGAATATATAATAGATAAAACATTAGGTATTAAATCAAACAAAATATATTTATGGGAAAAATAAAAAAAAAGAAAATAGCACTTATTTTTGGTATTACGGGTCAAGACGGCTCTTATCTAGCTGAACTTCTTTTAAAAAAAAACTATATTATTCACGGAGTAAAGAGAAGATCTTCAAGCGCGAACACAGAAAGAATAGATCATTTATTTGATAGTTTGAATTTTTCTAATAAGAATTTTTTTATACACTATGGAGATATATCCGATGGCACTAGTACATTGAGTATAATAAATAAAGTAAAACCAAACGAAATTTATAACCTAGCAGCACAGAGTCATGTAAGGGTCTCTTTTGATGTCCCTGAATATACAGCTGATATTACTGCTTTAGGAGCACTAAGAATTTTAGAAGCAATTAGAATTCTAAAATTAAAAAAAACAAAATATTATCAAGCTTCAAGTTCTGAAATGTATGGGTTAGTAAAAAAAAAAAATTCTCTTAATGAATTAACACCTTTTCATCCAAGATCTGTTTATGGTGTTTCTAAAGTTTTCGCTTTTCATACTGCGGTTCATTACAGAGAAGCTTATGGAATTTTTGCATCCAATGGTATTTTATTTAATCATGAGTCGCCAAGAAGGGGACCAACATTTGTTACCAAAAAAATAGTTCAAGGATTAGTGCGTATAAAAAAAGGTTATCAAAAAAAATTAACTTTAGGGAATTTATACGCAATAAGAGATTGGGGTCATGCCAAGGACTATGCAACATCAATGTGGAAAATTCTACAATATAAAAAACCAGATGACTGGGTAATTGCAACTAACAAAGAAACCACCGTAAAAAATTTCGTAAATAAAGTATCAAAAAAACTTGAAATTAAACTTAAATGGATAGGAAAGGGAGAAAATGAAAAAGGTATTGATCAAGAAAGCAAAAAGGTAATTGTAGAAATTGACAAGAAATACTTTAGACCTTCTGAGGTCGATTTCTTAAGAGGTGATTTTTCAAAAGCTAAAAAATTACTTAAATGGAAACCCATCTACAACACTGACGATTTGATAGAGGATATGATATCTTCTGAATTAGAGAATAATTAATGCCAAAAAGCTTTTTTTATCCTCTTCTTGAAGATCCTTTCAGAAAAAAGGATCTAGATAAAGCTATAGAAGTGATAAAAACAGGCAAACTTACTATAGGCAAACATACCAAAAAATTTGAAAAAGTTTTTACGAAGAAAATTAAAACAAAATTTTCTTTAATGGTAAATTCCGGATCTTCAGCTAATCTTTTAGCTTTACAATGTCTAATAAACCCTTATCGAAAAAAAAGGTTAGAAAGGGGAGACTCAGTTCTTATACCAACTGTTTGTTGGTCTACCTCACTATGGCCTATAATACAATCAGGATTAAATCCTGTTTTCGTCGATATTGATCCTGTCACATTAAATATTGATTTAAAAGATCTAGAAAAAAAAATTAATAAACGAACAAAGGCTTTATTGTTAGTTCATGTTTTAGGAAACTCAACGAACATGAATCAATTAATGAAGATTCTTAGGAAAAAAAATATTATTTTAATTGAAGATACTTGCGAGTCCTTAGGATCAAAATACAAAAATAAATATCTGGGTACATTTGGAGAATTTTCATCATTTTCTTTTTATTCATCACATCAAATATCTTCAGGTGAAGGAGGTATGATAACTTGTCGAAATTTAGAAGATTACGAAATTCTTAAAGCTCTTAGGTCTCATGGTTGGTCAAGAGGATTAAAAAGTGAAAAAAATATATCTAAAAAAAATAGACATTTAGACTCAAGATTTATTTTTTATAATTCTGGTTTTAATCTACGGCCAACTGATATTTCAGCTTCTATTGGATTAAGTCAGTTTAATGATATGAATAATTTTATATCACTCAGAAATAAAAATAGAAATTTAATTGTTAATTCACTTAAAAAGAATAAGGTTATTAGCGAAAAATTTTATTTTGTAGAGGCAAATAAAAACGTAAAACCTTCTTGGTTTGGAATACCCATTTATATTAAAAATAAAAAAAATAGAAAAAAATTTATTCAAAATATAGAAAAAAAAGGTATTGAAACAAGACCTATAATAAGCGGAAACTTTATAAGACAGCCATCAGTTAAAAAATATAAACTTATAAATAAAGCAAAATTTTTTAATTCAGACATAGTTAATGATCATGGTTTTTTTATAGGTTTACCAACAAAAAAAATTAATAATATTTTTGTAAATAGAATAATTAAAGCTTTTGAACAAAGTATTTAAAAAAATTATCGGAATTACGGGTGCTAATGGTGCACTAGGAAGTCAGTTCATAAAAAAAAATAAAACTAAATACATTTTCAGAATTTACAAAGATAAAATTGAAAATAAAAAAAAATTTAAGTCATGGCTTTATAAAAATTTAGATATTCAGCAATTTGTTCATTTTGCTGCGATTTCATCAATAGAAAGAACAAATAAAAATCCCGAAAAAACCTATAAAGTAAATTCATCAGCAACTATTGATATTATAAAAATATTGAACAAAGCTAAATTAATAAATTTTGATTATTTTTTATTTTCCTCTTCATCTCATGTATATAAACCATCCTTTAAAGCCTTATATGAGAATTCAACAAGAGAACCCTCAACAGTTTATGGAAGATCAAAAAAAAAAGTGGAGGATTTTATCTTAAAAAATCGTAAAAAAATAAGATTCAAAATAGGTGTTGCTAGAATTTTTAATTTTTATTCTCACAAGCACGATAAAGGTTTTTTTATTCAGGATATGAAAAAGAAAATGAAAATTAATAATAAGTTTTTAAGAATAAAAAAAATTAATGTTTCTAGGGACTATATTAATTTAAATCAGCTTTGTGAGATTTTATTTTTTATATTTAATAAAAAGATTTCAAAAATTGTTAACGTCGGAAGTGGAAGGGAATTAAATTTGATAGATTTAATCAAATTAATAAAGATTAAAAACAAATTAAAAAATAAATTAATATACGAAGATAAAAAATATCCAGGACTATTTGCTAATATAAATTTATTAAGAAAATTAGGTTATAGAAAAAAAATGATAAAATTCAAATTCAAATGAAAAAATTTATTATATTCAGAACGGATAGACTAGGAGACTTTTTAATAATTACTAATATTATTAGAGCAATAAAAAGAAAATATAAAAACTCACATATAACAGTGGTAGGATCACCTTATAATAAAAAAATTATCAATTCTTACAAAACTATTAATAAAGTACTAATTTATGATAAAAATAGTACGTTGCGTAAAAAAATTTCAATCTTTAGCAACATAGTTAAATCTAATTATTTTTGTTCATTAAGTTTAGATGGAAAATCTTTTTCTAATTTTGCAAATCTTTTTTTAAAAGCAAAAAAAAAATTTGGAATTGCTTACAAGTTTAATCTATTTGATTTTGTATTAAATTTAAAATGGTCTAAGCCAAATTTTTTTTATAATTATTTTATATTTGATAAATTTGAGACTTTTACAAGCAAGAAAAATTTGTCAAATGCAGAACATTTACCATCTATATTAGTAAAATTAGCTAATAATCTAAATCTTAAACTAAATTCAAAAAATAATTATTTTTATGAAATTAAGAAAAAAAATATTTATCTATCTAAAAAATTATATAATAAAAGAATAAAGTCAAATTTTATATTGATTCATCTTGATGAAAAATGGAACGATATAATTTTTATTAATACGAATTTATCTCAAGAATTGTTAAATTTTCAAAAAAAAGTTGATAAAAAGATAGTAATTACTTCAAACAATAATAGAGAATTATACTATAAGTATTTAAAGAAAAATTTAAAAAAAAATAGGAAAATTATTTTTTTGGAAAATTTAAATCTAGCAATATTTGAGAGAATGATAGCAATGTCATCATATTCCATCAGCTGTCACTCAGGTTTTTTGGTACAAATATCAGGTTTTAATAATACAAATATTATTGACATTATAAATAAAAAAGATTTTCAGTGGTATAGTTGTTGGAAACCTCTAAACACAAAACATAAATTCGTCTACAAATCCAATTTAAATAAAAAAATCCAATTAAATTCAATATTCAAACAAATTGTAACAGTGGCTAATAAGTTCAAATGATAAAAATTTGGGGAACTTCATTTAGTTTAATAGGTGATCTAATCATGAGCTTACCTCAATTAACTTATTATAAAAAAAAACATAAAAATACCTATATCTACTTTGTAATACATAAAAAAATATCTTATTGCGCTCCACTTTTTTTTAATCATCCTGATATAGACAAAATTCTTATTTCAGGTGAATGGAGCTCGTTTAATTCTGATGATTTTAAAATTGCATCAGAATGCGATATTGTTACTACTAAATTAGATCATATAAATAAAAAAATTTTAGATCGCCAACATGAGAATAATCGTTGGTACAATCAAAGATCTTGTATAGAAGAAACGGCTCTAATGTCTGGAATTACAGACCTAAATGATACCTTAACTAATAATGAAAAAATTCCTTTCTTGAACAAATGGTTTGACTCTGGATTTGAAGATGAGCAAAAAAAAGCTGCCTATACTTATGACAAAGTAGACTCAAAACGAAATAATATTTTAAGTAAATCATTGGCTATATGGCCTTTTGCAGGTTACGGTAGAAGTAAGAACCGCAATCCCTCTGAAAAATGGTGGGGTAGGTTAGTTTCAAAATTAATTGATAGTTCAATCAATGTTTATCATTTCGGTTACTTTAAAGAACCTAAGCTATCTGAAAATAAAAGATATTATCATAAATTAACTAACCTTGATTTTTTTAATCAAATTAAAATTTCCTTAGGATCTAAACTCGCTCTTGGCACAGATTCAGGGTCTATGTGGGTACTAGCTGCCTACAATCATCCAATGATTATATTAGGAACTAACTGGTACGACAATCATGCAAGCAATTTTCAAGCTACTATCCCACCAATTAAAAAGGGAGAATGTATATTTAATCAAAATAATTTTTTAAATTTAAATATTGATGAAGTTTATAAGAAAATTTTGTCTTACGGTGTTAAAAATGAAAATTTTATTGATAAAATTTTAAGATTTTAAGTTTGTTTTTTATTCATTTGAAATTTTATTTAAAGCATTATTCTTGAATAAATCAGCCTCTTTAATGTATCTTCGCACCATATCAACTGATTTATGACCAGTCATAGTCATTATATTCCTTTCACTAGCTCCATATTCAGCTGTTGTGGTTGCAAAACCTGATCTTAGACTGTGACCAGCATATTTTTTTTCATCTAAACCTGCGCTTAAAGCATGCTTCTTTAATATTAAAGCTACGTTTTTATCTGATATAGGAAAAACTAAATTATTTTTATTTTCAATCATCCAGTTTTTAAGATGGTCAACCGGGCAATATTCTACATATTTAAAAGAGGGGATTGCTTTAGTCATTCCCTCTCCGGATTGGTCAGATTTAGATTTTTTTACAAATATTTTTACTCCTTCGTTAACAAATTCAACATCATCTCTAGTAATGGACACAAGTTCTGATCTTCTAAATCCACCTGAGAAACCTAATAAAATTAAAGATTTATCCCTTAATTTTTTAAATTGACTAACTGATGAATTATTAATTACTTTAATTATTTTTTTTAATTCATTAAATAATAGAGGTTTTTTTGCTTTTTGATGAACACCTATTTGTCTCTTTATACCTAATAAATTTTCAACTATTATTGGATGTTTAATATCTAAATAATGTCCTTTGTATCTATGCATAACGTTTATAGACGCTAAACGTCTTTTTAAAGTGCTGTATTTAGATTGTTTTGATAAATATGTTAAATAAAGCGAAACTGTCTTTGGATCAGTGGGCATGCTCTTCATCCCATGTTTTGAGCAAAATAATATAAAATCGTTAAAATCAGATTTATAAGCTCGAATAGTATTTTTAGCTTTAGAAAGCTTTAGATTGTCTAAAGTCTCAATTTCAAGTTTTTTAATTTCAGTTGTTAAATCTTTCATAATTTCCGATAACCATTAATTATCGGAAATATATATTAAGTGATTTTAGATGTCAATATGTATAATTTCAAAGTTCATGATTAAATTTATTCTTCCCATAGCAGTTTTTATAGCAGCCGTTTACGGAATTTCGTATTACTGGACCAACTCAAGTTCAAAAGGAAAAAAAAAGATAGCTTTAGGCTTAATAATAGCCCTTATAATAGGCATATCTCTAACAATTTTCTTAATATTTCACTAATGAAGCTATTAGGAACTAAATTTCAGCTTAAAGTATGGGCTTATTTGAGGAAAATACCCCGTGGTAGCATTAAAACCTACTCTCAAGTGGCAAAAGCCATTGGTAAACCGCTTGCTACACGTGCTGTGGCCAATGCTATAGGAAAAAACCCATACGCGCCTAAAATACCTTGCCATAGAGTTATAAGATCTGACGGATCGATTGGAGGCTACTCAGGCAAAAGAGGTGTTAAAACAAAGAGATTTTTGCTAAAAAAAGAGGGTATAAAGCTCTAGAATTGTTATTTGACGAGCGATCGAGTCTATTAGCCCCTATTTGACTGTATTTTTTATCCACACACTAGTAAGTTGTACTCTAAAATCAATGATTGCAAAAAAAACACCCTCTATGGCCGTTTAAACGCTATATTCAGTAATTGCAAAGCTTCTAGAATTATTGTTTGTTGCTGCTTTTAGAGTGGTCTAAAATACCCTATTTTGCTTGATTTTGGTCTTCCAATTTTTAATTTTTAAAAGCCTTGCTTGAAAAACCTATTATTTTAGTGCTTTTGTAAACTTATTTATTTTTTTTTTTAGCTTAAATAGGCTACTTTTTTCAATGTTTATTAATTTTTTTTATTATATATATAAATAATACTTACTTATTTATTAATATATTACTTTAATTATATTATATAAGTCATTGTATTTATTGAAAAAATTTAAGACTAAAATAAACTACAATTGGGATAGTAATAAATGACATTATAGTTGATGTCACGATAACACTAGCCACGCTATCAACCACCTTTCTCTCTGAATACATTGAGCCCACCAAATAAGTTAAAACAGCACTTGGCATACATGATTGAATTAGAAGAACACCAGCAGCAAAACCGTTTAAATTAAGAAATTTAATTAATCCAAATCCTATTAAAGGTCCTATAATAACTCTAACCGCTCCTAGAATTGATGCATGGGTCCAAGAGACCACTTTTAATCTTGATAAAGCAATACCTAAAGACATTAAAACTAAAAATATAGTAGCGTACGTAAGCAAAAATGTAGTGTTTTCTAAGTATCCAGGAACATCCCATTCAAAATATAAAAATATGACTGAAACAATTATTCCGTAAATTGGCATATTCTTAATTAATATTTCAAATGAAAAGCTTTTTTTGGCCAATAAAACTCCAAGTGTAAAGTGAAGAAAAATAATTACTGATGCAATAGCAGATGCGACCCCTAGCCCAGCTGTTCCATAAGCAAATAAACAAATAGGTATCCCCATATTTCCAGTATTTGGTAAAATTAACGGTGGCAATTCACTAATAAAATCTTTTTTGAGTAAAAGTAAAAATAAAATACCTACTAGAGAAAAACATCCAATTATAATTAATGCATAGATAAAGTATTCAGTAAAAATACTTAAGGTTACTCCTGTAGTAGTAATCGTATAAAAAATCATTGCAGGTGTACCTACATTACCTGCAAAAGTTGTTATGAAGTCAGTACTAATTTCTGGATTTTTTTTTCCAAGATAATATCCCACTCCAATTACAAAAAAAACAGGGACAATAACATCAATGAGTTTTAGGTAGAGCTCCATTAAGCTCTTACATCAGATTTACGTGGTTTTCTCAACTTTTTTTTAAAGTTAATAGCAGTTTCAAATTCCATCAACCTTTTATGAATAGATCTTAATTCTGTAATTCTAGTCCAATTTTGTAAAAATAGAGAAAAGCTACTTTGAACCTCTCTAAAGGCACTAGATGTTTGAATTAAAACTCCTAGTGTCATTGCACCTGTAAATAGACCTGGACCCATTAACAAATAAGGTACAATTATCATAGTCTGATTGTACATTATTATCCAAAGATCAAAATATCCATAATGCAAGAACAACTTATGGTAATTAAATCTTATACCAGTAAATAGCTGTAGAACAGTTGGTGCTTGAGCATAGTTCTTTCTATCATCTTCACCATAAACAAGTTCCTTTCTAAATGCAGCTTCTACTTTTTGATTGTTATATTCTAAACCAGGAAGTTTAATTCCTACAATCCAACTTACAACTAAACCACCTAAACTAGCTGTTAATGAGACCCATACTAATGATCCTGAAATATCTTTAAAAAAAGGTATAACTACGTTTGATGAAAGACCCCAAAGAATTGGAAGAAAAGCTATAAGTAACATAATTGCTCTAACAATTTGCAATCCGAGACTCTCTACAATTTTTGCAAAATTCATTGCATCTTCTTGGATACGTTGTGAGGCCCCTTCTACTTTTGCATCTACTGCACGCCAATAAGGCATGTAGGAGAATGTCATAGCTTCTCGCCATCTAAAGGCCCATAATCTAGTGAAGTAATTTGTAATGGTGTAAATAATTACATATGGGATAGCGAGTTTCATAAATAAAGCTATACCATCATAAAACTCAGATAACTCTCTATTAGGTGCATCTTGCAATAGATCGTAAAAACCCTTGTACCATTCGTTAATTTTAACATCGATATAAGTTTGAGCTAAAAGAGATATAATTATAAAAGCAAAACCACCCCAAGACCAAAGAAGCCACTTATTTTCTGTAAAATAACTACGCCACATATCTAGTTTTTAAGAAAATTATCTGCATAAGATTTAATTACAAATTTTTTCTTTTTCGGTTCTATAACAGAGTATGAAATATTATTTTTTTCCGCATACTCTATTGCTTTTTCTTTAGTAGAAAATTTAAGCATAACTTCTTCTAAGGTATCAGTAGAAGTTTCCCAACCCATCAATGGATTTATTGATGGATCTTTTGTATCAAATTCTAAAACCCATTTTTTCAGCTTACCCCTGCCCGATTGCATAGCTGTTTTAGTGGGTATATAAATTTTTGCTTTTTTCATAAATAATGGTCGGGGCGGCAGGATTTGAACCTGCGACCCTCTGGTCCCAAACCAGATGCGCTACCAGGCTGCGCTACGCCCCGATCGTCTGTTTTATAGGATAAATAAACGTTTTTGGCAATTGAAAGATCAGCACTATAGAAGTAAATAGTACATATGATCCAACAAATTACTAAACCATTCAAAGAATTTTTTAAGTTAGAAGCATCATCAGGAATAATGCTTTTGCTGGCTGCAATTTTAGCTTTGATAATTAGTAACGGTTCGTACAGTGTAGAGTATTTTTCAATACTCAAAAAATATATAACTCTTGGTACTGAAAGTTTTGGATTAAAATTAAGTGTTTTACATTGGATTAACGATGTTCTTATGGCTATTTTTTTCTTTTTTGTTTCGTTAGAAATAAAGAGAGAATTTTTACAAGGAGAGTTGTCAAATCCAAAACAGGCCATGTTGCCAATTGTAGGAGCAGTTGGAGGAATGGTTGTTCCAGCACTATTTTATATAGTTATTAATTACGAGGATAGCACAACTTTGAATGGCTGGGCAATTCCTTCTGCAACAGATATAGCTTTTTCTCTGGGTGTATTATCATTATTAGGAAAAAGAGTTCCTATTTCTTTAAAAGTGTTTTTGACTGCATTAGCAATAATAGATGATCTAGGTGCAATTGTAATCATTGCATTTTTCTATTCAGGAAATATTCAAATCATGTATTTAGCGTTAATGCTAGTCGCTTTAATAATTTTAGTTTTATTAAATAAATTTAAAATAAACAACTTCACGCCTTACTTGATAGTTGGAATTTTTCTATGGGACTTTACTCATCAATCTGGCATACATGCAACGATCGCAGGTGTGCTTCTTGCTTTAACAATTCCACACAATACTAAAATTAGTAAAAATTCTTTACTTTTAAAATTAGAACACGGGCTTTCGCCTTATGTTGCTTTTGGTATTATGCCTATATTTGCTTTTGCTAATGCAGGTGTTTCTCTTGAAGGTTTAACTTTTTCAAGTTTATTAAACCCAGTTCCTCTCGGAATAGTTTTAGGCCTTTTCTTTGGTAAACAAATAGGGGTTTTTGTTTTATCTTATTTGGCAGTAATATTTAAGATTGCGGATAAACCAACTAATTCAACATGGCCAGCATTCTATGCAGTTTCAATTTTAACTGGAATTGGATTCACAATGAGTTTGTTTGTTGGTAATTTAGCTTTTGCTAACGATATGCAGTATATTGATGGGGTAAAAATTGGTGTGCTTGCTGGGTCATTGCTATCAACAGTCTTTGGTTATGTACTATTATTATTATTTTCAAAAAAATGATAACAAATGAAATTATAAAGATTGCATCTAATACCACTAATGTTGGTTTAACTAACAAATATACTTTCAAATCTGTTAAAAAAAACTCAATATGCGGTGATCTAATCAAGATTGAATTGAATTCAACCAATTCTAAAATCAATTCAATGAAATATGAAACTGAATCTTGTGTTTATTGCGAGGCTAGTGCTAGTTTATTAGCTAAAAAAATTAAGACCATGCCTATAAATATTGTAAGAAAAGAGTTAAATCGTGTAAAAGAGGGTGTCAAATTTAATGAAAATTTTAACTTTCATAAAAAATTTGATGAATTTAAACTTTTGATTAATAAAAAAAACTCTAAAAGGATAAACTGCATATTGTTACCAATTGAAGCAGTGTTAAAAGCTTTAAAATAATGAAAAAAATACTTATCATAGCTATAGTTATGTTTAGTTTTTTCAGCAAAACCAACGCCGGTTACGAACAATTAGCTCATGAATTTAGCTTTAAAAGTATTGATGGGGAAAAAATTGATCTTCGAAATTATAAAGATAATGTAATAGTTGTAGTTAATGTTGCATCAAGATGTGGTTTCACAAATCAATATGAAGATCTTCAAAATTTATGGTCGAAATATAAGAGTAAAAATCTAGTAGTTATTGGTGTGCCTACGAATAATTTTAAACAAGAACCTGGTTCTAATAAAGATATAAAAGAATTTTGTGAAACCAATTTTAATATAGGCTTTCCAATAACAGAAAAAATGGATGTGATTGGGGGAAACGCCCACCCTTTTTTTAAATGGGCAAAAGAAAACCACGGTAGGAGTGCTGTTCCAAAATGGAACTTTCATAAAATAATAATTGGAAGAGATGGTAAAGTTGCAGATACTTTTGCGTCAATAACAAAACCTTCATCTAAAAAGTTTGTCAATTTAATCGAGGAAGAGATTAAAAATTGAAATTTAAACCATCGTAAGCAGGTATAATATTTTTTGGTAACTTTTTCTTAAGCTCAAAATAATCTAAATCTATATGCAAATTAGTTAATATTGCTTTTTTTGGTTTAACTAATTTTATAAAATTCATTGCATCTTCATAATTAAAATGTGATGGATGCTTATTTTTTCTTAAACAGTCAATTATCAAAAAATCTAAATTCATTAATTTTTTGGAAATTTTTTTACTAATTCTATTACAATCACTTATGTATGCAATTTTATCGAATAAATAACCAGTAGCTTTGATCAATCCATGCGTCACGTCGAAAGACTCTATATTTAATTTATCTTTTTTTTTTCTTATTTTAAATTTATTTTTAATAATATTTGCCTTCATGATGGGTTTGTATCCATGCTTTTGTAAAAAACAAAAAGTATACGTGCGCTTTAAACTTTTAATTGTTCTATTGCTACCATAAACTGGTATTTTCTTATCGTTCTTCCAATAAAAAGGACGCATTTCAAAAATTCCAGCAGTTTGATCTGCATGCTCATGAGTATAAATTATTGCATCTAATGATTTTATATTATTCGTCAAAAATTGATTTTTAATATCAGGAGATGTATCTATTAAAATCGATAAATCACCTTTTTGGATATGGGCACAACACCTAGTCCTAATATTTTTTAGATTTTTTTTTAGTTTAGCTGAGTAATTAGTTATCCAAGGAGAACCTAATGAACTTCCACATCCTAAAATTGTGAATTTATTTTTCAATTAATTTTTCCAAATAAATTAAAGAAGTTTTTTGTAGTTATATCGCAGAAATCATTAAATGAAATATCCTTTAATTTAGACAAGAATTTAATTGTATGAACTATATAGCTTGGTTCATTAGGTTTACCTCTTAATGGAACGGGAGCTAGATAAGGTGAGTCTGTTTCTACTAATATTCTGTTATTTGGTAGTTCTTTAAAAGTATTAGCTAAATCCTCAGATTTTTTAAACGTCACCACTCCACTTGCTGAAATGTAAGCTCCAAGATCTAGCAATCTAAAAGCAAATTCCTTTGAACCTGTAAAACAATGAATTAAAATTTTAAAATCCTTTTCTATTAATTTTTTTTTAAGTATTTCAAAGGTTTCAGCTTCAGCATTTCTAGTATGAACAATCAATGGTATCTGAGTTTTTTGTGCTGCAATAATGTGTTCTTCAAAACATTTAATTTGGTCTTTTTTGTCTGAATAATTATAGTAAAAATCTAAACCACTCTCACCAATTCCAATAATTTTTTTATTCAAATTAATTTTATTAATTATATCGACTGAATTAATATATTGATGGTTTTTTGCCTCATGAGGATGAATGCCATAAGAACCATAAACACACTTATTGTTAGATATTATATTCAATATTTTATCAAAACTTTTATCCTCGGTTGAAATCGTTAGCAGATATTTAACTCCATCTTTATTAGCTCTCTGAAGTGTGTCTTTGAGAGACAGGGACATTGGTTCGTAATTTAAATGGCAATGAGAATCAATTATCATTTTCAATTTTATTAAATAATATTTCTAAATTATCAAGTTCTTTATCATGATTTAAACAACTATCGTCGTTAATTTTATTAATCTTTATATTTTCGCTAGAAAAATTTATGATGTTAAGTACTTTGTTTGTAGCATTGGGTATTATAGGATTTAGAAGAATACTAATATTTTTTATTTGTTGAACAATTGTAAATAAAATAGTTTTCATTCTATCTGGGTCTTTTTTTTTAACAGCCCACGGTTCTGAATCATTGAAATACTTATTTGCATCAAAAGAAAAACTTACAACGATTTTTATATATTCATTTAATTCTTGATTATTCATTAAATCGATAAGTTTAGGTATATTATCTTTTAAATTATTTAATAATTGTTTATCCGAAACATTTAAGTTTTTACTTTGTGGTATTTTATTTTCACAATTTTTTTTAATAAAAGAAAAAACTCTTTGACATAAATTTCCATAATTATTAGCTAAGTCATTATTAATACAGTTTTTCAAATTCTCCATTGAAATTGACCCATCATTACCTAACGAAACTTCTTTGACTAAGTAATATCGTAATTGATCAATTCCATATTTATTTATAATCTCTATAGGATCTAAAATATTTCCTAGTGATTTTGACATTTTTTTTTCATCAGAAAGTATCCACCCATGACCGAAAACTCTTTTTGGAGGTGATAGTTTAGCTGCTAATAAAAAAGCAGGCCAGAAAACTGCATGAAATCTTAAGATATCTTTACCAATAATATGTATATCTGCTGGCCAATAATTTTCATATTTTTTATCTTCTACGTTTGGAAAATTAAGTGCACTAATATAATTAGTTAAAGCATCTAACCAAACATATATAACGTGTTTTTCATTTTTAGGTACCGGTATACCCCATGAAAAGGAAGTTCTACTGATAGAGAGATCTTTTAAACCTTTTTCAACAAATTTAATAACTTCATTTCTTCTAGACGCTGGTAAAATAAATTTTGGGTTTTTATTATAAAATTCTAAAAGTTTTTTTGACCAAACAGATAATTTAAAAAAGTATGACTCCTCCTCTACCCACTCAACATTTGAGCCAGAAGATTTTGATACTTTATTTCCATTAATAATTTCTATTTCTTCTTCATCATAAAAAGCTTCATCAGAAACTGAATACCACCCACTATATTTATCTAAATAAATATCTCCCGACTTTACAAGCCTATTCCATATTTCAACTACTGATTTATAGTGTCGTTTTTCAGTTGTTCTTATAAAATCATTATTAGATAAATTTAGTACCTTTGTTAAAGATCTGAATGTTTCAGAAAGTTCATCACAAAAAACTTTGGGATCCTTATTATTTTTTTTAGCTTCTTTTTGTATTTTTTGTCCGTGTTCATCTGTACCAGTCAAAAACAATACATTGTAATCCTCTAATTTTTTAAAACGTGCAAAAATATCGGCAACAATACTAGAATAAGCATGACCCATGTGAGGTTTGCCAGATGGATAATAAATTGGTGTGGTTATATAAAAGTTTTTACTCATGACTTAGTTTATCGTTTATAGCATTTATTAGAGAATTTTGATTTACATTATAAAGAACAAATTTATTCAAATTATCCAAAATATAATTTTTAATTTCAAAAATTTTATCATTTTTAAGTAAATTTTTATCTTTTATATATTTCATATGTTGATCAAATAAATAAAATAATAAATTTATTATCAAAATATCTTTTTTTTTTTTATATAAATCTAATAGATGTAAAAGATTTTCTTCAAAATTATTTGTTGGTAAAATACTATATTCTTTACATATAAAATTAAATTTTATAAAATTTCCAGGTGATAAGTGTGAAGATTTTGGGTCTATAATCAAATCTAATTTGTGTAAATTTACAAGCTTATCAATAATTTCTAATCTTTGTTTTTCATTTAAAATAATTTTTACTTCCAAAGCTCTAGACTTAATGGTTTCTATTAATGGTTTTCCTTTATTATTTATTAAAAAAAAGTAATTTTTTTGTGATGGCTCTTCTATTATTTTAAGCAAAGCATTAAGGCTATTTTGATTGAAAAGTTCAATATCATCAAAAATAATAAACCTATCTTTTTTGGAAATTATAGATTGTAAAATTTGGTTTTTAAGGTTTCGGATATCATCAATCTTTACAGATTTATAATTTGCACCATTTATATAAATTATGTTTGAAAAGATATTTTTTTGAAATTGTTTTAAAATAATTGAATTCTTTGAAATTGAAAATTTTTTTTTATCATAGTTATCAATGTCAAAAATTGAGTATAAAAAATGATTAATAAGAGTCGATTTACCTGATCCTTTATTGCCAGTAAACATCAACACTTTGGGTAAATTTTTCTTTGAATACAATTCTGATATAAATTTAAAATTCTCTTTTAGACTAAATAAGGTCAAAGATTTTTTGGTATCAAAAAAAACAGGGTAATTCATTTGATATTTAAATACTTTTGACATAAATCAAAAATTTTATGTTCTAAAAAATTGTCGTTACTCGAGGAATCTAAAATATAATAATTTTTTTTATTTTTTGCTATTTTAATAAATGAATTTTGTGCTTTGTTATAAAAAGATTGAGCAAAATTATCATACCGGTTTTTCGTTTTTCTTTTAATCAATCTCTTTCTGGATATTTGCTTAGAAACTTTTAAAACAAAAACAATATTTGGTTTGACTCCATGTAGTATTTTTTTGTGTATATTTTCAATAAAATTTAATTCAACTTTTTTTCCATAAACTTGATAAGCTAAAGTAGAGTCAATAAACCTGTCGCAAATAACAACTTTTTTTTTTAATAGAGCTGGTTTAATCTTATTTTTAATATGTTCATTTCTAGCTGCTAAATATAGTAGTGTATCAGTATATTTATCAAACTTTTCTTTGCCTTTTTTTGTAAAATAATCCTTGAGGATTAAATTTCTAATTAATTCTGAACTTTTTGTACCACCCGGTTCTCTAGTTAAAATAGTATCAATTTTTTTTTTTTTTAATTTATTAAAAAGTTTTTTGCTTTGATAGGATTTGCCACAACCCTCAACACCCTCAAAAACAATAAAGAATGGTTTTTTTTTATACATCTCCCCAAATCAAATAATTTAGAGATGTTATTAGGCTTTTAAAAAAATTAACTTTTTTAAGATCTTCTTCAGCGTAAAGAGGTAAGGATTTTATTATTTCATCTTTATTCTTAACTGTCATAGTCGCAATTTGTGTACCCTTTATTACTGGAGCTAAAATAGGTCCTTCATAATCTAAAGATACAGTTAAATGTCTAATATCTTTTTTATTAATAGTAAAATAAAAATCGTCTTTTGTAGTGGCTTTAATTTTATTAGAAATTCCTAACCATGTGTCTAATTCAAAAATTGTTTCACCTTTTTTTGATATTTCAAATGTGTTAGTATTTCTAAAACCCCAATTAAGTAGTTTTAAGGACTCTGAACTTCTTAAATTTTTTGTATTAAAACCTGATGCTACAGCAATTATTCTCCTATCTTTTTTTTTCATTGTGCTGGCCAAAGAATATTTTTCAACTGCAAGATAGCCAGTCTTAACTCCGTCAACACCTACGTTCTTATATAACAATGGATTGCGGTTTCCTTGTTTAATTGGTTCACCGCCCGTTCTATCCCAAGTGAAAGTTTTTTCTGCAAACATTTCATAAAAGATTGGGTAGTTCTTAATTAAATATTTAGACATAATACCTATATCTCTGGCTGTAGAAACATTATCAGGGTCATTTATTCCTGATGAGTTGGTAAAATTTGTAGAAGTCATGCCTATCTCACCTGCTTTTTCATTCATCATATCTGCAAAATTTGACTCTGAACCGGCTATACCTTCAGCTAAAGCTACACATGCGTCATTTCCTGAGGCTATAATTATTCCCTTTAAAAGATTTTCAACTGAAACTTGATCATTTATCATTATAAACATAGAAGAATAGCCAGCCTGGGATAAACGCCATGCATTTTCTGAAATTGTAAACTTATCATCTAAGGATAATTTATTTTTTTTTAGCAAATCAAAGGCAACTATAGCTGTCATGATTTTAGTCATCGAAGCAGGATAAATTTGTGAGTCAGGATCTAGCTCATACAAAACTTTATCTGAATGATAATCTATGAGAATGCCCGTTCTGGCCTGTATATTTGGATTTGCAGACAAATTTAGACTTAAATTAAAATACAAAAATATTAAAATAATAATTTTATTCATTGGTGTAAATGTCTAACTCTTCGAATCCAAAGTTTTTTAGCTTAATGTAATCATTTTTTAATAAATTAATAGTAGTATATGGTCCTGAAATAACATGTGTTTCTTTGTTGTTAACCTGTTTAATGTTCAACTTATTGATATCAATATCTGATACTTCTTTAATAATTCTTTGCTTTAAAAAATTAGCTGTTTCTAAAGAATAAAAGGAAGCAATATGAATAAAAATTTTATTTGGTTTATTGATTATTTTTTTCTTTTTATCTTTGGAAATATTGGAAATCTTTACAGAGGTTACAGGCGCATTTGAAGATATCTTCTTTTCTTCATTGTAAATCTTGGCTTTTTCTGCAACAAATGATTTGTTCTTTTTTATTTCTAAGATTTCTAATATAGGTAGATCAATTCTTAGTTCTAGTTCATCAATAATAGGTTTTGTTATTAATATTTTATAAAAATCAGGATATTTGATGCGCTTTATATTTTTAAGAATGATGCTTTTATTATTTCTTGGATTTATTATCTTAATTAATGTTCCTGTTTTTAGGTTTTGATGAGAAATTTGTAATTTTTCATTGTTTAATTTTCCCTTAATAATTTTATTTTGAAAATCATAATTATTATAAACATAAGCAAAACCTTTTGCAGAATATGGTTTTTTTTGATTTAGAGTTTTTGATTGAGGTGAACAAGAAAAAATAAATAAAATAAAAAAAAGAAGTTTAAATTTCATTTTTAAAACCTTCTTTAAGAGTGCATACAGCTAAAGCAAATCTCAATGATCTGTTCCAATTTAATATCTTTTCATAATTTTCGAAGACAATATAAGCCGGAGATAAAGTTTCAGCACCTGGGATTATATCTTTATCAGGAATAATTATTGCTGTATTTAAATTACCTTGTATTTTTAAATCATCAAAATTTCTAATATATTTTTTAAAAAATTTTACTTGTCTTTTATTCTTAATATTTCTTGCTGAGGAATTAAGATATTTTTTTGGAATATTTTCTTTAAGATCTATTTTGAAAAAACAAGGTTCATTTTTCTTCCAGCCTATTGTGTTAAGATAATTAGCTGCAGAGGCGAAAGAGTCTTCGGTATTTTTAAGTTCAATAGTTTTATTTTTATTATAATCTATGGCATAATTTCTTATTGTTCTCGGCATAAATTGAAAATTCCCAAAAGCTCCAGCCCAAGAGCCATATAAAATATCTTTATTTATAATATTGCTATCCACAAGTTTTAATAAAATTAATAATTCCTCGGTAAAAAAAGCACTTCTACGTTTATCATAACTAAGTGTAGCCAATGAAGAAACTATATCCATTTTACCAAGATATTTGCCAAAATTTGTTTCAATTCCCATTAATGCAAGCAATAGTTCTTTTTCAACACTAAATTCTTTTTCTATTTTTTCAATTGTAATTTTTTCTTGATTATAAAGTTTAATACCTGCTTTAATTTTTCGATTAGATGATCTTTTTTTTATGTAGGTAGATGTATCTTCATAAAACTCTGGTTGATATCGATCATATTCAATTACCTTTGGTAAAAATTTAGCATTAGACATGATCTCATACACTACTTTTTTTGATATACCAGACTCAATAGCTGTAGTTTGAAATTTTTTTAGCCAATTATTAAAATCCTGATTGGCGGAAATATTGCTAAATAGCAATAAATACAAAAAAAGAAATTTAATAATTAAATTGAACATTTTATTAATTATCATAATTAATAACTATTGAATAGTTTTACTAAATTCCACTTATTTATTGTTATTTAACCTCTTTGATAGTATTAAGGAACCCTAATAAATTTCAAGGAGAGGTGGCTGAGCGGTTGAAAGCACTGGTCTTGAAAACCAGCAACGGGGCAACTCGTTCGTGGGTTCGAATCCCACCCTCTCCGCCATCAAATTTTAAATTTTTTAAATATCTTTGAGACTTTATTTTTGTCAATTTCATTTTCAACCAAATTAAAATTATAAAAATTTAATATAATTTCATCTTCAAAATCTAAAAAATTTTCTAGTTCAGCTAAAAGACTCTCATCAAAATCATTTATATATTTATTAACAAAAGAACTTAATAAAATATCCATTTCTTTTGTTCCTCTATAACCAGCACGATAAATCAATTTTTTTTTAAATATTTCTAATTTATTGTTCATAAATTTGTATTATACATAATTTATTCACTTATATGAAAAAAGATTTTATATTCTCATCAATAGATAATTTAAAGGGGGTTGGACCTCAATTATCTAAATACCTTAAAAAAAAGAGGATCGATAAAATAAAAGATGTGATTTTAAATTTACCTTATTCTGAAACTGATAGATCAAGAATTTATAAGTTAAAAGATTTGGAAATAGGAAAAATACAAACAGTTAAAATTCAGGTAAAAAAATTAAATTTCCCCAGAATAAGAAATCTGCCTAATAGAATTTATTGTGAAGATGAAACAGGAAAAATAGAAATAGTTTATTTTAATAGTAGAGAAGGATATTTAAGAAAATTATTTCCAATAAATGATTTTGTAATTGTAAGTGGTAAAATTAATTATTTTAATAAAAAATACCAAATAACAAATCCAGATTATGTTACATCATTAGAAAATCAAGATTACGTAGCAAAAAATATACCTAAATATAACTTAACTAAAGGAATTAACGAAAAAAAATATCGTTATATAAGCGAACAAGTAATTAGTAATTTACCTAAGATTGATGACTGGCTTGAAGAAGGTTTTATTAAAAAAAATAAATTAATTAATTGGAATGAAAGTATAATAAAATTACATACTTCAAAAGATGGGAAAAATAATCAATCTAAAAGTTTCAGAAGAATAGTCTTTGATGAGTTATGTGCAAACTTTTTAACTCTTTCAGAAAGCAGAAAAAGAGTTAAAATAAATAAATCTCCAAAAATATTTACTAACAAAAATTCTGAAATAATTAAAAAAAATTTACCTTTTAATTTAACTAATGATCAAGAAAAAGTTCTTAATGAAATAAATCAAGATTTACTTAGTAACAAAAGAATGTTTAGAATTATTCAAGGTGACGTAGGTTCTGGTAAAACTATAGTTTCACTTTTATCTATTCTAAATGTAATTAAAAGTGGATATCAATGCGCCTTAATGAGTCCAACAGAAATACTGGCAAAACAACACTATATATTAATAAAAAAGATTTTTAAAAACGAAAATTTTGATATTGAGTTCTTAACAGGAAAAACTGAGTACAAATTAAGAAAAGTTATTTTAACAAATTTATTAACTGGTAAGATTAAACTTTTAATAGGAACTCACGCACTTTTTCAAAAAAAAATAAACTTTAATAAACTCGGTTTAGTGGTTATTGATGAGCAACATAAATTTGGTGTGAAACAAAGAAGTGATCTAGCAAAAAAAGGTGGTCAAGAGTGTGATGTGTTGCTTATGTCTGCAACACCAATTCCTAGAACGATGATGATGTCTCTTTATGGAGATATGGATATTTCAAAAATTACAGAAAAACCAGCTAAACGTAGAAAGATAATTACTTTGAGTAAACCTGAAAAAAAAATTAATGAGCTTTGGCCATTTATAAAAAAACAAATATTAAATAACAATCAAGTTTTTTGGGTTTGTCCTTTAATAGAAGAATCAACTTTTTTAGATTACTCCTCTGCTAAAAAAAAATTTGAAATAATAAATAAAAAATTTCCTAACAAAGTTGGTCTTATACATGGCGCTTTGAAAAGTGAAGAGAAAGATAAAATTCTAAAGAAATTTTTGTTAAAAAAGATATCAATATTAGTAACTACAACTGTTATTGAAGTTGGTATAGACTTTCCAAATGCTAATTTAATAGTAATTGAAAATGCTAATAAATTTGGTCTTGCTCAGCTACATCAACTAAGAGGAAGAGTTGGAAGAGGTGAAGAACAAGGAACTTGTATTTTATTATTTAAAGATGGATTAAGTAAGAACGCAATAAAAAGAATAAAGGTACTTAAAGACTCTAATGACGGCTTTTTCATTGCTGAAGAAGATCTTAAATTGAGGGGGTTTGGGGATTTAATAGGGTTTCAACAAAGCGGGATAAAGAATTTTAGATTTGCTGATCCAGTGATTCATGAAGATTTATTTGAATTAGCTGATAAATATGTTCAGGATTTAAAAAAAACTATAAATCAAAAAAAATTCTCGTTTTTGCTAAAACTTTTTGATAGAGCAGAAATAATTAACACAATTGAGAACTAATTTATGTTTGTGGTGCCTGCAGAAACTATAAATTTTGAGGCTTGTTCAAAGGATACATCAAGATAAATTAAATCTTTTTTTGGAATCATTAATAAAAAGCCACTTGTTGGGTTTGGCGTTGTTGGAACAAAAACATTTATAGCATCTTCACCTACTTTATTTCTAATTATACCCTTATTTTCTTTTGTGGCGAAACCAACAACCCAAATACCTTTACGTGGATATTCTAAAAGAACAACACTTTTATCCTTGCTATCAGATTTAGTAAATGTTTCAGTCATTTGACCTATTGCGGAATAAATAGTTCTAAGTATAGGTATTTTTTTTAAAATATTATTAAAAATTTCAAAGAATTTTTTACCTAAAAAAGATAAAGATAGCCAACCAATAAAAGTAATTACTAGTAATGCAATTATTATTTCAACACCTGGGATATTAAAAGGTAGATAATTATTAGGATTTATTTCTTTTGGAATAATTTTACCAGAAATTCTTATTATAAAAATTGTTAGATATAACGTGATTCCAATAGGTATTAAAACAACAATACCAGCTATAAAATTATTTCTTATTGATGAAAATATTGATTTTTTTATGTTTTGTTTAGACATTAATTATGAATAACTAGAATATATGATAAATATTATTATTAAGATAAAAATTGCAATTAATAATTTATTATTTAAAATCATGAATCTTAAAAATGTATAACATAAATAGAAGAAAATTTCTTGGGTATTTTGGATGTAGTTGCTGTTCGTTGATGCTTCCTTCCTGTTCAACCGTACCTATTACTGAAAGAAGACAATTAAGTATAATTCCAGAGAGTCGTATTAACCAACAAGCAGCCGCTGCTTATGAGACGTTTAGAAGTAAAACTAAATTAATTACAAGCGGACGACAATTGAACGAAATAAGAAATATAGGAAAAAAAATGGAGTTTGCAGTAAGCGCTTTTTTTCAAAAACAAGGAAAAGAAGATCCAACTAAAAATTTTGGTTGGGATTACGTTTTAGTTGACAATGATAAAGTAGTAAACGCATGGTGTATGCCAGGAGGGAAAATTGCTGTTTATACTGGATTGCTAAAAGTTACAAAAAATATTAATGCTCTCTCAATTGTAATGGGTCATGAAATAGCTCATGCTGTAGCTAAACATTCAGTAGAAAGAATGAGTCATGCAATGACAATAAATTTGGGAACAACGGTTGCAGATATTTTTTTAGGTGGTGCTATAAATAGAACTAGAAATACTGTTGGTCAGAATACGGGCTTAGATATCTTTCAACTAGGTGTTATGAATCCTTTTGGAAGAAAACAAGAAACAGAGGCAGACTATTTAGGTTTAATATTTTCTTCAATTTCTGGATATGACATAAGGGAGTCAATAAAACTATGGCAAAGAATGTCTGAAAAAAATAAAGGTAAAGAGCCTCCAGTTTTTTTAAGCACTCATCCGAGTAGTAAAAAAAGAATAGAAAATTTAAATAATTGGGTAAATGAAGTAATTATAAAATACCCACCAATAAAAATTTAATAGTGGTGAGCCCTGATGGACTCGAACCATCGACACCCTCCTTAAAAGGGAGGTGCTCTACCAACTGAGCTAAGGGCCCTAAAGAGTGTTCTTTTATATAGTTATCAATTAAATTTCAAATAATTAATCAAACAAATTTATATACTTCTTATAGAATGATTGAAAAGTACCATTCTTAATATTCTTTTGAATTTCGCCCATAAATTGTTGATAAAAATATATATTATGCAATGAAATAAGCATTGACGCCATTATTTCATTGGATTTTACTAGGTGATTTAAATAACTTTTAGAATACTTGTTTAGCTCCTTTATCGTGCAATTCTCATCCAGCGGCATTTTATCATTCTGATATTTCGAATTTTTTAGATTCACTTTCCCTTGCCAAGTAAACGCTAACCCAGTCCTTCCTGATCTTGTTGGCATAACGCAATCAAACATATCTATACCTTCATTTACCGCGCCTAGTATATCCGAAGGTGTGCCAACACCCATAAGGTATCTTGGTTTATCTTTTGGAAGATAGTCTGTTGTCTCATTTAAAATCTCAAACATGTCAGATTGTTTTTCACCTACAGCTAATCCTCCCATGGCATAACCACTGAAATTTATTTCAATTAATTTTTCAATACTTTCAATTCTTAAATCTTTATATAATCCACCTTGAGCAATTCCAAATAAAGCCTTTGACTTGTCATTTCCAAATTCAGTTTTGCTTCTTTTTGCCCAATGTGATGAGACATCTATAGACTTGGATAAAATTTTTTTATCAGTAGTTAGTTTGGGGCATTCATCTAATACCATAATAATATCTGAATTTATGGACTTTTGTACTTGTATGCTTTTTTCTGGACTCAAAATAATTTTTTTTCCATCTAAGTGAGAACTAAAAATAGCTCCCATTTTTAAATCAATTTTATTAAATTTTGATAAAGACATAATTTGATAACCACCTGAGTCTGTAAGAATAGGCCTATTCCAATTCATAAAATTATGAAGACCTTTAAATTTTTCTAATATCTTAATTCCTGGCCTTAAAAGTAAATGGTAAGTATTACCTAAAATAATTTGAGTTTTAGTTTTAAGAATATCATCTGTAAATATTCCTTTAACAGTGCCTTGGGTTCCAACTGGCATAAATGCAGGTGTATCAATGATACCTCTTGGCGTAATTATCTTTCCTAATCTTGCCTTATCATTTTGAGTAACTAACTCAAAAGAAAATTCTTTACTTAACATTAAAAGTTATTTTGATTTAATAGAAATTATTTTATCTGGATCTGTAACTAAACCACTACTAGGATCACCTTTTTTAATCATATCAACAAATTCCATGCCTTTAATTACTTTACCAAACGCAGAGTATTGTCTATCTAAATGTGGAGCTGAATCAAAACATATAAAAAATTGACTATTTGCGCTATCAGGATCTGCTGATCTTGCAGCTGAGAGAATGCCTCTGGTATGAGCAATGTCGGTAAACTCAGCCTTTAGATTTTGCTGATTTGATCCGCCTGTTCCTGCTAAGGATAAATTAAAATCAGGACTATTTGTGTTTCCAAATTTTACGTCACCGGTTTGAGCCATAAAACCATCTATTACTCTATGGAAAACTACACCGTCATATTTTCCACTATCAGCTAATTCCTTGAATCTTTTGACGTGATTAGGAGCTTTCTCAGGATAAAGCTCGATTTCTACATCACCGTAAGTTAATTTTAAAATCATAAGATTATTTTGTGCAAAAATATTCGTATTTAGTAAACTAAAAAATACTATAAATAAATAGATAACTTTTTTCATTAAAAATTATTTTTTAAAACTTTTACGGTCGATTTAGTTACAAATCTATCTATATTACCACCTAAATTTGCTATTTCTTTAACAAATTTTGAAGAAATAATTTGATTTTCAACATCAGACATCAAAAACATGGTTTCAATGTTCAAATTTAATTTTTTATTCATTCCTGCTAATTGGAATTCATATTCAAAATCTGATACAGCTCTTAAACCTCTTATAATAACTTCTGCTTTATATTTTTTACATAAATTAATTGTAAGGGTATCAAAAGGTATTACCTCAATTTTCTTTTTATTAAACTTTAAATCTTTAAATAAAGAATTATTAATAATACTTAATCTGTCTTCTATAGAAAAATGATAATTTTTATCAATATTGTCTGTAGTTGCCACTATCAATTTGTCAAAAATATTTAGAGATTTTTTAATAACGTCTATATGTCCATAAGTAATTGGATCAAATGTACCTGGGTATATTGCAGTTTTCATTATTATTGTATGTTATCCTCAATTTTTATTACAGATACAACTTTTTCAGTGCCTGACAATTTTTTAATTCTTACACCTTGAGTATTACGACCTGCAACTCTTATTTCTTTTACTGCGCAACGCATAATACTTCCTTTATCTGTAGATAAAATAATTTCGTCAGACTCATTCACAACTAAAGAAGCAGATATATTTCCATTTCTTGGTGAATTGATAATTCCAATAATTCCTTTTCCTCCTCTATTTGTTACTCTATAGTCAAGGTAGGATGATCTTTTACCGTACCCATTTTCTGAAACCGATAAAATAAATTTGTCTACTCCACTTTTAATTTTTTTATCTTTATTTATTGTGCTAACGTCGATATTTGAATTTACTAAAATGGCTAAAGATATTAGTTTATCTTTGTCATTTAACTGAATGCCTTTAATCCCTTTTGAAGACCTTCCTTTAAATAACCTCAATTTTTTTGATTTAAATCTAATGCATTTACCAAATTGAGTGCTTAATAAAATATCTTGATCATCTCTACATATTTTTACCCCTATAATCCTGTCATCTTGATCTAATTTCATTGCAATTTTTCCACTATTATTAATATTGACAAAATCTTCTAGGGTATTTTTCCGTACGTTGCCTTTAGCGGTTGCAAAAATTACCATCAGATTTTTCCATTCTGACTCGTCCTCTGGTAAAGGCATAATAGAACTTATCGAATGATGACTTTTTAAAGGAAGGATATTAAATATTGATTTACCTTTTGAGGAAGCTGTTCCTTCAGGTATTTTATGAGCTTTAATTTTATAAACTAATCCCTGTGTAGAAAAAAACAGGACAGGAGTATGAGTATTAGCTGTAAATATTTGAACTACAAAGTCTTCCTCCCTAGTTGATATACCGGTCTTTCCTTTACCGCCTCTTTTTTGTGCTTTTAAAGAACTTAGAGGACTTCGTTTAATATAGCCTTGATTTGTAATGCTTATAACAACAGACTCTTTTTGAATAGTTTCCTCAATATTATAGTTAAGTACTGCATCAATTATTTTTGTCCTTCTGGGGGATGAAAATTTATCTTTAATTTTTTCTAATTCTGATGTGATAAGTTTATAGAGTTCTTTTTTAGAACTAATTATCTTATTGTATTCAACTATTAATTGGGCCAACTTATTAATTTCACTCTCTATTTCTCCAATACCGTAAGCAGTAAGTTTTTGCAATCTTAGTTCTAAAATCGCATTTACTTGCTCATCTGTAAGAGAATAAGTTGAAATGTTTTTTTTCTTTTCAATTAAGGAAATTAATTTAACACTTTTTTTTATTTTCCATTTTTTCGAAATTAAATTTTTTTTTGCAATTTCTGTATCTTTTGAATTTTTAATAATTTTGATGATTTCATCAATATTCTCAACCGCTGTTGCTAAGCCTATTAATATATGCGCTCTTTCCTCTGCTTTTTTTAAATCAAATTTTACTCTTTTAATTACTGTGTCTTCTCTAAATTTTAAAAATTCTGAAATAAATTCTTTTAAATTTAAAATTTTTGGTTTTTTATTTACAATTGCTAAAGTATTAAAACCAAATGAACTTTCAATGTTAGTTAACTTATATAATTGCCTTCTTATTGTTTCAGGCTCAACTGCTTTTCTTAGTTCAATTACAACTCGTATTCCTTCTCTATTAGACTCATCTCTTATATCTCTTATTCCTTCAATTTTTTTATCTCGAACTAACTGTGCTATTTTTTCAATTAATATAGATTTATTAACTTGATAAGGAATGGATTTGATAATTAATGTTTCTCTGCCACTTTTTTTTTCTTCGAGATCTATTTCTCCTCTAATTTTAAATGAACCTCTTCCTTTATTGTAGCCTTGTTTGATAATATCTTTTCCAATTATTATTCCTCCAGTTGGAAAATCGGGACCCGGAACATGTTTCATTAGTTGAGCGATAGTGATGTCTTTATTATTTATATAAGCGATGGTTCCATCGATAATTTCTCCTAAATTATGTGGAGGTATACTTGTAGCCATTCCAACTGCAATACCTCCTGCTCCATTAACTAAAATGTTTGGATATTGAGAGGGTAAAACTTCAGGTTCTTTTTCTGTTTCATCATAATTGCTATGATATTCAACAGTGTTTTTTTCTAAATCCTCTGTTAAATATTGTGCAATCTTTCCAAGTTTAGTTTCTGTATACCTCATTGCCGCTGGAGGGTCTCCATCTATTGATCCGAAATTTCCTTGACCTGTTATTAATGGAACACTCATTGAGAAATCTTGAACAAGCCTAACTAAAGCATCATATACTGATTGATCGCCGTGGGGATGATATTTACCTATTACATCCCCAACTATACGTGCAGATTTCCTAAATGGTTTTGACCAATCATAACCACCTTTGTACATTGCATAAATTATTCTTCTATGTACTGGTTTTAATCCATCTCTAACATCTGGTAATGCTCTACTAACTATTACACTCATTGCATAAGATAAATATGAAGAGCTCATTTCATCTTGAACAAAGATAGGTTTAAAAGATTTATTATTCTCTAGGGTGTTTTTTTCCATGAAATTTTAAAAGGGAATTTCATCGTCTAAATCAGAACTGTCCTGATTTAGATTATCGTTAGGTAATGAACTTTTATTTTCTGAAACTAAATTGGAATTATTATTATTTCCTCTGCTATCAAGCATAGTTAAACTCGAATTATAACCTTGAAGAACCACTTCTGTTGAATATTTATCCTGACCCGTTGACTCGTCTTTCCATTTTCTGGTACTTAATTGCCCTTCTACGTAGACATTAGCACCCTTTTTAACATATTGTTGAACAACATTAACTAATCCTTCATTAAAAATTACAATTCGATGCCACTCAGTTTTTTCTTTTCTCTCTCCACTAGATTTATCTTTCCAGGTTTGACTTGTGGCTAAGCTCAATCTTGCAACACTTTTACCATTAACCATTTGTTTGATTTCAGGATCTGCGCCTAAACGACCTATTAATTGCACTTTATTTAAACTTCCAGCCATATTAGTTTTGAATAATATTTGAATATTTATTTATTAATTTAAACTTTTATATCATAATAAGCTAATAAATATAAGGAGTATGTTATTTTAAAGAAAAAATATGTTGAAAAAAATCGTTGTAAAAGGCGCTAAAGAACACAACCTAAAAAATGTTTCTCTAGAAATACCAAAAGAGAAATTGGTTGTCATAACTGGTCTTTCTGGGTCAGGGAAATCATCTTTAGCATTTGATACAATTTATGCTGAAGGTCAAAGAAGATATGTTGAGAGTCTTTCCTCATATGCAAGACAGTTCTTAGACAAAATGAAAAAACCTAAAGTAGATCTTATTGAAGGTTTAAGTCCTGCTATTTCTATTGAACAAAAAAATACTTCAAAAAATCCACGATCTACAGTCGCAACAGTAACAGAAATATACGATTATATGAGAGTTTTGTTTGCCCGAGTGGGTGTTCCTTACTCACCTTTCACAGGTAAACCAATTGTATCTCAGCCAATAAGTGAAATGGTTGATAAAATTAAAAAATTACCTAAAGACAGTACAATTTATCTGCTTGCGCCAATAGTGAGAGGTAGAAAGGGAGAATATAAAAAAGAAATCTTAAACTATAAAAAAAGAGGATTTACCAAAATTAAAGTAGATGGAGAATATTTAAATATAGATGAATTTCCGAATTTAAATAAGAAAATAAAACATGAAATTTCAATAATTGTTGATAGAGTTATTCTAAATTCAAGCCTTGGCAACAGATTAGCAGACAGTGTTGAGACTGCTGTCAATCTCTCAAATGGCTTATTAGTTGTAGAGTATGAAAATGAAACTTTACCGAAAAAATTCAGAAAACCTGAAACTATAACATTTTCCTCTAAATTTTCTTGCCCAGAAAGCGGTTTTACAATTGAGGAAGTAGAACCAAGACTATTTTCTTTTAATTCTCCTTATGGTGCTTGTGAAGAGTGTGAAGGAATAGGACATAATTTAAACGTAGATCCAAATTTAGTTATTTCAGATTCCAAAAAAAATCTTCAAGATGGTGTTATTGAGCCTTGGGCTAAATCAACATCTTTATATTATGCTCAAACTTTGGCCTCTATAGCTAAGCATTATAAAATATCAATGTCGGATCCTTGGAGAAAAATACCTAAAAAAATTCAGGACATTATTCTTTATGGATCAGATGAAGATGAAATAAAATTTTCATACGACGATGGATATGAAGCTTACACTACGAAAAAAGCCTTTGAAGGTGTAATTAATAATCTTGAAAGACGCTACCTAGAAACAGATAGTGATTGGAAAAGAGAAGAAATATCTCAATATCAAAGCGAGTCAAAATGTGAAAAATGTAAAGGAATGAGATTAAAAGATGAAGCACTTTGTGTAAAAATAAATTCTTTAAATATTAGTGAAGTAACTGAAAAATCAATAGATGAAGCTCAAAAATGGTTTGAAAATTTACAAAATGTACTAACTGAACGTGAAAATAAAATCGCTCAACATATATTAAAAGAAATTAATGAAAGATTAAATTTCCTTTTAAATGTTGGGTTAAATTATCTTACCTTATCAAGGGAGTCAGGAACATTATCTGGTGGTGAAGCTCAAAGAATAAGATTGGCTTCTCAAATAGGTTCAGGTCTTACTGGGGTCTTGTATGTGCTTGATGAACCCTCAATTGGATTGCATCAAAGAGATAATAAAAAATTAATTACAGCACTTAAAAAATTAAGAGATTTAGGTAATACTGTTATTGTTGTTGAACATGATATTGAAACTATGGAAAATTCAGATCACATTATTGATATAGGTCCAGAAGCTGGATTGAACGGAGGACAAATTGTTGCTGAAGGTGCAGTTCAAGAAATAATAAAAAACCCAAAAAGTATCACAGGAGATTATTTATCTGGAAAAAAATATATTTCAATTCCAAGAAAAAGAAGATCGGCTAAAAATGGAAGATTTATAGAAATAAGTGGCGCAAGTGGAAATAATCTAAAAAAAGTTAATCTAAAAATTCCTGTTGGCACATTTACATGCGTAACTGGTGTATCAGGAAGTGGAAAGTCAACTCTAATTTTGCATACTTTGTACAATGCGTTTAACCTAATGTTAAATAAGAATAAAAGCCGTAAAGTGCCTAAAGCATTCACTGGATTTAAAGGGACAGAACTTATAGATAAAATAATTGACATAGATCAATCACCGATAGGAAGAACACCTAGATCAAATCCAGCAACATATACTGGTGCTTTTGGACCAATTAGAGAGTGGTTTGCTGGATTACCGGAATCTAAAGCTAGAGGATATAAAGTTGGAAGATATTCTTTTAACGTAAAAGGAGGTAGATGTGAAACCTGCGAAGGTGATGGTGTGATTACTTATGAAATGCATTTTTTACCAGATGTATTCATTCCTTGCGATACATGTAAAGGTGCCAGATATAATAGAGAAACACTAGAGATTAGATTTAAGAATAAAAACATTGCTGATGTATTAGACATGACTGTTGATGAAGGTTGTGATTTTTTTGAAAATATCCAAAATATAAGATCAAAATTAATTACTCTTAAACATGTTGGTCTTGGCTATATGAGAATTGGTCAACAAGCAACAACGCTATCTGGTGGAGAAGCACAAAGAATAAAACTTGCAAAAGAACTGTCTAAGAGACCAACTGGAAGAACCCTGTATATTTTAGATGAACCAACAACAGGTTTACACTCTCATGATATAAAAAAATTATTAGAAATTCTTCAGGCATTTGCGAATACAGGTAATACAGTTGTAGTTATTGAACATAATCTTGATGTTATTAAAACTGCAGACCATATTATAGATATGGGTCCAGAGGGTGGAGTAAACGGTGGAAAAATTATAGCAGAGGGAACACCTGAAAAAGTTTCTACAGTTAAAGATAGTTACACAGGCAAATTTATTAAAGAAATAATGGGCAGTAATTCGATGAAAAAAACTGCCTAAAACATTTAGCTTTAAGGAACTAACTTTTCTTCTTCCTTTTCCAAAGTTTTGTAACTAACTTTAAATGTTTTTAGTATAGGAGAAGCTACAAAAATCGACGAGTAAGTGCCTATCAACACACCTAATATCATTGCAAAAGAAAATCCTCTTAAAATTTCTCCACCTAATATAAATATTGAGAATAAAGCTAGCAATGTTGTGACAGAAGTAATTATAGTTCTAGCAAGTGTTTCGTTAATTGATAAGTTAGCGATCTCGCTTATATTTAATCTATGATATTTTCCAAGGTTCTCTCTAATTCTGTCATATATCACAACGGTATCATTCATTGAATAGCCAACGATAGTTAGTACTGCTGCAATAATAGAAAGGTTTATCTCCAAAGATAAAATTGAAAAAATACCCAAAGTAATTATAACATCATGAAATAATGCAACAATTGAACCTATGCTGAATTGCCATTCAAATCTGACCCAAATATAAAAAAGCATAGCTGCAAGTGATAATGAAATAGCTATAATTCCAGATTGTAAAAGCTCTGCACTTACTTTAGGGCCTACATTTTCCACTCTTCTAAAGTTAATCTCAGAAGATAAATTATCAGAAAGATTTTTCTTAATCTCAGGTATAAGTTGATTATTGTCACCTATTTGCTCAACTTTAATAAGATAGTCTCCTTCTTGACCAAATTTTTTAACATTAATGTCACCAAGATTCATTTTTTTTAAAACATCTCTTATAGAGAATGTTTCTATATTATTTGATCTAAGCTCAATAAGAGTTCCACCCTTAAAATCAATTCCATAATTTAATCCTTTAAAAGCTATAAAAAAAATACTTAATAAAAATAAAGTTAAAGAAAAAATATTTGTATACCTAAATTTTGATGAAAAATTTATATTAGTCATTATATTTTTATCTCTTTATTTTTTGCATTTAAAACAATCAAAGAAGTAAGATGCCTAGCTAAGAAATATGCAGTAAAAAGTGTAGTCACAATCCCGATACCTAAGGTAATAGCAAAACCTTTTACTGGACCAGAGCCAAATGCAAACAATATAATAGCAGCTATTAAAGTTGTAATATTTGCATCAAGAACTGTAATTTTTGCTCTAGAATAGCCTGAGTCAAAAGCATGTATAACTGATTTTTCAGTCTTTAATTCTTCCCTTATTCTCTCAAAGATTAATACATTTGCATCTACAGCCATACCTACAGTTAAAATTATTCCAGCAATACCAGGTAAAGTTAAAGTTGCTTCCAAGATTGTAAGAACTCCAGTCAACATTAATAGGTTTGCTATAAGGGCTGTGTTTGCAATTAATCCAAAAATTTTATATTTATAAAGCATAAATAAGATAACCAAAACAAATCCTACAATTAAAGAAGTTATTCCTGATTTAATCGAGTCTTCACCTAAATCAGGTCCAACAGTTCGTTCCTCTACGACTATCAATGGCGTTGGTAAAGCTCCTGAACGCAGTAATAGTGATAAATCTGTAGCTTCTTGAAAAGTAAAATTACCTGAAATCATTCCGTTTCCTGACGTTATTGGTTCATTAATGTTAGGGGCACTAACAATTTCTCCATCAAGAACAATAGCTAATCTTTTGCCAACATTATCCGTAGTTGCCCTGCCAAATTTTTGGGAACCTAGTCTATCTAATGTAAAAGAAACTGTAGGTTCATTATTTTGATTATTTATATTTGGCTGAGCGTCAATTAGATTTTCACCGCTCATTATTATTCTCTTACTGACGCTTAGTTTTTCACCATTTTCTGAAATAAGCTCATCTGAACCAAATTCATTATTATCAGTTACAAGTCTAAAATTTAATTGGGCTGTCTTTCCCAGTAAAGATTTTATTCTCTCAGGGTCTTTTAACCCTGGTAATTCTACAAGTATTCTTTTTTCACCTCTTTGAAGTATTGTAGGTTCCTTTGTTCCAACATCATCGATTCTTCTTCTAACAATTTCAATTGATTGCTTCAAAGCTGAATTATTAATAGTCAATAATCCAAATTTGGAAAAAGATACTTCAATTTGATTACTATTTATTTTTTTATATTTTAATTCGTGTGATCGATAATTATCTATATAAGGATTGACTAAATTATCTTTTCTTACATTAAATAATAAATCGAACTTATCAACGTTATCTAAATTCAAAGATAGATTATTTTTATTAATCTTGAAATTACTGTAGTTTATTTTATTTTCTTTAAGTAATTTTTTTATTGGAATAACTTTTGATTGAATTTTTTCTTCAATTAAACTATCGGAGTTAATTTCAAGCAATAAGTAAGATCCTCCTTGCAAATCTAATCCTAAATTAATTTTTTTTTCTATAAATTTATTCTCTATATTTTGAAGATTTAAAACAGAAAAAATTGAAATAAAAAAGAATAATAGATAAATTGTTAATACGTTTATTTTAGAAAAATTTAACACGAAAAAGAATTATTTTTTTACTTCTTCTTTTTTAAGCAAACTTGTTATTGTAGATCTTATAATTTGAACTTTTGTGTTCTCCCCTATAGTAACCTCAATCCGGTCATCTTCCATTACACGATCAACTATTCCTATTATGCCTCCAGATGTAATGATTTCATCTCCTCTTTTAAGAGCTGCTACCATTGCTTTATGATCTTTAACTCTTTTTTGCTGGGGTCTAATTAAAAAGAAATAAAATATTACAAAAATTAAAATTAGGGGTATAAATTGTGCTATTCCTTGTCCGCTCATGAAAAAATAAATATATTAAAAGTCCTGGTTAAACAAGCAAATTATAATTTAATTTTCTCCAGATTATTCATGTATTTTTTTAATACTTTTGGGATGTTAACAGAGCCATCTTCATTTTGATTATTTTCTAACAAAGCAATCATTAGTCTGCCAACAGCTAATCCAGAACCATTAAGTGTTCCTACAAATTCGTTATTGTCATTTGATTTAAATTTTGCATTCATTCTTCTCGCTTGAAAAGTTCCACAAGATGAACAGCTTGAAATTTCTCTATAATTATTTTCTGAAGGAATCCATGCCTCAATATCATAGGTTTTTTCTGCGCTGAAGCCCATATCACCAGATGAAAGTAAAACAACTTGGTATGGAATTTCCAGTTTTTCTAAAATTTTTTCAGCACAATTTAACATTCGTTCTAATTCTTCGTTACATTTGCTAGGTTCAACAATACTTACAAGTTCAACTTTATAAAATTGATGCTGTCTAATCATGCCCTTAGTATCCTTACCGTAGCTACCTGCTTCTTTTCTAAAGCATGGAGTTGAGGCAACAAATCTTTTAGGTAAATTATTCTTTTCAATAATTGATTTTCTAACTAAATTTGTCAAAACAACCTCAGCTGTAGGAATTAAAAATTTTCTTTGATCAGATTTATCAAATTTAATTTCAAACTGATCCTCTTCGAATTTGGGGATTTGTCCTGTGCCAAACATCACATCCTCATTTACAATTAAGGGAGGAGATATCTCTGTATATTGAAACTCATTAGTATGAGTATCAAGCATAAAATTTATTAATGCTCTTTCGAGCAAAGCGATTTTGTCTCTCAAAACTACAAACCTAGAACCTGATAGTTTTATAGATGTTTCAAAATCAATAGAACTACCTTTAACACATAATTCTACATGAGATTTTAATTTAAATTTAAATTTTTTTAATTCACCTGACTTTTTAATTAATTTATTAAATTTATCATCTTTACCTACCGGAACATCGTCTAAAGCTAAATTGGGAAGTGAGTGAATAATCTTATTTAGGTTATTCTGCGTAACAGTTAGTTTTTTAGATATAGATAAAATTTTTTCAGAAATTTTTTTTGATTTAAGAAAATTAGACTCATCTTTAGATTTAGATAAAGATTTTTTTTCCTGCTCTAACTTTTCTTTTTTACTAATTAAGCTTCTATTTAATTCATCTTTTTCTTTAAAATCTATTATATTAAAATCTACATTCCGGTCTTTAAATTTTTTTTTATATGTACCTATATTTTTTCTTAAATTTTTTAAATTATGCATCTTCTATATTTATTTTTTTATCTTTTTTTTCAGTGAATCTTACAGTTATTATAGACAACTCATAAAGTAATAGAAGAGGTATTGCTAGACCTACCTGAGTAATTGGATCTGGGGGAGTTAGTATAGCTGCTAATGTAAAAATAATTACAATTACGTATCTTCTTGTTTTTTTTAAATATACTGAATTTACAACTCCAATTCTTGCTAATAAATTTAATAATATTGGCAACTGAAAGCTTATTCCGAATGCAAATATCAATCTCATAATCAAAGATAAATATTCATTAACTTTTGCTTCTAATTGGATGGGTAAAGTTGAATTTGATCCCATTGACTCAAATGATAAAAAAAATTTAATAGCTAAAGGCATAACTAAATAATAAACTAACATTCCGCCAAATAAAAAAAGTATTGGGGTTGATATAAGGTAAGGTAACAATGCTTTTTTTTCATTTTTGTATAACCCTGGTGCGATAAATTTATAAATTTGTATTAATAAAACTGGGCTACCTAAAAATATAGCTGCAAAGAAAGCCACTTTTAAATAGGTGATAAATGTTTCATGTAGAGCTGTAAAAATTAAACGCCTTGATAGTGGGTCGTCTTTAACAGCCTCTGCATAAGGGTTTACTAAAAAAGCATAGATATACTCTGCAAAAGTGTAAGATATTATAAATATTACGAGGATAAATATTATTGATTTTATTAATCTTGAACGTAACTCAATAAAGTGACTGGTAAATGAATTATTATCACTCATTTTCTTCTTTATTATTTTCTTTTTTTGTATTTTTTTGATTTATATCTTTTTCAATGTCAATGTTATCAGTAATCGAAGTAACCTCTCTTTGAAAACTACTTAGAGTATTTTTTAATTTTCCAAAATAAGAGCCTATTTTTTTTAATGCTATAGGAAATTCTTTTGGTCCTAAAACCAATATAGCAATTATAACTATCGCTAAAATCTCTAACCAACCAATTTGAGGCATATTAGATTACTTATTTTCAGAATTTGAATTATCTGAATTGTTGTTGGAATTATCATCTCCAGAAGATTTGTCATCGGACATGCCTTTTTTAAAACTTTTAATGCCTTTTGCTAAATCACCCATTATACTTGATATTTTCCCCTTACCGAAAAGAATAACAACTAAGATTGCAATTATTATAATACCTGTCCAACCAATATTTCCCATAATAAATATATATACAATAATTTAATCTAAAAAAATACGTTTATTTTTCTTCATCGGGAGCCTTTTTAATCGCCTCGTCAATATCTTCATAAATATCATTTTGTTTTTCATTAATTGATTGTTCTTTGAAAAACCTGCCAGTACCAAAAATTGATTTATCAATAGTAGTAGTATCGATAAGTCCAGCAGATCCGAGCTCATCAATGGTTGGGAGGTCTGATAATTTTTGTATGTTGAAATGATTTAAAAAAGTTTCTGTTGTTCCATATAAAATTGGTTTACCGGGTATATCTTTTCTTCCTGCTGGTCTAACCCAATTTAACTCAAGAAGTATCTCTAGCGTGTTTGAAGCAAAAGAAACACCTCTAATTTCCTCTATTTCGGATCTTGTAACAGGTTGGTGATAAACGATTATAGCTAATGTTTCTATGGTTGCTTTTGATAACTTTTTATGAGTAGATTTCTGAAGGGACATTAATTTTGATAGATCATCAGAAGTTCTAAATGACCACTTATTTTTAATACAAACCAAATTGATACCGCGATGTTTGTAAATATCTTTGATATTTTCTAAAATTTTCTTTATATTTGTGTTTGTTTGAATTCTTTTTTCAATTGTTTCAATATCTAGTGGTTCTGAGGCAGCAAACAAAATAGCCTCAACCTGTCTTTCAAGCTTAGAAGGTGCTGATGGAAAACTAATAATATTATTTTTTTTTTTATTTGGCATATTAAGACTTTTTAATCATTAAATTATCAAATGTCCTGTTTTGAGAAATTTTTGTTAATCCTTCTTTTGTAAGTTCTAAACTTGCTGCAAAAATACCAGCAATACCTGTTCTTTTCATTTTATTTTTTAGATAAAACTCAGGTATTAATTCAAAAATATTTTTCCACTCATTAATTTTATTTAAATTATTTTTAATTTGCTTTATACCTTCCTCAGTTGTCAAAACTGGCAATTTAGGAATACTAATGTTTTGAAAGGTTTTTTGCATTTGTATGTCCGAATAACTTTTAAGTAATTCATAAAGTGAAACATCATAAATAGGCGTATTAATTGATCTAATGCCACCTTTAATTCCTCTGGTAAAAATATGGATACCAAGTCTTTTTTTTTGTAACATTTGATCTGATAATATTCTAATCAATTCAAGTTTCTTTAATTGTAATTTTAATTTTTCAGCAACCTCTAGAGCCTTAAAATCGTCATCTTCATCATCTGGCAGAAGTAACTTTGATTTTAAGTAAGCGAGCCAAGTCGCCATAAGCAAAAATTCTGATGCGGTTTCTAGATTTAAATTTTTATTATTTTTGATAAATTCTAAAAATTGATCTGCCAGTTTAGTAATAGAAATCTCAGCTAGATCAACTTTTTGGGATTTAGCTAAATCTAGTAGTATTTCAAGTGGGCCGTTATAGTTAGGAATATTTATTGATATTTGATTTGTGCTATTTGATTCCATAATTAATTTTACCTTAAAATTTTATAAATTTCCGATGTTTTTTTTGCTGTAAATTGATCGATATATGGAACAGATTTAATCAATTTAAAGTTGTCTTTAATATTTCCAGAACAATATAAAACTAAATTACATCCAGCTAACAAAGATTTTTTTGCGTTCTCCATTAAATCATACTTTAATGCTTTCATGGAAATATCATCGGACATTATAATGCCCTTAAATCCTATTTTTTTTCTAATTATTTCACTAATTATCTTTTTAGAAAAAGTTGAAACATTTTTAGAGTCAATTTTTGAGTAAAGTATATGTGCTGTCATAGCGAGTTTCGAATTAGTTAATTTAAATGGATAAAAATCAGTTTTATTGAGCGATCTCATTTTTAAGTTAACTTTTGGCATTCTTTGGTGACTGTCTATTGTAGAACAACCATGACCTGGAATATGTTTAATAACAGTAGCAATTCTATTTATATGACACTCATTAATAGTAATTTTACCTAAATCTCTTACAACATCTTTATCTCTAGAAAAACTTCTTTTACCAATAATATCGTTTGTATTATTTCTTAAAACGTCAAGAACAGGAATTGTATTTATATTTATTCCAATATTATTTAAATTATCGCACAATGTCTTTAAGTAATATTTATACATTGCCGTAGCTATTTTTTTGTCTAACTTGTAAAGTTTTCCAAAATAATTTGCTTCGAAATTGTGGCTTATAATATCTTTTAATCTTGAAACAGTAGAACCTTCTTCATCAATTAAAATGGGGAATTTTTTATCTTTTACAAGTTTTTTTATATTTTTAATTAGATTTCTAATTTGTAGAATAGATCTTATATTTCTTTTAAATAAAATTAAACCCCAGGGTTTCTCTTTAGATAAAAGTAGCTTTTCTTGTTTTGTTAAGTTTACTCCTTTTATACTAATTATAATTGCTTTTTTTTTCATTTAAATTTTAATAGATTCCAAAAACTTCTTGGTTTGTCATTTTGAATTTCATTAGAGAAACCATCATTGAATTCAATCACATTATCAGTATCGTTTTTTAAAATCGGTAAGTTTGATATTTTTTTATTAATAATTTGATCGATGTTGTTTCTATTAAATTCTTTTGTCTCTAAATTTTTATTAGAAGAATAAAAATTATAAATATTGATGAAAAAAAATAAAATCAAAATTCCTAAAAAAAAATTGAACATTTTACTCATTACATTTTTTTTGGTAATGATACATCTAGAATACGCATTCCGTTTTTAATAACTATTGCTACAAGATTAATAATTGCTAAAATTTCTTTTCTTTTTATTTTTTGATTTTCTATAAATTTATATCTTTTATCTTCATTTCCCTTGCTCCAATACGCATGAAATAATGTTGAAAGCTCATATAGATAAAAAGGAATTTTATGTAAATCAAATTTTCTAGATGCGGACTCTATTATTTTTGGCCATTCAAATACCTTTCTAATAATTTTTTCTTCCATCTCGTTCAGGTTAAAATCAATTTCATTAATTTCAATTTTTTTTACAAGGCTTGTATTAAGCGCTCCTAGGAGAGAATTAATTCTAGCATAAGCATATTGTACATAAAAAACCGGGTTATCTTTTGTCTTTTCTTTAACTTTGTCAAAGTCAAAATCAATTTCTACATCATTACTTCGATTTAGCATCATAAATCTAATTGGATCTTTATCTACCTCACTTAAAAGATCTTGAGCAGAAATAAAATCACCCGCTCTTTTTGACATTTTAAAAGGCTCTCCATTTTTAAAAAGTTTTACTAATTGACAAACTTTACAATTAAGTTTTATTTTTTTTTCTGATAATGCTGAGACTGCAGCCGTGATTCTTTTAATATAACCAGTATGATCTGCTCCGAGTATATTTACCAAATTGTTATAACCTCTATTAACTTTATCCATATGATAAGCAACATCATTTGCAAAATAAGTCCACGAACCATCATTTTTTTGAAGTGCTCTATCTGAGTCATCACCAAATAAAGTGGATTTAAAAATTAATCTTTCAACTTTTTTCCAATTATCATTTTTTTCTCCCTTAGGTGGTTGTAGGAATCCTTTTTCTACATATTTTTTTTTTTTTAAATTATTTATTGCTTTACTAACTAAGTCTTTATTAACTATCTCTGTTTCAGAAAAAAAATTATCATGTTTAATACCTAAGAGTTTTAAGTCGTTTTTAATTAATTGCATCGATTCCTCTAATGATTTTTTTTTAAGATATTCAAAATTCTTTTCAAAATCTTTTATATCTAGATTATCGTTTTTATTTAGAATTTTTACAGCAATATCTTTAATATAAAGTCCTGGATAAAGATTATCTTTTTTGGGAAATGGTTTTTTAAATTTAATTTCTAATATTCTAAAGTATACAGATTCTACAAAATTTTTTATCTGACTACCGTAATCGTTAATATAGTATTCTTTAACAACCTTATTGCCATTAAAAGTTAACAAATTAGCTAAGACATCCCCATAAATGGCCCCCCTACAATGACCAACGTGCATTGGTCCCGTGGGATTAGCTGAGACAAATTCAATATTATAAGTTTCATTTGTTTTATTAGAACCATAGTTTTCATTGTTTTTTAAAATAGAATTTATATTTTCTTTTAAAGCAGATTTAGAAAGTTTTATATTTAGAAATCCAGGACCAGCAACTTCTACGTTTGAAAAATTTTTAATTTGATCCAAAAATAATTCTCTTAGTTTTTCAGCTAATTTTTTTGGATTTAATTTATTTGATTTACCTAGAATCATCGCAATGTTACATGATAAATCAAAATTAAATTGCTCTGGGGGTACCTCCAAATTAATTTTGTCAAGATTTTCAATTTTTTCTAATTTTAAAATATCATTTTTAGTTAAAATTAGGTTTTGAATTTCTTTTAAATGATGTTCAAAAATGTTCATTTGATCTGGTTATATAGATTTATTGCATATCTATCTGTCATGCCAGCAATATAATCACATATAATACGTTCTAAATTTGAACTATTATATTTTTTAATATCAATATATTTTTTAGGATTTCGCTTTATAGATATAAATAATTTAGTAATTACTTTTTTTCCATAATTTGTTCTAAATTTTACCTTTTTATGGAAATACATTTTTTGTTTTAAAAATTTTTTTATTCTAGTATCAAAAATTTTCATTTTATCTGAGAAAGTCACTATTTGCATTTTTGTTTTATAAATATCATTTAAATTTTTAATTTTGTTGATTTTAATATTATTACGAGTAGTTAAAATTACATCACTTACCATCTCATTAATAATTTCTCTTATAATTTGCCTTATTATTAAATCTATAGAATATTTATTGGTTTTTTTAATATGTTTTATAATTATTTTGTCTAGAATAGGTATATTTTTTAGATCTTTAAGTTTGAATAAGTTGGATTTTAAACCGTCTTCAAGATCATGGCTATTATAAGCTATATCATCTGATATTGATGCAAATTGTGCTTCAAGTGATGAATTTAATGTAAATTTTATTTTCTTTTTAAAAAAATTATTTCCAAGAATCTTATTAAATTTTTTCAAATTGTTAATTGGGCCATTATGTTTAATTAAACCGTCAAGTGTTTCAAAAGAAAGATTGAGACCTTTAAAGTTATAATATCTATTCTCTAGTAAAGTAATTATTCTTAGTGTTTGTATATTGTGATCAAAACCTCCATAATTTGTCATACAATTATTTAATGATTCCTCCCCAGCATGACCGAATGGTGTGTGGCCTAAGTCATGTGCTAAACTAAGTGTCTCAGATAGATCCTCGTTTAGATTAAAAAATTTAGATAATGTTCTGGCAATTTGAGAGACTTCTAATGAGTGTGTTATTCTTGTCCTAAAATGATCACCAGATGTATTTACAAACACTTGAGTTTTATGTTTTAGACGTCTAAAGGCTGTAGAATGAATAATTCTATCTCTGTCCCTTTGAAAATCATTTCTCAAACTAGTTTCAATTTCTTTAAAAAACCTACCTTTTGATCGGAAAGGTACTGCTAACTTAGACAAATTGCTTATTGTTTTTTTTTGCATGCTAATATTTAAGATTATATACTAGAAATATAACGTTTATGGAAAAAAAATTAAATTTTACTAGTCAAGCTTTAAATCAAATAAATAAGATAACTATAGGTGATGATAAAAAATTTTTTAGGATCACAGTTCAAGGTGGCGGTTGTTCGGGTTTTAAATATAATTTTGGTTTTGATTCTAAGACAAACGATGATGATGTAATTTTTGATAAAGCAATTATAGATAAATCTTCTCTTGAAATTATTTCAGGTTCAGAAGTTGATTTTAAAAGAGAAATGATCGGAGAGTCATTTGTTATTAATAATCCTAAAGCAACCGCTTCTTGTGGGTGTGGATTATCTTTTTCTGTTTAATGAAAATTATCTCCTGGAACGTTAATTCAGTAAGAGCTAGATTAGAAAATATCAAAAATTATATAAAAGACTCTTCACCGGATGTTCTATTGTTACAAGAAATTAAGACTCAAAATGAAAATTTCCCATCGGATGAATTCAAAAATTTAGGCTATATTTCACATATCTTTGGGCAAAAAAGTTATAATGGCGTGGCAATTGTTTCAAAGTATAAATTAGATAAAGTGCAAACTGATTTTATCAAAGATGATTTAAAACAATCTCGGATAATTACAGGAGAATTAAAGATTAATTCTAAAAAAAAAATAGAATTAATAAATATTTATGTTCCTAATGGAAATCCAGTTGACACAGAAAAATATGAATATAAAAAAAACTGGCTTAAAAAATTCATAAATAGTGTAAAAAAAAGAATTATTAAAAATCCAAACTTATTAATTGCAGGAGATTTTAATATAATACCGGAGGAAGTAGATGTTCACGATTTTAAACGATACGAAAATGATGCCTTAGGAAGACTGGAAATAAGAAAAAAATTTAGAGAGTTAATCAATTTGGGTTTTAAAGATACATATAGATTAATTAATAAAAGAAGACAAGAATATACCTTTTGGGATTATTTTGCAGGATCTTGGCAGAAAAATTACGGAATGAGAATTGATCACTTTTTATTATCAAATAGTTTAGTAGAGAATGTTAAGGCAATTAACATAAATAAGAAACCTAGATCTAAATTAAAACCTTCGGATCATACACCTATAGAATTAATAATTAATTAGCTCTTCCGTATACATCTTGGTATCTAATTATATCAGTCTCTTTTAAAATAGATCCAATTTGAGCTTCAATGATTTTAACAGTTTTTTTCCCAGGATTTTCAATACGGTGTATTGAACCTAGAGGTATATAAATGTTTTCACCTGGTTTTAAATTGAACTTTTTTTTATTTAGCGTAATTTTAGGTTTACCTTGAGTAACAAGCCAATGTTCAGATCGATGAAAATGTTTTTGAAGGCTTAATATACCCTTTGATTTTACAGATATTTCTTTTATTAAAAAATTCCTACCGCTATATAAATTTGTATAATTACCCCAAGGCCTAAAGAAAATATTTTTTTTCTTCTTATATTTATTTTTAAGTTTGCTGTAAATTTTACAGATTTCTTTCCAACTACCCAGATCAGACCATGGAATATTAAGTTTAATTGCATTGATGTTATTTGATTTTTCTAAAATGGCATAGTCAAAGGATATAGTCTTACTTTTCTTGAAATCTTGTTTATTAAGATAGTAAACATTGTTCTTATATTTAGATTTAGAAACAGCTTCTAAGCAACTTTTATAAGTGGAATTTTGGTATTTTTTAAAATTATTAATAATAGAAATTTTTCTTAGAAAAAACATACCAGAATTCCAATAGGCCTTTTTTTTAATTATTTTCTCAGCTTTATATATATTTGGTTTTTCTATAAATTTTGTAACTTTATAAAATTTCTTTTTCCCTTTCTTTGATAAAAAGTATCCAAACTCACTTGAGGGGGTTAAAGGTTTAATGCCGAAAATAAAAATATTACTTTCATCTAAATATTTTTCATGAATCTTTATTGATTTATAAAATTGATTAATCTTATCAATAAAATGATCTGAGGATAAGAAAACTAATGGTTGATCATAAGGTATATCTTTTATTAAGACGCTTGATAAAATAGCTGGAGCTGTATTCTTTTTAATTGGCTCAAGTATGATTTTAAATTTTTTAATCTTTTTTTCTTTTAGATGTTTTTTAACCTCCTTTAAATACTTTTTATTAGTACTAATAACAGGGCTATCAAACAATGGACTCTTAATTCTCTCTAACGTTTTCCCAAATAAGGTCCAGTTTCCAAAGTTTATAAATTGTTTGGCTTGATGATACTTTTGATTTGGCCAAAGTCTTGTCCCGGAGCCACCACATAAAATGACTGGTCTTATTTTCATTAAATTTTTGAGTATTCTTTAACTTCTTTTTTTTTGCCAGGATGTGTTGGTGCGCCTAAGTACGCTGGGCCAACAGTTTGAGCATATTTCCATATTGTTCCAGATCCAAAACTTGATTTTTTTTCTTTCCATTTCTTTCTTCTAGATTTTAGTTGGGTGCTAGTTAATCTGACGTTAATAGTTCCTTTTTTTGCATCGATATCTATAATATCACCATTCTTTAATAGTGCTATTGGTCCACCAACAGCTGCTTCTGGTCCTACATGACCAACACAAAAACCTCTCGTAGCTCCAGAGAATCTTCCATCAGTAATTAAAGCAACTTTTTCTCCCTTTCCTTGCCCATAAATCGCTCCAGTAGTTGAAAGCATTTCTCGCATACCAGGGCCTCCCTTAGGGCCTTCATATCTAATTATTATGATATCACCATCCTTGTATTTCTTTGTTTGAACAGCATTCATAGCATCTTCTTCATTGTCAAAACATCTTGCTTTACCAGTAAATTGTAATTTCTTTAATCCTGCAATTTTTACAATCGCACCTTCCGGAGCGAGATTACCCTTTAAACCGACAACTCCCCCATCTGGAGAAAGTGGATTGTTATACTCTCTTAAAACTTTTTGATTTGTATTAAATTTAATATTTTTTAAATTTTCTTTCATTGTTTTGCCGGTTACAGTAATGCATTCACCGTGGATGTAACCACCTTCAAACAAAGTTTTTAACAACATAGGTACGCCACCGGCTTCCCACATATCTTTTGCTACGTATTTTCCTCCTGGCTTTAAATCAGCTAGATAAGGAGTTTTTTTAAAAATTTTTGCAACGTCCATTAAATCAAATTTTATTCCTGTCTCATTAGCCAATGCAGGAAGGTGAAGAGCTGCGTTTGTCGATCCACCAGTAGCCGCTACAATTGTAGCTGCATTTTCCAAAGCTTTTTTTGTAACAATATCTCTAGGTTTAATATTTTTATCTAATAAGTTCATGACTGTTTTACCACTCTCAAAAGCGTATTTATCTCTCTCTTCATATGGAGCAGGAGTCCCAGCCGAGTAAGGCAAAGCAAGACCAATTGCTTCAGATACGCAAGCCATGGTATTTGCGGTAAACTGACCTCCGCAAGCTCCAGCACTTGGGCAAGCAACTAATTCTAATTGTCTTAATTCCTCTGATGACATTGACCCAGAAGAATGTTTACCTACAGCTTCGAATACATCAACGACAGTTACATCTTTTCCTCTAAATCTTCCTGGTAAAATTGAGCCACCATAGATAAAAACACTTGGTACATTAAGTCTTAACATTGACATCATCAAACCTGGTAAAGATTTATCACATCCTGCAATTCCAACTAAAGCATCATAACAATGACCTCTAACTGTTAGTTCAGCTGAATCTGCAATAATTTCTCTTGAAATTAAAGAAGATTTCATTCCTTCATGACCCATAGCTATTCCATCTGTAACGGTAATTGTACAAAATTCTCTTGGCGTACCTCCTGATTGTTTTACACCTTTCTTTACTGATTGAGCTTGTCTCATTAATGCTGTGTTGCAAGGTGCTGCTTCGTTCCATGTAGAAACAACACCAACAAATGGTTTGGCAACATCTTGTTCTGTTTCACCCATGGCATAATAAAAAGATCTATGAGGTGCTCTATCAGGGCCTAAAGAAGTATGACGACTTGGTAATTTTTTTTTATTATATTTTGTCATTTAATTTATACTCGATACAATACTTCTTAATTTATTATCTTCAACTGTTAATTCCTTCAGCAATTTTTTATCATTTTGAACTATGTCTTTTGGAGCATTTCTTAAATAGGCTTTGTTATTTAATTTATTTTTAAGAGAATTTATTTGCTTATCTAACTTATCAATTTTTACAGTGATTCTTTCCTTTTGAGAAATTAGATCTATATCTTCATTAAATTTTAAAGATATTTTTTCATTCATTGATAATATTTGAACAGTATTGTTATCAGATATTTTAAACTTAGATATATCATTAATTCTTCCAACTTGTTTGGATAATTTAAAATTCCTTTTTAATATGGATTCCAATTTTGAAGATTTTTCATTAAAAAAAACATCACAATATAATTTGGGTGTAATTTTTAATTCTGCTTTTGTAGATCGGATGCTAGAGATAAATTCGATTAGCCTATTTATGCTATCATGATTTTTATTAAATTTAGTGATAGGTTTATATTTTGGCCATTGCGATAAAATTAAATTTGTTTTAAAGATTTTCTTATAATTATTCTTAGCCCAAACTGACTCTGTGAAAAAAGGCATGAAAGGATGTAGCATCTTTAGTATATTCGCCATAATAAAAGAAGCAAATAGTTTTGACTCACTTAATTCTGTGTTTTGTTTAGAATTTAAAATAGGCTTTAGAAATTCTAAATACCAATCACAATAAGAATGCCAAACAAACTTGTAAATATGCTTTGCTGCCTCATCAAACCTAAATTTCTCAAGATTTTTCGCAACCAAATTTTGTGTTTCAATATATTCATTATAAAGCCATTGATTTATTGGTAATTTAATAGACTTGGGATTAATATTCTTTTTCAACTTACATTTATTAAGGTTTAAAAAGTTATTGGCACTCCATATTTTTGTTATGAAATTTCTATTTCCTGTAACTCTGTCCTTAGAAAGCTTTACATCTCTCCCTGGTGAAGCCATAGAAATTAATGTAAATCTCAAACTATCAGCTCCATATTCTTTAATTAATTCTAACGGGTCAATTACATTGCCTTTTGATTTAGACATTTTTTGACCTTTTTCATCCCTTACCAAAGCATGTACATATACTTTATTAAAAGGAGTATTTTTATTAAAATAGTTACCCATCATAAGCATACGCGCTACCCAAAAAAATATAATATCAAATCCAGTCACAAGAACAGATGTGGGATAAAATTTAGATAGCTCTCTAGTTTTTTTAGGCCATCCTAAAGTTGCAAACGGCCAGAGAGCAGAAGAAAACCAAGTATCTAAAACATCAGTTTCTTGTCTTAAATCAAATTTTTTCTTATTTTTTTTCTTAGCTAACTTAAGTGCTTCTGGTTTATTTTCAGCAACAAAAATATTATTATAATTGTCATACCATGCTGGTATTCTATGTCCCCACCAAATTTGACGGGAGATACACCAAGGTTCAATTTTTTTCATCCATTGAAAAAAAATTTTTGTCCAATTATTAGGATAGAAAGTTGTTTTTCCTTCACTAACAATTTTAATAGGTTTTTTTGCCAACTTTTTTGCATCAACAAACCACTGTTCAGTAAGCAAAGGCTCAATAATAGTATTTGATCTATCGCCATATGGAACTTTATTTTTAATAGATTCAATTTTTGAAAGATAACCCTTTTCTTTCAATTTTTTAATTAATAATTTTCTTGCATCAAATCTATCTAGTCCAATAAATTCTTCAATACCATTTTTATTTATAGAGCCATTTTTTTCAAAAATATTTATTATCATCAGATTGTTTCTTTTGCCTACATCATAATCGTTAAAATCATGTGCAGGTGTAATTTTAACTGCTCCAGATCCTTGTTCTGGATCAGCATAATGATCAGTTATAATTTTTATATTTCTATTAACTAATGGAATAACAACATTTCTTCCAATTAATGATTTATATCTTTCATCCTTTGGATTAACAGCAATTGCTGTATCACCCATCATGGTTTCAGGTCTTGTAGTTGCTATTGTTATTTTTTTATCAGAATTTTCAATAGGATAATCAATATAGTATAATTGAGACTGAACATCTCTTTGATCTACCTCTAAATCAGATATAGCGGTTTTTAATTGCGTATCCCAATTTACGAGTTTTTTATCCTTATAAATTAATTTATTATTGTAAAGATTAACAAAAACTTTTATTACAGCTTTTGATAAATCTTTGTCCATTGTAAATCTAATTCTTGACCAATCACATGAACAACCAAGTTTTTTAAGTTGATCAATTATAATACCGCCTGACTCGTCTTTCCAACTCCAAATCCGTTTGATAAATGATTCTCTTCCTAACTTATTTTTATCTAAATTTTCCTTAATTAAATTTTGTTCAACAATGGCTTGGGTTGCTATGCCAGCATGATCCGTTCCTGGTTGCCAAAGAGTTTCAAAACCTTTCATTCTTTTGAACCTGACTATAACATCTTGAATACTATTATTTAAAGCGTGTCCCATATGTAGCCTTCCTGTTATATTTGGAGGAGGTATTACAACTGAAAATTTTTTATTTAATTTACCTTTCTTGGGTTTAAAAAAATTATTTTTAATCCAATAATCTGAGATTTTTTTTTCTTCTACAGTGTGGTTATATTTCTTAAATTCCATATTTTCTGATTAATGTTTAATTTACTTTATATCAATAAGGCTACAACCCTAAATAGTTAGATTTTTCTTTATTAAAATAAGTAAATGCTTTAATAGATTATTATTATCTAAATTGGCCACGTGGCGGAATGGTTACGCAGAGGATTGCAAATCCTTTTATCCCAGTTCGATTCTGGGCGTGGCCTCCAGAGATAATCGTTGATAAATAACACTTTGGAGTCAAAATCACTTCGACTCAAATTGAACATAAACTTTAAATGTACACCAAGGACTGGTCTAGGGACTGTAATCCAATTTTGTTCCATTTATTACTTCATAATAAGAAAACTGGCTAATCTAACGCCCCTACTTACTATCTTACTTTTCAAAATTTATATTGCTTACAACCTTGGAAAAATGATAGCTTTTTTTATGACTAAAAATATTAAGGCATCAATTTTTTTTGCAGCATTCGTATTGACAATTTTGCTTACGTACTTAATTAAACCTGCATACGCTGTAACGTGTTTTAAAAAAGGAGAGTACACTTCTGGATTCAACAAAATTTGTATATATAATTGTTTAGGTTCTGATAAAGCGATAACAATTAAAAACACACAGCTTTGTCCATTAAGTATACAAGATTAAACATACTAGGTTCAAGGCAACTGGCAAAGTCCTCTTTGTTTAATGAAAACTAACTGGCCTAATCATAATTAACAATCTCCAGGAACTTGGGGGTGACTTAAAAATTTTTTACTTAGATAGATCATACCATCATAATCTCGAATTCTTTTATAATTTTCTATAGCATCAAGGTAACTACTGAAATGTTGAAGCGAATACTTTACATAACATCTGGCAACTCTTTGACGTAATTTTGTTGCTTCAACGTACATTTCTTGTATCCTTCGTTCTTCAGCTTTTCTTTGATTTTCTTCCATCTCTCTTTCAATTTCTTGTTTTGCTAATTCTTTATTATCGTCCCAAAATCTTTGTGATTTTCCTTCTGCGTCATAATAAAGACCTTTGCCATGAGGCTGCCAATTTTTAATCTCTCCTTGATACGTTTGCCCATCATCTTTTGTTATTAAACCTTTTTCTAAAGTCCAACTTGTCCAATTACCTTCATACGATATATTGTGTTTGGTGAAAATAATTTTCCCTTTTCCATTTGGAGTATCGTTTTTAAATTTTGCTTTAAGTATATATGGAGTGTTTGAGTTATTTTCAGTAAAAACTCCGTCTCCATGATATTGAAAATTTGAATTAAATCCACCTTCATATTTATAATTAACAATACCCTTGCTATAAGTTTTTATTCCTTTTTTTATTTTACCTTGATTAAATTTTCCTGAAAATTTTGTTGAATCTGTATCTTTATAATCTTTAAATGTAAGTTCACCGTAGCCATGCTCCAAACCCTCTTTCCAACCACCTATATATATAAAAGCAGGTGTAGTTAAAGTACCTTGACCATGATAATAATCATTTTTAAAATTTCCCTCGTACTCTTCATCGTCCCAATCGGGTGAATTAAAAGAGTAAAATTTCGCTTTTCCATAACCGTGTGACAAACCCGGTTGTTTACCGAATTCACCTTCATAATCTGATAAATATTTTAAACCATCTTCTTCTTCATATTGTTTGCCTATATATTTACCATAGCAATTAGTATAATTCTCGTGGTCTTCGCCTTCGCAAGGAGGTAAATTACTATTTGCAGACAAGTTATAGTTATTTAAAAAAAATAAAGATAAAAATAATAATAATACTTTTTTCATTGTTCATCTTAATAAAAATTGTGGACATTGCAAATGTGGGGCCACAGGCATTTCTTCTCCGTTTTCATACTGACAATGTCTTAAAACAGTATTAAATTCTCGATTATAATAAACTGGATCCCCTGTTAAATAAACTTTATTAACCGTAGTTTTTTTTGATCCTGATCCACTTCCATTATCGTCACCACTAGAACACCAAGCGAGTATAAAAAAAAGTCCAAAAAGGTACAAAAAAATTTTACCCATGCTCCAGGGTTTGCTTTTGTTGAGAGGTAGTTTTAATTTAGTTTTTCTTTTTTTTGCCATAAATTATCTTATTAAAGGACTTTCTTTTTTTCAATAATTTTATATCTTAATTTTGCTCTAATATTTTACATGGATTAGAATACCAGCCAGAAACTAGTCTGCCATCTCCCAACATCCAAAGTTCATCGTTTTTAAAATAAGGTTCGCTAGCAGTTTTAATATTTTCCATTACAATTTTTTTTCCCCAGCTCAAAATTTTTCTGTTTTGAATTGATTTTTGTGGAAATTGTTCCACCCAAACCTCGGACCTTGCATTCATTTTCTGTTTATCTAGATACCAATAGCTATACATCTGGCCATAGCTACCACCATCTCCACCACAATCATACTCTATGTAAGAAAATTTACTATAATTTTTAGCAGTTAAATCTTTACCGAAACTAAAAATAAAATATACTCCAATTAAAATTCCTACTATTGGCAGTAGCGCTTTCTTTGGGTTTTTTTTCCAATCCTTCTCAATTTTTTTTAATTTAACATCCCAGTCTTTATTCAAATTTTTCATTTTCTTATCCCACGCTTTATTATTAAATTTTTTATCTATTTTTGAACTGAAAAGATCGATTTTTTTAACTAGTGCATAAGTAATTAAAGATATCCAAATAATAAGAAGCGTTGGTTCAATTATTGAAGTGATAACAATAATTAACCAAGATAATGTTTTTTTCTTTTGATAAAAGTCAAAAATTTGTTTCATGCTATATTAATCTTTAATAAAAATATAATTTTCGTTTAAATAATCGCATTTGTAAACTTTATTTTTATATTTTATTTTATTTTTAAAAGTGTGGTATTGAATTTCCTGACAATTCTTAAAGAATTTAGGGTGTCTTTTCTTAGTAATTTTCCATGTTTTTTCTTCATCGCATATTAAAATTTCTTTTTTTTCGTCTTGAAATTGACATGCTTCATCTAATTTAACTTTAACCTGATTTTTAGAACAAGAAATAATGAAAAGGAATACTATTAAAAGTATATTTTTATACTCGATCAAGAGAATTAAATAAATCTTTTTTATTAAATTCAATTAATAAAAAAACTTTGTATCCTTTTTTTGTTTTGTAAATTTTCTTTTTAGAAGTTTTGTATTCAGTAATGTCATAATCTTTAATTGCCTGAATTATTTTTTCCTCATAATTAACACTTATTTCAGATGTGGATGAAGAATTTTTTTTATTTTGTTTATCAGCTAAATAACTTTCTTTCACAGCATTAATGTTACTTTTAATCTTAAAAAGAGCATCTCCGACAGCTAAAACTTCCGCTTTTCTCATTGCAATTTCTAAATTCTCAGAATCGCTTTGCGATTTTCCAAAAAATTTAAATTTACTCTCAGAGTCTTTTACGTACCATTTAGGAATTTCATTTTTGTAATTTTTAACTTTATAGTTCCCAGTGCATGAGACCAAAATTAAGCTTAGAATAACTAAAAAGATTTTTTTCATTAATTTAAATTAAGCTATTTACTTAAAAAAATCATCAATAAAAACCCACTTACCGTTTTCAAAATTAAAACATGCGGTTTTAGTATTAATTTTACTAGTTTCTTTAACTAGATTATTATTAACACCATAAGGGGAATAATTTCTTTTTTTTCCAATTTGTTGAATCCAGGTTCTACACAAATTATCTTTTTTAAAAGAAGATTTTACTATTCTTACTTTTCCAAAATAATTATCATAATCCCACAGAAAATTTTTTCCATTATTTGAGTCTGACAATGCCGATATAACGGCTCCGTTATGTAACTTAATTCCTTTTTTTGGAATTGAAAAATATAATTTAACTAAACTATCATGAATTACATCAATCAACATACCTTCCATATTACTTTCAGGGTTTGTAATTATTGGTTTATTTGTAAATTCAGAAATACTTTGATTTTTACTTGATTGACAGTTTGTCAGTAAAAAAATGGATATGAAGAGTAATCTAATAAACATAAACTATCGTTTCTCCATCTATTGTACAAATGATTGGTGCTTTTAAACCATCTATTTTTTTTGAAGACTTTCTGCATTTTTCTTGATCAAATCCTAAAACAGGGAAATTAAACGAGTAACCGTTTTTGCATATAACTTTTTCTGTAAAAATTTTTTTATTCAAATCCCAATTTGATTTTAAAATACATTCTGTCTTTTCTATTTTTTGAAGTGAGTTATCCAATTTTAAAGTTTTAGTGTTTGGCGAACAACTAAATACAAAAATTAATAAAACAAGATAAAATCTATTTGAAAAATCTGTAATCATAAAAATACCAACCTGCAAACACTAAATGTGGAGGAATTGGAAAACCATTGCTATCATCAAAAACACCCCATCCAAGTGCACTGGGACAAGCTAAAAATTTATAATCCCATATTTCTTCATTTTTAATTAATCTTGAGGAATATTCTCTACAACCTCGAAATCCTCCGCTTATTGAAACTGAATTACCTCTAGTATCGTAAATAGTTTTTAAAATTTTAATCTTTCCGCTAGTTTTATTTCTATCATTAGCCCAACTTAAGATGTCGCCATCATTTTGATTATAAAGAGCATTAATTAATATTTTAGTATGTGAACATCTATCTTCAATTTTGAATTCAGATGAAATGGCTTGAGCAGCATATTTTTTTGCCCATGCAATTAAATGAATTTGTGTTGAATGTTTTGCATCTAATGATCGATAATTTATAGAAGGCGCTAAGCATGCGTATTTATAGGACTCTCTCAGAGAACTTGTTTCTCCAGTTAGTAAACAAGAATTTAGAAAAAAAAATAAAAATAGCAAAAAAAATATTCTCATTTAAACTCTTTAAAGTTTTTTCCCAATTTAAAATTATGCTCTAATATTTTGTATTTAAGATTGTTAAATATATTGCAATTTCTATAACTTCCATCAATTTGCTTTATTTTGCATTCACTCATATGAACAGCAAATCTATACTCTTTTGAATTAAGCCAAGTTTCTAAATTATCTTCTGCTTTAAGATTGTTTATTACGAAAAAAAATATAATAAATATAAATACTTTGTTTTTTGACATTTGATCTCAAAATAAATTTAATGTATTTAGGTTATTATATCTTTAAGGACTGGTCTAGGGACTGGTTTATCAAAATTATTTTTTAAATTATATAGTAGCAATTTTAAGTTGTATGTAAAATATGAATGATTTCATTGTTTTAAGAGTATGTGAGAGTACCAAAGAGAACGGATATTGTGAATCCAGAATATTGCAAATCCTTTTATTCCAGTTCGATTCTGGACGTGGCCTCCAATAAATAAGTTGTTTTATTTTACTAAAAAAAGTATGTTGCTTTTCATTCCTCGGTAGCTCAGTTGGTAGAGCAGTTGACTGTTAATCAATTGGTCGCAGGTTCGAGTCCTGCCCGAGGAGCCAATTATCCAACTTTTTCAAATTTAGTAGTATTATTTAAAATTTGTAAAATTTTGTCCTTTTGTATTTTTGATAATGATGCAAACGTTCTGCTTAGAAAGGAGTAGTTTAAATCATCATTTGTTTCGTTACCAGGGCGCATATCTTTAAATTCTTTGAAATCTTCAAAAAAATAAATAATCGGAACTTTTAAAAATTGCGATAATTGCATTAATCTGTTTGAGCTTACCCCGTTTGTGCCTTTTTCGTATTTTTGAATTTGTTGAAATGTTACATTTATAGCTTGAGCCACTTTAGTTTGAGTGAGACCTAAAGAAAGTCTTCTCATACGTAATTTTTTACCAAGATGAATATTGAAATTTTCTTCCATTTGAACTCCCTTTTTTTATTAAATTAATCTCATAATGAACATTTTAGCAATACATAAAAAAAATTAATTTTTACAAAAAAAAAGACAAAATATATGATTTTCCTATTGACTTATGGGGTAATTTCCTTGACTGAAAAAACTACTATTTAACTTTTTGAACTCTATATTCCCAATATCCTGTTTTTTCAAACGCCGCTTTTACCCAAAGATATGTATCTTCTTCATACCAAATGTCTGTATTTAATTTTTTGCTATCAGGAAGTGTCTCATCAGAAGATTTGAAATTAAAATGTAAAGTTTTATATGTTTTGTCTCCAATTTTTACCTCTTCTTTTCCCAAAAATGTTACTGTTTGTTCAATTATCCTTCCAGAAATTCCGCTAATCTGGGCTTTAGCTTTAATAATCTCATGATTCCACCAAGTACCTACTATAAAATCTTTACTTGCCTTACCTTTATAGGAAGATCCATCAATAATTAAATCCTTATCATTTGTATCGACCTCGATATTTACATATCTATCTTTTTTATTTTGTTTTGTTTTTGAAAAATAGCTTTTAAAAATACCTTTCACGTAATTTTCTTCACTTTTTGCAAAATATTTATATAGATCAACCCCAAGCTTTGTAATTTTAAAACTTACTTCACTTTTAATCAAAAGATCCTCTCCATTTCTATTGAATTCATATTTATGGTAACCAATAGATTTATTATTTCTAAATAATTCATATTCTAAGTAGTTGTAATCTTTATAATGCTCAACGTGACTGAAAGACTCGACATAGAATAGTAAGAAAATTGCAATTGAAAATATAATTTTTTTCATATATTTAATGATATGGATACCAATACAGTTATATCTCAAATTGGAAATACACCATTAGTTAGATTAAAACAAGCCTCTGAATTAACAGGTTGTCACATTTATGGAAAGGCAGAATATTTTAATCCTGGAGAGTCTGTCAAAGATAGAGCTGCTCTATTTATAGTTCAAGATGCAATTAAACGAAAATTAATTTCTAAAGGGGGGACTATAGTTGAAGGCACCGCTGGTAATACAGGAATAGGCTTAGCTGTTGTTTGTAAAGAGTATGATTTGAAACTTAAAATTGTAATCCCAAACACTCAATCTATCGAGAAAAAAGAAACTTTAAAAAAACTGGGTGCAGAACTTATTGAAGTTGATGCTGTTCCATATTCAAACCCTAAAAATTATATTAAACAATCTAAACAAATTGCAGAAGATTTAAACAAAAGTAGTTCAAGTGGAGTTTATTGGGCTAATCAGTTTGATAATGTTATTAATACAGAAGCACACATTCAAACAACTGCAGAAGAAATTTGGAACCAAACAGCAGGTGCTATTAATGGATTTACTTGTGCTGTAGGAACAGGTGGTACTCTAGCTGGTGTTTCAATTGGTTTAAAAAATAAAAATAAAGATATAAAAATTGCCTTATCTGACCCGATGGGATCATCTCTTTATTCCCATATTAAAAACAATAAACTTGAGAGTAAAGGTAGCTCAATAACTGAAGGAATTGGCACAGGGCGAATAACTCAAAATTTTGATAAAGCTTTAGTTGATGACGCTTTTCAAACAGATGATTCTGAAGCTTTAAATTTAGTTTATGATTTAATTGAAAAGCAAAAAATAGTTTTAGGAGGGTCCTCAGGTATAAATATTGCTGGAGCAATTAAACTTGCTAAAAAAATGGGCCCAGGAAATACAATTGTAACAATACTTTGCGATCATGGTAAAAGATACGCTAGTAAAATTTTTAATAAGGATTTTTTAAAAAGTAAAAACTTACCAATTCCCAAATGGTTATAGAATTTGGCTTAAGAAAAGTTTAGTCCGCTCTGATTTAGGATTATTAAAAAAATCTTCTGTTTTAGCTTTTTCTACAATTCGTCCTTCATCCATGAAAATCATGTTATCGGCAACTTCTTTAGCAAATCCCATTTCATGTGTAACAACAATCATGGTCATACCGCCTTTTGCTAAATCTACCATTGCGTCTAAAACTTCTTTAATCATTTCAGGATCTAGTGCAGAAGTAGGTTCGTCAAAAAGCATAATCTTTGGTTCCATGCATAAAGCTCTAGCTAATGCTGCACGCTGTTGTTGGCCTCCCGATAATTGCCCAGGAAATTTTAAAGCTTGATCATCAATTTGAACTCTTTTTAAATTTTCCATTGCAATTTCTTCTGCTTGTTTTTTTGTAAGTTTTTTAACCCAAATAGGTGCGAGTGTGCAATTATCTAGAATTGATAAGTGTGGAAATAAATTAAATTGTTGAAACACCATTCCAACCTCAGCTCTAATTTTTTCGATATCTTTTGTTTTTTCAGAAATTTCATTACCGTCTACAACTATGTGACCTTCTTGGTGTTCTTCAAGTCTATTAATACATCTGATTAATGTTGATTTACCAGATCCAGATGGACCACAAATAACAATTTTTTCCTGTTGGTTCACTTCAAGATTAACGTCTTTTAATGCTTGAAATTTATCAAACCATTTATTCACATTTTTTAGCTCGATTATTTTGCTCATTTTATCTCTCGGTGCTTAATTTTTTTTCCAATCTTTGACTATACCTACTCATAGCATAACAAATCACCCAAAAAACTAAACCTGCAAAAACGTAACCCTCAATTGCCATTCCTAACCACTTTGGATTAGTTTTTGCTAAACCTATCATACCAGCTAATTCTAGCAACCCCACAACGAAGATTAAAGGCGTATCTTTTACTAATGCTAAGAAGGTATTAGCGATACCTGGAATAACTAATTTTAAAGCTTGAGGCAAAATAACTAATAAATGTAATCTCCAATATCCCATCCCTAAAGATTTAGCAGCATCATATTGACCTCTCGGAAGCGCTTGGAGACCACCTCTAATAACTTCAGCCATATATGCAGCTTCAAATAAAGTAATAGCTATAACAACTCTCATTAATTTATCCATGTACGTTCCATCTGGTAAAAACATTGGAAACATTACAGCTGACATAAATAAAACTGTTATCAACGGAACACCTCTCCAAATTTCAATAAAACCAATAGATGAATATTTTATAGCTGGAAGTTCCGATCTTCTTCCTAGAGCTAAAAACATACCAATAGGAAAACATAAGATTAATGCAAAAGCAGAGACTATTAAAGTAAGCGAAAGTCCGCCCCAAGCTCCAGTTTCTATCCACTTTAATCCAAATATACCACCTGAAATTAATTTAATTCCGATAATTGGATAGATAAAAAGCATAAATAAAATTATGTACTTTTTATATTTTGGAGGAACAAAAAAAGCAGCCCCAATTAAAACAAATAAAATAAAAAAAGCTGTATTTATTCTCCATTGCTCTGGATTAGGATACATTCCATACATAAATCTTTTAAACCAAACTTTAACAAAAACCCAACAAGCTCCACCACTTGTGCAGTCCTCTTTAGCTGAACCTACAAAATCAGCATCAAAAATTAACCAATTTAATAAAGGCGGAGTGTATTTAAAAAATATAAATATTATTAATAAAGTAAGAACTGCATTAAATGTTGTGGAATTTACATTCTTGTTAAAATTATCCAAAATTCTAATACCACTGTATTCAATTCTGATGAAATACAAGCCTAAAGCACCTGCTATTAGTGGAAAAAAATAACTCAAGCTATTTGGTAGAAATCCAGTTAGATTTGTATTTAGGAACGTATTCCCAAAAAAATCAATAAAAGCCAGGGCAATTATAGGCAACCCAATACTTAAAGAAGTGTTTAAATTATCACGGTTTGGTTTATAAATTCGTATCATTATTATTTTTCCTTAATAGCCATTTTTTTATTGTACGAATTCATTAACACAGAGATTGTTAAACTTAAAAATAAGTATGTGCCCATCGTAATTGATATAATTTCAATTGCCCTACCTGTTTGCATTAAAGCTGTGCCAGCAAAGACTAAAACGATATCTGGATAGGCAATGGCGGCCGCTAAAGAGGAATTTTTTGTCAAATTTAAATATTGATTTGTAGTTGGTGGAATAATAATTCTAAGCGCCTGAGGCATTACAACTAGTTTTAAAATTTGTCCTCTAGTTAGACCAATGCTTGCTGCAGCTTCTTTCTGCCCTTTTCCCACTCCTTCAATACCAGCTCTAACATTTTCGGCTACGAATGTAGCAGTGTACATTGATAAAGCCAAAGCTAATGATATTAGTTCAGGTATTATGCTCACACCGCCTTTAAAATTATAAACTGTATCTGAAAGTTGGTTTAGTTCTGGATACTGAAAATTTAAAGAAACACCGCCTACTAAAAAAGTAATCATAGGTAAGATTATTATTATCCCTAGAGAAATAAATCCTGCCGGTACATGTTTGCCAATTTCTTCTCTTTGTTTTTTTGCATAATTAAAAACATAAAATATTGCAAAAATTGAAACTACAACTGACGATAAAAAAATTGAAAAATTGGTCCATATAAATTTTGGAACATACCAACCTTTAATTGTGAGATATGAAATATCACTAAAACTAATAGCATTTTCCGGTAATGGTAATAATCTTAATGCTCCGTAATACCAAAAGAAAATTTGTAGTAATAAGGGTATATTTCTAAAAATTTCTACATACCATTCTGCTGCTTTTGCAATTAAATAATTTTGGGATAAACGACCAATTCCTATTGTTACACCTAATACAGTACAAAGAATTATTCCAATTATTGAAACTAAAAGAGTATTAAGTAGCCCAACTAAAAAAGCTCTGCCGTAAGAATATGAGCCATCATAATCAATCATTGAAAAAGTAATATCAAAAGAAGCTTCTTGACTTAAAAAACCATATCCAAAAGATATACCTCTATTTCCCATATTAATTTGTGCGTTGTAAGAAAAATAAGCAATAACAAAAATTATAAAGGAAATTGTTAATACTTGAGGTATGAGTCGCTTTTTGTTTTTTAAATCTATTTTAAAATTTTTTAAATTCATTAAAATGGAGAGTAAAAAAAAGGGCCAGATAAATCCAGCCCTTTTTATTTTATTAGCAATTATCTCGCAGGTGGTACGTAAAGAATTCCACCCTTAGTCCATAATTGATTAGGACCTCTATTAGGTAGAATACCTGTGTCAGCTATGTGTTTTTTATAGCTTTCACCATAGTTTCCAACTTGCTCAATAATTCTTAAGCTCCATTCGTTGTCTAAACCGAATGCTGCACCTAATTCTCCCTCAGAACCAACTAATCTCTTGATAGCTGGGTTTTCAGAATCTTTTAGGCTAGAAGCATTAGATGAATTAATACCATACTCTTCTGCTTCGATCATAGTATTTAAAGACCATCTTACGATATCTTCCCATACTGCATCCCCTTGTCTTACAACAGGACCTAATGGTTCTTTAGAGATCGTTTCAGGTAATACTTTGTGCTCGTCTGGGTTTGACATTTTTGTTCTTTGTGCCGCTAATCCAGATTTGTCAGTTGTGTAAGTATCACATCTTCCTGCATCATAAGCTTGTACTACTTCATCTGCTTTTTCGAAAGCAATTGGTTCGTAACTTATGTTTTTAGAATTAAAGAAGTCTCTCATGTTTAACTCGGTCGTCGTACCTGTGTTTGTACAAGCAGAAATACCGTTTTTGAAATCACTCACAGAATTAATTCCGGAATTTTTTCTTACCATGAAACCTTGACCATCATAAAAGTTTACACCAACAAAAGTTAAACCAATGTCAGCATCTCTTGATAATGTCCAAGTTGTGTTACGTGCAAGCACATCTATTTCACCTGATGTTAAAGCCGTAAATCTTTCTTTGGCACTTAACGGAGTGTATTTTACTTTGTCAGCATCACCTAATACGGCAGCTGCAACAGCTCTACATACATCCACGTCAATACCAGTCCAGTTTCCAGACGCATCAGCATTTGAAAAACCAGGTAGTCCTTGTGAAACACCACATTTCACAAAACCAGCTTTTTTAGTATTTTCTAAAGTTTTAGATTTTTTTGAACCTGCTCCTCCTCCACTTTGGCCGCAAGCGACTAAAAGTAAAGATGCAAACCCAACTAAAATCCAAGTCTTGATTGATTTGATCATATTAATGATATCCTCTTTAGTTTTATTATTGTTAACAATATTTTCGAAACGAAGTTTCAAAACATTTTTAGTATGATCTTTTTTATATTGAAATTCAATTATGCATTATTTGATAGTGAATAAATGTAGATAAAGTTATAAAATTTTATCTACATATATAAAAACACAACTCAGATTATCAAGTTTTTTTGGTCAGTTCTATTAACCTACTAATAGTTCTTTTAAAAGTTTGTACATGTTTTCTAGAGGATCCTAAATTATTTAGATCACTTTCTAATGATAGAGATAAAATAATTTTTTTTTCATAGAGAATATCAATTAAGGTAATAAATCTTAGTTGTTGATTGGAATTATCATCGTTAAAAATAGGTATTTCTTCAATAAAAATGTGATCACTTATATTTGAAATATTGATATAATCTTCTGCACCTATATTTTTGTCACATAAATCACTAAATTTAAATCTTAAGATACCATCGTAAAAGTTACTAATTATAAAATCTCTTCCTTTAGTATTAATCTTCTTTATTTCTTTTTTTTTATCTCTAGTAAGTTCTCGAAAATTTTTATTAATCATAAATAACGTACTTTCATTAAGTGGAAAATATAATCTTTGTTCTTCATTAAAATCTTTTAAACGGTAATCATCTTTTAATGATAATTCTTTTTGAATCGAGTAATTTTTGATGATCGATATAAATGGTAAGAATTGTTCCCGTTGTAAACCATCCTTATAAAGATCGCTTAATTTCGTATTAGTAGTGATTATAATCTTAATATTTTCAGAGAAAATAATTTCAAATAGTTTACCTAAGATCATTGCATCAACAATATTGGTCACTTGAAATTCATCTAAATAAATTAGTTCATATTGTTTTTTAAGATCTTTTACGAAAGAACGTATCGAATTATCATCTTCTTTGTCATGTCTAAAGTCATGAAAATTGATCATGAACTCATTAAAATGTAATCTAAGTTTATTTATCTTTAATTGATCATAAAAAAAATTAAGAATCATGGTTTTGCCTACACCCACATTTCCATGCAAATAAAAACAAAGCTTATCTTTGTTTTTAAAAAAATTATCAAAAAAAGTTTTTCTTGGATTTATAAATTTATACAATAAGTTAATAACTTCAATTTGATGTTTGTTATTTTCAAATGAGTTTTTTTTACAAAATTCTTTAAATGAATTTTGTAATTTTATTTTGGACATTTATTTGATGTTATCTAATACAGCTTTTGCACACTTAGAGGTATTGCTGCTACCTTGAAGATCTTTAGTCCTATTTTCTTTAACTGACAAAGTTTTCTCTATTGAAGTCACAATTGTTTTAGCAGCTTCTTTTTCACCAAGATGATCTAACATTAATGCTCCTGACCATATTTGGCCAATTGGATTGGCAATCCCCTTTCCAGCAATATCTGGTGCAGAACCATGTACTGGTTCAAATAGAGACGGATATTTATTTTCTGGATTAATGTTCCCTGAAGGAGCTATACCTATTGTGCCCGTACAAGCAGGACCTAGATCAGATAAAATATCTCCAAACAAATTTGATGCCACAACTACGTCAAACCACTCCGGAGTTAAAACGAATCTTGCCGTTAAAATATCTATATGAAATTGATCTGTTTTGATTTCAGGATAATTTTTCTTAATCTTATTAAATCTTTCATCCCAAAAAGGCATTGTAATTGAAATACCATTTGATTTGGTTGCGTTAGTTACTTTTTTTCTACCTTTTAATTTAGCTAATTCAAAGGCATATTTTTGTACTCTATCGACACCATGACTTGACATAATTGTTTCTTGAATAGCAATCTCTCTATCAGTGTCTTTATACATTCGTCCTCCAACCGAAGAATATTCTCCTTCTGTATTTTCTCTAACGATTAGCATGTCTATATCCCCTGGTTTCTTATTGGCTAAAGGAGAGGGAACACCGTCAAATAACTTTACTGGTCTTAAATTTATATATTGATCAAATTCTCTTCTAAATTTTAATAAAGATCCCCATAAGCTAATATGATCTGGAACTTTATCTGGATCACCAACTGCACCAAAATAAATAGCGTCATGTGAACCAATTTTATTTTTCCAATCATCTGGAAGCATTTTTCCATTTTTTTGATAGTAATCACATGATGCAAAATCAAACTCATCAAATTGAATATGAAATTGATGTTTCTTAGCTGTCTCTTTTAAAATTTTTAAACTTTCTGGAAGGACTTCCTTACCTATTCCGTCACCTGCTATTGATGCTATTTTATAACTTTTCATCTTATCTAATTTTTCTCTCCCAAATTATACAACTTTTTACGATTTTACTAAGATTGTCAAATTTTGGCCTCCATTTAACAAAGTTTTTCAATTTTTTATTAGAAGCAATAATTTTAATTAAATCGTCTTTTCTTCTTTTAGTAAAAATAATATTAACTTTTTTTGAAGATTGCTTCTTGAATTCTTTTGCTACCTCTAAAACTGAGATCCCTTTATTATAACCGCAATTCAATATTTTTGAAATTTTTAGCTTATTAATTTTTTCTAAAATTAAATAATGAATTTGCGCTATATCAGAAACGTGTATAAAATCTCTAATACATGATCCGTCCTTAGTTTTATAATCAGATCCGTAAATCTTTAATTTTGGCCTTTTTTTCATGATCTCACTTGAAAAATTCTTAAATAAATGATCGCTTTTTTTATTTATTAAACCTATTTTTCCAGATGGGCTTGCGCCAGCAATATTAAAATATCTCAATATTCCGTAATTTATCTTATTTTTCTTTGCAAAATTTATAATCAAATTTTCTGCTTTTATTTTAGTTTTTCCATAAACACTTTTAGGTTTTATCATTGAATTTTCTGAAACTTTATATTGGCCTTCTTTATAAATTGCTGCAGTTGATGAAAAAATAAAATTTTTTACCGTAGAGTTTTTACATGCCTCCATTAATTTTTTCGTTCCTAAAACATTATTCTTATAATATTTTTTTGGTTTTTTTTGCCCTTCACCAATAATTAAATGGGCTGCTAAATGTATAATCGAGTCAATTTTATATTTTTCAATTATTTTTTTTATTCCATGCTTATTAGCAATATCTAATTTGAAGAATTTTGCTTTTTTATTGATTAATTTTTTATGACCCGTAGATAAATTGTCAACCAGGAATACTTTTTTATTTTTTTTTAAAAGTGTTTCTGTAACATGAGAGCCAATATATCCAGCGCCTCCTGTGATTAGAACATTTTTAACTATTTTATTGTTGGAATTATTGTTCATATGTTGGCGCGCTCTGGAGGATTCGAACCTCCGACCCTCGGTTTAGAAAACCGATGCTCTATCCAGCTGAGCTAAGAGCGCAACTTGCTTAATATATATTGAATTATATCATTTTTTATTAGCTGGTCTAAGATAATTTTCAGCTTGTTGAATTAATTCCTCAGTGTCTAATGGTATACTATCTTCTTTTGAAAGCTTTGTGTTTTAAACCACTTCTTGATCTTTATCTAATATTAAAACTTCTTTATCCTTTTTTCTATTTTCGCTTAGAAGGTCAATTTCTTCCATTGTTTAAAAATATCATTTAAATCTGTAGAATCTGCAATGATCCGTCAATAGTGTATTTTAATTGATTAAGCTTTTAAAGCTTCTAAGCCTTCTTGAACTTCGTGAACACCTTCAAATGCAAAGTAAACTGCAATTGCAAACAACATTATGCTAGAAACTCTAAAGAAAGTCCCTATAGGAATGATTCTCGTAATTTTTCCCATTCCAAAATAAATAACGATCAACGCTACAAGTCCGCCTATACCACCAATAATTGCAGGTACTGTATTATAAACTCCTGTGCTGAATAATGCTGCGTAAAATAGAACTATCTCAAAACCTTCTCTCACAATTGCTAAAAATACTGTAAAAGATAACGCAAAAGTTTTTCCTGAAGTAATTGCTTCGTCTACTTTATTTTCTAGTTCTTTTTTTGCTGTATGACAGAAGAAAGCAACATAAGTTAACATTCCAGCTGCGATAAGCATCACACTACCTTCAAATAATTCTTCATGCGCTCCTGTTAAACCTACAATCTGTTTAAATCCTACTGCGATCAATAAAGAGACTAATACGCCTGCCCCCATTCCCCAGAACACTGCTGGTCTTTTGTGTCTTGCTTTAACCTTGTCTAAATACATAAAGACAAGCATAGCTATTAGCATTGCTTCAAAACCTTCTCTTAGAAGGATGATGAATGAGCTTATTAAAGGCGTTAGTTCCATAACTAATAGCGCTTGTATTGATAATTATTCTCATTGTCAATGAAATTGATAATGATTATCATTTGCGCAATTGACGCACCTAAAAGTGGTTATATCCTGCAAGTTGCATACGATTAAGAAATAGGTTTTAATGAACAGTGCTTCAAATAAATCCAAAAAAATTCAAAGCAATAAAAAACAAAACTATTCCTAGTCCTCTACGACCTAAGTTTAGAAAAAAAGCTCAAGCTAATATTTACTTCCTTGCTCAAAGAAAAGTGAGCAGTGAAAAGAAAAGTAGATTATTAAAAAATATTAGATTATTTAGTGCAATCTCTATTGTGTTAATTACCGGCTATTTTTTAACTAATTAATCTTAGTTGAAACTGATCCAATTTTATTAATAACTCCTTTATAAATACCTTTACCTAAAATAGGTACAACACCGACAGAAGATCCAGTAAAAACATAAAAATCTTTATTAAGTTTAATTTTATCTATTTGTAATTTTCTAAGGACGAATCTTAAAGAGTTCATTGGGTCTATATAAACTGTGTTTGTGTTCCCATTAACAACTTGATTAATTTTTTTATTAGCAATGGCTGTTTTTAAATTTTTAACGTTTTGATTTGAAAATTTTTTCTTCGGACCTAAAATAAATTTTATATTTGCACCAAAGTCAGAACAAAGATCACCTAAACTTTTAATACCTTTCTTTTTCTGTCTATAACCAACAACTTCAATACAAGGTAAAATATACGTTATAAATTTTTTAATATTTTTTTTTGTCACTTTTGTTTTGGAATTAAAAAAATTTTTTTTAATCAAGTAACAAACTTCTAATTCTATACCCATTGTAAATTTATTAATTTTTACCCCTTTTTTATTTTTTAATACATTATGCTTATAAACTGTCGCATAAAATGGTTCTTTCTCATTTAATTTTTTTAATACTGGAATACCAGTTCCAGCTGCTTTGAAACCGCTAATTGGTTTATTAATTTTACTTTCACATAATTTTCTAAATTTTTGAGCGTTAGAAATTTTTTTAGTGAATTTTTTGGGCAAGGGAGAAATAATTTTATTTTTTAAAAAAGCGTTGACAATTCTATCTGCATATTTATTTAAATTTTTATCCATAATTAAATGTCATCTCCAATATAAATATCTAAAGATAAAGCAGTTTCTACTAAAGAATCTTTTCTTTCAACATTTTTATATGTTCTAATACCCTCATCAATAGGCACATCTACGACTTTTCTATCTCTCCAAGCAACCATTCGGTCAAATCTTTCTTGGTTTAATAAATCTACGGCATAAACACCAAAAGCGCTTGCTAAAATTCTATCACTTGCAGTTGGTGGTGCACCTCTCTGAACATGTCCTAAAGATGTAACTCTACATTCGACATCTGTTTTTTTCATTAATTCTTGCGCTATATAATCGCCAATACCACCTAATCGTTTTTCTCCATCCATGTATTTGTGTAAAACTGTACTGCCATCTTCTTTTTTGACAGCTTCTGCAACAATAATTAGAGAATGCTGTATGTCATATTTTTTCATTGAATTTAGTTTTTTTATAATTCCATCTATAGAATATTTTATTTCTGGAATTAAAATAATATCAGCGCCGCCTGCTATACCGGCATTTAAAGCTATATGACCTGCATCTCTTCCCATTACTTCTAAAATCATTGATCTTCTGTGGCTAGCAGCTGTTGATTGAAGATTATCTAATGCTTGCGTTGCAACGTCTACAGCTGTGTGAAAACCAATGGAACTCTCAGTTGCTCCAACATCATTATCTATAGTTTTTGGAATAGCTACTATTTTCATCTTACCAGCTTTAGCCAGTTTCTTTAAAATTTGCATACTACCGTCTCCACCAATAATAATGAGACCATCTAATTTCATTTGATGATAACCTTCGATTATCTCTTTTGATCTATCTAGATATTTTCCATTTTTAATAGGAAATTTAAAAGGATTTCCCTTATTTGTTGATCCTAAAAAAGTACCTCCTTGTCTTAGAAGATATCCTCCGAAAGTTTTATGGTTTAATTCAACGGCTGCAACAGGTCTTTGCATGAAACCTGCTGTTCCATCTTTTATACCGAAAACATCCATATTATATTTATTTTTTGCTCTATAGAAGATAGATCTAATTGCAGCATTAAGTCCTCCACAATCACCACCACTTGTTAAAATTCCAATTTTTTTATTAACCATTAAATTTAAATTTTCTTTAATATTCTTTTTTGAGATAAGAAATGTTATAACATAAAAATTTCTTGATGGAAAAAAAAGCCAAAATCATAGCAACTTTAGGGCCAGCCATTTACAGTGATATTAAACTGAAACAGCTTGTAAATCTTGGTGTAGACGCTTTTAGAATTAACTTTAGTCATAATACTGATGGGATAAATAAAATTATTGCCAAAATTAGAAGAATTGAAAAATCCTCAAATAAAAAAATAGCTTTAATAGCAGATTTACAAGGTGTGAAACTTCGTGTTGGCAAAATTAAGAAAGACAATCAACGAATTAAATATAATCAAAAATATATCTTTGATACTAAAAAAGAAATTGGTGACCATTCAAGAATAAATTTTCCTTATCCAAAAATTCTTAAAAGATTAAAAAAAGGAAACAAAATATTAATAGATGACGGAAAATTCACTTTTGTAGTAACTAACAAAAAAGGATTGGTCGTTACGACTATTTGTAAAAGCCAGAATTGCTATATGCAAAGTAATAAAAGTATTCATATACCAAATTTTGATATTACTTTTAATAAATTAACATCGAAAGATAAAAAAGATATTAAAACAGCTACTAAGCTTGGCTGTAATTGGATTGCTCTTTCTTATCTTCAAAACGAAAAACTTATCCTAGAAACTAGAAAATTAATTAAAAAAGATATAGGTATTATTTCAAAAATAGAAAATAGACATGCTTTAAAAAATATAATTAAAATTATAAAAGCAACCGACTCCATAATGATTGCCAGAGGAGATTTAGCAATTGATATTGGACATAGCGAAGTTCCTAAAGTTCAATTAAGCTTAATTAAAAAATGTTCTCAATTTTCTAAATCGGTAATTGTTGCTACACAAATGCTAGAGAGTATGATTGAAAATAATACTGCCACAAGAGCTGAAATAAATGATATTGCCACAGCAATCTTTCAAGGAGCAGACACTGTGATGTTATCTGCTGAAGCAGCAATTGGTAAATTTCCAACTCAAGCGGTTTCTACTATGACGCAAACTATTCTTTCAACTGAAAAATACAAAAGACAACATATTGAAGATTTTAAAAATTCAATTATTTCAAACAAAGACCCAGTAAAATCTATTTTACTTTCAGTAAAAGATATTGCTTACAACCCTGATGTAAAAGCTATTATTGTTTTTTCAAATTCTGGTAAATCTGCAAAATTAGTTTCTGCAATGCGTCCCGCTGCTAAAATTGTTACTATATCTCCTAACGTAAATGTTTGTAGACAGGTTTCTTTATTGTGGGGAGTTCAGTCAATAAACAGTCGTGATGCAAATGGTTGGAAAGATATGATGTCAATATCAAGAGAAATAATTAAAAGGTTAAAATTCGTTAATAAAAATGATTTCGTTGTTATTACTGCTGGTTTGCCATTCGGAAAAGCTGGAATGACAAATATGATTAGGCTTTATAAAGTTGGAACGTAATGGAAAATTATAGTATTGATGAAATTTTATTGGCAGTAGAGGAAATCCAGAACAGAAAAAAAGATATTAAAAATATGAAATCTATAACTAAATCATTTAAAAAGGATTATTCTGATGTTCCTAAACATACTTTAAAATTAATTGAAGAAGCTGAAGAAACTAAATAAGATTGGCAATTTGAATTGCAGTATCACACATTCTATTAGAAAAACCCCATTCATTATCATACCAAGATAACACCCTGCTAAATTTACCTTTGATTACTTGTGTTTGGGTTAAATCAAATATTGAACTGTGAGGATTATGATTAAAATCTTTAGAAACTAGTGGAGATGAATTTGTTGCAAGTATACCTTTTAAAGATCCATTAGAAGCTTTACTCATAGCATCATTAATACTTTCACTCGTTACTTCTTTATTAGGTACAAATGTTAAATCTATAAGTGAAACGTTTGGAGTTGGGACTCTAATTGCAGTTCCGTCTAATTTACCTTTAAGACTTGGTAAAACCAAACTCATAGCCTTGGCTGCACCTGTTGACGTAGGTATCATCGCATCACCTGAGGCTCTCGCTCTTCTTAAGTCTTTATGTAAAGTATCTAACAATTTTTGATCACCAGTATAACTATGAATAGTGGTCATGTAACCATACTCAATTCCAAAAGTATTTTCCAATACCATTGCAACTGGAGCTAAGCAGTTTGTGGTACAAGACCCGTTAGATATAATATTGTGGTCTTTTTTTAAATCTTTGCTGTTAACACCTTGAACAACTGTAAAATCAACCTCTTTTGCTGGTGCTGAAATAATTACTTTTTTTGCTCCAGCTTCTATATGTTTACCTGCAGAAGCTTTATCTAAGAAAAAACCTGTGCATTCTAAAACTACATCTGCACCAATTTTTCCCCAAGGTAATTTGGTGGGATCTTTTTCTGCAAATACTTTTATATTTTGGTCGCCTATTTGAAATCCATCGCTTGATGTTTTAACATCGTGATTTAAAGTTCCATGTGTACTGTCAAATTTAATTAAATGAGCGTTCGCTTCAATTGAGCCTAGATCATTTATTCCTACAACTTGGATTTTTCCTTTATAATTTTCTAAAAGTGCTCTTAAAATTAATCTACCAATTCTACCAAATCCATTTATTCCAACTTTAACCATATATTTTATACGTATTTAAATACTAGTACGAAATAAGCAACACAAATAATTGTTGCTATCCACAGTAAACTACCAACTAGGCCTAACCAAGCTAAGTGGATGAATGCACTCCCTAGCAAAGATACAAAAAGTCTATCGCCTCTAGTTGTATCTAATCCTAAAATTCCCCTCCTTGGAGACCCACCAGGAACTTTTTTTTCCCAGAAGTACATCACTGTGATACAGACTGCTATAAAAATAAAAAAACTTGCCGTGGGCCACGTCCAAGCCATCCATGTTATAAAATCAAAATCAAAGAGTCCTTTTTCTTTAGGCTGACCAACAGTTGACCAGCTAGATGCGTGTAGATTTGTAAAAATCATACTCTCCCCATTGCAAATCCTTTGGCTATGTAATTTCTTACAAAGTAAATTACCACTGCACCTGGAATAATTGTCAAACTACCTGCTGCTGCTAATAAACCTAATTCATATCCTGATGTGCTCGAGGTTCTTGTCATTATTGCTGCGATAGGTTTAGCAATAGTTGCAGTAAGAGTTTTTGCTAATAGCAATTCAACCCAAGAAAACATAAAACAGAAAAACATAGTAATACCTATTCCTGCAGCTATTGTAGGAATAAAAATCTTAAAGAAAAACCTACCAAAAGAGTAACCATCAACATATGCGGTTTCATCTAATTCTTTTGGAACAGCTGACATAAATCCTTCTAATATCCAAACGGCTAAAGGAATATTAAAAAGGCAATGAGATAAAGCTATTGCTATATGTGTATCAAATAAGTTTACAGATGAATAAAACTGGAAAAATGGTAATGCAAAAACAGCAGGTGGTGCCATTCTATTAGTAAGTAACCAAAAGAATAAATGTTTATCTCCTAAAAATTTATATCTTGAAAAAGCGTAAGCTGCCGGAAGTGCTGCAGATACAGAAATTATAGTGTTAAAAACAGTATAAGTAATAGAGTTTACATAACCCATGTACCAAGTGCTATCGGTAAAAATTGTTACATAATTTTCTAAAGTGAAATCTTTTGGCCATAGTGAATAAACATTAATAATTTCTGTTGTTGTCTTGAAGGACATGTTTAGCAACCAATAAATTGGTAGCATCAAAAATATTATATAGATTGTAGGTACTAACCATTTAATTTTTTTCATGTTCGAGCCTCATCTTTCATCATTAAGCTATAAAAAATCCAACATATTAGTAAAACAATTAAAAAATAAATTAGTGACATCGCTGCTGCAGGACCAAGATCGAATTGCCCTAAGGCCATTTTTACTAAATCTAAAGATAGAAAGTTTGTTGCATTACCAGGTCCCCCACCAGTCAAAACAAAAGGTTCAGTATAAATCATGAAACTATCCATAAATCTTAAAAGTATTGCTAAAGTTAAAACTTTTTTCATTTTGGGAAGCTCTATGTATCTAAATATATCCCATCTACTAGCACCATCAATTTCAGCTGCTTGATAATAAGCCGGTTGTATTGAATTCAAACCGGCATAAGATAAAAGCACTACTAAGGAAGTCCAATGCCAAACATCCATTAATATTGTCGTAAACCAAGCATCCCCACTTTGTTGTGTAAAGTTATAATCAAATCCAATCGAATTTAAGGAATTACCCAAAAAACCAATATCTGGGAGTGCAAAAATATTCCACATTGCTCCAACTACATTCCAGGGAATTAGTAATGGCATTGACATCAATATTAAACAGACTGGAACACCCCAACCTTTTTTAGGCATAGTCAATGCAATAAATATACCTAGAGGAAGCTGAATTAACAAAATTATAAAAGTAAATATAGCTTGCCTTCCTAAAGATGCATGAAATCTCTCAGAATGCAGAATTTCTTTAAACCATCTAGTTCCTTCCCATGCAAAAACATTGCTTCCAAATGTTTCCTGAAATGAATAATTTACAACTGTCATCAATGGAACCGCTGCATTAAACGCAACGAGAACAAAAACAGGAATAACAAAATACCAAGCTTTTTGATTAAATGTTTTATTCATTATTCAATTATCCAGTTATCTCCATATGCATATGTATATTTTTGATCAAAAGAAATATGTGCGCTACCAGTTGGTATTTCAGTAGAAGCACTAGCCAAGATTTTAATATTACCACTTTTGCATTCAGTATCGATTACTTTATGTCTACCTGTATCACTAACTCTTTTAATCTTTACTTGAATTCCGTCATTTGAAAAATTAATAAATTCTGGTCTTATACCTACCTGAGTCTTGCTAAAGTTTGTTTTTTTAATGCTGGTATTTGTGGGTAATATTTTTCCCTCAAAATTTATTTGTCCGTTCTTAATTTCACAAGGAAGAATATTCATTCCTGGTGAACCTATAAAATGACCTACAAACGTATGTTTTGGTTTTTCGAATAATTCTACGGGTGTTCCTGTCTGAACAATTTGCCCTTCATGCATCACAACAACTTGATCCGCGAATGTTAATGCTTCTATTTGATCGTGGGTTACATAAATCATAGTACGATTAATTTTTTGATGTAATTCTTTTAATTTTGATCTTAAAACCCATTTCAAATGTGGATCAATTACTGTTAAAGGTTCGTCAAACATAATTACATTTACATCTGATCTAACAAGTCCTCGTCCAAGAGAAATTTTTTGTTTTCCATCTGCTGTCAATCCAGATGCTCTATTATTTAATGTGGAGCTTAGTTCTAACATTTCAGCAATTTCTTTAACCTTACTGTCGATTTCAGTATCTGATAAACCTCTATTTTTTAAAGGAAATGCTAAATTATCATAAACAGTCATAGTGTCATAAATTACCGGGAACTGAAAAATTTGTGCAATATCTCTTTCAACTGGATTAAGTGTTGTTACGTCTTTATCATCAAATAATATTTCGCCTTCAGTTGGTTTTAATAAACCAGAGATAATATTTAATAACGTTGTTTTTCCACAACCTGAAGGTCCTAATAATGCATAAGCTCCTCCATCTTTCCAATCAATATCAACTCCTCTAAGAGCCCAGTCGGCATCATTATTTTGATTGGTTAAATAACTATGACTTAGTTTTTTTAAAGTAATTTTAGCCATGATTTACCAATCTATTGTTTTGATCAAAATATAAAAATTCATCTACATTCATATGTAACTTCGTATCCTCACCAATATTTCTTTGTTGGATACCATTTGATAAAGAAACCCAATTTAAATTTCCATTAGTAAAATGAATTAAACTCTCTGATCCAGAAAGTTCAGAAATTAAAACTTTACCATTAATTTCAACTGAATTACTTCCCTCTTTATAAGTCGTTATATTGTGAGGTCTTATACCAATTTTATAATTTCCATCTTTTATATTTACACTTGATGTCCACTGGACGTTATTGTCAGCTAATTTAAACTTATCTCCTGACTTAGTAATTTCAGCAATATTCATCGGAGGATCGCTAAATACTTTGGCAGACGTTAAATTTTCAGGTTTATTATAAACATCTAGAGTATTTCCATACTGAACTACATTTCCCTCTAATAATGTTGCAGTATTACCACCTATCATAAGTGCATCTAAAGGTTCTGTTGTAGCGTATACAACAATACAATCTCTGTCTTCAAATAGTTTAGGTAATTCTTCTCTAAGTTCCTCACGAAGCTTGAAATCTAAATTAGCTAAAGGCTCATCTAATAATATCAGATCAGAGTCTTTGACTAAAGCTCTAGCTAAGGCAGTTCTTTGTTGCTGTCCTCCAGATAATTCGTCCGGTTTTTTATTAAGCATTGCAGATAATTTTAAAAGCTCTGCAACTTTCCCTACTCTTTGTTTAATTTCATCAGAATTAATTCCTGTAATTTTTAAAGGTGATGCAATATTATCAAAAACAGTAAAATTAGGATAATTAATAAATTGCTGGTAAACCATAGAGCAATTTCTTTTTTGAACTTCTTTACCAGTCACATTTTCTCCGTTAAACCAAATTTCTCCTGAAGTTGGTTTATCTAAACCGGCCATAATTTGCATTAATGTTGTTTTACCAGCTAAAGTAGATCCTAATAAAACATTAATAGTATTTTTTTCTAATTTTAAATTTGTAGAATATATATGAGTTTCAATTCCAACTTTTTTTTCAACTTCTTTTAATTCTAAACTCATATTTGTAATTTGGTTTTAAAAAAAGGGGGCAAAAATTGCCCCCTTTTAAGATTTAGATTAACCTAAGTTATTTCCAAGCGTCTTTAAATGCTACGGTTTTTCCTTGAGGTTTCTCATTAACTTTAGCTTTTGGCGAACCTTTTTGATTTAACCAATAAGAAGCTTCTCTTGGTTTATTAAGTCTAGGTCCACATCCACCGTAAGCGTTACTACCTTTATCAGCAGCTTCCATACGAGACATAACTAAGTCCATCTCATCTGCAAGACGATCCATAGTTTGTTGTGGAGTAAATGTGCCAGAGTTAACTTCTCCGATATGCTGCCACCATAATTGTGCTAGCTTCGGATAATCTGGAACGTTGACACCTGTTGGTGACCAAACATTTCTGTTTTTTGATCTGTAGAACTCTACAAGACCACCAAGTTCAGGCGCTCTCTTTGTAAAGTGTTTGTGATTAATAGTACTTTTTCTCACAAATGTTATACCAACATCAGCTTTTTTAAGAGATACTGTTTTTGAAACAGCAAATTGAGCGTACAACCATGCAGCTTTTCTTCTCTCAACGTCAGTAGACTTAAATAAAGTCCATGATCCAACGTCTTGATAACCAAGCTTCATACCTTGTTCCCAATAAGGTCCTTTTGGTGAAGGTCCCATTCTCCATAATGGCATACCGTTTGCATCAACAACTTTATTGTTAGGATCTTTTCCTACTAAAGATGCTGTGAAAGCCGTGTACCAGAAAATTTGCTGAGCAACGTTTCCTGAAGATAGTGATGGTAGAGACTGATAAAAGTCCATAGCCGCAGCACCTGGAGGTGCATACTGTCTTAACCACTCATCCCATTTTCTAATTGCGTATACAGCAGCAGGGCCGTTTGTAGCTCCACCTCTTGATACGTTAGCACCTACTGGGTTACAAGAACCAGGCTCCATTCGAATTCCCCACTCATCTACTGGAACTCCGTTTGGTAATCCTTTACTTCCTGCGCCAGCCATTGACAACCACGCATCAGTCATTCTCCATCCTAAGTCTGGAGCTCTTTTACCGTAGTCCATGTGACCATATATTCTTACGCCATCGATTTCTTTAACATCTTCTGAAAAGAATTTAGCTATATCTTCATAAGCGGACCAGTTTACTGGAACACCTAAATCATAACCATATTTTTTCTTAAATGCTTTTTGGATTTCAGGTCTATCAAACCAATCTTTTCTAAACCAATAAAGGTTAGCAAATTGTTGGTCTGGTAGTTGATAAAGATTTCCATCAGGACCCGTAGTAAATTGAAGTCCTATGAAGTCATCTAAATCCAACATTGGATTAGTGACAGCTTTACCTTCGCCTTTCATCCAGTCAGTTAAATTTACAGCTTGTTGCATACGCGCGTGCGTACCAATTAAGTCTGAGTCATTTACATACGCATCGTAAATACTTACGTTCGTTTGCATTTGAGTTTGTACAGCCATTACTACATCACCTTCACCAATAATTTGGTGTTGGACTTTGATGCCTGTTATCTCTTCAAACGCTTTTGTAAGAACCTTAGATTCATACACGTGAGTAGGTATTCCTTCAGATACAACTTTTAAAGACATTCCTTTGAATGGCTTAGCAGCATCGTGGAACCATTGTAGTTCTTTCTCTCTATCTTTTGCTGATAGAACTGAAAGACTAAATTCCCCATTTGACCATTTCTTAATTGCAGCTGAATGACCGTCTGCAAATGCGTTAGAAATAGTTACGATTGAAAATGAAACAGCAACAGCAAAAATAGTTTTTAATGTTTTAATCATTATTTCCCCCATTTAATTGTTATTGTTTTCTAGAAGAATTATTGAAACAAAAAAAACTCAAAATGTACAGAGATTTATAATTCTCATACAACTAAGGGATGTATTAATTTATTAAAGTTCTTTTAATAGCTTTGATCCATCCGTCTAGAAGGGCTGATCTTAATTTTCTGCTCATCTTAGGAGAAAACTTTTTATCTAATTGCCAATTTCTGGAAATATCTTTTAATGATTTATAAACACCAATGTGTAATCCAGCCATGAATGCTGCACCTAAAGCTGTAGTTTCTTGTACTTTTGGTCTTAATACTTTTACGTTAACAACATCAGATAAAAATTGAGAAAACCAATTATTCATAACCATCCCTCCATCAACTTTCACAATTTTTGGTCTTAAACCATCATGTTTCATAGCTTGAAATAAATCATGAGTTTGATAAGCGACAGCTTCGATTGTGGCTCTTACTATTTCTTTTGGACTTGTGTCTCTTGTAATTCCACTCAAAACTCCTCTAGAATTTGCATCCCAGTAAGGAGCTCCGAGACCTGTAAATGCTGGTACTAAGTAAATATCATTATTGCTTTTAAGAGATTTTATTATTTTTTCAGTTTCTGATGCTTTGTTGAAAAATTTCATTCTATCTCTTAACCACTGTACTCCTGCCCCAGCAATAAAAATTGATCCTTCCATTGCATAAGTTGTCTTGCCATTAATTCTATATGCGATAGTTGTTAGTAATCTATTCTTTGAATAAATTTTTTTACTCCCTGTGTTTAATAAAACGAAGGCTCCTGTTCCATATGTGCTTTTAAGAGAACCAGGTTCAAAACAACATTGACCAATTGTTGCAGCTTGTTGATCTCCAACTACACCGTTTATTGGAATAGATTTACCAGTTATTGAAGAATGCGTTTGACCAAAATCATCTGCGCAGTCTTTAACCTCTGGTAAGATATGTTTTTTAATTTTTAAAAGATTTAAAATTGTATCATCCCATTTATTAGAAGATATATTATAAATCATTGTTCTACTTGCATTAGTAGCGTCTGTTGCGTGAACTTTACCCTTAGTAAATCTCCATATTAAAAAGCTATCAATAGTTCCAAAAAGTAATTGATTACTGTTCATTAATTTTTTTGCTTTAGGCACGTTATCCAAAATCCATTTGATTTTTGTACCTGAAAAATATGAGTCTATTAAAAGACCAGTCTTGTTAAAGATCATCGTATCCTTATTTTGTTTTCTCAATTTCGCACAAAATTCTTCTTGTCTTCTATCTTGCCATACAATTGCATTGTAAACTGCTTTACCTGTTTTCTTATCCCATAAGACAGTTGTTTCTCTTTGATTGGTAATTCCAATATTTAAAATTTCTCCCCTAAGTTTATTAGCTTTTTGAATTACGTCTTTTAAAGTTTTTACAGTAGTTCTCCAAATTTCTTCGGGATTATGTTCTACCCAACCACTTTTGGGGAAGTATTGTGTAAATTCTTTTTGAGAAGAGAAAACTGGCTTACCTTTTAAATCAAAAAGAATAGATCTATTCGAAGTAGTTCCGGCATCTATAGATATGATAAATTTCCTCATATTACTTCTTTAAAATTTTTTTTTTTTCTTTTTCATATTCATATCCACTTATCGCTCCAGACTTATAAAGATCCTGTAAAGTTTTAAGTTGATCAGAAATAGCAGTAGTTTCTTTTGAATCTTGTCTATCATTAGCGTAAGAAAAAGTAGATATTAGGATATTTAATATTAAAATTATAAGAAACTTTTTCATCTAAATAACTCCCAATTAAGATCAAGTTTTTTGTCTTCTACAATGGCATCAATCATGGCAAGCATTAATGGTAATTTTTTTTTATCAAAATCCTCATTTACTTTTTTTGCGATTTCTTTGGCCAGATCTGCTCCTTCGACTGTTACTTTTTCCATTTTTGTTTTCTTTGCCTCTGAGAAAGTTAAGCCTTCTCCAATATAAGATCCCATTTTTGCATTTCTACCTCCACCTGAACTTACATAAAGGTCCCCTAACCCTGCTAAACCTTTAACAGTTTCTTTTTTACCATGTAAATGCTCAACAAAGATTTCCATTTCGTGTATTGACTGTTTTATTAATGCTGATGCAGTATTCAAATAATTCTTTTCTCTAACATCATTTGAAACATTTTGACTGCACAAACCCTTTGCAGCACCAACAGCCATAGAAAAGATATTTTTAATAGCAGCAGAAACCTCGACTCCATTTAAATCATCTGAGTGAGATGTATGATAATAATTAGTGTTTAACATATCTGCAATTTTCTTTGCAGTTTGAATGTCCTTATTTGCTATAACAACACTACTGTGAACTCTATTTGCTAATCCAGTGGCTAAACAAGGTCCACCCACTGCTGATATAATTGTTTCTTTTATTCCTCTATCCTCTAATAGTCTTTCAAGTTTATCTACTAACAACTCATATTTATTATTGTAAATACTTAAACCTTTTGTAAGCATCAATAATTTAGGTATTGCGGTGTCCTTATATAATTTACTCAACTGATCAGAAACCCATTCTATGCCTTTAGAGCTAATACCAAGAACAATTAAATCTACATTTGATTTTAATAATTCTTCAAATTTATCAAATTTAAGTATTTTTACTTCTTGAGGTATTTGAGTATTCAAGCCGGGATGTAAATTATTGTTGTTTTTTAATTGCTCAATAAAATCATTCTCCAAATGAGTACCAACAATATTAACATCATGATTATTATCCAAACAGGGCAAAGCAAAAGCAGATCCCATCGCGCCTGCGCCAATAATTACAATTTTAGCCATTAATTTTTAAACAAAATTTTTTTGAAAATTAAAAAAATTGATATTAGCTCAATTTTACCGATTATCATAAACAAAATTAAACTGATTTTTGAGGATGTTAATAGGTTGGAAAAGTTTATATTCCTCATATCAAACATTTCTGAATTAACTGTATTAGTTAAAGTTAATATTGATAATTTAAAAGATTTTTCAAACCCAATATTATCTATTACTAGTAAACTTGATAAAATAAAAAGACTTAAGAAAAAAGAGATAAATATAAGAAAAGATATTTTTACATTTTCATCAGTAATTTTTTTATCTGAATTAAAGATAGTTTTATTTATTACACTATTCGGGCTTATAAGTTTGATAATTTCTAATGAGGTAATTTTTAATAAAATATAAAATCTTGTTAGTTTTATTCCAGACGTATTAGATATTAGTGATCCACCTATAATCGTAATTAATAAAAAATATAGACTTAAACTATTATCTGATTTTACTAAAGTTAATCCTGAATTTGCTAAACTACTTATTATACTAATAGCTATATCTAAACCTGCATAATCATTAAAATAAATTAATATAAAAAATATAATAGATATAGCAATCAAGTACATATCTTCCTTGTGATCCTTAATTAAAACTTTTTTATTAAACATGTTAAAAAGTAAATAAAAATTAAGCAAAGATATAAATAGTGAAAAAATAAAAATTATTTTTTGAAAATTTGTTGATATTATTTTGCTGATATTATCTGTAGGTATAAAACCACCGCTTGAAATTAAGGTCATGCTCATATTAAGTGAATTAAATAATCTTAGTCCTGAAAAGCTTAATAAAGTTAAAATAATTATACTCAATGCAGAATAAATAATAAATATTTTTAAAATATTATCCTTAATATTTTCTTTAGATTTGAAATTATTATCTCCAGCGAAAGTTAAGTTAGTCATTTTATAATTAAATGATTTATTTGAAAAAATTATAATTAAGATGATTAAAAAAAATAAACCTCCTATCCATTGGGATGAAGACCTCCAAAGAATTAATGTAGGATCTAAATATTTTATATTTTTAAAAATTGAAAAGCCTGTTCCAGTTAATCCTGATACGGACTCAAAAAGTGAATTTATAAATGTCACTTGATAATTGCTTAAATAAAAAGGAATAGCTATTAATACTGATGTCAAAAGATATGTGATGAAGATCAAAATCAATTGTTCAATAAAATCTATCTTTTTTTTTGTATTTTTACCGTAGTACAAAAGACCTGTTCCAACAATTAATGAAATTAAAAAAGTGGTAAAATAAGTATCTATACTTAAAAAATAATCAAAATACGATGCATATAAGATATTAATGAAAGCTAGAAAACTTATAGGAAAGCAGAATAAGCTCAGATAAAAGCTAATACCTTTAAAATTCATTAATATTAAATTGAGCCAACGCTAAAAATGCTCTCTACTGCTTTAAGCTCTTCCCTTTTTGCTAGGAATACAACAAGATCATCTTTTTCGAAAATAAAGTTAGATTTTGGAATTATTACTTTATCTTTCCTGATAATTGCACCAATTCTTATATCTTCAGGCAAATTTGAGTCTCGTATTTGTTTGTTTACTAATTCTGATTTTTCAGAAATTTTTGCTTCTATAAATTCATATTCACCGTCTAAGAGAGAATAAACTGTACCGATTGAGCCTCTGTGAACATGTTCCATGATTCTAGAAACTGTTGTCATACGAGGGTCAACTAAATCATCAATATTAAGAGAATCTTGCAAAAGGCTATAATTAGTTTTGTTTACAATTGCTATGGTCCTTTTTTTAAGACCTGTTTTCTCTGCCAATACGCAGGCCATCATATTATTTTCATCGTCATTAGTTAAAGCTAAAACTGTTTCAGATCCCTCTAAATTTGCCTCTTTTAAAATTTCTTCGTCTAAGGCATCACCATTAATAACTATTGATGAAGATAATTCATTAGCAATTTCTTCTGCTCTTTGTTTATTTTTTTCAATTATTTTAACTCTTACATCCTCAAAATTTTCCTCTAACATTTTAGCAAGTTGTAATCCAATATTTCCACCACCGATAATTAAAACATTTTTTGCAATTTTTTCCTCATGTCCAAAGGCTTTTAATATTGGATTAAGTTGATCACTGCTTATAACAACATAAATATTATCATCCTCAAGCATTTGATCATCTTTTTTAAGGTAAATAAATTTTTCTTTTCTTAAAGCTCCTAAGATATTTGCTTTAAAATCTGGAAATTTTTCAGTCAATTTTTTTAAAGGAATGTTTTTAATAGGACAATTATTTTCAATTGATATTTCTAACATTTTCACCTTATTTTTTCCAAATGGTACATTGTCTAGAGCTCCTGGTGCTTCCAGTCTTCTGTACAAAGATTTAGCAACTTCTAGCTCTGGCGAAATGATTACGTCTATAGGAATATTTGATTTGTTATATAATTTACCCCATTTGCCTTCTAAAAAATCTTTAGTTCTAATACGAGCAATTTTTTTTGAAACATTAAATAAAGAACTAGCTAATTGGCATACTATCATATTTGTTTCATCGTTTCTGGTAACCGCAATAATCATATCTGCTTTTTCAGCTCCTGCATTTTCTAAAACAGATGGCAATGAAGCTCTACCTACAACACCCTTAACATCTTGGGCATCATTAATTTTTTTGATATCCTCAGATGATTGATCGATTACTGTAACAGAATGGCCTTGAGCTGATAATTGTTTACTTATGGAAAAACCTACCTTTCCGGCTCCACATATAATTATATTCATTTTTTAATTAATTCCTTTAATCCCTAAAGATTTTAATTTTCTATGTAAGGCAGATCTTTCCATGCCAATAAAGTCTGCAGTTTTTGAAATATTTCCATGATGTTTTTTAAGTTGATTTGTAAGATATTCTTTTTCAAAGTGCTCTCTCGCTTCTTTTAATGGAGATTGAAATGATTGTTCTAAGATGTTCATATTATCTTGAATTTTTGATGAAGGATTTAAAATATCATCAATAACTTGGTTTATTTTTTCCTTACTTTCATTTGAAGATAAAATGGTAATTCTTTCTACTAAATTCCTCAATTCTCTAACGTTACCGGGCCAACTATAAGTATATAAACTATCATTTTTCATATCTATATCAGGTTTTTGAACTCCATTTATTTCAGAAAGTTTAGTTTTGAAGTAATCTATTAATAGAGGTACATCCTCGGTTCTTGAAGACAAAGAGGGTAAATCAATCGGCATTACATTTAGCCGATGATAAAGATCCTCTCTAAATTTATTTTCTTTAACTAAATCACTTAGGTTTTTAGAAGTTGAGGATATAAGTCTAATATTAACATTTATATCTTTTGATCCATTTGATCGTTTAAATTTTTGATCAATTAAAACTCTTAGAACATTTGCTTGAGTTTCGTATGGTATTTCTGAAACTTCATCAATTAACAGAGTTCCTTTGTTAGCTCGCTCTAATGCTCCGAAAGAAATATTTCCATCCTCAAATTCTTCACCAAATAGTTCTTTTTCATAAGTTTTCTCTTTTAATAAAGCTGCATTTATAATAACAAAAGGTTCTTTAGATCTTGTTGAATTTTTATGAATTTTTCTAGCGACTAATTCTTTTCCAGAGCCAGTAGGACCTGAAATTAATATTCTACTTTCCGATGTTGATAGTTTATCTATAATTTTCTTTATTTTAGTAATTGTAGGACTTTTTCCTATAAGTTCAAAAGAATGGAAAAGTTTATTTTCAATTATATCTTTTTCTTTTTTAAGAGAAGCTGACTCTAAAGCTCTATTTACATAATTTAATATTTTTTCTTTAGAGAAAGGTTTTTCAATAAATTCATATGCTCCCAGTCTTATAGCTTCCACAGCGATTTGAACTGTTGCATGACCAGAAATCATTATGACTGGTGTAAGCTTATTTCTTTTGTTAATCATTTTTAAAAGATCAATTCCATCTTTGTCAGGTTTATCTAGTTTTATGTCAATAATTGCTAGATCAGGTAATCGATTGTTAATCTCTAATACTGCTTGATTATAATTCGCAGCAGAACGAACTTTAAAATTTTGTTCCTCTAGAATATTACAAATTAAAAATCTTATATCTGGGTTATCGTCGATTACTAATATTTCTTTAAACATATTTAGGTAAGGTAATTGTTACCAGAGCACCGCTTTTACCTTTTTGATTTTTTATAGAAAAATTCCCTGAGTGCTCATTAATAATCTTGGTAACAATAGGTAAACCAAGCCCGGTTCCTGTTTTTTTTGTTGTAAAGTAAGGTGTCATAGCTTTTCTAGTATCTGTAATACCTACGCCATTGTCAGTAATATTAATGACTATATAGTCATTATTATCATTTATTTCTATGTCAATATTTCCTTTAAAATTAGGGTCTTTTTGCAATTTTTCAAAAAATGACTCTTCTGAATTTTTAATTAAATTGATAAATGCTCTGTTTAACTGATCTTCATCACCATTAATAAAAAGATTTTTAGTTCTAATTAATAAGTTAATAGAATTTTTAGATGTAAGTTTAATAAAATCTAATGCTTTATTTATTAATTGAGTAATATCAACTTTTTTTAAAATAGGTCTTGGCATCCTAGCAAAATTTGAAAATTCATTTACTAATTTTTCGATATCTTTAATTTGTCTATTAATAGTTTCTAAATATTTTTCAAAATCCTTTCCTTCATTAATTAATTTGTCTTTATATTTTTCCCTAAGGCTATCAATTGATAATTGAATAGGTGTTAAAGGATTTTTAATTTCATGGGCTAATTTTCTTGCAACACTTTCCCAAGCTTCGTATCTTTCTGTAACGAGTAGTTTGTCTTGTTGTTCTTTTAACCTTTCTATCATTAAATTAAAGTTTTTATTAAGTTGTTTAAATTCTTCATCTGTCTCAACGTCCGGTACTTTTACATCAAGCGCACCTTTACTTATTGAGTCAGATGCACTGATCAAATTAATTATGGGTTTTGTAAGTCTAGATGCAAAGGTTATAGCTATTGAAGTAGATAAAAATAATAATAAAGTAACTACAATAATATAAATAATAGCAAAAGTTACTTTAATACCTGTTTGGCTATTTTCTACTGAATAATAAAAGCTTACAGCTTGCTCTGTTTCATTCAAATACCTCAGAATTTCTGGGTCAATATTTCTTGAAATATATAAATAAGTATCAACTAAAGATGATAATTTAGTCATCACAGTAGTTTTGTTTTCCAAACTGTCGGTGATAAAAACTGGTTTTCCTTCAATAGCTTGATCATAATCTTCATCAGCAGGTACAACAAGTTCTTCAGTGATATCTCTTACATCAGACAATATAATATTTCCTAAACTATCTATTAAATATATATCGTCAATTTTTCTGAGAATTTTTTCTGACCTCATGATCTGTTTAAACCGTTTAGGATTAGAATAATAAAAACCTGAAGCACGGTTTAAACCAACACTCATTAAAATAACATCGGATAAAACATTTTCTTTACTTTCCTCTAAATAATTTTTTGCAACATCAAAAGAATTATTTACTGCTTTTGTTATTTGTTTATCAAAGTAATTTTGGACTCCGAAATTAAAAATAAATAACGAAAAGATGGCAACAATTAAAGAAGGGATAACAGTAAATAATGAAAAAACAGAAATATATTTTAAGTTAGTTTGCGCTCCTTTTTTATTTTTTTTTCCGGTATAATAAAATCTATAAAAATTTTTGAAAATTAAGGTAAAAAAAAGAAGTAATAAAAAAATATCTATAATTAATAAGTTTTGTAAATTTCGGTCAGTCAGAGCAACAAAACCCTCGTTAATAAATGTCAAAAAGGTAATGATCCCCATAAAAATACATAAAAATGAGGATAAAATAATCCAATTAAAATTTTTAATTATCTTAAACATCTTAAATAACCATTAATTATCTATATAAATATAATATAAGTTAATACCATGAGTTTTTGTTTAATTATTCTTGCTGGAGGAAATAGTCATAGATTTAGGTCTAATATTGGCAAACCTTACCAAAAAATAGCTGGCAAATCACTAATTGAGATAATAGTAAAAAAGGCTCTTAAATTTAAACAAATAAAAAAAATTATCGTTGTTTATAATAGAAGAGATTTAAAACGCGTCAAATTACTTAGGCTTAAAAATATTAAACTTATAGCTGGTGGTAAAAGCAGGCAGCAATCAACTTTCAATGCATTAAATTACATGAAAAAGCAGAATAATATATCAAAAGTTTTAATTCATGATGCTGCGAGACCAAATTTTTCTACGAAATTATTAGGTTCTATTATAAAAAATATGAAAAATGCAAGAGCGGTTGTGCCTAAAATAAAAATTCAAGATGCCGTAAAACAAATAATAGATTCTAGTAAAAATGAATATATTTTGGGAAAAAAAAGAAATAATTTATTTTTAACTCAGACACCACAAGGATTTAAATTAAAAGAAATTTTTGAATTACATAAATCGAATTATTTAAAATATAAAGATGATGATATTTCTTTATATATGGATTTAAATAATGTTAAGTTTATTGAAGGAGAAAAAAATAATTTCAAAATAACAGATCAATCAGACTTAGAAAATCTCAAGGGTATTTATAAATCTAGACTTAATGTCGGCATTGGATTTGACGTTCATAGACTTGTTCCAAAAAGAAAACTTTTTTTAGGCGGTTTAGTAATTAAATCGAAATTAGGTACTTTAGGACATTCTGATGGAGATCCCGTATTACATTCAATTACTGATGCTATCCTGGGGGCAGTTAAAATGGGTGATATTGGACAAATGTTTTCAGATAAAAATAAAAGATTTAAAAATATTAGATCCACTATCTTACTGAGAAAAGTTGTAGAACAATTAAAATTAAAAGGATATTTTATAAACAATATTGATATAAATATTATCACTCAAACCCCTAAGATTAAAAATTATAAAAATAAAATAATAGATAATATTGCTAAGCTTTGCGAAATCGACAAGAGTCAAATAAATATAAAAGGTAAAACAACAGAAAAACTTGGAGTAATTGGAAAAGAAAAAGCAATTGCCTGTGAAACAATTGCTTCAGTAATTAAGTATGATTAAAACTTTTAACTACTTATTTGTTACCTGTTTTGGAATTGGGTCATTTAGATACGCACCAGGAACAATTGCTTCATTAATAACAACTATTTTCCTATTCAGTTTATTTTATGTAATAGACTTAGCGAATAACACAATCTTATTAATTCTTTTATTGGTATTTATTTATTCATTTTATGCTGTATCCCAATATATAAAACACAATGAAAACAAAGATCCCAAAGAAGTTGTAGTAGATGAGTTTATTGGTCAATCTATTCCGATTTACCTTTATGAAATATCACATAGCACTGCGAAAGAACCACAAGAAGCAGTATTATTTTACTTATACATTTTTATCTTGTTTAGATATTTTGATATTAAAAAACCTTTTCCAGTTAGTTATTTTGATAAAAATTTTAAAAATAGTTTTGGTGTTATATTAGATGATGTTGTTGCAGGTCTATATGTTGTTCTTACACTTATAATTTTTATGATAATTAAAGCAAAATTTTTCTAATGAGTTTGAACCAAAAAATAGTTTCATTATTAAAAAGAAAAAAACTAAAGGTTGCAGTTGCAGAGTCATGTACAGGTGGGATGTTATCAAGTGCAATTACTTCAGTGAGTGGATCGTCTAAAGTATTTACGATGGGGTTAGTCACTTACTCAAATCAAGCCAAAACACACATATTAAAAGTTCCTCAAAAAATAATAAATAAATATGGAGCAGTAAGTGTTCAATGTTGTTTGGTTATGGTTAATAAACTAAGTAAAATTAGTAAATCAAAAGTCTGTATTTCAATAACAGGAATAGCTGGTCCTAGGGGTGGATCTAAACAAAAACCAGTTGGTTTAGTTTATATAGGGATAAGAATTGAAAAAAAGGTTGTCATTAATAAATGTAATTTTAAAAATAAAGGTAGGGCTTATATTCAAAAACAAACCGTAAAAAAATCCCTCAATTTGTTATCAAAGTTAATTAATTCTAATTAAATCTCACAACCTAAGGTTTACTCAAAAAATTGAAAAAAGTTAAGATCGAGTCTATAAGTTTTTATCATATAAATTTACTATGAAAAAAAAAATTAAAAATTTTTTAAAGAAGTTAATTATTATCTTTAAAATTAACATACTAATTTTTGCTTCTTACACATCATCAGCAAATGCTGCAGTGCCTGTTTTTGTTGATACTTTTGATTTAACAGGACAGACTGAAGCGCCTGGTCAATTAGTTTTTAATAATGATGGAACAAAAATGTTTATTGTTGGCTATAATGTCAAAAAAGTTTTTGAATACGCATTGTCAACAGCATATGATGTTTCAACGGCCTCGATTACAGCTAATTACAGTGTATCAGCAAAAGAAACTGCACTTAATGCTGTAGCTTTTAATCCTGATGGGACTAAAATGTTTATTACAGGTTCTGCCTCTGATCAAATACATCAATACAGTCTCAGTACAGGTTTTGATTTATCGTCAACAGTAACATTTGTTAAATCTAGTGTTTCTATTACTACTCAAGAAGGAAATCCTGAAGTCATTTTATTTAATGATGATGGTACGAAAATTTATATAACTGGAAGAGTTTCTGATGCTGTTCATGAATACGATTTAGGATCTGCGTACGATGTAGGGTCATTAACATTAGTGACAAGTTTTTCAATGAGTAGTGAGACAAACATTACTGAAGGAATGTCTTTTAACGATGACGGTACAAAATTATTCATGAATGACTTGCAATTTGATAAAGTTTTTCAATATTCTTTATCAACAGCTTACTCATTTGAATCTACGGTTACATTAGAAGGTAGTTTTAGTATAGCGGATCAAGAAAGCCATTCGCAATACGTAGCTTTCAACAATGATGGAACTAAAATGTACATTGTTGGGAATAACGGAGATGATATTACTGAATATTCTCTAAGCTGCGCATTCCATATATTAACCACTGCTTGCAGTTCTTCCTCATCAAGTTCATCAACTTCTGATCCGACGTCTGATAGTGATGTTGTTGGATCTATAAAAACTAGTACTAAATTATCAAAGAATATTATTACTCATTCTATTAATTCAATTTCGAATCGATTAAGTTTTATAAGAAATAATAAATCTAATGAAAATTTATCTAATCAAAATATAAATTTAGATTTTGGAAATCCTATATTTGCATCTATGTATGATGCATCACCTATCTCGAAAAAAATAAACGATTCTTTTTCAAAAAATAAGCTACCCGATGGATGGTCGATGTGGAATGAAGGAACAATCAGTCTAAGTAAAATATTAGATGACAGTACTAAAAAAGATATTTTATCAAACAGATTTACTATCGGGTTTGACAAAAAAATAAATGAGAACGAGATAAATGGATTTGCTTTTCAAGTAGGTCATAGCGATATAGAAGTTGGAAAAAATGGTACTGGATCTGACAGTTTAAATTATAATTTTTCAATTTATAGAACTAGGCCATTAGAAAACAATAACTATATTGAGAGTCTTTTTGGTATTGGATTAATTAAAAATGATCTAACAAGAGTTGATGGAAGCAATGTTCTTTCGGGAAATAGAAATGATAAACAATTATTTGGATCAGTAAATTTAAATAAACCAGTTAAAAAAAACAATTATACTCTAACCCCCTCAGCTAAAATAGATTTTGGTTATACATTTTTAGATAGCTTTTCAGAAGAAGGTACTAATGCATTGAGATTTTCTAGCCAAGAAATAGAAACGGGGATAGCTTCTTTAGGCTTAAAGTTTGATGGATTGACCAATTTCAATAATAGTAAAATCAAACCTTTTGGATCATTAGAGTATGGATATGATTTTACAGAAATATCGACAGCAAGATTAAGTTACATTTCCGATACAAGTACTTCTTATTCTTATAATCAAAATGATAATTCAAATCATGTATTTACCTCAAAGATAGGTTTTGACTATTCTTTTAAAAACAACCTAAATATTTTTAGTAATTACAATAGATCACAAAGAAGTTCCTCAAATCATACTGATTCAGTAAATCTTTCGCTTAACTTTAAGTCAAAACGAGAAACAGAATATGCTATGTCACTTGGCGGATCTGAGGACTTGTCTGGTGGTTTTAATGTTGCAAAAAATATAAACGGATTTGATCTTAAATTTAATGTAGATCAATCTTTTGAGAACACTTCTAATAAAAACGCACTCGTTTCTTTATCTACTAAATATTAAACAGGATAGCTGAATTGAGGACTTACAATAAAGTCCAATAAGTGAGCAGCAAAACTATTTAATAATAAAAAAATTCCAAAGGCAATTAAGTAAAGAATAAAAACTAAAAAATTTCTTGTTCTTTTCCTTTTTAAAAGTTCTTTATCTTCCGGTTCCCAATCTTTATTTGTTGACTTGAAATCATAAGAAAACATCCAATATGTTTGGTCATTTTCATTTGGATCCCCGGTTCTGATTCTTTTTATATTTGAGGCAAGAAGTTTAAAACATAATATTAGCAATATCAGGAAAAAAGAGACTGTTAACATTACTTATATAGCTTGATCGCTCTTTCCTCGAAAGCCTTTGCTATTTTATTCAAACCAAGTTCAAATGATTTTTTCATTATTGCATTAAGAATTGGATTTTTTAATTCGAAATCAATATAAAATTCTAATTGGGTATTGTTATTAATTTCTTTAAATTTCCATTCATTCTTAAGATATTTTAACGGTCCGTCTAAATTAGTCACAACTATTTTATTTGAATCTCTATGGTAAGAGACATGGCTAGAAAATGTTTCATTTAATATACTTTTACCTACTTTTAAATCTCCATTAAAAGTAATTAAATCTGAGCTTACATTTTTTTCAAAAACTTTTCCTTCGATACACCAAGGTACAAATTCAGGATATTTTTCAATATCGAGAACCATTTCGACTGCTTGATCTTTTTTACAGGGAATTATCTTTTTTAATGATGCGGATGACATTCAAGCTGCTTATTTCTTGCATCCTGTAGCTTTTTAAAATCATCATCAGCGTGGTAAGAGGATCTAGTTAAAGGTGATGAAGAAACTAATAAAAATCCTTTATTTTTTGCAATACTTTCAAATTCTTGAAATTCGTCCGGATGATAATAACGATTTAATGGATGATGTTTTGCTGATGGCTGCAAGTACTGACCTATTGTTATAAAATCAACTTCTGCCGATCTTAAATCGTCCATAACCTGAATAACTTCCTCTTTTGTTTCACCAAGTCCAACCATAATTCCAGATTTAGTAAAAACTTTTTTATTAAATTCTTTTGCTTTTTTTAGCAATTCTAGAGATGCAAAATAACGCGCACCTGGCCTTACCTTGGTATATAATCGAGGTACAGTTTCAATATTGTGATTAAAAACATCTAAATCAGCAGTTAAAATTTTTTTATAAGCATCTCCTTTTCTTAAAAAATCTGGTGTTAAAACTTCAATTGATGTTTCCGGATTTTTTTCTCTGGTAGCTTTTACAACTTTATAAAAATGTTCAGATCCTCCATCTTCAAGATCATCTCTATCAACTGATGTAATGACAACATGTTTTAAATTTAAATTTTTAACTGCATTAGATATTTTCAAAGGCTCAAAAACATCAAGTTCAACTGGTTTTCCTGTTTTAACATCACAAAAAGCGCATGCTCTAGTACAAGTATCTCCCATGATCATAAAAGTTGCATGCTTTTTACTCCAGCATTCAGTTATATTCGGGCAGTTTGCTTCTTGGCAAACAGTAACTAGATTATTTTGATTAACAACTTTTTTTGTTTCAAAGAAAACCTGAGAATCGACAATCTTAGATCTTATCCAACTGGGTTTTTTTTTTATTGGATTAATTGGTTTATTTACTTTTTCTGGGTGTCTAACTTTTTCACTCATTTTAATTTAATAATTATTTCATCCTCTTTAACGTAATTGAATTTTTGTCTATATAAAATGTCTAAATAATCTGGATCATTTTTATTTATTAATGAAATTTTATGATCTAAATCTTTTAATTCTGCCGTTAATTTTTTATCTTTTTCTATTAATTCCTCATATGTATTTTTCTTATCAAAATAAGAAATTAAACCCCTTTCTCCACCAATAAGATTTATTCCAATATAAAGTGTAAAAAAAATATTAAATAAAAGAAATTTTCTTTTTTTTAAACTCTCAATAAGTTTCATTAACTAGATTCTAGCCATTTTGGCTTCATTTCCAAGTTCTTCTTCGACGCGCAATAATCTATTATATTTCGCTACTCTTTCAGATCTAGCTAGAGAACCTGTTTTAATTTGAGAAGACATTGTAGCCACTGCCAAATCAGCTATAAATGTATCTTCTGTGTCTCCCGATCTATGTGAAATAATTGTGTTAAAATTTGCTTTTTTAGCCATAGAAATAACTTCTAAAGTCTCTGACAAAGTTCCGATTTGATTTGGTTTTACCAAAATACTGTTTGCTGATTTTTCTTTAATACCTCTCTCTAAGCGCTTTGTATTGGTTACAAATAAATCATCTCCTACAATTTGCACTTTACTCCCTATTGCTTTAGTAATTTTTTTCCAAGACTCCCAATCTTCTTCAGCAAATGGATCTTCGATAGATTTAATAGGATAATTTGAAATAAGTTTTTCATAATAACTAATAACTTCTTCAACATTTGTAAAATTTTTAGACTGAATACAATATTCGCCTTTATCATTAATTAATTCATTAGCAGCAACGTCTAAACAAATAACAATATCATTTCCTGGTTTAAGTTTTGATTTTTCTATTGCTTGCACAATCAAATCTAAAGCTTCTTCATTAGTGTTTATAGAAGGTGCAAACCCTCCTTCATCACCTACATTTGTAAGCATATTTTTTGATTGTAATAGTTTTTTTAGATTTTGAATTACAAGAAAACATTTTTCTACAGCATCCATAAAATATTTTGCAGAGTCCGGTCTAATCATAAATTCTTGAATATTTAAATCGTTATCAGCATGAGCCCCGCCATTTATAATATTCATTAGAGGTATAGGTAAAGAATAAGACTGGCCTAAGTTTTTAAATAAAGATTTTTTTTTAGATAAAGCTGAACATTTAGCATTAGCTAAAGATACTGCTAACGTAGCATTTGCACCAAGATTTGTTTTGTTTTCGCTACCATCAAGTTCTAATAAATTTTTATCAATTATTTCTTGTTTGTCCGAGTCTAAATCTTTTAATTTAATTGATATTTTATTATTAATATTTTCAACAGCATTATTAACACTTTTTCCTAAAAATTTTTTTTGATCTTTGTCTCTTAATTCATGAGCTTCAAATGCACCTGTTGATGCTCCTGACGGAGAAATTGCTGTTGAAGATATTCCGTTATCTAGAAAAACTTCTGCTTCGACAGTTGGATTTCCTCTACTGTCAAAAACTTGTCGGCCTTTAACGTTTTTGATTTTTGCCATTCTTTTTATTTAACTAATTTATCAATTTCAGTTAATTTTTTTAATAAAGTCTTTACTTCATTTAATGGCACCATATTTGGACCATCTGATGGCGCATTGTCAGGATCTTCATGAGTTTCCATGAAAATTGCTCCTACTCCAACTGCTATTGCTGCTCTTGCTAGATAAGGAACAAACTCTCTTTGTCCTCCACTCTTTTCTCCCATACCACCAGGTTGTTGAACAGAATGGGTAGCATCAAATACTATTGGAAATCCAAACTTAGACATAATTGGTAAGGCTCTCATATCTGAGACAAGTGTGTTGTAACCAAAGCTAGCTCCTCTTTCTGTAATCAAAATATTTTTATTTCCTGAGTCTTCAATTTTTTTGATTACGTTAGCCATATCCCATGGAGCCAAGAATTGTCCTTTTTTTACATTAATTATTTTTCCAGTTTTTGCAGCTGCGATTAATAAATCAGTTTGACGGCACAAGAATGCTGGGATTTGTAAAATATCAACATGATTAGAAACTAATGAACACTGCTCTGCTGTATGAACATCAGTAAGAATGGGTAAGCCAACTTCATTTCTAATTTTATCAAAAATTGGAAGAGATTTTTCTAAACCCATGCCTCTCTTCCCTTTTAGGCTTGTTCTATTAGCTTTATCAAATGAAGTTTTGTAAATTAAATTGATTTTTAATTCACTTGTGATTTTTTTAAGTTCTGTAGATATTTTTAAAGCATGATCTTCGTTTTCTAATTGGCAAGGCCCAGCAATTAAAGTGAAGGGCTTGTCGTTAGCTATTTCAAAATTAGAGCATTTTACTTTATGATTTGGCATTATTTATTCGACTTAATTTTCGCGGCCTTTATAAAATCTGAGAATAAAGGATGTGGAGCTAAAGGTCTAGATTTAAATTCGGGGTGGAATTGAACACCAATAAACCAAGGATGATTTTTAAGCTCTATTATCTCAGGTAATTTTAAATCAGGTGATAAACCAGAAAATATCATTCCTTTATTTTCAAACTGATTTTTGTAATTAATATTAACTTCATATCTATGTCGGTGTCTCTCATTCACTTTATTTGATTTATAAATTTTACTTATTAAGGAACCTTTTTTTAGTTTAGCTTCATAACTACCTAGTCTCATTGTGCCACCTAAATCTTTATCAGTGCCCTTCATTAATTTACCGTCTTTTAACCATTCACTCATTAACCCAACTACAGAAGCCTTAGACGAACCAAATTCACTTGAGGTTGCGTTTTTAATATTTAATTCATTTCTAGCAAATTCAATAACAGCCATTTGCATTCCAAAACATATGCCAAAAAAAGGTATTTTATTATTTCTTGCATAGTTTACTGCAGCAATTTTTCCTTCTGTTCCTCTTTTGCCAAAACCTCCTGGTATTAAAATTCCAGAAACACCCTTCAATTTATCTTTAACATCTTTTGGTTTTAAAAAGTCTGACTCAATTCTAACCAAATTTACTTTTAAATTATTTGATATCCCTCCATGAGTTAAAGCTTCATCTAAAGATTTGTAAGCATCTTTTAACTCAACATATTTTCCAATAATTGCTATGTTAACTGTTCTTTTATTATTCAAAACTGCTTTTGTAATTTTTTTCCAAGGACTCAGGTTTACTTTTTTTCTAGACTTGATCTTAAAAAATTTAAGAACTCTCTCGTCTAATTTTTCTTTATTAAAACTTATAGGCGCTTCGTAAATTGTTTTTACATCTACCGTTTCAATAACATCATCAATCGAAACATTGCAAAATAATGAAATTTTCTTTCTTTGATCTATAGGTATAGATCTTTCAGACCTACAAATAATAATATCTGGTTGAATACCTATGCTTCTAAGCTCTTTTACTGAATGTTGCGTTGGTTTTGTTTTAATTTCATCTGAAGCTTTCATGTAAGGGACTAAAGTTAAATGAATGAAAAGAGTATTCTTTCTTCCAGTTTCATTTGAAAATTGTCTAATAGCTTCTAGAAAAGGCAAGCTTTCAATATCACCTACTGTTCCTCCGATTTCGCATATAACAAAATCTTCTTTAGAAACATCATGTTTAATAAACTCTTTAATCCTATTTGTAATATGTGGAATTACTTGAACTGTCTTACCTAAGTATTTTCCTTGACGTTCTTTTTTTAAGACATCGCTGTAAATTCGACCGGTTGTTATATTGTCAGATTTTTTTGCAGAAATTCCTGAAAATCTCTCGTAATGACCTAGATCTAAATCTGTTTCAGCTCCGTCATCAGTAACAAATACTTCTCCATGTTGAAACGGACTCATTGTTCCTGGATCAACATTTAAATAAGGATCAAGTTTTCTAATTCTAACTTTGTATCCTCTAGATTGAAGCAAGTATGCTAATGAAGCTGATGATAATCCTTTGCCTAAAGATGAAACCACGCCGCCAGTTACGAATATATATCGCGCCATGGAAGTATGTTATACTTTAAAAGTTAAGAATTACAAAGTCTTAATTACTTAGACTGAGGTATTTGTGGAAGATTTGAATTTTCTTCTTCTTCTTTCTCTTTTTCAAGAACCGACTGTGTTTCACGAAATTCATCTCTTGAAATAGCAACAATTGCTATACTGCAGATTATAAATAAAGCAGCTACGATAGAAGTAAATTTGGTTAAAAAACTTCCCATAGATCTTGCTGACGTGAAATTATCTTGTGAAACACCAAGACCTAAGGCACCGCCCTCTGATCTTTGTAATAAAATTACTATCACTAAGATTATTGCTAAAGCTATGTTAACAAATATTAGTAAACTTTCCATGAGGCTTATCTATAGTAATTCTTTATTATATCAATAAATTTCTTAGGAGATTTTGAGGCTCCACCGATTAAAAAACCATCGATTTCTCTAATTTCTTTGAACATTTCAACATTGCTTCCATCTACAGAACCGCCATAGAGAACAGCTGGACTTTTTTTTTTAAAAATACTCTTAAGAACCTTCTTAATATGAATGGTTGTTTTTTTTAATTCACTTGCAGTTGGAATTTTTCCAGTACCAATTGACCAAATGGGTTCATAAGCTACAAATATATTATTTTTATTAAAGTTTTTTTCCAATACTTTGATTAATTGTTTTTTTAAAACACTTAATGTTTTTTTATTTTTTTTTTCGGATTTATTTTCACCGATACAAAAAACTACTTTTAAATTATTTTTAAGAGCAAATTTAACTTTATCTTTAAGCATTGAGTCAATATCCCCTTCTACACGATTATCTGAATGCCCAACTAGAGTATACTGGGCACCAACACTTCTTAACATGTAGGGGCTTACGGCTGCTGTATTCGATGAGAACTGTTCTTTTTGATAGCAATTTTGTGAACCAATTAAAATTCTCTTATTTTTGAAATATTTAGCGTAACTTTCAATCAGAGTATATGGTGGTGTTATAATAACTCTGTATTTGTTTCTATTTTTATCTTTCGAGTGAAATGAATTAATTTTATTAAGTATATTGATAGATTTTGGAACACCAAACATTTTCCAATTTCCAATAAAATATCTCATAATTTGCCTTAGTTTAGAATTTAATCTATAGGTGTATAATTTTGAACTTATTAAATTAATATAATGGCAACATCAATAGGTAAATTATCAAAGTCTTTTTTTATTAAACTCCTTGTGGGGATTATCATTCTTCCGTTTGTTTTTTGGGGCATGGGTGATGTTTTTAGAGGTGGAAATCAAAACGTAATAGCAACAATTGACTCCAAAAAAGTTAGTACTCAAGAATTTATAAATTACGTTAATCGATTAAACCTAAATGAAGATCAAATTAAAAATTTATCAAAAACAGATTTAATTGAGCAAATTTTATCAGAATATATTGGAAGAAAAGTTATGACATTTGAGATTGAAAAACTTGGCATTGTAGTTAGTGACAGCGCACTAAGAGATATAATTAAAAATGATAAATTGTTTTTTAAAAATGGAAAATTTTCTAGAACAGAGTACGAAAAATTTTTAATTAAAAGTGGTGTAACCGCTCCGCAATTTGAGGCTAATATAGTTGAGCAAGAAAAAAGAAGGCAATTTCTAAGTTCACTAGCTGGAGGTATTGTTGTTCCACAAATGTTGGTAGAAAAAGAGTATAGAAAAGAAAATCAAACAAAAACTATCCAATATATTGATTTAGATAGATATCATTCAAAAAATAAACCTTCACCTGAAAGTTTGAAAGAACTGTACGAGAGAAATAAAAATATATTTTTTGTCGAGTTAAAATCAATACGATATGCAGAAATTAAGCCAGAATTAATTAGTGGAAATTCAGAATATGACAAGAGTTTCTTTAAGCGGTTAGATCTTATAGAAAATAATGCTTTAGATGGTCAAAATTTCGATGAAATAATTAAGACAAACAATTTAAAAATTATTGAATTTAATAAAATCAATGCAAATAAAGAAGATGAATCTAAAAATAAAATTAAAAATTTACCTGATAAAATTTTTAAAAAGATTTTCAATATTAAAAATATACAATCTCCCGAAGTTATAAATATAGACGGTAAATATTATTTAGCTGAAATTAAAAACGAGCAAAGAAGAAATAGACCAATGGACGACCCTGAAGTTTTAGAGGCATTAAATGCTCAGCTAGATTTTAAAGCAAAAATAGATAATAACACATCTTTAACTAAAGATATTAGTTTAGGAGCATTTGACAACGACAATTTTAAAAAATTTGCTGATGATAATGGCCTTGTTGTTAAAGATTATAAAATTTCTAATCTTAAACAAAATGATGTTTTTACAGATGGATTAATTAAGAGAATTTTTTTAACAAACGATGGTGAAATAAATTTAATAACAAATAATACACTTACAAAAAGTTTTCTGATTTCTACTAAAAAAACTGAATACAAAAATTTAAATAAAGATAGTAATGAATTCGAGAAATACGAAGCCAAGGCACGTTTAAATTTGATTAACAAAATATACCATACGTATGATGAGAGTGTTAATCAAAAATATAAAGTAGAGTTAAATCAGAGATCTATCGACCGTGTAAAAAATTCATTTCAATGAAAATTAATATAAGTTTTAAAGAATTTAAAAAAAATCATTCTATAAAAAAGCATCAAATTTTATTTAGAACGAGATCATGCAAACAATATTATAAAGTAGAAAATCTTTTTAAGTTTCTTCTAGCAGAAAAAAATAGCTTTATTTTTGAGTCAGTTGAAAAAGGCACTATTAAAGGTCGATATACTATTATTGGGTTAAACCCTGATAAAATTTGGGACATTAATAACAATATAATTACACTAAATAGTTCTGGCAAGAAAAGTAAGATTAAATCAGAACCACTTAAATATATTAACAAACTAATTAAAGAATTTAATATGAAAATTCCCAAACAGTTACCTTCAATGGCCTCGATGCTTGTGGGGTATTTTTCTTATGATGTAATTCGTTATATAGAGAAAATTCCAAATAGATGTAAAGACGATTTAAATATTCCTGACGTAAGATTGTCTCGACCTAAAAATCTAGTTATTTACGACAATTTAAAAAAGAAAATTTTTTACATAGAAAATGCTTATGCAGATTCTAAAATAAGAAATTATAAAGAGGAATATGACTCGATAAATAAGAAATTCGATTTATACGAAGACTTTGAAAATATAAAACTACCTGAGCAATTTACGTTTAAACCTAACAAAAATTTAATCAAATCAAATACGACTAAAGAGAAATTCAAATCTTTAGTCAAAAAAGCAAAAACATACATTGAAAAAGGAGATATTTTTCAAGTTGTCTTAAGCCAAAGATTTGAAAGAAAAATAAATAAAAGGCCGATCGAAATTTATAATCACCTTAGAAAATCTAATCCTTCGCCTTTCATGTTTTATTTTAATTATAAAGACTTTAATATTTTAGGAAGTAGCCCAGAAATATTAGTTAGGCTCAGAAAAGGAGAAATAACGATTAGGCCTATCGCAGGCACAAGACCTAGAGGAAAAAATCATAAAGAAGATAAGAAATATGCGTTAGATCTTTTAAAAGATAAGAAAGAATTAGCTGAACACTTGATGTTATTAGATTTAGGAAGAAATGATGTCAGCAAAGTATCTAAAGTAAATTCTGTAAAAGTTACCGAAAAATTCAAAGTGGAGAAATATTCTCACGTTATGCATATTGTTTCGAATGTAATAGGTAAGTTTAATAACCAGTTTTCTTTATTTGAAACCCTTCTATCAGGTTTTCCAGCAGGAACGGTAAGCGGTGCACCTAAAATAAGAGCAATGGAAATAATTGACGAACTTGAGAAAAATAAAAGGAAATTGTATGCAGGAGGAATCGGTTATTTTACGCCAAACGGTGAATTCGATACCTGTATAGCTTTAAGAACTGCTTTAATTAAAAATGATAAATTTTATGTACAAGCTGGAGCTGGTGTTGTTGCTGATAGTAAGCCTGAGAAAGAATATGTAGAAACAGTAAATAAAGCTAAAGCACTAATGAGCGCGGTAGATTAAATGAAAATTTTATTGATAGATAATTACGATAGTTTTACTTATAATTTATTTCATTATATCTCTAATTTTAAAAAGAATGTTGATGTCATTAGAAATGATAAAATTGACGGTAAAACAATTATAAGAAAAAAATATGATAAGATTGTTATCTCACCAGGACCTGGAAACCCTGATCAAGCTGGAAACTGTTTAAAAATTGTAAAAGAAATTCATAAAAGAATACCTATTCTTGGAGTTTGTTTAGGTCATCAAATTATTGGCCAAGTATTTGGTGGAAAAGTAGTTCAAGCAAAAAATTTAATGCATGGAAAAACAAGTAAAATTAAACATCAAAAAAAAGGTTTATTTAAAAAAATTAAAAATAATTTTGAAGCCACTAGGTATCATAGCCTGGTTGTAGATAGGAAAAACTTTCCAAAAGATCTAATAATTACCGCGGAAACTCAAAATAGAACCGTAATGGGATTAATGCACAAAAACTACAATATTCATGGGTTTCAGTTTCATCCTGAGAGTATAAGTACTAAAGTAGGTATGAAATTAATTAAAAATTTTATAGCTAGTTAACATGACTGAAATCGTAAAAAACCTACAAAAAGGTCAAAATCTCTCATTTGAAGAGAGTAAATCACTTTTTTCAGATTTAATGGAAGGAAAGTATGAAGAAAATAAAATAATAGAAATATTAGAAGCTTTTATCAAGAAAGGTGAAACTAAAGACGAATTAGCTGGTGGTATATTTGTTTTAAGAGAAAAGGCTAATAAAGTTAAGGCTGATCCTGAAACAATAGATACGTGCGGAACTGGTGGAGATGGACAGAATTCATTAAATATTTCTACAGCGGCAGCAATTGTTTTAGCTAGCATGGGAGTTAAAGTTGCTAAACATGGTAATAAAGCGGTTTCTTCAAATTGTGGTTCAGCAGATGTTTTAGAGGCACTCAGGATAAATATTAATTTAAAACCCGACGAGGCAGAAGAAAATATAAAAAAATTTAACTTTGCATTTATGTTCGCACCAAATTACCACTCAGCAATGAAGTATGTTGGTCCGGCTAGGAAGAAAATGGGTAAAAAAACTATTTTTAACTTAATTGGTCCTTTAAGTAGTCCAGCTCAGGTTAAGAGACAAGTTATAGGAGTGTTCGATAAAAAGTGGATGAAGCCTTTTGCAGAAGCATTAAAAGAAAATGAAGTTATACATGCATACATTGTTCATAGCGATGATGGTATGGATGAAATTTCACCCTTTGCAAAAACAAATATTGTTGAGTTAAAGGACGGTTATATAAGTGAATTTACTATCGATCCAAAAGATCTTGGAATAAATTCTAATCATAAAGAAAATTTAAAAGGAAAAAACGCAGAGTTTAATGCTGAGAAAATTTTAGAAATTTACAAGGGCAAAAATAACGAATTTTCTCAATCTGTTGCGTTAAACGTAGCTGCAGGATTAATCGTAGCGGGCAAAGATAGTGATTTTAGAAATGCTTTTAACAAAGCTACAAAACATTTAAATTCTGGAAATGTATTTCAGCACTTAGTGAAGATACAATCTGCCTGATGACAAATATTTTAGAAAAAATTGTACAAGATAAAAAAGAGTCTTTAATAGAAATTAAAAAAGCAAATTCTTTAGATGTTCTTGAAAATAAGATTAAAACTCTAAATAATTTTTTTGATTTTAAACAAGCTATAACTAAAAATAAAAATGTTTCTCTTATAACCGAAATTAAAAAAGCTAGCCCATCAGCTGGTGTTTTAGTTAAAGATTTTAATCACATCAACATAGCAAAAATGTACAAAGATAATGGTGCAACTTGTCTATCCGTTCTCACAGAAGAAAAACACTTTTTTGGTAAACTTGATTACATAAAAGATATAAAAGACAAGTTCAAAATTCCTGTTCTAGCTAAAGATTTTTTTATTGATCCTTATCAAATTGCATTATCAAAAAGTTTTGGTTGTGATTGTGTGCTTCTAATTATTGCAGCACTCGATCAAAAACAAGCTGACGAGATCTATGCAGAGGCTCTAAAACATAATCTCTCGGTTATAGTAGAAGTTCACGATCATAAAGAAGCTGAAAAAGCTTTAAAATATGAGGAAGCTTTAATAGGAATAAATAATAGAAATTTAAAAACTTTAGATATTTCAATTAATAATACGATTTCAATTTTTGAAATTTTGAAAAACCACAAAGGTCCTCTCATCTCAGAAAGTGGAATAAAAGATGAAAATGATGCTAAATATATTTATGAAAAATCTGGTATAAAAAACTTTCTTATTGGTGAATCACTTTTAAAGTCTGACAATCCAGCAGCTTTAATGAAAAAATTTACTCAAATAATTCAGTAAAATAGACCTTTATTTCACATTGTAATTTAAATAGAACTTTTATAGAACATAGATGTACGAGGTTTGTTCTATGCTTACAAAAAAACAAAAAAACTTATTAGTATTTATCAATAAGAAGATCAGATCTTCTGGAATTTCTCCCTCTTACGAAGAAATGAAGAATTCACTCAACCTTAAGTCGAAATCTGGTATTCATAGATTAATCTCTGCTTTAGAAGAGAGAGGTTTTGTAAAACGATTAGCACATAAAGCTAGAGCATTAGAAGTTGTAAAACTTCCTGAAAACGCAAGTGCAAACGATATTTTTAACTCTTTTACTCCTAGCGTTATTAAAGGTGGTCTAGATAAAAACGAAGAGACAAAATCAACAGATGTTTCAGTATTAGGAAGTATTGCAGCCGGAACACCAATTGAAGCTATACAACAAGAAGTTGATAGAGTTGCCTTACCCGAGGACTTGCAAAACAATGGTGAGCACTATGGATTAAAAGTAAAGGGTGACTCGATGATTGATGCGGGGATTAACGATGGTGATACAGTAATTGTTAAAAAAACTTCAAATGTTGACAGTGGTCAAATAGCAGTAGTTTTAATTGACGATCAAGAGGCAACATTAAAAAGAGTAAGAAAAAAAGGTAATACAATTGCTTTAGAAGCGGCAAACAGAAACTACGGTACTAAAATTTACGCTGCTAATAGAATAAAAATTCAAGGCAAGCTAGTTTCTTTATATAGAAACTTCCACTAAAATAGTCTAATAAATTTAAATGTCTTTTAATTGTAGGTTTGCGCCCTCTCCTACTGGGCCTCTTCATATTGGCGGTGTTCGAACAGCATTATTTAATTGGCTTTTAGCTAAAAAGAATAAAGGAAAATATTTCCTTAGAATTGAAGATACTGATAGAGAACGATCAAAAGATGAGTTTAAAAATCAAATTATTTCTTCTTTGGCTTGGTTAGGTTTAGAGCATGATGGATCTGAATATATCCAATCAAAAAATATAGATAAACATGTGGCTGTAGCTGAAGAACTTATTAAAAAAGGTTTTGCTTATCCTTGTTATTGCTCTGAAGAAGAAATTAATGAACAGAAAGCAAAATGCAAAAAACAAGGTATGCCTTATGTCTATAATAGAAAATGGAGAGATGCAAAGGATCTTGAAATACCAAAAGATGTTAAACCGGTTATAAGATTTAAAAGTAAAATTTCAGGCAATACAATCATAAAAGATTTGGTTCAAGGTGAAAGAAATATTTCTAATTCAACTATTGAAGATTTTGTAATTTTAAGAAAAGATAAATCTCCTACTTATCAATTATCAGCAACAGTAGATGATCATGAGATGAAAATTACCCATGTAATTAGAGGGGATGACCATATGATCAATTCATTTAAACAAAAACAAATCTACGATGCTATGGGCTGGGCAGTCCCTCACTTTGCACATATACCTTTAATTCATAGTGAACAAGGTAAAAAGTTATCAAAAAGAGATAATGCTTCTACTTTAGAAGATTATATAAAAATTGGTATTATTTCTGATGCTTTAAGAAACTATCTTTTAAGACTAGGCTGGTCTTATAAAGATAAAGAAATTTTTACTAAACAAGAGAGTGTCGACCTATTTGATCTAAGTGGTGTTGGTAAATCGCCCTCTAAGCTAGATATGGCAAGGATATTATCTATCAATGAAACTTATATAAAAACTATAGATGAAAAGGAATTATTCAAATTTTTTCAAGAATATATATCTAAATATAAATCTTCAATTGATGGGAAAAAAGAATCTGCTCTAATTAAGTCTATGGGTTTCCTTAAAAATAAAGCTAAAACATTAGAAGATATTTGGAACAATGCTCAATATATTATTAAAGATGAAATTGAGATTGGGGTAGATGATAAAAAACTTCTAGATGATTTATCAAAAACCATCATAAAAGAATTTATTAATGAGTATGAAAAAGTAAGCTCTTTATCTAGAGAAACTTTAGAACCAGTCATTAAATCGCTTATTGAAAAACACAAAACAAACTTTAAAGGTGTAGGTCAACCTCTAAGAATAGCTCTAGTAGGATCAAGATTTGGTCCAGGTCTATATGATGTAATTTTATCGTTAAATAAAGCTGAAGTGATTAAAAGATTAAAACAAATTTAATGAAAGACGCTACATCTTTCAGAACAAGAAAATCATCAATTTACGATAAAAAATCTAATACACCTTTTAAAATAAGTAGATCTAAATTTTTTAATTTTCTGAGTTGTAAAAGATGTTTTTATTTAGACCGTGTAAAAGGTTTAAAAGAACCTTCTATGCCTGGTTGGGCACTTAACATTGCAGTGGATGAATTATTAAAAAAAGAATTTGATTTGTATAGAAAGAAACAAAAACCTCACCCTATAATGGTAAAACATAAATTAAATTTTGTACCTTTCCACCACAAAGATTTAGATACATGGAGAAATTCTTTAAGAGGTGGGATTTCTTATTTAGATGAAAAAACTAATTTTATTATTCATGGAGGCATTGATGATATTTGGTTTGATTTAAATGAAAAAAAATTGGTTGTTGTAGATTATAAAGCTCAATCATCAACTTATCCTGTCACAGTTTCTTCTTATCTCGATGCTGAATGGCATTTAAGTTATAAATTACAAATGGATATCTATGTTCATATTTTAAGAAAAATGAACTTTGAAGTTTCAGATCGAACTTTTTTTTATGTTTGTAATGGTGAAAAAACTAATGACAAATTCGATAACAAAATAGATTTTAAAATTACTTTAATACCTTATCGTGTAGATACATCTTGGATTGAAGAAAAATTAATTGAAATGAAAGAAGTTTTAAATTTAGATGAACCTCCAGGAATTGAAAAGAAGTGTGAAAAATGTGCTTATTTAAGTGGTGGTAAAAATTTTTTTAAATAATTATCTATTGTTATTTTCATCATCATTATTTGATGATTGATCTGTATTTTCTGTCTGAGTTTCTTCTTGAGTAGTCTCCGATTGAGTTTCTTCTTGTGTTGTTTGTTCAGGCTCTGGCTCTGGTTCTGATGGAGTTTCTTCTTGAGTTGGTTCTACTTGTGGATCAGGTGTTGGTTCTTCTCGAGGCTGTGATCTAGCAATATCGGCTGCGCTTTGTGCTTCTGGCTCTCTTCTCATGAAGAAATATATTCCCGCTGCAATTACTGCAATAGCCCCTAAGATATAAAGAATAATATTTAACATACTAATTCCTTTTTCTTCTTCAGCTGCTTCTGTAGTTTCTTCAGCTACTGGCGTTACTTCTTCTTCCTCAGGTTTTGCGTCTTGTTCCTGAGTTGGTTCGGCACTAACTTCTTCTTTAGGCTCTTCTGGTTTTGTTTCAGGTTCTGGCTCTGGTTCTGGCTCTTTTACAGGTTCAGGAGTTGGTTCAGGTTCTTTAGCTGGCTCTGGTTCCGGTTCAGGTTCTTTTACAGGTTCTGGTTCCGGTTTAGCCTCAATCACTGGTGTTGTAACTTGTGTTTCAGGAGCTTTTGCAACTGTTTCTGGATCTTTAGGTTTAGGATTAATCACACCTGTGGCTGCAACGATAACACTGATAATTACTACGGTTATTAAATCCATTAGATGAATTTAAACTTAAAATATTTAAATACAGCAATTAAGATGAACAAATTGGGTGCTAGCTGTGTACAAAAAAGCGATAATTATATGAGATTTTTAATTTAGATAAATTAACTTTACTCAGGTTTGAAGATTAAACAAAGTCCATTACTACAAAATCTTTTACCTGATTCTTTAGGGCCATCATTAAAAACGTGTCCATGATGTGCTCCACACTTAGCGCAATGATACTCAACCCTTTCCATTCCAAAACTATAATCAATTTTAGTTTTAAAAGCCCCCGGTAAGGCCTCTGAAAAAGATGGCCAACCGGTTCCACTATCAAATTTAGCTGTTGAAGCGAATAATTTATTCCCACAGTTAGCACAGTGGTAAAAACCTTTTCTTTTCTCTTTTAAAAGATCGCTTGTGTAAGGTCTTTCAGTACCCTCGTTAAACATGATATCTTTTTGTTTTTTAGATAAATTCGGATTGATTGCCTTTTTAGCTGATGCAACTAAAAAGCTAGTAGGAAATATAGAAGAAATTAATGAAAATGCTAATAATTTAATAAATTTTCTTTTGAATAAACGCATATTTATTTATTATAGTAATTTAATGAAAACAATTTTTTTATTTTTTTTAACCATTTATATTGCATATTACCTTTTTCGTCCTGTGACAAAAAAAGAGATAAAGAAATTTAACGATCCAGATAACTGGTCAAACATGGGTTTTTAATTGCTTAATTTTCCCACCATCAATTGTAATATTATTAAAATTTAAATTTGAACTTCTTATTAAACTATAAACTAACTTTGCAACTTCCTCTGGTTTAGTAGGTCTTTTAATTTTATCAACTTTACATCTCTGTTTTAAAATTTGTTTTACACTTTTTTTAAAAATTTTGGAATCTGTCTCTAGGAGTTTTTTTAGCCTACTTGTTAATGTCATACCTGGGTGAATTATTGATACTGATACTTTATCAATTTTACCTTGCATTGCTAATGCTCTAGAAAAGTTGTTTAGTGCAGAGTTTACTGCACCTCCAATCATAAACGTGTGGGATGGATTTCTAGCTGCTCCTCCACCTATATTTATTACTTTTCCTTTATTTCTTCTTAAAGTTTTCCAAAAGTTTCTGCTTAATCTCACAGCTGCTTTAAATTTAAGATTAAAACCGTCATCCCAAACATTATCTTTAAGCTTTAAAAAACTACCGCCTTTAGTAGCTCCAGCTACATTAATTAGATAATTTAATTTTTTAATTTTTGCTCCAATAGAGTTGCATGCAGATAATGAGCGTAAGTCTTTTGAAATTATTATTGAATTTTTAGGAAATTTTAAACTAGTTTGAATTTTTTTTAATTTAACTTTTGATCTTGCAACCAAAATAACTTTAATCTTTTTTTGATTTAATTCTTGAGCTATAGCTGAACCTATTCCTTGGCTTGCTCCTGTGATCAAAGCTATCTTCATTGAACTGACCATCCTCCGTCCATAATCATATTTGATCCAGTAATTTGTTCTGCTTCATTTGTTGTTAAGAAATAAGCCATACTCGATACATCATTTTTTTTAATAAATTCCATAGAAGGATGTTTTTCTTTTATCAGATCTTTTTTAGCTTTGTTAAAAGATATTTTTCTATCATTAGCTATTTTTTTAATTTGTTTGATAACTAGCTCTGTCAAAACAAAACCAGGACCTATTGCATTACAAGTTATATTTTCTTCAGCTGTCTCTAAGGCTACAACTTTGGTTAGTCCTACCAATCCATGTTTGGATGATACATAGCCAGATTTATTCTTCGAGGCTACTTTTCCATGAACAGATGAAATATTAATTATTCTCCCCCATTTATTTCTTCTCATAATCGGCAAGACCTCTTTAATCATTCTAAATGGAGTTGTTAAATTTAATCCAATTATATATTCCCAAATATCATCAGTAAATTTAGTTATTGGTGCAACGTGCTGTCTTCCAGCACAATTAACAAGTACATCAATTTTTTTAAATTTCTTAGTGGTGTTTTTTACAAATTTATAAAGATTTTTTTTATTTAATAGATTGGCATTCATTACAATCGATCGATTAGAGTTAAATAATAACTTAATTTTCTTCATTTCATTCTTATTTATCAATCCAGCAATTGAAATGTTATAATTCTTTTTGTAAAAAAATTTAGCAATATCTAATCCTATACCGCTCGTACCACCTGTTATTATTATCGTTCTCATATAATCTTTATTTCAAATTTTCCTAAGTTTTCATAATTTATATTAATCTGATCTTTTTCTTTTATATTGTAAGGCTGAATTAATGATCCACATAGTAGATAATCTCCTTTTTTAAATGCTATATCTTTATCCTTAAACTCATCAATAAAAGCTTTTAATGAAATTTTAGGATCTATTCTTTTCTCTCCTGTAAAAAAGGGTTCAGTCATCTGATTATTAATATTAAGCTTAATTTTAACATTGTTTACATTAATATTTATCCAATTTTTAATTTCATTACCTATAATAATCTTGCATCCATTTCCATGATCAGCAATACCTAAATACATTTGAGTTAATTTGTTAAAATTAGATTTAGAATTTTGTTCATACCTTGATGAAGTGATATCAATAGCTGTAAATAATTTTATACTTTCTAAATTATTAATAAGATCATCATTAATTTTATAATCCTGATCAAACTTAAAAGCGTACTCACACTCTATATTTGAAAAGGGAATGTCCTCATAATTTATTTCACATTCTGACGGTAGAATAGTATTTTCAAATATTTTACCTGGCACAGGTCCATCAAAGCCCTCCTTTATTTGAACCTCCTTAGCTACGGCACCAATCTTCCACCCTACAGTTTTTTGTTTAGTTTTTTTATAAAATAGATTTAATGCTTCGTACGCTTCCTCTCTTGTAGAAGGAATTTCATTCTTATCAAAATTATTTAAATCAATTTGGGTTTTAGACACCCAAGCATTGGCTAATTCATCACTTAATTTATTCATATAAAATATATTTAATAACTATATTTAATTTGATTATCATTTAATAATGATATTAATACAGCATGGAATTATCAATCGATAAAGCTGAATTTGCTAAGACTTCATTTGAACAAATATCAGAAGCTTTAAAAAAAGGGTTAGTTCAAAACTATAAGTCAGTTGAAATATCTATCGAAAATTGTCCTGATCTAACAAAATGGGACTGTCCGGCTTCTGGCCTAAGTGGAAATCAAAAAATTATTGATGTTGGCGGCGAACCTTATATGCACGATAAAAGATTTATAGGTGCTGAATTTGATTTTGAAGAGATTGCAAAAAGAATTGGATCTGAAAAATCTTATGCTTTAGGAGCAGGATCTGGTGCTATGTCATGTTTAGATGGACATTGTGGTGAATTAGTTATTAATGAAAATTTAATTAATAATGAGTCTAGATCAATAATTGCTCAAGTAGACGAGCAAAATAATTGCAAAGCATCAAAATATTCAGCTCGCAAACATGGTGGTTTAGGAAATATTTACTACTCTGATGGAAAAACAGGAAAAGTTATTAAGATTATAATTAAAGGAAGATCTGGTGAACAAGGTTCTCTGCCTCAAGCCATGCGTAAAGCTTTGAGTGATAATCTTTCAATTGCAAATAACCATCATGTGGCCGTAGCAGGTATTTTTAGAATTTTAAAAGGTAAAATTAAATCTCATGTTCAACCAGACTACGATACTATTAAACACGAATATTATGACCCAAAACTAATGAAATGTGTGAAAGATTTTTTACAGTTCTATGAACCTATTGGGCCTCATTTTCAATGCTACTCAATTCTTTGGACTGGTGATCCTACAGGAGGAAAACTGAATTTAAGAGAGTCAGGTGAACACACTCATTTTCACTCCTATAAAGGAACCCAAGATGCTGGTCATTATCACTTCGATGTAACACCTAATGATATTGAATATGAGTGTTATTTTAATATTGCCCCTGAAGTTCATAGGGTAAATAATATTTATAAAAAATTGAAAAGTACAAAATAGTTTGTTTTAATATAAATGTGAAAAATATTTATACTTGGGCAGCTAATCCTGCAAAAAGAACTGTCACTGTGGGTGATATAATAGAAGCTAAAGGAAAAAAAATTCTTACTCAAGTAACTGCTAATAACTCATTAGAGGCAAAAGCAGCTGAAGAAGCTGGTTTTGATATGATAATAGGTAGTGCTTCAAACGTTAAGAAGGTTAGAGAGGGATCTAAATGTCTTTTTTATACTGCGGCACTTGAACTACATAATTATCCTACAGCCGAGGATGTGCTACGTGGTGCCTTCAAAGCTTTAGAAAACGGTGCTGATGCAGTTATGACTGCAAGAAGTATGGATATAGTTTCTATGCTCGCAAAAGAAGATGTTCCAGTAATGGGTCATTTAGGTCTGGTTCCTAGAAAATCTACTTGGATTGGTGGATTAAGAGCTGTAGGCAAAACTGCTGATGAAGCATACGAACTATTTAAAAAATTTAAACGTTTAGAAGATGCTGGAGCTTTTTCAGCTGAATGTGAAGTTATTCCTGAAAATGTTATGGGCGAAATATCAAAAAGAACAAGTATTGTTACTGTATCTCTTGGATCTGGAAAAAAAGCTGATGTTATGTATTTATTCATGAATGATATATGTGGTGAACAAGAAAAGTCCCCTAGACATGCAAAAGCTTATACAAATTTAAAAAAGATGAAAGATGACATTGAAATCGAAAGAGTCAAAGCACTAAAAGCATTTATCAAAGATAGTTTAGAGGGAAAATTTCCTGGACCTGAAAACTCAGTTAATGTAAACGAAGAAATTTTAGAAAATTTTAAAAAAAAACTTTAATCTTTTTTAATTGGAATAGTTGGATGCCTAGTTGTAGATGTAACAATATTTACACCAAGCTTTGCCTCTCTTAATATAATATATAATCCAGCTCCAATTATTAAAAGACTTCCAAAGTAGACATTAAGACCTGGAAGATCTTGAAACACTAAGTATCCAATAATACCACCAGCAATGATTTGGATATATTGGGCAGAGGCAAATATTGATGATGGTAAATGTCTAGCTGAATTTATAACAAAAATTATAGCTACTCCTCTAAATGTACCACCCATCAAGTTTACAAATAAATCATTAATTGGCATCGGTTTATAAAAATAAACAGCAACAATTCCAGCGAATAAAATCATTAATAATTTTCCATAGATAAGAAAAGAAAACAAACTTTCCTGTTGTCCGTATTTTCTAACTATTAAATAACTAGCTGCTGGCAGAAACGGCATTATGATAGCAAGTATTCCTATTTTACTAAACTCATTACTAAAAGGATCAATAGCTATGATAGCTCCAATAAATCCAATTATAGTTGCCAAATACCTTCTCCAACTAACTTTTTCTTTTAAAAAAATAGCACCCCCAATTGTTAATAATAAAGGAATAGTAAAAATGATGCTGTAAAGTGTAGTAAGCGGTAAATAATAAGTTGAATAAACGAAACTACTCATAGCCAAAAACATTGTTAGGGTTCTAAAAAAATGAACAGTGAAACTTGCCTTTTTTAATTTATGCCAAGAATGTTTATATTGAGTATAAATTACTACAGTTATTAATGCTGCAAATGACGAAAACAAAACAATTTGAGTGGAGTGATATCTATTAATTAAATCTTTTGAGATTGTGTCCTGACATACAAATAAAAAGTAGCCTAACAAAGCTAACACAAAATTTGTGTAGTTGACCCGCTTAGTTACGGATTGCATTTAATAAATTATATGACGTTTGGTAAATCTCTTTTTGAGTTTTTAAAAGTTGGTAATGGATACTTATAAGTCCATTTTCTTGGAATACATTTATTTTTAGCCTCTTCCCACATCGCTATCCATTGTTTGTAATTATTAACTTTAATTTTTTTTCTATTTTTACTTTTTACTACAAAACTTGGTAATGGATCCCTGCCAGAATGTTGTCCTGTTTTGTTGAATCTTAAATCCATACTTATTCTAAAATTTTTTGATTTATTTGGAAGAGAGCAATGAATTAAATACCTACTTAATAAAATAATATCACCAACATTTGCCTCTAAAGCAATAGTTTTTAAATCATCTATTTTTTCTTTACCTTTAATTTCAACTTGACCTTTGCTGCCTGTATCATGATTTACTAAACCTAATTTATGACTTTCTTTAACAGCCATCATACATCCATTTTCTATTCTTGTTTTTGTAAAAGGTATCCAGCAAGTAACTAATTCAGTGCCCTTTTGACCTTTTTTGTTCATTACACCAGCATCTTGGTGCCATGGGGTTCTGCCAACTAAACCATCATGTAAATTTTTTTTAGAAATTGCTTTTTCAGGTTGTTTTATTCTAGAATTTTGACAAGGATTAGAAGAAATTTCCTGTCCAAGTATTTTAGAAACTTTTTCTAAAATTTTATTATTTTTAATTAGATTAAAGATGGATTGGCTTGCAAAAAAATCGCTGTCTACATTAACATTTTGTGGAAGTCTTATATTAAAATATTGATCCAATTCTGGAATATTCAATTTAACTAAATGTGAGTATTTCTTTTTAAAGCTTAGCCCTAATACTCTTTTTTTATCTTTTTTAGGAACGAATCTATGAACTAATCTGTTCATGATGAAAGCCATGTCGTTTAATATTGGTTCTAAGTCTAATTTATAATCCAGAACATTTCGAATTCTTACAAAACCGTTTTTCTCGAATTCTTTTCTAATATTTTGAGCCATGGAATCTTAAGATAATTATAAAAATAATATCAAAACCAAATTAGACTGCAAGTGCTTTTCTCATCTCCTCATCATCCATTTTCTTACCAAGATAAGCCTCGATCACAGCATTGTCGTCTTTAACTTTCGATGGAGTTCCCTCAGCTATTTTTTGACCATGATCAAATACTGTTACTGTATTACAAGTATCCATCACTACTTTAAGAATGTGCTCAATAATAATTAAAGTAAGACCGTACTTGTCTTTTAATTGCATAATAATCTTCATGAGGTTATCCACGTTAACCGGTGATAATCCTGCTGCTGGTTCATCTAACATCAACAACTTTGGTTTCATAGCGATGGCTCTTGCTAATACTAATAATCTTCTCTGACCTCCAGAAAGTTCACTTGCATTTAGTTCAGCATAATCTGCTAAACCTACAAATGATAAAAGCTCCATCATTTCTTCTTTAATGGCTCTCTCTTGATCCCAAATTTTTTTTTCTTCCCACAACTGCATCAATAAAACTATATGGAACTTTTGTATGATACCCGGCCATCACATTATCAATTACTGTCATATCTTGATAAAGTCTTAAAAGTTGAAAAGTTCGAGATAAACCATATCCAGCTATTTTATATGGTGGTGTAAAGGTAATATCATGCCCATCAAACTCAATATAACTTCCTGGGTCGCTATCATATATTCCTGAGACTAAGTTAAAGAATGTGCTTTTGCCAGAACCATTTGGTCCAATGATGCCTCTTATTTCATTTTTTTTAAGTTCAAAATCTACTTTATCCATAGCTTTTAAACCGCCAAAAGATTTTGTTAGTTGTTTAGTTTTTAAAATCATTAAGTTTTTTCTGTTCCTGTTTTCTTTTTAAATCTTTTCTCTAAAAAGTATCTGTCAATAAAACCACCAATACCTTTTGGCATAAATAAAATAGTTAAAACTATAGTTAGACCAAATATTAACAATTGGTATTTGTATAAAGGACGTGTTAAATCGTAAACAATTGTAATAATGACTGCTCCAATTATTCCTCCCCAGATATGTCCTAACCCACCGAGAACAACCATCGCTAAAAAAGTTACCATCTCAATAACTGTATAGTTATTTGGATGGATATATCCTGGTGGCATATGGGCATATACAGCTCCCGCAGCACCAGCGAACATAGCGCTTAAAATAAATGCTAATATTTTATATTTCTTAACATTAATACCGGCAGCAGCAGCACATATTGGATCCTCTCGTATAGACATAAATGCTCGACCAATTCCAGATCTTAAAATACTAAATGAAAAATAAACAGCAATTATCATTATAGTCATTGAAATAAAATAATATCTATCTGGTGAGTCAAAATTAAATCCCATTAAAGATGGAGTTGGAATATCTGAAATACCGAACGTTGATCTAAAGAAATTTCCATTTTCAATAAATAATCTAATTGCCTCTCCTCCACCTAATGTTGCTAAGGCTAAATAAGGTCCCTCTAATCTAAAAGATGGTATACCCATGGCTACACCAAAAAATGCAGTAACCACGATTGCTATTGGTAAAGTAATCCAAAAGCCCAATCCCAAATAAAGAAATAATGTTCCAGCAGTATAAGAACCAACTGCAAAAAGTCCGACGTGGCCCACTGTTACTTGCCCGCAATATCCTTTAACAATATTCAATCCTGCTGCAACTACTATATTAACAAAAATAAGAGTTGCTAAATGAGATTGATATACATCTGTAAAAATAACAGATGGCACAAGGGCAAGAATACAAAAAGCTATTATAAACGCGATAAAAGGATAGTTTCTAATTAATATTTTGAATTTTTCCATTAACCAGCTTCTTTCAAAAAGTAATCTGAGTCATGGCTTGATGTTAGTAATTTTTTACTAGTTTTCTTAATTTTTGGAAGATAGCTTACATTCTTATATTTCCAAACGACAGGTTTGCTTAGCGCATAACTTCCATAAATGAAAAATCTTTTTTTTCCTTTTTCCTCTCTAAATAATGTTACTCCATGGTAGGAATTTGGAGTAGATTGAAAGAATATAACGCTACCCCTTGAAGGCGTAAATTCTTTAACTTTTGTTAATTCTGAAATACTTGGGAACCTTTTAAAACTTTTTCTTAGTTTCATATCTGTTTTTTTTTTAAATATTGTTAATGATCCACCATTCTTTTTAGGGATATCATTTAGGTAAATTAAAAAATTATAAAGTCTTGTCACATCATCTCTATGAGGTCTTAATCTATAGCCTCCTCTGGATACGGAAAAATCAATATCTAAATTTACATCTGGATTTTTATAGGATTTTCCTAGCATTTTTCCTAATTCTTTCGAATTCATTAATTTTTTATTTGTATATTTTTGAGCTAAGAATTTCTTTGGTAAGAAAGTATTTGACCAGCCATAAGTTTTAAACGACCTTTTAAAACAATTTTCAACTTTTCTATAAAACGATTTACTATTGAATTGATTATATAGTTTTCTCGATAATTTAGATTTTTTAAGATAATTTTTAAAATTTTTTGAGCCTTTATTAATTCTATTTCTTCCACCTTGAATAAGATCGTCAAAAGATTTAGCTTTTTTAATTTCATTAATAAGTGTTTCGCAATCTCTTACTGATATAGCTTTTTTTCCAATCATTACTGGAAAATTGCTTTTAACTTTTGATAATTTATTAACTTCGATCATTTTTTGTAATTTCTTAATAAAAAATGAGCGGTAATTTTACCTACCGCTCATTAATTTTTATTTATTATAAACCAGCGCTAGCGTTGAAAGTAACTGTACCTGCAACGGCTGTTTTAAAGTTCTTACCACCTCTTGTATACTCAATCATAACAGGAGTTCTGTTACCATCTCTACACTCAGGTGATGCTGATTTACAGAAATTAATTGGACCAGATGCTAAACCTCTAAAGTCAGTTGTAGCAGCAATCGCGTCTCTTAAACTATTTCTATCAGCAGCTAGATCTCCAGAGAATTTAGTCTTTTTAAGAGCTATCTCTAAAATATCTAACAAGTCCATCATTTGAGAAAAATCGTGTCCTGGTACAACACCGTATTTGTCTTTTACCATTTTCACGAATTTTTAGCTATAGGTCTTTTGTCAGACGCAGCAAATGCAGCAGCATATGTTACACCTTTAGCAGCAGATCCAGCGTTTGTAGGGATCTCTACTTTTGAACCAATAGAAGCTGTTACTCTGTAAACAGATTTTGGAATTCCAACTTCATATGATTGCACTAGACCACGTACTGTTTCATCCATTAGTGCTGAAATTACAAGCACTTCTGGATTAGTAGCTTTAGCTTTTGTTAAGTAACTTCTAAAGTCAGTCTCTTTCTCACCTGACTGAACCATATAAGCAGGCTCAACATTATAGTTTTCTCTCATGTAATCAGCTAATGATAATGCAAAATCTTTACCAGCTGCATCAGGACCATAGATATAAGCTATTTTAGTACCTTGGTTTTCTGCAGTGTATTTACCTTGTACGATTTTGTAAAATCTAGATGATACAGGCACTCTGAAAATGTATTCACTACCTTTTTTAGTAATGTCTGCATTTGTAGAGTGAGGTATGATTTGTGGAACTTTAGCTTTAGCAGATACAGGTACCATTGGTAATGTAACTGAACTACAGCTTGATCCAATTATAACGTGAACTTTATCTTGGTAAGCAAGTTTTGTTGCATTTGCTACACCTTTCTCAGATTTACATTCATCATTATAAAGTGTTAAGTCAACTTTTTGACCATTAATAGTGCCCTCTTTATTCCATAGAGCAACCGTATCAGTAATTAACTCTCCGTGTTTATATCCAACATCTGAAAGCATTCTGAAAGAAACACCAATTTTGATTGTTTCTGCCTGTGCTAACGTTGTGATTACTAAACCTACGGAAAAGATAATTGTCGAAAAAACAAATTTAAGTTTGTTCATATTTCCCCCATTTGTTAATTAATTGTTGCTTAGGCTATAAAAAAATAGTTATATTGTCAAAACGTTAAACAATTAATTTAATCAAAAATTTTTTGGGGGAAGATTGTTAAAAGTTAATCAACTAGTTTCTGGATATGGAACCGTCCAAATTTTGAATGGCGTAAACATGAAAGTTGATAAACAATCTGTAGTTGCATTACTTGGTGGAAACGGAACAGGCAAATCAACAATTTTAAAAGCTGCTTCAGGATTAATTAGATCATGGAAAGGAACTATTGAATTCAACAACGAACAAATTCAAAATTTACCTCCTCATGAAATTGTAGCAAGAGGTTTAGTTCAAGTTACTCAAGGTAAAGATGTTTTTCCAGCAATGTCAGTAACAGAAAATTTAAGATTAGGCGGTTTTATCTTAAAAACAAACCAACAATTAAAAGACAATTTAGAAAAAGTTTTTAATTATTTTCCAAGATTAAATGAAAGAAAAGATCAATTAGCTGCTACTTTGTCTGGGGGAGAACTACAAATGTTGTGTATCGGTCGAGGCTTAATGTCAAATCCTAAAATGATAATGTTAGATGAACCTAGTGCCGCCTTAGCACCCCAAATCGTTTTAGATATTTTTAAGAATATAAATAGAATTAGAAAAGATGGATTGACAGTTTTAGTTGTGGAACAGAATGTGAGAATGGCTTTGCTTTTAGCAGATTATGGTTACGTTATTAAAGATGGCGTAATAAATGTTGAGGGAGAAAGTAAAAAACTTATGTATGATGAAAGCGTGAAAGAATCTTATTTAGGAGGCACCAAAGCAAATGTTTGAAAAATTTAGGTTAGGAAAAAGAGGAGAAAATATTATATTTACTATTTTTATATTAATTTATGTTGCTTATTGTCTAAATAGTCCTGACATGAGTTTTGAGTCTTTTAAAACAGTGTTAACCATTGGTTTATCTGTAGGAATTATTTATGGATTGGTAGCTCTAGGTATTTCATTAATTTATACAGGCTTAGATGTTGTTAATTTTTCCCATGGTGAATTTTTCATGATTGGAGCCTTTGCTGGCCTAACCATGTTCAATATTTTGGGAAATCAAGATTGGATTTTTAATTTATTTCCTGAAGCTTATGGTTGGATTATTTATGTAATTTGTCTTTTTACAGCATTTGTATCGATGGGATTATTCGGTGTTTTTATTGAAAGAATTTTTTTAAGACCACTTACAAAAAAAGGTGGTGGTTACACGGTTGCAGGAATGGGAATAATTATTTGTGGTTTTGGTCTTTCGGTTGTTTTAATTAATGTTGCCTATTTAATTTGGAACCCAGTTGCTAAACCTTTTCCAGCTGAACTTGGCCTTCCAATGGAAATTGGGGGAATATTTTTACCCATCACTTATGTATGGATGATTATTGTGGGTTTATTTGTTGCTGGAGGTCTTTGGGTATTTTTAAATAAAACAAAAATGGGTTTAGGTATACGGGCTGTAGCATTTTCAAAAGATGTTTCAAATCTAGTTGGAATTAATGTTCCTTTGTATATCTCAATAATTTTTGGTATCGCTTGTGCGATAGCTGGTATAGGAGGAACTTTAGTTGGACCAACATACCAAGTTGTTGTTTTTATGGGTTACATAATTTTAATGAAAGCTTTTGCTGCTGCTGTAGTTGGCGGCTTTGGTAATTTACCTGGGGCAATTGTTGGAGGCTTTACTGTTGGGATTTTTGAAACTGCGTCTTCTTTTTATGTTTCTGGAAGTCACAAAGATTTATATGCATTCTTATTAATGATTATAGTTCTTATGATCAAACCAACTGGTTTCTTTGGTGTACAAGTAAAAATGAAAGCCTAATGATTAAAAAAGATACAAAAGTAGCTGTATTGGGCGCTGGAGCAATGGGTTGTTTGTTCGGAGGCTTATTAGCAGAAAAAGGTCTTGATGTTGTTCTGATAGATGTTTGGAAAGAGCATGTTAATGAAATTAATTCAAAAGGTTTAAAAATGATGGGTCATGGAGGTGACCGAATTATAAAAATTAAAGCAACAACCGAACCCCAAAAATTAGATAAAGTAGATGCAATAATTGTAATGTGTAAAGCTACTGCATTAAAAACAGCGCTAACAAACGCAAAAAATATTATTGGAGATAAGACAATGTTGATGTCTTTTCAAAACGGTATAGGGCACGAAGAAATAATGCAGGAAACTGCAGGAAAAGAAAAAGTTTTAGGCGGATCTACAACTCAAGCTGCAAGTGTGCAAGGTCCTGGAATAATTCAAAATCATGCAAGTTTACCCTCATGGATTGGTGAATACGACGGAGGCGCAAGTGAGAGAGTAAAAGATTTAGCAGAAACCTTTACTGCTTATGGTTTGGAAACATTGACTGAGGAGAATATTAAAAAAAGAAAATGGATGAAATTATTCGCTCTTACAGCTATTGGACCATTATCTGCTATTTTTGATTTACACCATACAGATTTATATATTTCAAATAAAAATCAAGTAATGTCTAGAAAATTGGGTAAAGACATCATACTTGAGACAAGAAATGTTGCTAAGGCTGATGGAGTTGATGTTACAGAAGATGAATGTTTAGATATGTTCAATCGAATAGTGGACTCTAGACAAACAAATAAATCTTCAATGGCCTTTGATGTTTTAAAAAAAAGAGCCTCTGAAATTGATTTCATTAGTGGTGCTGTTTCTAGAATAGGTAAGAGGCACGGAGTGAAAACACCTTTAAATGATTTAATGTATAATATTATTAAAATTAAAGAGGGAATGTATACTTAAATATACATGAGTAATAAAATCGTCTGGTCTCCTCCAGAAGAAATAGTAAAGAACTCAAAATTAACCAAATTTTTAAAATTTTGTAAGTTAAGCAACTATGATGAGCTTGAGAAAAAAAGTTATGCTGATCCTGGTTGGCTTTGGGACAATGTTATTAAATTTTCTGATCTAAAATTTTATCAATCCTATGAGAAAATCATGGATGATAGTAAAGGGGCGCCATGGACAAAATGGTGTGTGGGTGGAAAAACAAACATTGTTCTTAATTGTATTGATCGGCATAAAGAAAAAAAATTCTTTAGCGAAACTTTTATATTTGCAGAAAAAGAGGATGGTACTAAAAGTTCAATTACTTATGAGGAATTTAATAAGCAAATCTCTAAAGTAGGTAATGCTCTTAAGATTAGTGGTTTTCAAAAAGGTGATGTGATTGCACTCTATATGCCTCAATTTATAGAAACCTACATTGCTTATTTTGCAATTTTAAAAATCGGTTGTATCGTTCTTCCATTATTTTCTGGTTACGGTTCTAATGCTGTAGTTGAAAGATTAAATATTGCAAATGCAAAAGGTATTTTTACGGTAGAAAAAACTTTTAGAAAAGGAAAAGAAATAAAGATGTTTGATCTTATCAAAAATGATTTGGATCAGGTGAATTCTTTAAAAAAAGTTTTTTTATTAGGGGATGAGCAAGGTAAAAAAATTTTTAATTGGGAAAATTTTAAAAATGTTTCAGATAAATTAAAGACTGAAGAAATGGAAGCTGAGGACCCAGCGATAATTCATTTTACATCTGGGACAACTGGTAAACCTAAAGGGTGTGTGTATACACATATTGGTTTAGTGACTAAGATGTCTTTCGATGAGGGAGTTTTAGCAGATTTTAAACAAACTGATGTTCATTTATGTATGGCGGATATGGGATGGATGGTTGGTTCTAAATCTGCAACTATCGCCTCTTCCCACGGTGCAAAAATGTTAATTGCAGAAGGTGTTCCAGATTTTCCTAACGAAATTAGATTTTGGAAATTAGTAGAGAAATATAAAGTATCTTGGACTGAATTATCTCCAGCTTTGATCAGAGCTCAAATGATTAAAGACAAAAATTTATTTAAAGATATAGATTTAAGTTCGCTTAGGATTATCTGTACTGGTGGTGAACCCTGGACTGAGAAACCTTGGAAATGGTTATTTGATTTTATTGGTAAATCAAAAGTTCCTATAATGAATTCAGCAGGTGGAACTGAAGTATCTGGTTCTATACTTCATTGTTGTTTACATAGACCTTTTAAAGTTGGTTCTTTTAATGCGCCTATTCCTGGAATGAGTCCAGGAATTATTACTAATGATGGGAAAGAAGTAGAAGTAAATCAAATGGGTGAATTAATAATGAGAAAGTCATCCATTGGTTTAACTAAAAGTTTATGGGGCGATGATGATCGGTATATAAATAATTATTGGACAGTAATAAAAAACTTTTGGGTACATGGAGATTTAGCTAGTAGAGACAAAGATGGCCACTGGTATCTTCATGGTCGGTCTGATGACACAATAAAAGTCTCAGGAAAAAGAATAGGTCCTTCTGAATTAGAGAGTGTTGTTGTTAAAAGTGGAAAAGTTAAAGAAGTAGCTGCGGTTGGTATTCCTGATGAAAATAAAGGATCTAAAATTATACTATCCATTGTTCCTTTAGCTGAAAAAGACCAACTAAAAGTTGATTTTTTTGCTGATTTAATCATTAAAGATTTAGGGAAGTCATTTAAGCCTGATAAAATAATATTTGTAAAAGATTTACCTAAAACTCGAAATATGAAAATAATGAGGAGAGTTATAAAATCTTGTTTAACAAATGAGGATCCTGGAGATGTTTCTACTTTACTAAATCCAGAATCTGTTGAGGAGATAAAGCAGCATGCAATTTAAAGATATTCTTTATGAAGTTAAAGATGATTACGCTCATGTAACAATCAATAGACCTAAAGTTCTGAATGCTTTTACTCCCGTTACACTTCAAGAATTAAAGACCGCTTTAGATACAGCTGAAAAAGACAGAGAAGTGGGTGTGATAATATTATCGGGCTCAGGCGATAGAGCTTTTTGCTCTGGCGGAGATATGAACTGGGAGAGTTCTAAAGAATTCAAAGATCATGAGTACGAATTTCACATTCATTTAACAAAATGTAGTAAACCAATAATTGCTAAAGTCGATGGTTACGCTATTGGAGGAGGAAATCACATGGCCTATTTTTGTGATCTCACTATCGCTAGTGAAAATTCTATATTTGGGCAGAACGGTCCCAGAGTAGGATCTCCAGCTGGTGGCGCTATTGTAGCTCACTCAGCAAATATTTTAGGTCACAAGCGTGCTAGAGAAATGTGGATGACCTGTAAAAGATATTCAGCAAAAGAGATGCTAGATTGGGGTTTAATAAATTCTGTAATTAATAGAGAGAAATTAGACGACGAGGTAAAAAAATATGGTGATGAAATATTAAAAGCTGCTCCTACTTGTTTAAAAATATTAAAAGCAAGTTTTAGAAAACAATTTGATGAAATCTTAAAAATTACTCAAAAAAGTATGGTGGATGAAGTTTCTCCCAACTATTTCAAAACTGGAGAACAAGCTGAGGGTGCAAAAGCTTTTTTAGAAAAAAGAAAGCCTAATTTCAAAAAATTTCGTTAATGAAAATTAAATCAATCAAAGCAATAACTTTGAGCATGCCTTTCAGTCATGGTGGAAAAAAAGTAATTTTTCATGGCAAAGAATGGAAAAGTTTAGAATTTAACATTGTAAAAGTAGAAACTGATAAAGGTATTACAGGTTGGGGCGAAGCATTTGGTTACACTAGTTGGAAGTCAGTGAAAATTGCAGTTGAAGATATGGTTGCTCCCCTACTCATTGGTAAAGATATGGCTGACATACCAAAATTACTTCTAACTCTACAAAAATCTTTACATTTATTTGGGCGCTACGGAATTACCATGTTTGCAATTTCAGGGGTAGAAATAGCTTTATGGGATGCTTTAGGTAAGGAAAAGAATAAACCTATTCATGAATTATTAGGTAAAAAAAATAATGATCTTTTTAAAGCTTATTCAAGTTTATTTAGATATGGAGACCCAAAGATTATAGAACAAAAATGTAAACAATCATTAGATGATGGTTATCAAGCAATTAAGTTACATGAAATTGAAAATGATTGCATTGAAGCTGGGAGAAAAGGAACAGGTAATCTTCCTTTGATGCTAGATACAAACTGTCCTTGGACTTACGAGGAAACACTTTCAAAAAAAAAATTTTTAAAAAAAATGAAATTAACTTGGCTTGAAGAACCAGTTTATCCTCCAGAAGATTACGAAACACTTGCTAAACTAAAGAAAGAACTAGAAATACCAATAGCTTGTGGTGAAAACGCGTGCACAGAGTTTGAATTTAAATTAATGATTAATCAAGAAGCAGTAAACTATGTACAACCATCCGTTATAAAAGTTGGTGGTATATATGAGATGTTTAAAATTATAAAATTTGCTGAGACAAATAATATATCAGTGATGCCACATACTGCTTACTTTGGCCCAGGTTTCTTAGCCACATTGCAACTGGCTGCTTTGATGCAAAGAGATACTTATATTGAGCGATTTTATCTTGATATAGATCAAGAATTCTACCCAAATTTTAAAAATGCAATTAATGGCAAATTCAAACTTCCTTCAGGTCCAGGTCTTGGAATTGATTTCGATTATAAAAAATTAAGTAAATATGAAATATAGATCAGTTTTATTCGTACCTGGTCATGAAGAAAAAAAAATCAGAAAAGCCTATACTTTAAATCCTGACTTAATTGTTATTGACTTAGAATCAACAGTGCCAGATCTAGAAAAAGAAAATGCAAAAAAAATTATTCAAACTTGTGATGTAAATAAAGAAAATACTTATATTAGAATAAATTCTAGTGATGACTTATCTTTTGTTTGCGATGAAAAATTTATTGGAATATTTTTACCCTTTACAGAAAGTAAAGAGCAATTATTATCAATCGATAGTCTACTGAAAAAAAATGAAAAATTTAAAACAGATATTATCCCTATTATTGAAAGTCAAAAAGGATTAGATAATCTTAAAGAAATTTGTAATTTTGTTGAGAGAGTTAAAATCATTTCATTTGGTTCTCATGATCTAGCAAAATCTATTAATCTGAAAGTCTCTGACAATGAAAATGAAATTCTAGAATTTAGGAAATTGATTGCTAAATTTTCTAAAAACCCTATAGATACTTCTTACCTTAATTTTAAAGATATAGATGGTTTTAAGAGGTCTTGTAAGATAGTGAAAGATTTAGGTTTTGGTGGAAAAGCATGTATTCACCCAAATCAAATTGAAATATCGAACGAAATATTTAATGAAAAATAAAATAAAAATTGCTGTAGTTGGTATTGGCCTGATGGGTAACCAGCATTTAAAAGCTATTCACTTAAGTAAAAAAGCAAAACTTCAATCTATTGTTGATATTAACGAGAGTTCAAGGCTTCATGCAAAAAAGTTTAAAGTACCATTTTATAAAACCTCTACGGATCTACTTAAAAATAAAAAACCTGATGCGGTCATTGTAGCCACTCCTAATCAATTTCATGAAAAACATACTATCAGCTTTTTAAATGCTAAGATTCCAGTGCTCTTGGAAAAGCCTATTTCGAATAATATACAAAAAGCGAAAAAGATTATAAATAGTGCAAAAAAAAATAAAACACATTTATTAATTGGATATCACAGAAGACATAATTCAATCGTAACAAAAGTTAAAAAGAAAATTGACTCTGGTAAATTAGGTAAAATTGTAGCTGGTAATGTAATGTGCTGGTTATATAAAAATAAAGATTGGTATAAAGAAAAATGGAGAATTAGAAAAGGTGGCGGTCCATTAGGGATAAACTTAGTTCATGATATTGATCTAATTTGTTATTTGCTCGGTCCTGTTCAATTTGTTCAAGCCTCTACATCTAATAAAATTAGAAAATACGATGTTGAAGATACGGCCATAGTAAATTTTACTTTCAAATCTGGTGCATTATGCACTTTAAATGTTTCAGACACTATTGTGGGTCCTTGGAGCTATGAATTAACAGCTGGTGAAAATCCTGCTTACCCAATAACTAATCAATCAGCATACTATATTGGTGGTACAAAGGGCTCTATACAATTTCCAAATTTAAAACATTGGTTCAACAAAGGTGAGAGAAGTTGGTGGAGACCTATATTTCATAAAGATATGAATATTAGATTAAGTAGATTCACTTTAATAAATCAAATCAACCATTTATGTGATGTCGTGCTTAATAAAACGAAGCCAAAAGTAACAGGTGATGACGGCTTGCAATCTTTAAAAATATTTGATGCAATACTTAAAAGCACTAAATCAGGGAAAAAAATAAAAATTAATTAAATGAAGAAACTCAGATTGGGTATCATAGGTGGGGGTCCTGGATCTTGGATAGGACATGTTCATAGAATTGCATCACGTTTTGACGACAAATATAAAATAGTTGCAGGTGTATTTTCAAGAAATTTAAGGGTAAATCAATCATTTGGTGTCAGCATAGGTATCAATAAAAATAGATGCTACAAGGATTTTAAACAACTTTGCGGTAAAGAGAAAAAAAGAAAAGATGGCATAGAAGTAATAGCAATTATGACACCTCCGGGAAGTCATCAAGCAATTGCAGAACTTTTCATTAAAAATAACATACATGTCATATCAGATAAGCCCTTTGCAGGTACACTTCCACAGGCTAAAAAACTTTACAAAACTATAATTCAAAATAAGAAAATAGTTTACGGTTTGACACATAATTATTCTGCTTATCCAATGGTAAGACATGCTAAAAAATTAATCGAAGATAAAAAACTGGGAAATGTCGAGTATATAAATGTGGAGTATGTTCAAGACTGGTCTAATGGTGTCAAAGTTACTACTAAAAATGCTAAAAAAGTTTTTAGATGGAAATTAGATAAAAAAATTGCAGGTGTATCAACAGTATTAAATGAAATAGGTTCTCATGCTTATCATCTTTGTAACTATATAACTGGCCTCGAAGGTAAATCTTTATTTGCAGATATAAAAAAGTACTCTAAAAAAATTAAATTTGATACTAATGCCCAAGTTTTTATAAATTACGAAAATGGCGCTAAAGGATTATTCTGGGCTTCAACTACAGCAAAAGGTGGAATTTATGGTCTTAGAATTAGAGTGTTTGGATCAAAAGGTAGCATGGAGTGGGTTCAGAATGATCCAAATTATTTAAAATATAGTAGTGAAACTGGCGCAACAAAAATTTTAGAAAGAGGTTTTAATGAAAGTAATTTTTCTAAATCTTTTTCAAGAATTAAATACGGTCACCCTGAGGGATATTTGAGTGCTTTTTCTAATTTGTATAAGGAAATTGCGCAAAAGATAAATTTAAAGAAATCCAAGAAAAGATTTTATTTTCCAACTGCCTATGAAGGTCTGCTTACCGCAAAGTTTATTGATGGTTGTGTAAAATCTTCTTCAAAAAAAAAATGGGTACAATTTTAAATGATTAAATCCTGTGTAATAGGGTTATCTAAAATTGGTCAAATTCATTGTTCTAATTTAAAAAAAATAAAAAAAACATCTTTAAATTATGTTTACGATAAAGATTTTACTTTAAGAAATAAAACTGCCAAAAAGTTTAAGTGTAAGACTTCTAATAGCTTTGAAGAAATTTTGAGAAATAAAGACGTAAAATTATTTATTATAGCTTCTCCAACTACTACTCATGAATATTATTTAGATAAACTAATAAAGCACAAGAAGATGATTTATTGTGAAAAACCGATATCTTTAAATGCTTCAAAGCTGGACGTTTTAGTTAAAAGAATTAGATCAAATAGGATTAAAATATGTATTGGGCTAAATAGAAGATTTTCTGATGCTTATATTAAAATGAAGAAATTAATTAATAGTAAACAAGTTAAAATTATTCAGATTATATCAAGATCGTCAAATGCTAATGTCAAGCAATCTGTTAGAAATGGGGGTCTTTTTATGGATAAAGGATTTCACTTTTTTGACTTGGCTTGTTGGTTTGCGAACTCGTTTCCAAATAAAATAATCACAATTGCTAATCCCTTAAGTACTAAAGAATTTCTCAAAAATAATGACTACTCAGATGCAGTTGTAAATATGAAATTTAAAAATAAGATAATAGTAGAATATATATTCAGTAGAAATAGTAGACTTGGTCACGAAGAAAGAATCAAATTATTTGGTAATGGATTTAAGATTGATTCCGACAAGTATTTTAAGAAATCAATAATTTATAAGAATTTTGACATAAAACATAAAGAGAGCTACTTTAGATGTTTGAAAAAATTTATTCGATTAAATAAAAATTTGCTATTGAATGAAGGAATTCGAACTCAAAAAATTTGTGATAATGTTTTAAAATCTGCCAGACTTAATTAGATTTTATAAAAATTTATTTAAAGATAATCCAGCCTGTTGCGCAGAAGAGTTAGAGCTTTTTAAACTTTTTAAAATTAATTGAGTTTCTTTTATTTGCTCTTCCATTCTTTCAGGGTTATCAATAAAATATATTGTCTTACTAGAAATGTTTTTAGGATTACACTCTCCTTGCAACAATTCAGGTATAATTTCTTTTTTAGCAGCAATATTAATAATATTAGCAAATTTTGTCTTCACTAGCATTTTTACTATTAGAAAATTTATAAAATTCATTTTATATAAAATTATAGAAGGAATTTTAAAATTAGAGATTTCTAGGGAGACCGTTCCAGATTTTGCTATAGCAAATATTGACTTTCTGAGTATATGAGATTTAATTTTATCATCACTGATTACCTCGCAATTAATTAATTCACTTTTAGAGATATGAGTTTGTATAGAAGATGAGTATTCTTTGGTTGAATGAAAAACGTAAGTTATATCTTTGTTGCTTTTATTCAATAGTTTTATTGACTCTAATAAGATAGGAGTTAAAACTTCGATTTCAGATTTTCGACTGCCCGGAAAAACAGATATTAAAGCTTTATTTTTTCCTATAACTTGATTGATATCTATCGCCTTATCATCTTTTTCATCTAATAATGGGTGTCCTACAAATTCATTGCTCATATCCTCCTTATCGAAGTATGTTTTTTCAAAGTTAAATAATAACAATATATGGTCTATAAATTTTTTGATTTTCTTAACTCTTCCCTCTCTCCATACCCATACTTGAGGGGCTACGTAATGAATTGTTTTAATATTGGGATTATTTTTTTTTACCCTTTCAGCAACCCTTAACGTAAAATCAGGACTATCAACAGTAAATAATATATCTGGCTGAAAATTCTCTATTGCTTCAACAGTCTCATTAATTTTTTTTTTTATTTTTAAAATGTTGAAAATGACATTTGTAAATCCTAAATAGGTAATTTCTTTAAGATCGTAGATTGATTTTATTCCCAATTTTTTTAAATTTTCTCCACCTACTGAAAGATATTCAATATTTGAATTTAATTTATTTAAGTTACTTATTACTGTTGAAGCCAATTTATCACCAGAAGCTTCTCCAGTAACAATAAAGATCTTTTTCATTTTTGAAGCTTCCATATTGAACCTTGATCCGTTAATAGAAATATTCTTCCAGTACTCTCTTGAATTTCAATATCTCTTATTCTACCAATAACACCTTGAAAAATAATTTTTTCACTTATAAATTTATTATCGTTAAATTTTATTTTTCTTAAAGATTGATCCTTAAGAGAAGTTATTAAGGCATCTCCATTCCATTCGCTAAATTCTTCTCCTTTATAAATAACCATGGAACTTGCAGCTATTGAAGGTACCCAATATTTTATTGCTTTTGTGAAGCCAGGTTTCCATTTGGGTCCTATTTTTGTACCGGTATAATTTGTTCCTCCCCATCCTAAAATTTTCCATCCATAGTTTTCTGCAAACTTTGCTACACCAAACCAATCACCGCCTTTAGCCCCATGATTTGTTAAATAAATTTTATTATTGAAAGGTGATAAATCCATTCCTTGAGGATTTCTTACACCAATTTGAAAGATTTCTGGTAACCAATTTTCTTTACCTTCAAATTTTGGATTGTCTTTAGGAATTTTTCCATCCAAATGAATTCTTATTATACTTCCTGGATGTTTTGTGGGATCCTGAGCAATCATGCCTTCCCCTCTTTCACCTGCCGTTATATAAAGTAAATTATCTTTGATAATTAATCTCGATCCAAAATGATAACCCGAATTAATTGGTGGTTCAGCCCTAAAAATATTTTTAAATTTAAATTCTTTTTTATCAAATGAAGCTCTAGCAACAGAAGTGCTTGATTTACCTTTTCCCCTGTTTTCGGAATATGACACAAATACATGCTCATCAAAATATAGGACTTCTAGTAACCCTCCCTGTCCACCTACAAGAATATTTAGGTTATGATTAATTTCATTTAAACTTTTATTTTTTATATCTGCTAAAAAAAAATTACCTTGTTTTTCAGTAATTAATATTCTGTTCTCATCAATGAATGAAAGACTCCAAGGTTCATTTAAACCACTGAACATTTCTTCTAATTTCGGCTCTTTAGTAACTGAAATAGAAAATTGAAAAATAAAAATTACAGAGAATAAAATTATTTTTTTCATTTAACTAAGATAAACATTTTATATTTATTTGCATAGTTAATAGACTTTTTTTTATCTAAAAAAATGTTTCTTTTATGCTTAAGAACTATTCCTTTAATTCCTGATGCCTTACATTGTTTTAATGTTTCTAAACCTATAGTTGGTAAATCAACTCTGTAATCTTGTTTTTTTTTTGGAAATTTCACTAGAACACCTTTTGTAATATTTTTAACCTTCTTAATTTTTTTAAGCATTTTTTGTGTTCCTTCTTTTTTTTCTAAGATAATAGAATTATTTCTACTGACCGCTCCTTGTGTGTGACTATACTGATTAGATTTACTCAATGCTTTCAAAGCATTTCTAATATCGATCTTATCTTTAAAGTTAGGTTTATTTCTTGTAAAATTTCCTTTCGACAAACTAAGCTCTGGCGTAAAAGTAGTCGAACTAATAGTTTCGATTTTTTCTTTTTTAAAAATATTTATTATTTCTTTTAAAAGAGATGCGTCTCCAAGTTTAGCTTTTTTTATAATTCTTGGAATATAATAAACTCCTTTAAAATCTAATCTAAGCTTAGAAAAATTTGGTTTTTGAACTTTTCCTGCGAATAAAACTTTCTTACAATTATTTTTTTTAAAATAGAAATTATTTTACCAAATTGGCCTATTGATACAGAGAATGCATCTTTATCTCTTTTAAATAACTTTTTCTTTGTAAGATCGATTATGAGATACTTTCTTCTGTCTTTAATCTTTTTATATATATATTTTGGAAAATCTGTTTCTCCAAAAATAAGTCCAATCATATTCTAATTTGGTGGTGAGCAAATGGGTCTTTTTTTGTCTTTTTCAATAAATCTTATAACCTCAGACACAAGTTCGTTGTCTTTATACTCCCCATTAATTTTACTTAAATTTTCATGTAAATTTTTAGATGAAAAAATTTCTTTATAAGCTTTATCTAGCCCTATGATCTTTTTATTATCATATTTTTTTCTTCTCAGGCCTATTAAATTTATACCTTGTAGGTAATTTCTATTTCCAATCGATAAAGCGAATGGGGTTACATCTTTTAAAACTCCAGTCATTCCACCAATCATTGCAAGTCTACCTATTCTTGTGAACTGTTGTACTGCTGAATTACCACCAATCACTACATTATCTTCAATTGTTACATGACCTCCTAAAGGTACATTGTTTGCTATGATTACATTGTCTCCAATATTACAATCGTGAGCAATATGCGAGGAAATCATAAATAAGCAATTATTTCCTATTATAGTTTTAGATCCTCCGCCTATTGTACCAGGATTGATGGTTACATATTCGCGAATAATATTCTTTTCACCTATTGATAAACTATTTTTTTCATTCTTATATTTAAGATCTTGAGGCTGAGTGCCGATGCTAGCAAATGGGAAAATTTTTGTATCTTTTCCAATTTTTGTATTTCCTTCGATATGAACGTTTGAAATAAGTTCTACTCCATCAGATAATTCAACATTAGGACCAACATAACAAAAAGGACCAATTTTAATCTTAGTTGAGACTTT
>JACWEJ010000010.1 GCA_014653545.1 Pelagibacterales bacterium SAG-MED41
ATTTGATTGGTATTTTATTTGAAAAAAAAAAAGGGAAATACATTTAAAAATATTCACACAGTTTTTCCATCATTATTATCAAAACTTTCTAAAGAATATAATCTTAAACATTTCATTCATCTTTCTGCCCTAGGCATAAATGACGCTAAGGATTCATTGTATGCAAAAAGTAAATTAGAGGGCGAAAATAATATTTTAAAAAATTTTCCACTAGCTACTATACTAAGACCATCTATTGTTTATTCTGTAGATGATAACTTCACTACGAATTTTATGACTTTGCTAAATAGACTTCCGCTATTTCCTCTTTATTACAATGGGGAAACTAAATTTTCTCCAATTCATTGCTCTGATCTAACAGATATAATTTATCACGTGCTTTCAAACAATGTATACTCTAAAATTATTGAGTGTGTTGGTCCTGAAATAATCTCATTTAAAGAAATAATAAAAAAAATATTAAATTTAATTGGAAAAAAAAGAATTTTGTTACCTATGCCTTTACCCTTAGCTGAGATATCTGCAAGATTTTTTGAAATAATGCCTAAACCGTTGCTTACAAGAGACCAATTGAAACTTTTGAAATATGACAATATTATTTCTGGAAAATATAAAACTAATTCAGATATTGGTGTGCCAAGTGTGAGGTATTTCGATGAAGAAGTTAAAAAATATTGTTATATGTGGAGAGAAGGTGGACAATTTTCAACTGAAAAATATAATTCTAAAAATAGTTCAGATAGTAAAACTTCTTAAATTTAAGCTGATTGTATTTTCTTTTCTATGAATTCAGGCACCTCGTCTTTGTCAGTTACCTCTTCTTTTTTACCTTTTGGCTGATATGCATAAAGTAGATGTAATTTACAATAGGAAAAGTCTTTTAGAGATGACCTGCCACAAAAATAAAAAGATTTTTCGTCTGGATGACCAATTGGCCATTTACATGAATTTTCGTCTAACTCTTCTAATTGTTTAGGATTTTCAGGTTCAAAATCTTTTTCAATTATTAAAGATTTAAACTTACTCTTACGACCTTTTTTATTCTTTGTGTTTTTTTCTTCTAATGAATTTTCAAAATTTTGATTTGAAGTAGCTGTTCTAGTTTTAATTTTTGCAGATAAGTTTAGCCTGTGAGCTTTCCCTATAACAGCATTTCTACTAAGCCCACCAATAATTTCAGCAATTTGACTTGCAGTACTGCCTTTCCCCCAAAGTTCTTTTAATTTTGCTACTTTTTCTTCTGTCCAACTCATGTATCTATATATAGTATTTAGCTTTTATATAATAACAATATACTGATAATAAATTTAATTAAACAACTAAAATAACAAAGTTATCAACAAACATTGTTAAACTTAATAGATATTCATTTTCAATCATAGCTTGTATCTAATAATTAAAATTTATAAAAACAAATTAATTTTATGAGTTATTTGGCAAAAAATTATAATAGAAAAAAAATTTCTTTTAAGTATGGCAAAGGAAGTTATTTATTTTCTACTAAAAACAAAAAATATTTAGATTTTGTTCAAGGTATTGCTGTAAATTCATTAGGTCACGCACACCCAAAACTTATAAAAACGATTAATATTCAAGCTAAAAAATTATGGCATGTTTCAAATGCATTTCAAATTCCCGAGGGAGAAAAGTTAGCTAGAAAATTGTGTAAAAAAACTTTTGCTGATTATGTAATATTTCAGAATAGTGGCGCAGAAGCTACTGAGGCAGCAATAAAAGTTGCTAGAAGATATTTCTATTCAATTGGTAAAACTAATAAAAACAAAATACTATGTGTAAGAAATTCCTTTCATGGAAGAACTTTGGCTGCAATTTATGCAAGTGGATCAAAGAAAATGACAGAGGGATTTGGTCCAAAGTTAAGCGGATTTGACCATTTTAACTTTGGAGATCACGCGTCTTTAAAAAAAAAAATCACTAAAAATACTGCTGCTATTATGGTGGAAACGATTATGGGTGAGGGTGGAATTAAAGTAATACCTGATTGGTGTTTAGTGGAATTGAGAAAGTTATGTAATCAAAAAAAAATATTACTAATTTTAGACGAAGTTCAGTGTGGAATAGCAAGATCAGGTGATTTTTTTGCTTTTGAAAAATCTAAAGTAAAGCCAGATATTGTACCAATTGCAAAAGGAATTGGAGGTGGATTTCCTATTGGAGCAGTCTTAATGAATAAGAAAGTAGCTGCTGGGATGACACCAGGAACACATGGTTCAACTTTTGGTGGCAATCCATTAGCAATGGCTGTTGGAAATACGGTAATGGACATTGTTTCAGACAAAAAATTTTTGAACAATGTTAAAAGTATTTCTAAATATTTTTTTTCAAAATTAAATAATTTTAAAAAACTTTATCCAAAAATTATAAAAAATATAAGAGGTAAGGGACTTTTAATAGGAATTCAGCTACATACAGATCAGACAAAATTTATAAAAAAACTTATGGAAAATAAGTTACTAACTATACGTGCGGCAGAAAATGTGATCAGAATTTTACCACCACTAAATGTTAAAAAAAACGAGATTAATCAAGCTTTGAAAATAATAAATAAAGTTTGCAAAGAATTAAATTAAAATGAAAAACTTTATTAATTTAAAAGATATTCCATCTAAAGATCTTAAAAAAATAATATTAGATGCAAAGAGAAGAAAAAATTTAAGAAAAAAATTAAGCACACTTGAAGTTGATAAAGGTGCTCCTCTGAAGGGGAAGTTACTTATCCAAATGTTTGAAAAGTCAAGTTTAAGGACTAGATTAAGCTTTTATCTAGCAATTAAACAACTTGGAGGAGGCACTTTAACTCTTAGATCAAATGAGCTTCATCTTGGTCAGGGTGGTGAAAGTATTGCAGATACTGCAAAAATTCTCTCAACATATGGGGATGGATTTATGCTTAGAACTGATAGTGACAAAAAAGTAGAAAAAATTAATTCACTAGAGGAAAAATTTATAAATTTAGATGATGCAGATTTTCCAAAAAAAACTTTAGAGCTTAAAGATCTAATTAAAAGTGGAAAATCATTAAATGAAATAATGCCTGAAGCTTTTGCACTTGTAAGAGAAGCTTCGAAAAGAACTCGAAAAGAAAGACATTTTGATGTTCAATTAATTGGAGGTGTTGTTCTGCATGAAGGTAAAATAGCTGAGATGAGAACAGGTGAAGGAAAAACTTTAACAATCACATTAGCAGCTTATTTAAACGCACTAAGTGAAAAAGGGGTTCATATAGTAACTGTAAACGATTATTTGGCAAAAAGAGACTCGATAGAAATGGGACTAATTTATAATTTTCTTGGGTTAACTTCTGGGTTTATTAATAATGATCAAAGCGATGAAGAACGTAAAAAAAATTATAACTGCGATATAACTTATGCAACAAATAGTGAATTAGGATTTGATTATCTTAGGGATAATATGAAATTTTCACAAAATGAGATGGTTCAAGGAGAACATTCATTTTCAATTGTTGATGAAATTGACTCCTGTTTAATTGATGAAGCAAGAACACCATTGGTAATATCTGGATCAGCTGATGATAAGACAGCTCAGTATTTAGCAATTGATAAACTAATAAAAATTTTAAATGAAAAAGATTTTGAAATTGATGAAAAAGAAAAAAGTATCCTTTTGACTAATGATGGAATTAATAATGTTGAAAAACTTTTTTCGAATGCTGGAATTCTAAAAAACGATAATTTTTATGATCCAGAAAACCTTCATTTAGTTCATCATGTTAATCAAGCTTTAAGAGCAAATCATTTATTTGAGAAAGGCAAAGATTATATTGTTCAGGATGGAAGCTTGAAAATAGTAGATGAGCTAACTGGAAGAATTCTTGAAGGGAGACGTTTTGGAGATGGTCTTCATCAAGCACTTGAAGCTAAAGAAAAGATTGATATACAGGCTGAAAATCAAACATTAGCATCAATAACTTATCAAAATTATTTTAAACTTTATAAAAAGATAGCAGGTTGCACTGGAACTGCTTTAACAGAATCTGCAGAGTTCTTTGAAATTTATGATTTATCAGTTGTAGTAATTCCTACTAATAAAGAAATGATTAGAAAAGATTTTAATGATTTAATATTTAGAACTGAAGAAGAAAAAAATAATGCAATTATTAATAAAATTATAGAGCGAAATGAATTTGGCCAACCAATACTAGTTTTTACATCAAGTGTAAATAAATCTGAGGTTTATTCAAATTTATTGAATAAAAAGAATATCAAACATGTAGTTCTAAATGCAAAAAATCATGAAAATGAGGCTGAAATTATTGCCAATGCAGGTAAAGAAAAATCTTTAATTATCACAACCAGTATTT
>JACWEJ010000011.1 GCA_014653545.1 Pelagibacterales bacterium SAG-MED41
TTTGTAAGATAATACACCAGATCCAGCTACATAACCTTTGTGTCTAGTGATCGATCTTAATACTAAAGGTGTTGATTGAACTAATACAGTTCCTTCTGGCTTCGAATTAATTATGTAAGATAGAGCTTTTCCTCCACCACCACCTGACATATTTTCAAATGAAGCACTTTTTAAAAAACCAGCTTTAGTTAAAGCCTCTCCAGTTCCTCTAGCAGTTCCATCCCAACCACCACCAGCACCACCACCGATAATGAAGTGTAATTTATCGATCGCAAAACTAGTTGATGAGATTGAAGTTAAAAGAACAGTAGCGAAAACCAAGCTAATTAATTTTTTAAATTTATTAAACATATTATTTCCCCCTGTTAATTAATTAATTAATATTTATATTAAAAATGAATGAAACTAGAGAGTCAACTGTTCTTAGTTAAAAAAAGTTCCTCTAATTCTAAGTAATTCTCTTGATAACCCAGAATGCTCTTTGAAAGCTTTTCTACCGTGTAACCAAAAGTAATTATTTGAAAATATTGTAGATCCAACAGGAAGTGGAAAAATTACTTTATTTTTACTCTCCTCTAATGCATCTGATAATCTTTGGAGAAATAAACCTTGCTCCATGTTTTGAGGCTCAGGAAATTGATCTATATATGAAATTATAGGTTTTCCATTTTTGTCTTTTGAAAATACTGGATGCTCTACTTTGTAGTCAATATTTTTACTCTTAGGTGATCCCCATATAAAATTTTGTTTGCCGATAGGATCATTGCTCAATTCATCTAGATGTTCCCAGTCATCTAAATGTAAAATTACACTATCTCCGCCATTAACATTTTGCTCTTCCATTTTGGTCATGATTAACCAATCTGTTTTTTCTTTTACATAAGTGCCATCAGTATGAAGATCTAAATTTGTATAAGCTTTTCTGAGATACGAGTCGCTGCTATCTTGGTGTTTGACAGAGAACCTTGCGTAATATTTGCCTGTCATCGAGTCAAAGTTAGGATTTCCAACTAAATAAGCTAGTCCAGTTGACAGTTTAACTAAGAAATCTTTATCAAATTTTTTATTACTAATTTCTGGTTGAACAATAGCTGTGCCTGTTTCACGATCATTTAATATTTTTACTAAAGTTTGGCTAAGTTTATTTTCAAAAACTTCGTCTAAACTTTTAGCTAAGCTAAATCTAGAAAAAGGTTTGTATTCTAAAGAGGTAATAGAATGCTTCTTAAAAGGAAAAGCTAACCTATCAAGATCTCTTTCATTTAATTTTATAACACTTACTCTCTTGGAATTATTGTGATCTGCAACATTAAAGCTCATCTAATTTACTCTGAAATTCCCATGATCCATAAAACAATAAAAACTAATAATATTGGTTCCATAAATAAATTTTATCATAAATTTATATAGGATTAAATTAATTGATAGTTATATTTACGATAGGCTCTTGTGCATCAAAATTACAAAGATTTGTAGCACCTATCTCTGTAGCTTTAACAGCGTTATTTGTGCCAAATGATATATCTATTGTTGGGGCTATCATAGCAACTGTATAAGGTGAAGTTAAAGTATAAACTAAAACATGACTGGTATCTGTAGAACCATTTGCATGTTGAGTTTGATGTGTCGATGAGCCTGATCCTTGACTATATGTTATTGTTTGTGCGCCAGATGTTGAGGCGCAGTTGGCAGCTGTGCAAATTACAGCTTGATCATTTAACAAATATACATCCATATCTGATAAAGTCTGATTTGGATTCATCGCAGGCCTATGTGTATGAATTTCATTTCCAGCAGCAGCATGTCCTCCTGGATATCCTGAGGTCTCAGCATAAGTTCTGCACGGTGTAGCGATACCTGCTACATCTATATCCGCTTGAATTGTAAATTTTCTACTTATTGTAACTCTCATATGAGTATAAGTTTCACCTAAAGGTAATAAAGCAACATCTCCATATGAGGCAGCAGCAGCTCCAGCGGCTACTGAAGCAATATCAATAGTTTGATCTGTTTCAGCTAAAATTACAGCTCCTTCACAACTGTCTACCCCTGTGCTGCTTGTGCAAAGCTCAACTTTTTCCATTGTGACTTTATATACAGTTGCTTGGCCCAATTCTGCATACAAATAATTGCTTGAACAAAATAAAAAAATTATAGAAAGTAATATTTTACAAATATTTTTCATTTAATCTGTCCTTGAGACTGTTGATGATCCTCTGAATTCTACCATTATTTTATTTTGTCTTTTAACTTTTGTTAACATTTGACCAGACATGTCTTTTTCTTCCTTCCACATACTTGAGCTTCTACCATCTAATGCAGTTGGACCCTTTCTTCCTGGGTAAATAAATATCAATTTTGCGTACCACTCATCTTCTAGGCCTTTTAACTCTTTATCATCATATGCAGCTTCTAAAATTAAATTTGGATTTAGTATCATTTCTGATCCGTATTTCAGTCCCTCAATATCAGTTCTGTCTTCGCCTTCCCATTTATAAGAATTTAAAAAAACTTTTGCCCAATGGTAGTAGGGAACCTGTGATGAGAATTGAGTATCCCATCCGTCTAAAACTTTTTCACCGTCTAAACCGTGACCTAATGCTAAATATCTATTCAGATGAAAATCAAGGACTGCTGACCTTGCCTCTATACCAAAACTTGTTCTACTATGACCCTCGCCTATATCTTGATCATAAAAATTATTTAAGCCTATCAACCATGTTTTATCACTAGATAATTTTCTCATACCAAAACCCAGATTTCCTGTAATTCTCTCATCTTTATTCGTCTCGTTATTAAAAAGTGAAAATTGAGTAAATAACTTACCGTCATCCATAGGCATTATTTCTCGAACAGCTAAAATACTATAATCTGGGGAGGCACCTTCTCTAAAATCTATGCTGATTTCAGTATCTCCCTCACCAGGAATTAAATTTGAAGCAAAGGCGGATGTCCTCTCTGATATTTCTTTAAGAGTTAAATCTTTCATATCGGCGTAAGCATTTACACCAAGAGATAATGCAATAAAGCATGTAATAAAAATTCTAATCATTTTTTTTATTTCTGTTATTTTTTTTATAAACAAATGGCTCAAAACGATCAATATAAAAATTAACTCAATATACTTAGGAGGATTGCTGAAAAAACTGTAGGAATTACTAAATTTTTTTTAGATATTATAAAAATTATTACACATATCAAAACTACTACTATTCTAATAATAACATCTGACTCTGCTAAAACCCCCGCAGGAAATATTATCATTCTGCCCAATAGAGCAGCTAATGTTGAATATGCAACGCAGTTGAACCATTGAAAAATTTTTGATTTAACGCTTACTTTCTCTGAAGTTAAAGCTCCCATAAATCTAGATATGAAAGTTGCTAATGATGTTGCTATGATCGCTAATATTATGATTTCACTACTTTCCATTTTTTTCTCCGAATAAAAAAGCGATTGTACCAGCTATTAGTCCAGCAAATAGTAAAGCCCATTCTGTAGAAACTAAATAAATAACTGGGCCTAATACTGTTCCAAGAATTACAGCCAAAGATATACTTAAATTTTTCATTGCACCTATCATCATACAAAAAAAATAGACTGGATTTACAATTGCTAAACCTATCAACATATCTTTATTTAAGTAATCAGCCGCTAAATATCCAATCACAGTCATTAAAACGGCCGTTGACCAAGTGCCAATACCTATGCCAATCCAAAAATCTATCCTGTGTTTTTTATTAATTTTTTTATAACTATCTTTTGCAATTAACCAAGATGAAACAGCTAAAAAATGACAGGATAAATAATATTTCCATTTAGGTTGGGAAACATGATTTAAAAGAGGAAACAATGAAACTGTCATTGGATAAAGTCTAAAATTTACTAACCATACTGCTATGAATATATTAATTACAGAGGCACCTACTAGTAATGACTCAGCCATTACTAATTGACCTGGTAAGGCATAAGTAAATAAACTTGAAGCAGCGCTTTGTTGAATGTTAAATCCAGCATCTTTTAATAAAGCTCCTAGTGCAATAAAACATGCCGCAAGTGGGATTGCTGGACTTCTAGAACCTTTTAATGATTTTAAACCTTGAAAGAATACTTTCGAATTTATCATCCACCAAGGAATAGTCTTCCTACGTCTGGATTTTTAAGAAGATCGTCGCCTTTACCAGCAATTGCTGTTTGTCCTGATACTAAGACGTATCCGATATCAGCAAATTCTAAACCTTTTTTAGCATTTTGTTCTACAAGAATAATTGTTTTCTTTTCAGTTTTTTGAAGATCATCTAAAATTTCAAATAC
>JACWEJ010000012.1 GCA_014653545.1 Pelagibacterales bacterium SAG-MED41
CTGAAGCTAAGTTTAACTCAGACGAGAGCGAAACTAAGCAACCATACTAGAATCCTAGGTCGTGGGCATTGATGCTAGCGTGGATATGCCCACGTAAATTGTGCTATGATAGAAAGATTTAAAAATATATTTATAGGATTAGAACGTGCTCATGGTGTCACTAAAGTTGGCCATTCAAATGGCAATGGCACAAAAGTTCAAGGCAAATCATTTATTAAAAGAGATACTGTTACAGATGAACTTTGGCAAAATCATTTACAAGGTGTAGAAAGTCTTGGGATAATTCCCATCAACGATGACAATCAATGTCAATGGGGATGCATTGATATAGATTCGTATGCAGGTTTTGATCACAAAAAATTAGTTAACAAAATAAAAAGCTTAGATTTACCGTTAGTAGTTTGTAGATCAAAGTCTGGTGGTGCACACGTATTTTTATTTACAGATAATTATGTAACTGCAAAACTTATGCAAGATAAGTTGACACAAATAAAAGCGGTGTTGGGATATAGTGGTTCAGAAGTTTTTCCAAAACAAACAGAATTGAAATCGGAAGATGATACAGGAAATTTTTTAAATTTACCATACTTTAATGGTGATGGAACAACAAGATATGCCTTTAACAATTTAGGTGAGGCTGTTAATCTAGAAAGTTTTTTTTGGGCTGTATGATTCTACAAAAATTACAGCACAACAATTAGAAGAATTACAAATTAAAAGACCTGTATCAGAGCATAGTGATGGACCACCATGTATCGAACTTATGGCACAAAACAAAGTGGGTGAGGGTGGTAGAAATAATGCATTGTTTCATTATGGTGTGTACGCAAAAAATAAATGGCCAGACAATTGGAAATCAAAAGTAGTTGTATTTAACGAAACAGCTATGGAAAAACCTCTGTCAGATTCAGAGGTAGACATAATTACAAAACAACATGATAAAAAAGAATGGGGTTATAAATGTAAAGATGAACCCATGTGTAGTTTGTGTGACAAGTCTCTATGTAGAACTAGAAAGTTTGGTATAGGTGAAGAGATAATGTTTCCTAACTTGACTGATCTGCAAGTCATAGACTTAGAGGACCCATACTATTACATGAACGTAGATGGACAAAGATTAAAATTAGAAAGTGTAAAACATTTACGACAACAAAGTTTGTTTCAAGAGTCTTGCATGGTACAATTAAAATTTAGACCACCAACTTTAAAAGAAAAAGATTGGGTCGTTGTAACTAATCAATTATTGAACAATGCAGAGATCACAGAACCTGCAGAAGGATTACGTACAGAGGATCAATTACAAAACCACTTACAAGAATATTGTTTGAACCGGGTATCAGTAGATTCAAAAGATGATTTACCAAGAGGTGGTACATGGACTAACAATGGTTATCATCACTTTGTGTTTGATAAATTTTATCACAGTCATTTGATGAGACGAAGATGGGACTTAGGTTATTCAAGAACAGCAGAGATGCTACGAGAAAAATGTGGTTGTGAAGATAAACGTATAGGTAAAAATAAATTATCTGTGTATGTGGTAAAACAGTTTGAGATAAAAGATGAAGAGTACAAACAAAAAGTATTAAAAGAAGAGGCACCATACTAATGAAAACAATAGTATTAGGACCACCAGGTACAGGTAAGACTACTACGTTGTTAAATAAAGTTGATGACTATTTAAAACAAACAGATCCAGATAAGGTCGGATACTTTGCATTTACACAGAAAGCTGCATACGAAGCAAAAGACAGAGCTATTAAAAAATTTAATTTAGAAGAAGATGATCTACCATACTTTAGAACGTTACACTCTCTAGCTTTTAGAAGACTTGGTATAAAAAAAGAAGATGTCATGCAGCGAAGACACTACCAGGACTTTGGTAAAAAGATAAAAGAAGAAATAAAATATGCAGAGTACGAAAACGATCACAATGGAATTTTTACTACAGACAGTGAGTATCTTAGAATAATTAATCTTGCAAAACTACGAGAGATCACACCAGAACAACAATATAATTTACAAGAACACAACCAAGAATTAGAATTACAAAAATTAAAAATTATAGCATCAGAGTTAGAACGATACAAAAAAGAATATAATCTTATAGATTTCAATGACATGATTATTGAGTTTACAAAATCAGATGCCGCTGTACCAAAGTTTGATGTTGTATTTATAGATGAGGCACAAGATTTATCTAAGATGCAATGGCATATGGCTAAAACTATTTGGCAAAAGACAACAGATTCTTTTATTGCAGGTGATGATGACCAAGCAGTATTTAGATGGGCAGGAGCGGACGTGGATTCTTTCATAGCACAGAAAGGACAAATGCTACCTTTGCAGCAGTCTTACAGGATTCCTGCAAAGGTGCATGGACTGGCTATGGGTATAATAAATAAAATTAAAACTAGAATAGATAAAACTTGGCAACCAAGAACACACCAGGGTTCTTTGTCAAGATACTATGACTTTGAAGAGATAGATATGTCTTCGGGTCAATGGTTGGTATTAGCTAGAACTAAATACATGTTAGATAATCTAGAAGAAGATTTATATCTCAAAGGTTATTACTATCAAAACAAGTTTAGAAAACAAAGAGAACATACCTTACACCTTGCAGCAATAGATTGGGAGAACGCAAGAAAAGGCGGACACCTAACTTACGATCAAATAGAAAGAATCTATGGATACATGTCAGAGAAACATGCAGAGAAACAAAAATTAAAAGGTATGATCAAAGACAGTCTGTATGTTTTAGAAATGATGAAAACATACTATGGTCTTAACACAGATGCTGTTTGGTACGAAGCGTTTGATAACGCTCCACGAAGAGATGTACAGTATCTAAGAAAGATGAGAAAGAATGGGGAAAAGTTAAATGAAGCACCGCGTATAACTTTATCCACAATACATGGTGCAAAGGGTGGTGAGTGTGAGAATGTTGTCTTGCTTACAGATTTAAGTTTGAACACAATGAAGTCATACGAACAAAACCCAGATGATGAGAATAGGTTATTCTATGTTGGTGCAACACGGACCAAGGAACATCTACACATCATTGAACCAAAACAAAGATACAAAGGATACAATCTATGACAAGTAAAGATATATTTAATGATGCTTTTCCGCAAGACAAACAAATCGGAGGATCACATTACAAAAAAATGAAAATACAACCATACGAGTTTATTGCAAAGAATGATTTATCATTCTTTCAAGGCAACGTAGTAAAGTATGTATGCAGGTATAAAAACAAAAATGGTATACAAGATCTTGAAAAGATTATACATTACTGCGAGTTGGAAATAAAAAAATTGAAAGACACTAAATGATACAAAAACCAATGTTCTCACCTCAAGTGGAGTGGTTACCACCGGAGGAATTCAAAGATTTGTCAGGCTACGATGAGATAGCAATTGACTTAGAGACAAAAGACCCAGGTCTAAAAGACATGGGGTCAGGATCTGTTACAGGTAGAGCACAAATGGTTGGGATTGCTCTAGCTGTAAAAGATTGGTCGGGATATTATCCTATTGCACACGAAGGTGGTGGTAACATGGATAGTAAAAAAGTATTAGATTACTTTAGAACTGTTCTAAGTTTGCCTGCAATTAAGATATTTCACAATGCAATGTACGATGTATGCTTTATTAGAGCTGCAGGGCTAAAAATAGAAGGTCAGATAGTAGATACCATGATTGCTGGCTCTCTCGTGGACGAGAATCGCTTTCGTTACGATTTAGGTAGTTTGGGTCGGGATTACCTCGGAAAGGGCAAAAATGAGGCTATTTTGACCGAAACAGCCAAGGAATGGGGCATAGATCCTAAGTCTGAGATGTATAAACTGCCTGCAATGTATGTTGGTGAGTATGCTGAGCGAGATGCTGAGATGACTCTACAATTGTGGGAGGAGATGAAGAAAGAAATATACTCTCAAGATATAGAAGACATATTTAAATTAGAGACTGAACTATTTCCTTGCCTCGTAGATATGCGTTTTTTAGGAGTAAGAGTAGATGTCGAAGGAGCGCACAAATTAAAAGAAAACTTACTAGCACAAGAAAAAGAATGCTTACAAAAAATAAAAAAAGAAACAGGACTAGATACTCAAATATGGGCTGCACGTTCAATTGCGAAAGTCTTTCAAAAACTGAACCTACCATTTGACCGAACTGAAAAAACAAGTGCTCCATCATTTACTAAAAACTTTCTGCAGAACCATCCACACCCTATCGTTAAACAGATAGCTCGTGCTAGAGAAATAAATAAAT
>JACWEJ010000013.1 GCA_014653545.1 Pelagibacterales bacterium SAG-MED41
TCTTTTTTTATTAAGGGATAAGATTTTTCGGAAACTTTTGGAACAGCATTCTCGTTTAATTTTATATTTTGAAATCTGTTATTTGTAAATTTTTTAATATTCCACTCACTTGCTAAATAATGTTTACCTTGAGTTTGAATTCCAGCCACCCATCTCCAACCAAGAGTATTTGATGCAGGATCACCATCATAAAGGTGTTTCATAAAAAATTCAGCCCCTAATTGCCATGGAAGCTCTAAAGTAAATGTCCAAATACTTGCAAACCACATTCTGGAATGATTATGAAGATAGTTATTTTCTTTAAGTTCATTTACCCACTGATTAAAGCATTCTAGATTTGTATTTCCTTCAACAGCATCAATATAATTTTGGTTATTTTTAAATTCTTCTCTAAGTTTTTTTAATTCTATTAAGTAATCTGACCAAACATTTGGTCTTAGTTCAAGCCAACCTTTCCAATAAACACGCCATAAAACTTCTTGAATAAACTTTTCATTTTTTACAAAAGAGAATTTTTTAAGAGATTTATCAATTACTTCTAACTCGTTCATTACCCCGTGTGTGATGTAAGGAGATATACATGAAATATTTGATCTATTATCAGGGCCAAAGTCAAAATTTCTTAATTTAGAATAATCTAAAAGATTATTTTCAATAAAATGATTAAATTTTTCAACGGCCTTAGCCCTCGAAGCTTCAAATTCCATATTAGATTATTTTGATTTTTTTTTCTTTAAACCTAATTTATCACTATGTCTTAATCTTAAAATTACAATTGCAGCAGCAATAAGCACTATTGCAACAGCTTCATATACTAACGCAGTTGGATCCATTTCTTTACCTTGTAAGATTATAAATCGAGCAAGAGCAGTAATTGCGATTAACAGAGGAAGAGTTATGCTGATTGATTGTTGATTCCAAAATACTCTGACCATTGCAAGGACCTCTAAATATAGAAACATTAAAAGCAAATCAGCTAGTGTTACTGATTGATTTAGAAACATATTTTTGATTTCTATACCAACAGCAATTACTGTGCTTATTAAAATAATGCACATTAAGATTAGTTGTAAATTCTTTGCTATTTTTTCCATTACTTATCTTTACTAAATGGTAGCCACTTTTCAAACACTGATTTAGATGGTCCATCATAAGGAATGGTGTATGAGCTTGGATTAGGACTAGTTAAAACTTCAATTCCTTTAGAGAAAACAAAAATGAAAACTATAACAAAAACAATTACCATTATTTTAAATGGATCAAAATTTTTTGTTTTAAAAACACTGTTAGATCTCTCTTCTGCTTTATGAAAATTTTTAAAAGTCATGTATACTGCAAAAATTAAACCTATGTGAGCCACATAAAGCCCTGCCCAACCAAATGCAAAAGTTGTGTAGGAAAAAATATATAAACTAAAAACTGTTGTCCAAATAAAACTCAAAACTAATAAAATTTGCAGTCTTACAGTTTTAGGTAAGGCTCTAAGGTCATTTTTGCTATCATCAAATAATATATTTGCAGCATCTACCATCCAGTTTTTTAGTGATTCCATAATATTAGATTATAATTCTTCTATACTATCACAAATGTCAAATTGTCCTAAATTTTAGTTTAAATTTGATTTAATAACATTTTCTAGCTGAATTGAGCTTTGAGCACCTGAAATAAAATCTTTTCCTATCTCAAAAAAGGGAACACCAGTAATATTTTTTTCTTTAGCAATTAATAATTTTGAATTTACGTTTTCAATATTTTTCTCATTAATAAAATCTTTAAATATGTTTTCTGGAATATTATTTGTTTTAGCAATATCAATTAATATATTAATGTCCCCAATGTTAAGCCCATCAATAAAATATGATTGATATATTTTTTCTTTTATTTCATTTTGTAAATTAAATTGTTCACTTAAATTAATAAGTAGATGAGAGAGAACAGTGTTTGGAGTTTTTTTAATTTTTTCTAAGTTAAAATTAATTCCAGATTCTTTTGCTTTTATTTTCATATTTTCATACATGGGCGTAGCATAATCTTTTCCACCAAATTTTATTTCAATATATTTATCTCGAGAAATTCCTTCCTTTGGTAAATCTGGATTTAATTGAAATGGTATGTGTTGAATATCAAATTTTATATTTGGAAATTTTTTAAGTGCATTATTTAGATTTGTATGACCTATAAAACACCATCCACAAATAGTGTCTGCAAAAACATTTATTTTCATTTATTTAGTGACGAAGTTTTTTTTTGTGATAATTAATGAATCTTTCTACGTTAGATTTATTAAATGTTTTGTTTTCTTCAAAAGAAACTTTTTTCATCGAATAAGCTGAACTTTTGGTTTTTCTAGACTCAATAATCACGTTTCCTTTGTAAAGTTTAAGTTTAACTGACCCATTAACTTTATTTTTTTCAAGGTCTATAATTTTTTGTAGTTTAAATCTTTCTTTAGAATACCAATAACCATTATAAATAAGCTCTGCGTATCTTGGCATTATTTGATCTTTCTTATGCATTGTTCTTTTGTCTAAAGTAACAGATTCAATTGCTCTATGGGCATGGATTAATAAAGTTCCGCCTGGAGTTTCGTATACACCTCTC
>JACWEJ010000014.1 GCA_014653545.1 Pelagibacterales bacterium SAG-MED41
AAATATCAAATACTCAATTCCAATGTTGCCTGTTATTCTATTAGATTCAGGAATAATTATTTTGTTTTCTGGCTCAAGTGAAGCCTTACTAAAACACTCATCAAAAGTTTTACAAGGTATAATTTCAGCATTTGGATCTACCGATAAAGCTGCTAAGTGAGAATATGCACCAAATGTACCTTGAAAATAAATTTTACTCATTAATCTTTATATTCCATAATTTTTTTTAAGGCCATATAATCTTCTTCAGTGTCTACTCCTATTGGAGGAGATTTAGCTAATGCAACATTTATCTTGATACTATTATCTAGTGCTCTTAGCTGTTCTAATCTTTGCTCGATTTCGTTTTTAGACTGATTTAATTCAACAAATTTTTCAAGAGTTTCGGTAGAATAACAATAGATACCAATGTGATGATAAATGTTGTCTGATTTTTTAGATATCCGTGAAAATGCTTCTGCTTCAGAAAAAGAGTCTTCTTGAAGATTAGATTTTGTTTGAACTTTAACGATATTTTCATTTTGAAAATCTTTTTCATTTTCCATTTTTGCAGCAAGCGTCCCCATTTTTGATTGGTAGTAAATCATTTTGTTTTTTAAACTTACTATATCTTCTATATTAATCGCTGGCTCGTCTCCTTGTAAGTTCATTATTAAATCCACATCATTAAGTTTCATTTTTTTAAAAGCTTCATATATTCTGTCCGTACCAGTTTTGTGCTTATTGCTAGTTAAAATGGCCCTACCTCCATTCATAGTCACATCTTCAACAATTTCCCTATTTTCTGTAGCTACTACTACATCTCCAATATCAGCATCTTGAGCTCTTTTAAAAACATGTGAAATTATGGATTTATTATTAATCTTTAACAAAGGTTTCCCAGGTAATCTGGTTGCTCCTAGTCTAGATGGTATAATGATCAACGTTTTCATAAATACTGAATTAATTATACCTATTAAATACCAATAGAGGCAAATTTATACAGATAATTTTGATAAATTTTTAATTTATCGTGATATATGTTCAAAATTATTTAATAAAAAATGGATTCTTTCGAAATTAATAAAATAGTTGCTGCAGTTCTAATGGTTGCACTTTTAGTAATAGGTATTGGAAAATTATCAGATGTTATTTTTCATGTAGAAAAACCAGAAACTCCAGGTTACGCAGTAGATGTAGAAGAGGCAAGAACGGTTTCATCCTCGACAAAAGCAAGTGTAGATGAGAAGATCGATATTGATGCATTAATGGCTATGGGCGATCTAACTCACGGTGAAAAAGTTTTTAAGAAATGTGCTGCATGTCACTCTATCGTTAAAGGTGGAAAAAATAATATTGGTCCTGCTTTGTATAATGTTGTTGGAAGAAAAATTGGTATAGTAGAAGACTACAAATATTCTAAAGCATTAGCGTCTTATGATAAAGAGTGGACTGTAGAAGAGCTAAATGGTTATTTAATCAAGCCTGCCAAATGGATCAAAGGAACAAAGATGGCTTTTGCTGGATTAAGAAAAGAAAAAGATAGAGCTTCTGTAATTAAATATCTAAACCAAAACTCAGATAATCCTTTACCATTACCTTAGTTTACCAAAACAGTATAATAAAATACTTTTTTGAACATGAACTCTATTTAGAGCTTGTTGCCAGACGTGGGATTTTTTTCCTAAAAAAATATCATCAGATACTTCATTTCCTCTTGGAAGACAATGTAAGAAAATACAATTTTTTTTTGCATATCCCATAAGTTTTTTATCAATTTTAAATTTTTCAAATTGAGCAATTTTTTTCTTCTTATTTACTTTATCATTCAAGGAAATAACTTTATCTGAAAAAATTACATCTGCATTTGAAACTGCTTTTTTTGGTTCGTTGTAAATAAAAATTTTCTTTTTATTTTTTTTTACCCAGTTTCTTACTTTTGTACCAGGTTCAAATTTTTTTGGACAACCTATACTTAGTTTAAATGAAAATTTTACTGATGCTGCAATCAGACTGTCTAAAACATTATTAGAGTCTCCAATCCAGCAAATATGCAGTTTTGAAATTGGTTTTTTCTTTATTTCTTCAACTGTAAATACATCTGATAAAACTTGGGTCGGGTGAGATGATGGACTAAGACCATTTATTACTGGAATT
>JACWEJ010000015.1 GCA_014653545.1 Pelagibacterales bacterium SAG-MED41
ACCTCTTTTTTTTTTCTCTCCCCATCTCCCGTTACCATCCATGATAAAGGCAACATGGTTGAGTTTGTTCATATCTGGCTTATCTCTTTTTCTTTATTGGTCAAAATTTTTTCTATGTTTTCTATGCTTTGATCAGTTATTTTTTGTATATTCTTTTCAAAGTTTTTATTATCGTCCTCAGAAATAATTTTATCTTTTAATTTCTTTTTGAGATCTTCATTCGCCTCTCTTCTTACGTTTCTAATAGCTATTTTTCCTTTTTCCCCCATGTTTTTTAGAACCTTAATTAAATCTTTTCTTCTGTCCTCTGTTAGATCAGGTATTCTTAATCTAATTATTTGCCCATCTATTTGAGGGTTAATACCAAGTTCAGACTTTTGAATAGCACTCTCTACCAGTGATATATTATTTTTGTCCCAAACTTGTATTGAGATTAATCTAGCTTCAGGAACACTAATTGTTGCGAGTTGATCAACAGGCATTAATTGTCCATAGACATCAATCTTAATTGTATCTAACATGTTAGTGTTAGCTCGACCTGTTCTTAATGTTGAAATATCTTTTTTAAAAGATTGAATACTTTTATCCATTTTTGATGAATAATTTTTTTCATTAAACTCATTGCTCACTATTTAAACTCCTTCTCCTACTTTATATCTGACGAAGTCTAAAATTTTAAGAGGTTTACCTGCTGAATTTTCTTTTAATATATCTGTTACTTTCTTTTGTGGGTCCATAATCCACATTTGAGTTAGTAAGGAATTATCATTTAAAAATTTTAATATTTTACCTTTTGAAATTTTTTCTATCATATTAGGTGGTTTACCTGAGTTTATAACCTCTGCTTTAATAATTTCTAATTCTTTATCAACAATTCTATTATCAATATTTTCTTGATCTATCGCTAATGGGTTTGAAGCAGCAATATGCATAGCTATCTTTACTCCGATATCATTATTTTTTTCTTTTGTAATACCATCCAGTTTGACTACAGATATAATTTTTCCAATTCCTTGTTCTAAGGCTGAATGAACATAAAAAAAATTTTTTCCGTTTAAATCATCAAAAAAATTAGCTCTTCTTATAGTTATTTTTTCTCCTATTTTTGCAATTAGATTTACAAGATTGTCTTTCACAGATATATCGTTCCTCATTTTAGTTTCATTAATTTTATTTAAATTACTTTTAGTTGTGAAATTTATTTCTGATAGTTCTTTGCAAAAATTTATAAAATCTTTATTTTTAGCAACAAAGTCTGTTTCGGTATTAATTTCTATTAATGAAACTTGTCCATCATTTTCTTTAACTAATGCAAGCCCTTCAGAAGCTGTTCTGCTCATTTTTTTTGATGCTTTAGCGATACCTTTTTTTCTTAAAAACTCAATCGACTTTTCTAAATCACCTTTGCTTTTGTCGACAGCAACCTTGCAGTCTTTAAATCCGACACCAGTCATTTCTCTTAATTTTTTTATTTTATTAAGTAAATCTTTTTCTGGCATTAGATAATGGCTTAAGATTATTTCTCTCTAGCTTTTTTTGTTTTATCTTCTTCTTTTTCTTCAGTACCTTTAATAAATTTTTCTGCGTCTTTAATCGTGTTTTTAAGAAGTTCACAATACAAATTTATTGACCTTCTAGCATCATCGTTACCTGGTATAGGAAAATTAATTCCTGTGGGATCTGAATTTGTATCTAATATTGCTATAATTGGTATATTTAATTTTTTTGCTTCTGCAACTGCGAGAGATTCAATATTAGTATCTATTATAAAAATTAAATCAGGTGTTTTTTTCATTTGAGAAATACCTCCTAGAGATCTTTGAAGTTTTTCTTTTTCTTTACTAAATTTAAGAATTTCTTTTTTAGTAAATCCTAAGTTTTCTTTAGATAGTTGATCTTCTAATTTTTTAAGTCTTTTTATTGAATTTTGTATGGTATTCCAGTTAGTAAGCATTCCTCCAAGCCATCTATAATTAACGTAATA
>JACWEJ010000016.1 GCA_014653545.1 Pelagibacterales bacterium SAG-MED41
TCTTTTAGAGTTGGAGCATCTGGTGCATCAGAAACTCTTGAAGGAGCTGTAATACCAATAATTCTTACTTGGTCTCTTGCACCCATCAATTCGCCTAAACCTGTTGAAATGATTTGAGTTTCACCTGATAAAAGTCCAGCTAATGCTTTTCCACCAGCATCATAAGGAATGTATGCAACAGCATTTGGATCTGCACCTGCAGCCTGGAATGCTAAAGCACCAATTAAATGGTCCATACTTCCTCTTACTGATCCACCAGCCATTTTAATTGAACCTGGATCCTTTTTATATGCATCAACTACATCTTTAAAGTTTTTGTAAGGTGAGTTCTTTGCAACTGCAATTGCACCATAGTCTCCGATTACACCAGCAATTGGCACAACATCCTTGTAGGATAATGTTCCGCTACCTTTTACATAACCTTCATGTCTAGTAATTGATCTTAACACTAATGGTGTTGATTGAACTAAAACAGTATTAGCTGGTTTGGTGTTAATCATGTAAGCTAATGCTTTACCGCCACCACCACCTGACATATTTTCAAATGATGCACTTTTTAACATTCCAGCTTTTGTCAAAGCTTCTCCAGTACCTCTAGCAGTTCCATCCCAACCACCGCCTGCACCACCACCGATTACAAAGTGCAATTTTTCAATTGCTACTGAACTTGTAGTTGTTGCTGAGAGTAATAGGATTGCTGAGAATAATACTGAAAATATTTTATTTATTTTATTCATTATTTCCCTCTCTTGTTTAAAAATATAAGTTAATTATAGTCTTGATATTAATGCAACCTATAATTAGTTTGTACAACTCATAATTGAAAATTTTTTTTTTTAATAAAAATTATTAAAATCTTTGTTTTTTTATTTTTATAAAACTATAATTTGACTTAATTCGTTAGTACATTTTTCTTATCTTTTGCATTGTTGGTGATAGAAGCTTAATGAATGATAAAACACGACATTGCTTTTTATTTTGAAGATTTAAAACAAGTTTTTTCAAAAAAATTTATTATTGTAATTTTGATCTCTGTTCCCACTGCAATTTTTACAGAGTATTTGAGCATTCCTTTGGCTTGGTTTTTAGGACCAATGATTGTCACATCAATTGCTGCTTTATCAGGTATAAAAATCATTATGCCTAAAATTGTATTAAGCTTTATCTTAATAATTTTAGGTTTGCATATTGGAAATTACATAGATCAAAATCTATTTAATCAAATGTTTAATTGGATTTGGACTTCATTAATTATGTTAATCTACATAATAATTTGTATTTTATTTGTTGCTAAATATCTTCAAAAGTTTGCAAGCTATAGTAAAAAAGCCTCAATATTTTCAGCAGCTCCTGGTGCATTAGGACCTTTAATGATCTTAGCCGAGAATGAAAAAACAGATTTATCTCAAGTAGCAACATCTCATCTAATTAGATTAATCATTATAATAACCGTAATTCCATTTATTATAGTAAATAATACTGACAACGATGTTTTGTTCGATGACAGTCTCAATTATTTAGCTCAAAATCATGTTAATTTATTTTTACTTATTGTTGCATCTTTATTTTTTATTTTTATTTTCGAAAAAATTAAAATTCCTGCAGCTTTGTTATCTGGAACATTATTTGCGAGCGGTTTGTTACAAGTTACAGATATAGCTACATATAGACTGCCAGATGAAACAGTAAATTTTTGTCTACTTATACTTGGGTCTTCAG
>JACWEJ010000017.1 GCA_014653545.1 Pelagibacterales bacterium SAG-MED41
TTTTTTATCGGTTAAGACTTCTAGTGCTTTATTCATTTTTAAATTTTCGTTTACAAAAGGTATGTTTTTATCTTTGATCATAATATCTTCAACTGTTCTCAATTGAGCACCTATACTTCCAGCTGGATGTAATTTTTTAAAATCAAGCTTACTAAATTTTTTCAATTTCATAGTTGCTATTGCTAAAGCATCTCCTAAAGCAAGCTGCACAGTTGTGCTTGCAGTAGGCACTATACCCCCTGCTTCAATAACTTTAGGTATAATAAGTTTAATATCAGAAGCTTTGTATAGAACTGACTCTTTTTTTGAAACAATTCCAATTAACAATATTTTATTTCTTTTTGCATATTGAATAATATTTCTTAATTCATTTGTTTCTCCTGAGTTACTTATCAGAATTAAAATATCTTTTTTAGATATCATCCCAAGGTCTCCATGAGAGGCTTCACTTGCAGAAATACTAAAAGAGGGAGTTCCAACTGACGCAAAGGTTGCTGCAATTTTTGATGCTATCAAGCCACTTTTTCCCACTCCACACAATATTAGTTTTGACTGACATTTAGCAATTTCCATAACAGCGTGATTAAATGAATTATTTAAGTTTTTTTTTAAGTTTTGAAGTGCTCTAACCTCCAAGTTAATTACTTCTTTAGCTATTGGTATAAATTCTTTTTTAATCATTAATGTGACCAGATATCATCTCTGAAGAGAGCCAAATCTAGATCAACCCTCGTGTGTAGGAACTTTAAACAGTTTTTATACAATTGTACTCTATTTTCTCTTTCTAATATTTTATTAAGTTCATCATGAATCCTATGCAAATAAATTACATCATTTGCACAATACTTAAGTTGTGCCGGAGTCAATTTTCCACCAAAATCTGAGCTCTGAAATTGTTTACTTATATCTACATTAACAAATTCTTTTATTAAAGTTTTTAATGAATGGTTGTCGGAATAGGATCTGGCTAGTTTAGAAGCTATTTTTGTATCAAGAATATTGTTAGTCTCAGTTTTTAAATAATACTTTATATGAGACATATCTGCTCGACCATAATGGAAGATTTTTGTTATTTTTTCATTACTTAAAATTTTAACTAAGTTTGGTGCATCATAGTTGTCTCTATTAAATTGCACTATATGAGCGTCCAAGTTTCCTGTAGATATTTGTATTAAGCATAATGGATCACGGCGGACATTAAGACCCATAAACTCACCATCAACTGCTATTATATTGCCTAATTTCAAATCATCTGGTAGATCGTTTTTGTGTAATTGAATATTATTGCTCATTTTTAAACATATATATATGAAAGCAAAAAATTGTCTAATTTTTGGTGGAAGTGGTCAAATTGGCAGAAACCTTATAAGAAAACTTACAAAGAATAACTTTAGAGTTACTGTTGTAACAAGAAATATTCATCAGAAAA
>JACWEJ010000018.1 GCA_014653545.1 Pelagibacterales bacterium SAG-MED41
ACCAAGAAGCTCAAAAATGGTGGCTAAGTAAATCTCTTATTTATTTTCGTAAAAATTTAAATAAATTTAATATTAACCTTGAAATTATTGAAACAGAGTCTTTTAAGATTTTTTTTGAAAAGTTATTTAAAAAAGATGATTTCTCATTTTATTGGAATAGAGTTTACGAGCCTGACTACTTAAAATTTGACGAGTATTTAGTAAGAAATTTTAATAATAAGAATGTTTTATATAAGATATGTAAAGGTAATACCCTTAACGAAGTTAATGAAATTAAAAAGAACGACGGAACACCCTTTAAAGTGTTCACTCCATTTTGGAGAAACGCCGAAAAATATTATATTGAAAAAATACCACCAAAAGAAAAAATAATAAAAAATTGTTCAAAAAGCAAAAGTTATTTTAAAAATTCTATCGATCCTGAAGAAATTTTGCCAAATAGAAATTGGTTTAAACATTTTGAAAATTTATGGCTTCCTAATGAAGAAAATGCTTTAAAGCAACTTAGTAATTTTATAAAAAACAAGATCACAAATTATTCTGACAGCCGTAATTTTCCAAATATAGTTGGAACATCTAAATTATCCCCCTTTATTAAATTTGGCCAGATTCATGTTGAAACAATATGGAATGAGTGTGGAAAAATTAAAACAAAAAATTTAGGAATATCAAAATTTTTAGCTGAAATTGGTTGGAGAGAATTTAATCATTCTTTGATTAATCATTTTCCCCACATGTTAAAGAATAATTATTCAAAAAAATTTGATAAATTTCCTTGGGAAAAAAATCAAAAATTTTTGACCGCTTGGAAAAAAGGATTAACAGGATACCCTATCGTCGATGCAGGTATGAGAGAGCTTTATTCGACTGGATGGATGCATAATAGAGTAAGAATGATTGTTGGTTCGTTTTTAGTAAAGCATTTATTGATAAATTGGAAAGAAGGAGAAAAATACTTTAGGAATTGTTTGTTAGATTACAGTCCAGCAAGTAACGTCGCTGGTTGGCAATGGGTGGCTGGAAGTGGCGCAGATGCCGCTCCTTATTTTAGAATATTTAATCCAATATTACAGGGTGAAAAATTTGATAAAGAGGGGGAGTATGTAAAAAAATGGGTACCAGAATTAAAAGACCTCCCAAAAAAATTTATTCATAAACCTTGGGAATTTGCTGATGAAAAGTTTAGACTAGGAAAGGATTACCCTAATCCTATAGTTAACCACGAAGCCGCTAGAGCAAAAGCACTCAGTGCATTTAAAAAAATTTAGTAATTAAAATATTCTTAGCACTCCTAAAGTGCACTTTTCTTTTTACCACCTTTTTATTTTACCTTTTTTATTTAACTTTTTTTCTACATTTTTTTCTTTTTTTTTCCTCTTTGTCAGAAAGAACAATATTTAAGTTAAGAAGAAACTTTATTAAATCAT
>JACWEJ010000019.1 GCA_014653545.1 Pelagibacterales bacterium SAG-MED41
AGGGGGACACATGATAATGCTCACTTAAAGGTGAGGGCAAATCTTTAGAATAAAAAGTAAGAATTATAATGGTAATACCAGTTAAACCTACTAGTAATGAGTTAGTTTTGAAACTTAAGTTTGATGAAGAAAATACACTCGGAATTAATAAAAATATAACAAAAGGATTAACAATACCTCCTGTCAAATAAAGTAAAATACCTAATTGAATTATATCAAGAAATAAAAAAACAAAGGCAGACCTATCTGATAGTTGGGTTTTTTTATAAATATAAATTAAATAAAAATTACTAACAACACCAAAAATAATTATTAGATTTGATAATAAAAAATTAAATTTAAAATTTAAAATTAAATATACAAAATTTACAGCTATGAGCTGGCCAATAACTCCAATCCATCTTAAATTTATATAGGTAGATTTTTTAAAAGAGTATTGTTTTGAGGTTTCAAAAAACTCCATTTTTATATATCAAGATTCTGAACATTAATTGCATTAGAAACAATAAAATCCTTTCTTAATGCTACATCATTACCCATAAGTGTATGTATTAAACTTTGGTCTTTTTTAAGGTCTTTTGAATATTGTACTTGAAGTAAATTTCTGGTTTCTGGATCAAGTGTAGTGCTCCACAATTCTTCAGGATTCATTTCTCCTAAACCTTTAAATCTTTGGATATTCATTTTAGACTTTTCTAAGTCTAGAGCTTTTGTAAATTCTTTTGTTCCTTTTTTTATTTTCTTAATTTCTTTTTTGTTATTTAAAATGTAATCTTCTAATTCTTTTTCATCTTTTATATAAATGCCTTTAGTTCCTTTATTTATTTTAAATAATGGAGGTTGAGCTAAATAAATATGACCATTTTCAATTAATTTATTAAATGGTTCATTATTAAAAAAAGTTAATAATAAAGCCCTGATATGTGAGCCATCAACATCCGCATCTGTCATAATTATTATTTTTCCATATCTCAAATCTTTTAAATCAATTTCTTGGACTTTTGGATCCAGTCCTAGAGCATTAATCAAAGTTACAATCTCATTTGAAGAAATCATTTTTGCCAAAGCTTTTGTTCTTTGATCGGTGCCATTTCCATTTTTTTTAACTTGCAAATCCTCAACGTAGGTATTTAATATTTTACCCCTTAAAGGCAAAACCGCTTGATAAGATCTATTTCTTCCTTGTTTTGCAGAGCCTCCTGCTGAATCTCCCTCAACGATAAATAATTCTGTGCCCTCTTGTTTTCCTATTTGGCAATCTGCTAATTTTCCAGGAAGACCACTCAATTCAAGAGCTCCTTTTCTTCTAACGTTTTCTCTTGCTTTTCTGGCTACATCTCTTGCCATAGCTGCTTGAATTATTTTAGCTAGAATTATTTTTGTAACAGTTGGATTTTGATCAAACC
>JACWEJ010000002.1 GCA_014653545.1 Pelagibacterales bacterium SAG-MED41
ATAATTTATTATATTACATTCTTAAATGGTTAAAAAAGTACTAAAGTTTGGTGGAACATCTGTTGGAACAAGTGAAAGAATACAGCATGTTGCAAAAATTATTAAAAAAGAGCGATCTTTAGGAAATAAAATTATAGCTATTGTCTCGGCAATGGCGGGACAAACTAATGAACTTCTTAGACTTTCAAAAGAAATTTCCGAGGAATTTAATAAAAGAGAACTAGATGTTCTTCTTTCTTCAGGAGAACAAGTGACTTGTGCGTTACTAGCAGGTTGTTTAATCAATTCAAACGTTAAGGCTAAGTCCTGGCTTAATTGGCAAATACCAATTCTAACTGTCGGAGAGCACTCTAACGCTAGAATTATTAATATTCATATTGAAAAAATCAATAAATATTTGAATGAAGACGGTGTAGCAATTATTCCAGGATTTCAAGGTATATCAAAAAATGGAGACATTACATCTCTAGGAAGAGGTGGTTCTGACGCAACCGCAGTAGCAGTGGCTAAAATATTTAACGCAGATATCTGTGAAATTTATACTGACGTTGATGGAGTTTTTTCTACTGATCCAAATAAAATTCCTGTGGCTAAAAAAATTGATAAAATTTCTTACGATGAAATGTTAGAACTATCTTCACTTGGAGCAAAAGTAATACAATCTTCTGCAGTTCAAACCGCAATGATGTATGATATACCTCTTGAAGTTAAATCAACTTTTACTGAAAGAAAAGGAACAAAAATATTTAGTCAGGAAAATATAGATTATACTAAGAGTGTTACTGGGGTGGCCTATTCTAAAGATGACGCAAAAATAACGATCATTGGCGTAGAGGATAAACCAGGGGTCGCAGCTAATATATTTGAACCCTTAAGCAAGGCCCAAATTAATGTTGATATGGTAATTCAGAATATTTCTTCAGACCAAAAAACCACAGATATAACTTTTACAGTCAAAAGAGATGAAGTTTCTAAAACTAAAAAAATATTGAAGGGCAACAATGAAATTATCTATAAAGAGATTATTGAAAATGATAAAGTTGCGAAAGTCTCAATTGTTGGAGCTGGAATGGTTTCTACACCTGGAGTTACTTATAGGATGTTTAGAGCATTATCCGACGAGGATATTAATATTCTGGCTATTTCAACCTCTGAAATAAAACTGTCTGTTATTATTGAGGAAGAAAATATTCTAAAAGCTATTAAAAAATTACATACAATATTTGATTTAGATTAAAATGGAAGTTAGACCTCACAGAATAATAAAACGAAAAACTACAAAAAAAATAAATGTTGGTAATGTCAATGTAGGGGGGAACTCAATGATTAGCGTTCAATCGATGACGAATACTTTAACAACAGACGTAAAAGGAACAATAAATCAAATTCATGCTTTAGAAGAAGCAGGAGCAGATATTGTAAGAGTTTCTTGTCCTGATGAGAAATCTTCAAAAGCATTAAAAGATATTATCAAAGAAGTTTCAGTTCCAATAGTTGCTGATATTCACTTTCATTATAAAAGAGCTATAGAAGCAGCGGAAATGGGTGCGAGCTGCTTAAGAATTAATCCAGGGAATATAGGAAATAATCATAAAGTCTTAGAAGTTATAAAAGCTGCTAAAAATAATAATTGTTCTATTAGAATCGGTGTTAACGCTGGTTCTTTAGATAAAAATTTGCTGGAAAAATACAAAGAGCCTTGTCCTGAAGCGCTAGTAGAGAGCGCTAAACAGAATATTAAACTTTTAGAAGATAATGATTTTTTTAATTTTAAAATAAGCGTTAAATCTTCAGATATATTTTTAACTGTCAAAGCTTATAGAAAATTGTCTCAAATTTGCGATTACCCTCTTCATTTAGGAGTTACTGAAGCTGGCGGTTTATTCACTGGCAGTATTAAGTCTTCAATTGGAATAGGTCAACTTTTAATGGAGGGAATTGGTGATACTATTAGAGTTTCTCTATCTTCTGATCCTGTGGATGAGGTGAAAGCAGGCTATGAAATTCTTAAATCATTAGGCATTCGATCAAGAGGCGTTAATATTATATCTTGCCCATCTTGCGCTAGACAAGCTTTTCCAGTTATTGAAACAGTTAAGATACTGGAAAAAAAGCTGTCTCATATAAAAAAACCTATTAATCTATCTATAATAGGCTGCGTTGTTAATGGTCCTGGCGAAGCCGCTCAAACAGAAATTGGTTTAACAGGTGGAGGACAAGACAATAATCTTTTATACCTGTCTGGAATTCCTCATACAAAAGTCCCAACTTCAAAGATTATTGATCAAGTTGTAAAACTTGTTGAAGAAAAAATAAAAGACTTAAATTAAATTATGGTTCCCATAGATAAGGTTAAAGATATTATAAAAAAATATGATTTTTTAGAGAAAGAACTTTCTTCAGGAAAAATTGATCCAAAATTGTTTGCAAACAAGTCAAAAGAATATTCCAATCTTGGAAGTATTATCAATATTGCCAGAAAATTTGTAAATTTTGAAAATGAAAAAAAAGATTTACTTAATATGGTTCAAGATAAAACAAATGATCAGGAAATGATAGATTTAGCCCAAAATGATTTAAATGATCTAATTAAAAAAAAAGAAAATTACGATAGTGCTTTAAAAGTTTTCTTACTACCAAAAGATGAAGATGATAATAAAAATGCAATTGTAGAAATTAGAGCTGGAACTGGAGGTTTGGAAGCCTCACTTTTTTGCGCTGATTTATTTAGAATGTATGAAAGGGTTTGCTCCAAAAAAAAATGGAAATTAGAAATTATAAATATTTCAAAAAGTGAGGCCGGTGGTTTCAAAGAAGTAATTTTTTTAGTAAATGGAGACGACATATACTCATATTTAAAATACGAGTCTGGAGTTCATAGAGTTCAAAGAATACCCGAAACAGAAACACAAGGAAGAGTTCATACATCTGCTGCTACTGTAGCAGTTTTACCAGAGGCAGAAGATGTTGATATTGAGATAAAAGAATCAGATTTAAGAATTGATGTTTTTAGAGCTGGCGGACCCGGTGGTCAATCAGTTAATACCACAGATAGCGCTGTTAGGATTACACATATTCCAAGTGGAGTAGTAGTAAGTCAGCAGGATGAAAAATCTCAACATAAAAATAAAGCAAAAGCATTAAAAATTTTAAGATCGAGAGTATATGAAGCAGAGAAAAGAATTAAAGATCAGGAAAGGTCTAGCAATAGAAGAAGTCAAATTGGAACAGGGGACAGATCTGAAAGAATAAGAACTTACAATTTTCCACAAGGTAGAGTTACAGATCATCGAATTAATTTAACGATGCATAAACTTGATGAATTCTTGAGTGGGGAAATTCATGAGGAAATGAATCAAGAGCTTCGATTAAAAGAGCAAAACTTAAAACTTGAAAATTTAAATCAATGAAAGCTTTGGAAATAATTAAAATTGGATCAAGTTTACTTAAGGAAAATAAAATTCCTTCTTATATTTTAGACTCCGAAATATTGCTCTCAAAGACATTAGATAAATCAAGAGAAGACATTTTGATTAATTTAGATGAAAAAATTAACAAAAAGAATATATCAATATTTAAAAAATATTTACTAAGAAGGTCTAGACACGAACCAGTAGCATATATTTTAGAAGAAAAAGAATTCTATAGCAAAAAATTTAAAGTTAATAAAAATACTTTAATACCCCGACCAGAAACCGAACTACTTATCGATAAGATATTGAAAATCTATAAAGAAAAAAAAATATCTATTTTAGATATTGGCACGGGATCAGGATGTATTATCTTAAGTTTATTAAGCATACTAAAATTATCATTTGGTGTCGGGATTGATATTTCTAAAAATGCAATTGAAATTGCTAAAAAAAATGCTTTTAAACATAATTTATCTAACAGGGTGAAATTTTATGCAAAATCCTGTGATAGTATATATGATAAAAAGTTTGATTTAATAGTGTCCAATCCTCCATATATAGAGAAAAAAGATATAAAAAATTTAAGTGAAGATATAAAAATATATGAACCTAAATTGGCATTAGACGGAGGAAATGATGGGCTTGACCTTATTAAAAAAGTTATTTACAAATCTAAAAGTACTTTAAAAATTAACGGTACACTTGCTCTAGAAATAGGAAATGGGCAGATAAAAAAAGTTTCAAAAATATTAATTGATAATAATTTTAGAATAAAACACGTTATTAAAGATTATAAAAACAATATTAGGTGTGTATTTGCCAATTATAAATAGATGAACAACAATAACAGACGAAGAAATTTTAGACCACGACCTCAAAAGAATAATTTTCGACGAAGATCTGGAGCTTTAAACTCTAATGGTTCTAACAACATCAATAATAATGGAAATTTGAATTTTAATAGAAACGGATCTATGAATAATATTCATAATGTGGAAAAGACCATGCAAAAGTTCCAACAACTTGCTAAAGATGCCCAAAGTAACGGAGATCCAGTTTTAGCTCAGAACTACTTACAACATGCCGATCACTATTTGAGAAGATATAATGAATTAAACGACAGAAGAGAAAATGTGAGTGAAAAAATAGTTTCTGAGGAAAGATCATCTCCTAAAGAGGAAATTTTAAAAAAAGAAAATCAACCAATAACTAATTAAAAAAATTTCTAAGTCCAGCTAATTTGAGGTCTATTTTAATTCTATCTAGTTCAAATTGATTTCTTTCCTCACCTTTGAGTGTTTTACCTGATGGTAATTTTAATCTTTGAGAATTTACTTTTTTACCATTAACTAAAACTTCATAATGCAAATGTGGACCAGTCGATAATCCAGTTGAACCCACATAACCGATTATTTGACCTTGTTTTACTTTTCTTCCTTCCTTAATTCCTTTAGCAAAAGTTTTCATGTGAGCATAAATAGTTTCATAAGTTGAATTATGTTTTATCTTTACGCAATTTCCCCCACCTCCACACCATCTTGCTCTTGTAACTGTTCCAGAACCAGAAGCCATGATTGGAGTTCCCATTGGAGCAGCAAAATCTGTTCCTCTATGCATTTTATTATATCCTAGTATTGGATGTTTTCTCATTCCAAAAGAAGATGACAACCGCGCTCCATTAATAGGAGTCTTCATTAAAGATTTAGTAATACTTTTTCCTTTGATATCATAATATTCCTCTTCATTATTATATTTAAAATTATAAAGATTTATTTCTTCTCCGTTAACATACATGGATGCATAAATTATTTTACCAGTATCTCTAACTTTATTATTATCATCCACAAATTTTTCATAGAGGATCTCAAACCAGTCTTCTTTTCTTATATCTCTCTGAAAATCAACCTCAAAACCAAAAACTCTTGCAAATTCAACTATTATGTTTGGCTCTACTCCAGAGTTTATCGCAGAGTTGTATAAATTATTTTTTATAATACTCTTTATAACAACTTCTTTTTTATAAAGTTGTAAAATATTTTCTTTTACAATAAAATTGTTCTTAGATTTTCTAACCTCTACACTAGTAGTATTATTAATAGGATATATAAAATTTACTATTGTTTTTGATCCGTCTTCTAATTTTTTTACAACTAGTGACAGTTTTCTTCCAGAATATATATTGCTTAATTTCTGTTGTTTCAATTTATTAGATATCTCTTTAATATCTTTATTGTTAACCTTTAACTTTTTAAGTATTTTTTCTATAGTATCATTATTTTTAATTACATAGTTTATTTCCTCGTAAGGACTTTTTATTTTATTAAACAAAAAATTCGTTAGATTTAAAAACTCGTTAGTTGCAGTAATTTCTTTAAAATTATTTACATTTCTTTGATTTTTTCTATCTACAATAATTGAAGAAATAAAAAAAAATATAGTGAATATTGTTAAAAAAGTTATTAAAAATATTGGAGTAAATTTTTTTTTAATTTTTGAAGCTTTAAACTCTAAAATTTCAAAAAAGTTAAGTTTATTTTTAATTGAAGTAGCAAATTTTTGAATAATCGCCATAGTTGTTTTTTATAAAAATAAGAGGATCATTGCAATATTAGACAGTCAAAAAAGCCATATATATCAGCTTATTTCAGGCAATATACGCCTTGACTTATAACAAAATTGTAATAAAACCAGCCCTCACCTCTACGAAATTATAATTTTAACGTAGCTAGAGGTGTGTAGATTTTAAGCATTAAAATCTTAGCTTTTTTAAATTGTAAATTTTTAAGAAGAGAAGTGTGGACGGCTAGGTTAATAAAGAAATTGTCGTACACGCTTTAACGAAAAGTAATTTTGATTTATTTCAAAGTTATTAAAGCTAGTGTGCGCCGTTATTAAACTTGAGAGTTTGATCATGGCTCAGAACGTACGCTGGCGGCACGCCTAACACATGCAAGTCGAACGCAGTAGCAATACTGAGTGGCAAACGGGTGAGTATAATGTGGGAATCTGCCTTTTGGTTTGGAATAACACGGGGAAACTTGTGCTAATACCGAATAAGCCCTTACGGGGAAAGTTTTAATGCCGAAAGATGAGCCCGCACTTGATTAGCTAGTTGGTAAGGTAAAGGCTTACCAAGGCTACGATCAATAGCTGTTCTTAGAGGAAGACCAGCCACATTGGGACTGAGACACGGCCCAGACTCCTACGGGAGGCAGCAGTGGGGAATCTTGCACAATGGGGGAAACCCTGATGCAGCGATGCCGCGTGAGTGAAGAAGGCCCTTGGGTTGTAAAACTCTTTCGTCGGGGAAGAAAATGACTGTACCCGAATAAGAAGGTCCGGCTAACTTCGTGCCAGCAGCCGCGGTAATACGAAGGGACCTAGCGTAGTTCGGAATTACTGGGCTTAAAGAGCTCGTAGGTGGTTAAAAAAGTTGATGGTGAAATCCCAAGGCTTAACCTTGGAACTGCCATCAAAACTTTTTAGCTAGAGTGTGATAGAGGTAAGTGGAATTTCTAGTGTAGAGGTGAAATTCGTAGATATTAGAAAGAACACCAAATGCGAAGGCAACTTACTGGGTCACTACTGACACTGAGGAGCGAAAGCATGGGTAGCGAAGAGGATTAGATACCCTCGTAGTCCATGCCGTAAACGATGTGTGCTAGACGTTGGAAATATATTTTTCAGTGTCGCAGCGAAAGCATTAAGCACACCGCCTGGGGAGTACGACCGCAAGGTTAAAACTCAAATGAATTGACGGGGACCCGCACAAGCAGTGGAGCATGTGGTTTAATTCGAAGATACGCGCAGAACCTTACCAACACTTGACATGTTCGTCGCGAGACTAAGAGATTAGTCTTTTCAGTTCGGCTGGACGAAACACAGGTGCTGCATGGCTGTCGTCAGCTCGTGTCGTGAGATGTTGGGTTAAGTCCCGCAACGAGCGCAACCCCTACTTTTAGTTGCCACCATTTAGTTGGGCACTTTAAAAGAACTGCCAGTGATAAGCTGGAGGAAGGTGGGGATGACGTCAAGTCCTCATGGCCCTTATGTGTTGGGCTACACACGTGCTACAATGGTACTTACAATGAGAAGCAAAGATGCAAGTCCTAGCCAATCTCTAAAATGTACCTCAGTTCGGATTGTACTCTGTAACTCGAGTGCATGAAGCTGGAATTGCTAGTAATCGCGGATCAGCGCGCCGCGGTGAATACGTTCCCGGGTCTTGTACACACCGCCCGTCACACCATGGAAGTTGGTTACACCTTAAGGCAAAGCTAATACCTTTGACTACGGTACGATCAGCAACTGGGGTGAAGTCGTAACAAGGTAGCCGTAGGGGAACCTGCGGCTGGATTACCTCCTTTCTAAGGAAGACCAAAATATTTCTTTTGGTCTCAAAAAATAAAGTTAATGTGGCCGTCCTCATTTCTCTTCTTATTAATTAGAGTGTCTCATAAATGCTTAGGGGCCGGTAGCTCAGGTGGTTAGAGCGCACCCCTGATAAGGGTGAGGTCGCACGTTCGAGTCGTGCTCGGCCCACCATTCTTCATGGGGGATTAGCTCAGCTGGGAGAGCGCCTGATTTGCATTCAGGAGGTCAGCGGTTCGATCCCGCTATCCTCCACCAAGTTTGATACTTTTAGTTTTTTTAAATTGTAAATAATAAATATCAATTTTGATTGTTCGCAAAGTATGAACAATCAAACAATATCTATATCCGATTGTTCGAATAGATGAACAATCAATAAATATTCGAAATGATGAATATTTAATAAAAATTTAATTTAGACAGAAAATTATTTTCTGTGCATAAATCAAGCGTTTAAGGGCGTATGGCGGATGCCTAGGCACTGAAAGGCGATGAAGGACGTGGTATACTGCGATAAGTTTCGGGGAGCTGTATGCAGGCTTTGATCCGAAAATTTCCGAATGGGAGAACCCACCACTTTATGTGGTACTTTAAACTGAATTCATAGGTTTAAAGAGCTAACCCGGAGAACTGAAACATCTAAGTAACCGGAGGAAAAGAAATCAATTGAGATTCCGTTAGTAGTGGCGAGCGAACGCGGAACAGGCCAGTAGCAATATTGAGATAATCTAAAAAGTTTGGAAAAGCTTACCACAGAGGGTGATAGTCCCGTAGGAGTAATGCTTAATATTGTTCTTGAGTAAAGCGGGACACGTGTAATCTTGTTTGAATATAGGGGGACCACCCTCTAAGCCTAAATACTCTTCAGTGACCGATAGTGAACTAGTACCGTGAGGGAAAGGTGAAAAGAACCCCTATTAGGGGAGTGAAATAGAACCTGAAACCGTATGCCTACAAACAGTCGAAGCTCTTTTTAGAGTGACGGCGTACCTTTTGTATAATGGGTCAGTGACTTAATTTATCCAGCAAGCTTAAGCCGTAAGGTGTAGGCGTAGCGAAAGCGAGTCTTAAATGGGCGCAAGTTGTATGAATTAGACCCGAAAACGAATGAGCTTACCATGAGCAGGTTGAAAGCAGGGTAACACTTGCCGGAGGACCGAACCAGTTGACGTTGAAAAGTCTTTGGATGACTTGTGGTAAGGGGTGAAAGGCCAACCAAATTCGTAGATAGCTGGTTTTCCGCGAAAACTATTTAGGTAGTGCGTTGAGTAAATTGATGTTTGGAGGTAGAGCACTAAAGGGGCTAGGGGAGAGAAATCTTTACCAACCCTCATAAAACTCCGAATGCCAAACATTTTACCTCAGCAGACAGACTGTGGGTGCTAAGGTCCATGGTCGAAAGGGAAAAAGCCCAGATCACCAGATAAGGTCCCCAAATCATGATTAAGTGTGAAAGGATGTGGAGATTCCTAAACAGCCGGGAGGTTGGCTTAGAAGCAGCCATCCTTTAAAGATAGCGTAACAGCTCACCGGTCTAATAGAGTTTCTGCGCCAAAGATGTAACGGGGCTCAAATCATGTACCGAATCTGTGGATTTATAATTTCTTCGGAAATTATATCTGGTAGCGGAACGTTCTGTAAGCCTGTAAAGGGATACCCGTGAGGGATCCTGGAGGTATCAGAAGTGCGAATGCTGACATAAGTAACGATTAACAGAGTGAAAAACTCTGTCGCCGAAAATCCAAGGGTTCCTGCGCAAGGTTAATCCGCGCAGGGTTAGTCGGTCCCTAAGTCGAGGGCGAGAGCCGTAGACGATGGAAACAAGGTTAATATTCCTTGACCAGATGGAAGTGACGGATTTTGTAAGTTGTTAACTCTTAATGGATTGAGTTAGCCACGAAAAAGTCCCAGGAAATAGCTCCATCATTAGACCGTACCCGAAACCGACACAGGTGGATTATTAGAGTATAATTAGGCGCTTGAGAGAATGATGTTGAAGGAACTCGGCAAAATGCCTCCGTAACTTCGGAAGAAGGAGGACCCATTTTTAGGCAACTCTTAATGGGTGGCACAAGCTAGGGAGATGCGACTGTTTATCAAAAACACAGGGCTCTGCTAACACGTAAGTGGATGTATAGGGTCTGACGCCTGCCCGGTGCTGGAAGGTTAATGCGATTAGTGCAAGCTAATTTCTGAAGCCCCAGTGAACGGCGGCCGTAACTATAACGGTCCTAAGGTAGCGAAATTCCTTGTCGGGTAAGTTCCGACCTGCATGAATGGCGTAACGATATCTCCGCTGTCTCCAACATCAACTCAGTGAAATTGAATTCTCCGTGAAGATGCGGAGTTCCCGTGGTTAGACGGAAAGACCCCGTGCACCTTTACTACAACTTTATATTGGTGTTAGGAATGATATGTTTAGCATAGGAGGGAGACTTTGATGTTTTGGCGTCAGCTGAAGCGGAGTCACCAGTGAAATACCTCTCTTATTATTCTTGACATCTAACTGCATGCCGTGATCCGGCTGCAAGACATTGTATGGTGGGTAGTTTGACTGGGGCGGTCGCCTCCCAAAAAGTAACGGAGGCGTGCGAAGGTAGGCTCAGAACGGTCAGAAATCGTTCGTAGAGTGCAATGGCATAAGCCTGCCTGACTGCGAGACTGACAAGTCGAGCAGAGTCGAAAGACGGTCATAGTGATCCGGTGGTTCTGAGTGGAAGGGCCATCGCTCAACGGATAAAAGGTACGCCGGGGATAACAGGCTGATACCCTCCAAGAGTCCATATCGACGAGGGTGTTTGGCACCTCGATGTCGGCTCATCACATCCTGGGGCTGGAGCAGGTCCCAAGGGTTTGGCTGTTCGCCAATTAAAGTGGTACGTGAGCTGGGTTCAGAACGTCGTGAGACAGTTCGGTCCCTATCTGCCATGGGTGTAGAAGAATTGAGAGGATTTGTCCCTAGTACGAGAGGACCGGGATGAACATACCACTGGTGGACCGGTTGTAGCGCCAGCTGCAGTGCCGGGTAGCTAAGTATGGAAGGGATAACCGCTGAAAGCATCTAAGTGGGAAACCCACCTCAAAACTAGTTCTTCCTATAGAGCCGTAGTAGACCACTACGTTGATAGGCTGGATGTGGAAGCGCGGCAACGCGTGTAGCTGACCAGTACTAATAGCTCAATTGGCTTGATTTATGCACTGAAAAAAATTTTTTATAGATTTAAATTATGATTTTTAAAAACTTACTAAATACAATTTTTGCTTACTTCCGCATAAATTTCATAATATTCATCAGGTAACATTTCCTTGGGAAACCTAAACTGAGAGTCAAGAGAGTCTTGATAAAATTTTCCTTTATATTTGTCAGATTTTTTAAAAGATGAATTACCTTTAACTTTTTTTTCTAAAAGAGTAGGAATAAGAAGTTTTTTTGAAAACTTGATTTTCAATTTTTTACACAATTTTTTAGCCGTTAGCTCAGGGCGTCTTAATAGATCTTCAAATTTTACAAATATTATTTTATTCGGGTACTTTTTTTTTAATAGCAAATAATCTATTGTTTTATGTCTCCAATGATCCCATAACTCATTAAACGCTCTCTGTTTTACAGTGTTAGTTGAAAATCTTGATTTTGCATATGAGAAATAAAAACTTTCAAATTTTCTAATTGGGCTTATGCAAATTACATTTTCTGTTTTTTCCAAAATATAAAACAACTCTCTTCTCATTCCAGAATAAACATACAAATGTTTATATTTTGCATGTTTTTTTTCAGGCACAAGTTTATTTAAAGCATTTAAATAAATTTCAAAAAATTCCATAAAATTCTTGGAATTTCTTATATTATTAATTTTTGAACTTAAAAAATTAAAATAAGACTTATAATTAATTTTTGGAACAATATCTTGAAAATCTACGATATGCGATTTATTTTCTGGTTGTTGACCAGACCAAAATTTAGGGATTGCCTTTTTCCTAAAAAATTCATCACTTGATTTCCATTTATCAACGTACGCACCAGACATATTTGTGAAAAATTTTATATCTTTTACATTTTTTATGTTTGAAAGTAATTTTTTTTCATTTTCTTTTGCTTTTGAAAAAAACTCCCTTAGCAGAAAATCTTCTCCTGGTAAAAAAGCTACATCATGATGACCATCCAACATACTCATCACAATATGGTTACCATTTCGTGCTGGACCAGAGATTATTAAAACTTTTTTATTTTTACAAAAATTTTTCGTACTATTTTTAAAAAAACTGCTTTTAAAATTTACAGTTTCATATCGCTTAAATTTTTTTTTCTCTTTTGAACAAAAAGGTGTCTTAAAATTATTTAGATTAAATTTTTTAATATTTTTTTTCATTAATCGAAGTTTTCTTCCTTAATATTAAATATATTTCCAATAAAATACATGCTACAAATCAGATAATTTGACGTAATATATTTAGATGAAAAGCATTGACTTAAAAAATACTAATTTAAACAAGTTTAATAAACAATTAAAAAAAAATAATATTTTAAATTTGTGGAATAATGAACAATTTAACCAGGTAAGAAAAAAGTTAATAAATAAAAATCGAAGCGAAAAGCCATGTGAAAAATGTAATGTTAATGGGTTACATGTAGGAAAAGAATCGTTTGAAGAATGGAGCAAATTATATAAATAGAAACTTTATTTAATTTATTTCAATGAAAAACAAATCTCTCTATCCACTATTTATTGGATTCGGCAAACAGGCCCAAGAATACGCAAAAGTTTTTTCAAAAAAAAAAATAAAAATTCATAGTGTTTGTGTCTCTAATATTAAAAAAAAGAAAAAAATTTTTGATAAATATAAAATTAAAAACAGATTTGAAAATATTGAAAGAGCTTTATTAAATAAAGGCTTTAATAGTATTTTTGTTTTTTTACCCTTTAATTTGATAGAAAAAAAAATTTTTACTATTTTAAAAACGTCTAATGTGCCGGTTTACACTGAAAAACCAATAGCCTTAAGCTTTAACAAAATAGTTAAAATAGAAAAATTTGTTAGAAAAAATAAGAAAAAAATCTATATTTTATATAATAGGAATCATTATAAACTTTTTCAAGTCATACAAAACTTTAACAAAAAAGAAAAGTTTATTTTAAGAGCCTTTATTCCAGAAAGAATAAAACAAACCATTAATAATATCGATAAAAATTTAAAAGGACACATCAGATACCATCTTGCATCTCACTGGATTAATTTTTTTTTTTCAATTCACAAAATAAAAAATTTACAGCCAATTCACAATAAAGGAGAAATAACTTACAAAAATAAAAAAATTGAAATTTTAATTTCTCCTAATCATAAAGGCTATATTTCGGCAATATACATATCTAAAAATTATGTTTTGTTTTTACTTACATTAGAGCAACTTTTTGTATTTAAAAAAATAAATAAAAAAATTAAATTTATAAAATATTATAATGAATTTTCAGAAAATAAATTTAAACCAGGAATTGAAAGGCTTATAAGTTTTATAACAAAAAAAAAATTTAAATCTAATTTAACTGATATAAGAATTTTATATAATTCTCTAAAAAAACTTAATTATTAATATTCTGATATATAAATATAAGAACATATCGATCTTGTTTAGTCTGGGCCCCTCTATGCATACCTGTTTCGTCAAATAATAAACAATCACCAGCATTTTCAATACTTATATATTTGAATATATTAAAATCAATGGTACTAAATAATAAATGAAAACGTACCAAAATCATCTTGCTTCATTAAATAATACAAAAAATTATAATTTAAGAAGGCCTGTTTTTAGATCTTCAGCGATATTTCCATTTTTAATAAATTCGCATTTAAATGCAAAAATTCATTTTTTAGGATATTGGCTAATAAAGAGAAATATAAAGGAAATAAATATATTAATTTCAATAAGGGATAAGAGTGGAAAAATTTTAAAAAGATTTACAAAAATTATAAATCAAGTAAATGCGTTCACTATTGATATAAAAAAAGAACTAGATATAAAAAAATTCTCTGTTTTTTTTGGCTCAATTGAATTAGAAGTTTTTTCAACTCAAGATATGGTTTATCCATATCCAGCCTTTATAATAAATTTAGACGGAACAAAAACTTCTAGTTTTGTACATACTTGCGGAAGAATATATAACGACTACGAAGATTTTCAGAGTAACTCAAAATTTTTAATTCCTGAAACCGGATTTGATATTAGTAACAATAAACAGTTCAAACCTTTTTTTGCTTTTGTTAATGGAAAAGAGGCTCTGGATAATACAATAATAAATTTAGAGCTTATAAATCAAACGGGTCAGACTAAAAGAAAAAAAATTTTCTTTAAAAAAATCAAACCCTATGAAACTCATTTTGTTAATTTCTTACATGATAAAGAAAAGTATTTTTTTTTAAATAAAAAAGGAACAGTAAGAATAAGACATAACTTTAAAAACTTTTTTCCTAGATTTTTAGCAGGAAATTTTGATAAAAATTACCATAATTCATCTATTACACATACTTACTACGATCTTTCTGAAAAAAAAGATAAATCTCAATATTGGCTTAATCCAAATAAAAAAAAATTTTGTGATATGTCGATTGCAATACCAATATTAAATCATAAAAATTTTTTTTCTGAGTTAGCAGTCTATCCAAATTTTGCCAAATCAAAATTTAATCTAAATCTCCAAGTTTATAATCAAACGGGAAAAAATTATTTTACCATAAAAGATTTTTTAAAAGTAAATAAAAACTTTAAACAACCAAAGTATGTAAATTTGAATGAATTAATTTTAAATAATAAAATTATTTTAAAAAAATCTGAAAGTTATTTTGGTAAAATTACTATTTCAGAAAATAAGGAAACCTTAACTAGATTAAAATTTGGATTAAATTTGGGAAAATACTCAAAGAACAATCAAGCTATAGAAAGCAATATATGTTTTAATGCCAATGTTCCAGTTGAGGCCGTTTTAAAAAAAAAGGGTACTTTTAAATGGGGTTTGTTAAAAAATAGAAATAATTCTTTTATCATACTTTCAAACATAAGCTTTTTTAAAAAAAATTATAAAAATGCAAATTTAACCCTTAAATTTTGGAATCAAAAAAGCAAAAAGTGTTTATCAAAAAAAATTATAATAAGAGATAATGGTAATTATTTTTTTGATTTGAATAAGCACACAAGAATAAGAAATTTTTTAGGAAAGAATATGCCTGGATGGATCACTGTTCAAAGCGACAATCCTTTTGTAAACGGATGGTATCTTGAAATTTCCAAAAATGGATCTATTGGTGCAGATCACTTATTTTAATGAAAAAAAAAAATATAAATTTTAAAATTAAAAAGATTGATCCTTGGCTAGCAGAAAACTCCTTTTATCTTAAAGCATCCTCAGATAGAATGTCTAAATTTATTGCTCATTATGAGACATTTAAAAAAATTAAGAGAATTCCGGGGGCGATAGTTGAATGCGGAGTTTTTAGAGGTGCCAGCGCATCAAGATTGATGCACCTAAATAAAATTTTTAGGACAAATAAAACGTTTTATGGTTTCGATGCTTTTGGTAAATTTCCTGAAATCGGGGATAAATCAGATAAAAATTTTTCAAAATTACATAATAAAAAAATTGGCTATGGTTTAGGTATAAAAGAATTAGATTATTTTTATAAGAAAAATAACTTTAAAAAATATAATTTAATTAAAGGTGATATAACAAAATCATTAATTCCCTTAATAAGAAGAAAAATTAAAATTTCTTTACTTCATTTAGATCTAGATACTTTTGCGGCAACAAAGTTTGCTCTTGAAAATCTATATTCTTTAGTGTCAAAAAATGGAATTGTGTTAATAGATGATTACATGCATATTAAAAATACAACAATTGCTGTTAACGAATTTTTAAGTAAAAACAAAAAAATAAAAATAGGAAAATTTGATTTTCCTTGCAGACCTTCATTTATAATAAAGAAAAAAAATTAAATTACTTTGCTAATTTTTTAACTAATCTCGAAATTCTATTATCTTGATTATATATTTTCGACATTATTAATGAGGCTTCTTTTGGAGATTTTTTATAAGCCAACCTGAGAACATCCATCCAATTAGAATTATTTTTTTTTCTTATGTTTTCTATTTGATTTATAATTTTAAGCTTATTTAAATTTTTTTTCATTATAGCAAATTTTTTTTTATATTTATGAAGAATATAACCAACTTTTGCAAAGGTTTCTATAGATTTAAAATTTTTTCTATTAACTATTGCAGTAAATATTTTTATTTTTTTTAACTTATTTTCAATTTCAAATAAAGCTTCTGTTGCTATACCTTTTTTTCTAAAATTTTTATTAACACAAATTGAAATGTAGTTAACATTTTTCTGTTTTTGACATCTTATATACCCACACTTTATTTTTTTATAAAATATATTAAAAAAAAAATGATCTTTTTCCTTCATATTTTTTTTAAACCATTTGTCATGATCTAAAAAAGATGTTTTTTCAATTTTTTTTTTACTACCTGAATTTAAATGATTTGATCTTAAATCATAGAAAAATTTTGAATCACTTATTTTTGTTTTCTTTATCTTTATTATCATTTTATTTACTTTTTATCTTTTCCAAAATTTTTTTGTTAAGGGCTCATAAGCATCAATTGGTTTTTTACATACTTCACCAAGAATATTTTCAAAATATCTTGCAGAGATTCCGTATCCCGGCCGAATTCTTTTTATATTTTTTTTAGTAAAAATTTCTCCTTTTTTTATTTTTTTTATTGTAAATATTGATCTTCTATAGTTTTTACTCAAATTTTCTGAATTCTTTCTGATGAATTTTTTTTTACCTAAAAGTTTAGTAAATATTTTTGAATTATTTATAGTTATTGAAGGATTATCTATTGAATTTCTGTAGCCCTTTATTTGATCTTCATTCAATGAGAAATCATAATCTAATCCTCTTTCTTTTTTCAAACAAATATGTTTTTCAAATAATGTTGCACCGACTTTTGACGCTGCAGCTCCCATTAGATTGTCTTTAGAATGGTCAGAAAAACCAATTTCGCAATTAAATTTTTTTTTCATGATCTTAATATTGTAAAGATTAAAGTCATTAATCTTTGCAGGATAATTACTTACACAGTAAAGAAGAGAAAGATTTTTTAATTTTGATTTTCCTATTTCTTTAAGAACCTGAGCAATTTCTTCTATTGAAGAAGTGCCAGTTGATATTATTAAGGGTTTTTTTGTTGATATTATTTTTTTTATAAGAGAAATGTCATTCATCTCAAAAGAAGATACTTTATAGATAGGACAGTTTAATTTTTCTAAAAAATCTACAGCTGTTTCATCGAAGGGAGTGCTGAAAATTTTAATTCCAATTTTTTTAGCATGTTTAAAAAGTTTTTTATGCCAATTATAGGGCGTTTTTGCTTTTTCATAAAGGTCCCATAAACTGTATCCTTTCCATAAACCTTCCTTAATCATGAAATATTTTTTTTTTGAATTTACCGTCATCGTTTTAGCTGTAAATGTTTGTAATTTTACGGCATCAGCACCACCAGCTTTGGCAATAGAAATAAGTTTTTTTGCGACAGATATTTTACCATTATGATTAGATGATATCTCTGCAACAAAAAAAGGTTTGTTTTTTTTACCAAGCATTTAAAGTGAATGAATCATGTTTTTTTATAAAATAAAAGTCTTATTAAAGGCCAAATATACTTTTTTTCCACCTAAAAAAAAAAGATATTTTAATTTATGATGCTTTATCATTAAAAATAATATCAAAAATTTTCTTAACAAAAAACTTTGAAATAATACATACAAGAAAAGAAAAAATAAATTTATTTATCTTATTAAAAACATTTTTAAGTTTTCAATTTAGTTTTTTCGATTATTTAATAAATTATATAAAATATTCTAGCGCTAAATTGGTAATTACCTCAATGGATAACGATATGACTTTTTACAAACTTAAATCAAGGTTACCTGTTTTAACAATTTTTTTTCAAAATGGTGCTAGAAATGTTCAAGATGATGTTTTCTCTATTTTAGAAAAAAAAATAAACTTTAAAAACTTAAGAAAAAAAAATCATGTAGATTTAATGTGTACCTTCAATAAAATTACTGGAGAAAAATATAAAAAATTTATTAAAGGAGAAAATTTTGTTTCAGGCTCTATTTTAGGAAATGAAAAAAAGATTTCCAATTTAAAAAAAAATACCCTTGTATATGTTTCTCTTTATAGACCACCAGAAAGAAGAAAAATTCCTACTGAAGAAAGAACTTTTTTAAAAACAGTTGAAAAATATTGCACTGAGAAAAAAATAAAAATGATAATACTTTGTAAATTTTATAAAGGCACAATCAAAGGCAGGCAAGAGTACTCTTTTTATAAAAATAATATTAATCAAAATTCTATAATTATTTTAAACGATCCCAAAAGAGAAACTTTTAAAATTTTGGATCAATCTAAATTAATTGTAAATATTGGTTCAACTTTAGGATTTGAGGCACTAGCAAGAAAAAAGAGGGTTGCATTATGTCACCCTTATCCACTAAAAGATAAAAAAAGAGGAAAAAAAAGGTTTGGTTATCTTAGCAAAAAATCTAAAAATGGTTTTTTCTGGCACGTAGGAATATCAGAGAAAAATATTTTTAAATTATTTGACCGTGTTATAAATACTTCAAATTCAAAATGGTTATCCATTCTCAAGAAAAATAACGAAGAAGTAATTTATTATGACTTTAAAAATTTTTTATTAAAACAAAAATTGAAAAAATTTTTAGCCCTAAGAGAAAAAAATTTAAAAAAATATATAAGAAATTAAACTTTTCTACCCACAGATTTTGCTACAAGCTTTGAACTTTTAACTAGCTTTCCAAATTGGGAAAAATTTAAAGGTTGTAGGGGATCAACTGCAGATTTTTTTGGATCTTTATGAATTTCAATAATCAATCCATCGCACCCAGCCGCTATTGATGCAAAAGTTAAGCTTGGGACCCAGGGTGCCCAAAAAGACGCGTGACTAGGATCTGAAATAATAGGAAAATTTGTTATTTCTTTCAAAGCAGGAATAGCTTGAATATCTAAAGCAAACCTTGAGGTATCTCTATGAGTGTGCGGTATAGAAACTCCTCTCTCACATAAAATTAATTTTTTATTTCCCTCTATTAATATATGTTCAGCGGCTCCAAGCATATCTCTTAAGCTAGCACCAAAATGTCTTTTCAAGATCAATGGTTTATTTGTTAATGCACATTCTTTTAACAACTCAAGATTTTGCATATTTCTTGACCCAATCTGTAAAATATCAGCTGTTTTACAAACTCTATCTAAATATCTTATTTCTGTAATTTCTGTAACAACACTTAATTTAAAACTTTTCTTGATATCATCCATGATATCCATTCCCTGGTTTTTAGACTCCTTATATTTTGGAGATCTATAAGGAAAAGTTAAAGGTTTATATGCATGGCCTCTAATAATTTTTATCTTATTTTTCACTAAACATTTTGCTACATCAACCATTAATTTGTGACTTTCGACTCCATTAGGTCCAGCTATTATTGGTATATTGTTAGATCCAAATTTAACTCCATTACCTATATCAATAATTCTTTTTATTTTCTTCGAGGTTGAAAGAGGTAATTTATTTTTCTTATCATCATAAGTTATATCCTTTGTAGGAAATTTATTTGAAAGATCTTTTTTGAAATATTTTTTCATTTTTATCCTATTGTTTGTATTGAAATTCTGTTTCTTTAACAACACTATATTTTTTTTCTTTAAATAATGAATTATAAATTGAATGAATTAATTTTAAAACATACAAATTTTTTTCAATGTCTAAATCTCTTGAAGATTTAAAAATTTTTTTATTTAGAAACTCTTTAAGAATTTTTTTATGTCCGTTGCCCATACCAGATTTAGGCCCGAGACCTTTAGGGAAATGTTCAGAATTTAATTTGTCCATTTTTAAATGAGTTTTGGTAAAATAAAAAATCTTATTAAGACTTATATCTTTGATCAAATATCTTCCTTTATCGCATAGCACATCCATTGACATTCTATAATCTCTATTTGCTCTAGTAGTTGCTTTTAGATTTGAAATAATATTATTTTTGTGAACTAAATTAAGCGTTATTAAATCTTCTGCTTGAAGTTTTTTTTTATTAAAAGCACCAAAAACATTAAATTTTTTCACTGGTCCAAAAAAATAAATCATTATATCTAGTAAATGTATAGACTGATTGAATAAAACCCCACCATCACTAATATATTTTCCTCTCCATCCCGTAGAATAATATTTTTTACTTCTGTGCCAATACAATGCGGCGTCGACGAAAAACGGACTTCCAAATTTTTTATTTTTGATAATTTTTTTTCCTTGGTCGATAGCTACATTGTGCCTATTTTGAAAAGCTACCCAACATTTAGTTTTAGTTTTTTTTTTTAATAAAACTAATCTTTTAGCGTCTTTTAATGAAAGTACAAACGGCTTCTCTATAAGTGTATCAATACTTTTTTTTAAAAAAAAGCTTGTATGAAGATAGTGTGAGCCCGAAGGAGTACAGATAATTGCATAATCTAATTTTACTTTTTTTTTTGCAATATCTTTAAAAGTAGTAATTACACATTTTTTATGTAGATTTTTAATTTTATTCTTTTCGATTAAAAAAATCTTCTTTACTTTTTTAGAGGACCTAAGTAGTTCAATATAATGCTTTCCTGCTGCTCCGTAACCAACAATTGCTATATTCATATATTTAATTATAAAAATTTTTTATCACTTTGTTTAGTTTTTTTTCTTGCTTAAGTAAATCTTTTTTCACCTGATTAATGATCTATGAGTTTATTTTTTTTTGCATATCTCATAGCCATCTCTGCTAAATAAAGATCTTGTTTAGTGTGAATATCAATGCCTGTAAAAGGCTCGTTGTTAATTATAAAGCTAACTTTTTTTCCAATTCTTTTTCCTTTTCTCCAAAATTTAGCTCTGGTTGCTGAAGCGAGTCCAGTATCTTCTCTATATAATCTTTGTCCTACCTGTCTTGATGTATAAGATCTCATCCACTTTGAAACTTTTTTAAATTTTTTTCCCTCTTTATGCCAGACATGTTTATAAAATTCATGAACAGAAAAAGCACTGTCTATATGATTATTTTTTTTTAAGATATTTACTGCCTCTGTAATCCAAGAGGACTGTCTAAATAAATTTGTGCAAGTTAAAAAAACACAGATATCAAATTTAGCTTTATAAAATTTTTCAGCTTCTAAAAGAGCGTTCTGTAGAGTTTTTTCAGTCGTAACAAAATCACCAGAAAAATTTTTTTTTCTTAAAAAAGGCACTTCCGCTCCAATTTTTTGCGCTTCCTTTGCAATAATTTTAGAGTCTGTTGAAACTAAAATTTTATCACAAGCTTTACTTTTTTTTGCAGCGCTTATCGGATAATAAATTAATGGTTTTCCACATACTTTACGTAGGTTTTTTAATTTTAAACCCTTAGATCCACCCCTAGCTGGAATAATACATAATACCTTATATTTTTTTTTCATTTTAAAACTTAAGTCTATTTTTTTTCATTTCTGCTAAATTCTTAAAACCAGCATTTTTCATTGCCGTAACTAACTCACTCTCCAAGATTTCGAATACACGTTTAACACCTTTATTGCCATTATTTATTAATCCATAAATTGGTGGTCGACCAATTCCAACTAGATCAGCTCCTGCACATAAATACTTAATAATATCACTACCTTTTCTTACTCCACCATCTATTAATATTTTGGTTTTCCGTTTGTTAAATTTTGAGAGTTCTCGCAAAACTTCAATTGAGCTAATACCTGAGTTGAACATTCTTCCTCCATGGTTTGAGATCCAAACACCGTCAACTCCTCTCTTAACAGCCTCAAAAATATCATCATGACTTATCAAACCTTTTAAAATAACTGGTAGACTCGTTTTTTTTTTTACCCATGAAATAAAAGACCAATCATAATTTAAAGCATATTTTGGATTGGGTGATATTGGATTAGTTCTTTTTCCAAATTTTCTTGCATCGTATATTATTTCTCTATCTTGATACCTGTGGGATCTGACATTAGCATCTAAACAAAAACAGATTGAAAAACATTTTAATTTTTCTGCATCTTTAATTTCTTTTTCAATCCAATTTTTATCTCCAAAGGGAAAAATTTCCCAACCTATTATCGCGTTTTTATTTTTTTTTCTAATATCATTAAGACTCATTCTGCCTTGAGTTGAAAAAAAGGCTATTCGAGATTTATCATTAAAAGCCATAGCTGTTTCTACCTCTCCTCTAGAATGAAATTGAGTCTGATGACCCATAGGTGCTAAAATTAGGGGTGAAGAAATATTCAATCCAAAAATATTAATCGATATTTTTGTATTCCTTATTCCTTTAAGTACTTTTGGTAAAATCTTTAAGTTTTCTAAATCGTTTATATTTTTATCTCTAGTGAATCCGTCTTCAGCTCCTGCTTGAAGCCAATCGAAAGTACCTTTTCTTATATTTTTTTTAGCAAATCTTTCTGCTTGATTGATAGTACTAAAATTTTTTATATTTTTTGTTTTCAATTTTTCTATCTTTTTTAGTTTTTAAATGCTAACTCCAATGCTTTTTTTGCCTGCAATGTATTCATTAAAATACCATTAAAATATTTTATTTTTTTTTGTTTTAATAATTTGGACAATACTGTTTTTTTAGGTGAGTAAATAACATCAAATATAGCTGAATCCTTATTTATAAATTTTATAAGACTTTTTTCTATTGGTGACTTTTTTAAGTAGCTTTTTGAAAGATCGCTACCTAATGGCGTACAATTAATGATTAATGATTTTTTACATAGAATTTTTTTATCCAACTTTTTTTTAAAGTTTACGTTTCTTATATTTTTTGGTTGTTTTGAAGTAATAATTAAAAATTTATTTGTTTTTTTCTTTTTTTTTAAAAAATTAAATATTGCTGACCCTGTGCCCCCTAAACCAATTATTACAATTAATTTATAGTTTGGAATAATTTTTTTGACACTTTCATAAGCACCATAAACGTCTGTATTGAAACCAAATAATTTTTTATTTTTTTTTATTATTAAGTTAACAGACTTTGCTTTTTGTGCATAAGGATCCAAACCTTGCATGTATTTAATTACTTTTATTTTATAAGGCATTGTTACAGCAGTTGCCTTGAATTCGTCCATGTTTTTTATTGTTGTAAAAAAATTATTAAGAGCCAATGGTTTTACTTCAAATTTTTTCATAATTGCATCTAGCCTCTTTTTTTTAAAATAAGCTTGCCATATTCCTATTGATCTTGGTTTTTTAAGAGGGTAACCTAATATCCCATTAACAAGTGTTGTCATTTTTTAAATTTAAAGTGTATAAGTCTAAAAGAAAGATAATTAGTTCAATTTTTGAACAAAGTAAATATAGAAATTTTATATTATGTGCGGAATAGCGGGTATCATAGATCATTCAAGCAAAGAAAACATCTCAATAGTTGATAAAATGCTTGAAGAAATAAGGTACAGAGGCCCTGATCAAAAAAACTCTATTTCAGGAAATTTTTTTGACATTGGAGCGGTGAGATTATCAATACAGGATTTGTCAGATAATGGTAATCAACCTTTTTTTTCAAGAGATAAAAATATTATATCAATTTATAATGGAGAAATTTATAATTATAAGGATTTAAAAAAAAAATATTTTAAAAATCATTATTTTAAAGGTTCCTGTGATGGCGAAATTATTCCATACATGTATCAAAAGTTTGGCCTTAATTTTGTAGATAAATTGAAAGGTATGTTTGCGATTTGCGTAATTGATATCCGCAACAAAAAAACTATTTTGGTAAGAGATAGATTTGGTATTAAACCTTTTTATTTCTGTTTTGATAATAAGACAAAACAGCTTTCCTTCGCTTCTGAAATTCATCAATTTTTCAAAAATAAAAATATTGTAAAAGAAGAAAATATTGATGAATCAATTCGATATTTAAGAGATGGATATGTTCAGGCTTCAAACTCAACATGGTTTAAAAAAATTAAAGCTTTTGAACCAGGAACGCTTTTAATTTTTACGGGTAATAACGATTTAAGAATAAAAAAATATTATGACTTAGCAAATCAAATTAATGAAAACATTGATAAAAAGGAAGTAAATCTATTCAATCTTCAAAAAGAAAATTTTTCATTAGTGGATAAATCTTTTGAAGAACATATTCTCAGTGATGTTAAAATTGGTTTACATATTTCTGGAGGTATAGACTCTTTGCTTTTAGCATGCGCGATAAAGAAAAAAGAATTAAACGTTGATACTTTTACTTTTGACTATAATGAAAAAAAATTTAGTGAGGTTAATCAAGCTAAAGAGATTGCAAATAATCTAAGATTTAAACATTACAGCTGTAAAATAAAAGACTCTAATCTTATAAAAGAATATGAAGATACTTTGAAAATTCAATTTGAACCTTTTTCTTCTTTAAGAGTAGTTTCTCAAAACTTTCTTTACAAAAATTTTAAAGACAAATGTAGAGTAATATTAGACGGGAATGGGGGAGACGAAATTTCCGCAGGATATAAATACCACCAGATTGCATGGTTAAAAGATATGGAAAAACTAGGTTATAAAGATTCTTTTAAATCTTTGGTTGATTTAAAAAATTTATCTAAAAAAGTAATTTCTAATTTTATCAAAAGTTCTAAAAAAAAAATTGGTGGTTATAATAGAATTACAGAAGACGGTATCGGGTATTCAGGAATTGAAGTTTTAAATAAAGAATATCTAAAAAAAAAATATGGGAAGCTTATTATAAAAAAACCTTTTAAAAGTATTTTGAGAAATTGTCAGTATAAAGAGCTCTTTTATACAAAAATGCCAAGGTGTTTACGTTACGTTGATAGAATGTCTATGAGACAAAGTATTGAAACGCGTGTACCATTATTAGACCATGAATTAGTTGAAAATTTTTTTAATATACCAATGAAATTTAAGATTGTTGACGGTCAACAAAGATATTTAATGAAACAATATTGTAAAAATTTTGTAAGTAAAAAAATTTACAGTAAAAATAAGTTATCAATTACTGATCCTCAGACCTCCTGGCTTAAAAATCAGTTTAAAGAATATGCATTGGATACTTTTAATTCAAAGATTGCAAAGGAAAATGAAATTATTAATTATAAAAAATTAAATAATCATTATAAATCGTTTCTTAAAGAAAAAAAAATATCAAATTCTTTCTTTTTATTTCAATGTCTTAATTACCTTACTTGGAAAGAAAAAATTTTAAAAAATTAAATTATATATTGTTATGAAAATAGCCATTATACCAGCTCGAGGAGGAAGTGAGAGAATTAAAAACAAAAATATAAAATTATTTTTAAAAAGACCAATAATATTTTTAACTATAAAGATTTTAAAAAAAATGAATTTTTTTAACAAGATTATTGTTTCAACCGATAGTCAAAAAATTATGAATATTTGCAAAAAAAAAGGTATTGAAGAAATAATTTTAAGACCTAAGAAGTTGGGACATCGTAAAATTACAACAAATAAAGTAATTAATCACGCAATAAAAAATTTAGAAAAAAATTACAAATTTAAATATGTTTGCTGTGTCTACCCTTGCAATCCATTTTTACATAAAAAAAATATAATAAAGTCATTTAAAATGATTAAAAATAAACAAGATTTAGTGTTTCCATTGTCAGAATATCCAGTGCCTATACAAAAGGCTATACATTTGAGGAAGGATAAAGTTTCTCATTTAAATAAGTCTGCTATTAAAAAAAATACTCAGGAATTTGAAAAATCATTTCATGATGCAGGTCAATTTTATTTTGGAACAAAACATGCTTGGAAAAGCAATAAAAAAAATTTAAAGGGCTTTGTTTTAAAAAAATACACGAGTGTAGATATTGACTACCCTGAAGATTGGAAATTTGCAGAATTTTTGTACAAAAATAAATTTAGTAAATAAATAGATAGAAATAATCCAAATTTTTTCTTTACAGTTCAAAATTTGAACACTATAAATTCATTTAAATGGATGATGAAAATAAATCAGATCAGTTCGAAGTGCTTAGAAAACTAAATACAAATCCTTCAAGCACTCAAAGAGAATTATCTAATCAACTAGGTTTCAGCTTAGGTAAAATAAATTATTGTTTAAAATCACTTAAAAATAAAGGATATATAAAGTTAAAAAATTTTCAGAGTCAAGAACATAAAATAAAATACCTAAGATATATTATTACTAGAAAAGGAATAGCCTTTAGAACGCGACTAACTATAAATTTTATGAAAAAAAAAATGAAAGAGTACGATCAATTAAAAAATGAACTCAACAAAAATAAAAATAATGAATAAAAAAAATGACAATTTATACAATAAAACAATATTGGTCACAGGAGGAACAGGCTCTTTTGGTCAACGGTTTATATCTGAAATACTAAGTTTATCATCTCCAAAAAAAATTATTGTTTTTAGTAGAGATGAATTGAAACAGCATAACATGCAAAATCGGTATAAGAATAATAAAATAATGAGGTACTTTGTGGGCGATGTCAGAGACTCGGAAAGATTAAGAGATGCTATGGAAGGTGTTGATATAGTTGTGCATGCTGCAGCTTTAAAACAAGTACCATCAATTGAATATAATCCTTTTGAAGCAATTAAAACAAATATTTACGGTGCAAAGAATGTTATTGATGCAGCTATTAAAAATAAAGTATCAAAAGTAATTGCTTTGAGTACTGATAAAGCAGCTGCACCTATAAACTTATATGGAGCAACAAAACTTGCCTCGGATAAACTATTTATTTCTTCTAATAACTTTGTAGGAAACAAAAATATTAAATTTTCTGTAGTTAGATATGGCAATGTGGCGGGCAGCAGGGGTTCAGTAATCCCATTTTTTTTAAAATGTAAGTCTAAGGGCGAATTTCCAGTAACAGATAAAAGAATGACGAGATTTAATATTACTTTGGATGAGGGAGTAGATTTTGTTTTAAAATGTTTAAAAATTATGAAAGGAGGTGAATTATTTGTTCCTAAAATACCATCGTTCAAAATAACAGATCTTGTAAAATCTATGCACAATAACCCTAAAATAAAAATTGTAGGAATTAGACCAGGAGAAAAAATTCACGAAGAGATGATTACAAGCTCTGACTCTCTTAACACTTTAGAGTTTAAAGATTTTTTTATAATACTTCCATCAACACTAATACTCGATAGTCAAAAAAAAAAGTTATTAACTAAAATTTACAAAGGATCAAGGTTTGTAAAAGATGAATTCAACTATAGCAGTAAAACTAATTCTCAATTTCTAAAAATTGCCGATCTTAAAAAAATTTTAATAAAATTAAAAAAAGAAATTGATGGACAATAAAGATGTCTTATTTGTAAACATAATGGGTGTTGGAAAAAATGGCACCACACTACTAGGCAGTTTATTAGATAATCATAATGAATTGTCTTCATTTCCAATGGAAATGAAATTTGTTGAGCATTTTTTACACAACGTAAAAAGAAAAAATTTTTTGGGATTAGAGAATTTTTTATTTAATAAAAGTAAATTAATTTTGTTAAATAAGAATAAAGCAAATAGTTTAATTCAAGACGAGTCAGAGAGAATAGTAACAGGTAACTTGAGCCAAATTGATTTTGATTTAGCTAAATTTAAGAAAATATTTAAGGATAACATAAATTTTGATTTAGAAGAAAAAAATTTAGAAAAGATACTCAAATATTTTCATTTAGTCCTTGAAAAATATCTTTCAAAAAAATTTAATGATAAAGTAATTATTCAAGATGGTGCCTTTGGTTTAAGATTAATTAAAGATCAAATAAATCTTTTTAAAAATATAAAATTTTTAATAATTGTAAGAAACCCTCTTGATACCTACGTTTCAATGAAAAAAATCATTAAAAATTTTAAATATTTTCGAAGATTTATTGGTGATTTTGGTGTTCCTGAACAAAAACATATTAAAAATGAAGAAATAAATTATAAAATCATAAATAAAATCTTCTCACACTATAAAAACGATAAAAGATTTTTATTTCTTAAGTATGAGGACTTAGTAGAAAATCCACAAAAAATTATGATTAAATTGTCGGATTTTTTGCAAATAAAATACTCCGAGAGTATGTTAAAGCCCTCAGTTTTTGGTCAAGATTGGTACGGTAATTCTACAAGAGTAAAAAAGAAAAAATCTATTGACGCGAAAGAGGTAGGAAAATATTTCAGTAATTTAAATAAAAATGAAATAAATTTTATTGAATTGTCGCATAAAAAATTTTATAAAAATTTCTCATACCTAGAAAACATTAAAAGTTTTTCGTTGATAAGTTCGGTCAAAATAATTTTTAAAATATATATTCAAAACCTTCTAGAAGCGAGAGAAGTTATTCCTAAAAAAAATTTCATAGTAAAATATCTATATTTTACTCTGATATTAAATAATTACTTTTTGATAAGAAATTTATTCCATATTGAATTTTCAAATGAAAAATAAAATATTATCATTAACCCTTGATAAAAATTTATTTCAGAAAAAGTCTAAAAAAATTTCGTATTACGGTATATTCGATGAAAAATTGCAGAAAGAATTTAGAAATTTAAATTATATCGATGAATTAAATGATAAATATTGTCCCAAGGAAACAATTAGAGATTTATCTTACTGTGAAAAAATTTACAACAGGATTCTAAAAGAACTTACCACGAGATTGAACAAATTTCATAATTGTGCTTTTTCACAGAAAGAGTGGCAAATTATTTTTGGCAATTGGTTATTTCAATTTATTTGTATTGTTTTTAGGAAGTATAAAAGTATTTTAGTTTTAATAAATAAGAATGAATTTAAAAATATATATGTAAATTTTTCAGATCAATTTACTCCTTCACCAGATATATTTCATCTACACTCTGTGACCAATCAGCGGGAATGGAACGAAAGATTAACAAGTAAAATTATAAAATTTCTTGCAAATAAGAAAAAAATTAATCTTATAAATTTAAACACAAAATCAAAAAAAATTAATTATGACAATTTTATTTCAGATAAATTTTTAACTTCAAGTAAATTTTCTCATTTGCAGTTCCTAGATAAATTAAATTTAAATAAAAAAAAAAATTTCTTGATTTATCAAACTAGCTTAGGTTTTTTGAATGAAAAAAAACTTGAAATAAAGTTAAGCCAATTCCCAAACGACTGGCACTTTCCTCTAATAAACCTATCTGAAACAGTAAATGAAAAAATAAGAAATAATCTTTTTAAATTAAAAATAATTAATAATAATTTTAATTCATTAATATTAAATTTACTTCCGAGATATTTCTCGTCAAGGTATATAGAAAATTTTTCAAAAATAATGAAAAATATTGATAAATTAAATTTGCCCAAAAAACCAAAATTCATTTTAACATCAAACATACACGCAAATATTTTATTTAATTTTTATATTATGAGAAAAAAAAAGGAGAATAAAACAAAATTGATATTACTACAGCATGGAAATAATTCCTCTATAGATTTAAAATATAAGTATTCTTTGGAGTATAAAGTAGCAGATCACTTTCTTACATGGGGACATAAAAATTCAAAAAAAGATATTAAATTATTTAATACTCATTCGATAAGAATAAAGAAAAAAAAGTATAACTCTAATTTATCAAAATTTGGTATTTTTTTACACCCATTGAGACAACACCCATTATTTTGTGATCTCAGTGAGAGAACACAAAATATTATAAGGTTTAAAAAATTAATAAATAAAATAAATGAGAAATTGAATTATAATATTAAAAAAAATACTTATGTAAAATTATTTCCAGCAGACTACTCTAAAGATAAATTAAATTTACAAAAAAGTTTAAAAAAATGTAAACTTAAAATTTATAGCAATCCAAATCCTTACGACTTGATAAATGAATCTAGACTAAATTTTTTCTTATATCTTTCAACAGGTGTGTTTGAGACCTTATCAATGAATAGACCCACAGTTGTGTATTCGCCACAAATTTTGGGTACAATAGATCGTAAATATAAAAAATTTTTTAGACTTTTATACAATTCCAAAATTTTATTTAACTCAATAGATGATCTACTCTTACACGTTGATAATGTTTGGCCTAATATTAATAAATGGTGGTTAGATAAAAAAGTTCAATCATCTATTAAAAAATTTAACGATAACTTGAATGTTTCAGGTTCAAATAATCTTAATTTCATTGAAAGAAAGTTAAATGCCTTCACATAAATTTATTGACTTTTTAAACCAAACTTTTAAAGTGTTCAATATTTGAACAAATCAGATTTTATTTAAATTAATTATGATCTTTTTTAAAAAATTATTAAATAACATAGATTTTATATTAGACAAAAATCACTCAAAAGAGTTTAAAGTTTTTTATATATATTTTTTTTTCAACATGATTGTTGAGTTGATTGGAATAGGGCTTATAGTTCCATTTTTACAACTTATTATTAACGAAAATATTCTACAGAATTTTTTTTTAAGTAATTATATTCAAATATATGAATTTTCTAAGCAAGAAGTATTATTATTTTTTATCTTTTTAATTTTATTTGTTTATTCATTAAAAACTTTATTTTTAATTTACATAGCAAAAAAAGAAACTAAATTTATTAAAAATATAAGAGTAAGTTTAGCAAAAAGACTTTTTACCTATTATCTAAAATCACCTTATTCGTTTCATTTAAAAAATAATTCATCTGTTCTAATTAGAAATATTCAAGATATAAAATATTTTAGCAATTTACTTATAAATACTTTAAATTTTTTTATAGAGAGCTTTATTTTAATAGGTATTTGTGTTTTTCTATTTATTTTTGATCCACTAATAACTTCATTTTCCTTAGGTATCTTAATTTTAATAGGATTATTGTTTAATTTGACTCTAAAAAAACAAATTACCAGGTGGGCTAAAATTCGTCAAGAAAATGATGGCTTGAAAATAAAAAATATTCAACAAGGGATATATTCAATAAAAGATATTAAGATTTTGAACAAAGAAAATTTTTTTATCAATCTATTTAATGAAAGTGAGTTTAAAACATCTACGAGTTCACAAAATTTTGATTTTAATACTCGCCTTCCTAAGATTTTACTTGAAATAACTGCTGTTACCACTCTGCTTTTTTTAGTTTTAATTGCAATACAAATGACAGATAATTTTATAGACATTGTTCCTACAATGGGTTTATTTTCTATCGCAGCGTTTAAAATTTTTCCATCTATTGCTCGAATAGTAAGATCCTTACAAATAATTAAATTTTGCATTCCTGTTGTTAATGAACTTAAAAAAGAATTTTCTTTATCAAAGATTAATAATAAAAAATTTGAAACTCTTGAAAAAAGAAGTGCTAAATTTTTAGAATTTAAAAATAGAATAAATTTTAAAAATATCTCATTTTCATACGGTAAAAATTCAAATAAAATATTTGAGAATCTTAATTTTGAAATTAAACAAGGACAAATAATTGGAATTTATGGTGAAAGTGGAAAAGGGAAAACAACATTTATAAATTTGTTATTGGGATTATTAGCTCCAAATAAAGGAAAAATAATTATAGATGGCAGGTATTTAATTCGAGATAATATTTATAAATGGCAAAGTTTTATTGGCTATTTACCTCAGGAAACAGTTTTAATTAATGACTCATTAAATTCAAATATAGCATTCGGAATTGAGAAAAAACAAATAGACAAACAAAAAATTAATGATTTAATTAAAAGTCTAAAACTCTCCAAATATTTGAATAGAAGTTCATTAGATAAGATTGCTGAAAAAGGCGATAATCTTTCTGGAGGTCAAAAACAGAGGATAGGTATAGCTAGAAGTTTATATCATAATCCAAGAGTATTAATCTTCGATGAACCCACTAGCGCTTTAGATAGAAATACAGCAGAGGAAATCATAAAAAAAATTTATTCATTTAAAAGGAAAAAAACAATTATAATTATTTCTCATGATAAAAAAATATTAAGAAAATGTGATAAAATATACCATCTTAAAAAAAATAAACTTTCAATACAATGATTATACCTTATTCAAAACAATCTATTTCAAAAAGTGATATAAAAGCAGTAACGAAAGTGCTTAGATCTGATTACTTAACACAAGGTCCAAAAGTATTGGAGTTTGAAAATAGAATAAATAAATTTGTAAAATCAAGATTCTCAGTAGCTGTAAACTCAGCTACCAGTGGACTACATTTAGCTTGCTTAGCCTTGGGTTTAAAAAAAGGTGATTGGCTTTGGACATCAGTAAATTCTTTTGTGGCTTCAGCAAACTGTGGCTTATATTGTGGAGCAAAAATTGATTTATTAGATATAGATATAAATGATTATAATATATCTATAAATTTGTTAGAAAAAAAATTGGAAGAAGCTAAAAAAAATAATAAATTACCAAAAATAATTATACCAGTGCATTTTGCAGGCAGACCCTGCAAAATGAGAGAAATATTTAGATTATCTAAAAAATATCATTTTAAAATAATCGAGGATGCCTCCCATGCCTTAGGAGCAAAAATTAATAATAAAAAAATTGGTGCTTGTAATTTTAGTTCTATGACGGTTTTTAGTTTTCATCCCGTTAAAAACATTACAACCGCTGAAGGTGGTATAGTCACAACAAATAATAAGTTTCTAGCAAATAAACTGAAAATTTTGCGAACACATGGAATTAATAAAAATAAAAAGAAATTTCTAACAAAAAATCCACCACCTTGGTTTTTTGAACAAGTTGATTTGGGATTTAATTATAGAATGAATGATTTAGAGGGAGCTCTAGGTATAAGTCAGTTGGTTAAACTCAATTTTTTCATAAAAAAAAGGAATCAAATTGCGAACTTTTACCAAAAAAAGCTTAAAGATTTACCAATTATTTTACCTAGTAAGGATAAAAACATTCTAAATTGCTATCATCTGTTTCCAATAAGAATAAATATAGAAAATTCAAAAAAAATTAGGTTAAAGTTATTTAATTTTTTTAAAAAAAAAAATATTTTTGTAAATGTTCATTATATTCCAATTCATTATCATCCATATTACGCCAAAATGGGATTTAAAAGAAAAGATTATCCAAATCTCGAAAAATATTATGGTTCTGTTATGTCATTACCTATTTTTCCAGACATAAAAAAAACTCAATTAGAAAAAATAATCAAATATCTAAAGATATTTTTTAAAAAACATAAAAAATGAAAAAAAAAATTTTAGCACTTATTCCAACTAGGCTGAATTCAAGGAGGCTACCAGCTAAAGCATTATTACCAATCAATAATATTCCTCTAGTTATGCATGTTTATAAAAGAACTTTATTATCTAAAAAGATTGATGATGCTATTATATGTTGTGATGATAAAAAAATTTTTGACGTTGTCAAAAAATTTAAAGCTAATGTTTTAATGACTTCGAAATCCCACCGCAATGGAACAGATCGAATATGTGAAGCATTTAAAAAACTTAAAAACAAAAAAAATTACAAATTGGTTGTTGATGTTCAGGGCGATGAGCCATTATTGAGTCCAAGACACATAGATAAAATAATAGATTTCCACTTAAAAAATCTTGATGCAGATATAATACTTCCCAACATAAAACTTAAAGCTACAAATAATACTAATATAGTTAAATTAGTAACTAACAAAAAAAATGAAGTCGTATATATATCTAGATCAAACATACCTTTTGAATTTAAAAACCCATCAAGATTTCATAAAAAACATCTCTCTATAGTTTCTTTTAAACCAAATTCTCTTTTAAAATTTGGTAAAGCAAAGGTGTGTGACCTTGAAAAAATTGAAGATATTGAATTATTAAGAGCTATACATGAAGGTATGAAAATTAAAACGATTGACTTGAAAGGAGATAGTTTTTCAATTGATATTTTTGAAGATTATCAAAAGGCTCAAATACAAATAAACAGAGATAGATATTTTAAGTTTTATAGACATTAAAATTTATGACTAAAAAAGAAGATTTAAAATTTTATGATCCTCAAATAGATGTAAAAAAAAAGGCAATCGCTGAAAGATTACAATTTTTTCCAAATTCAAGTGTTCCCTTACCTTCAGAGGTTGAGATAAGTGAGTCCGGCATGTGTAATAGAAAATGTTCTTTTTGCCCAAGGAGCGATCCTAACTACGAACACAAAAATGAATTTATAGATTTTAATCTTCACAAAAAACTATGTGATGAGTTAGCAACTTTTGATTACAAAGGACTAATTATGTACTCAGGTTTTGTCGAGCCTATGTTAGATAAAAATATTTATAAATTAGTAAACTATGCAAAAAATACAGTGAAGAAATCTAGAGTCGAGATGATCTCAAATGGTGATGTTTTGAATGAGAAGAGATTAAGAAAACTTTATGACTCAGGCTTAGATAGACTTCAAATAAGTTTATATGATGGTGTTGAGCAACATGAAGATTTTATAAGATTAGGAAAACAATTAAATTTGAGAAATGATAAATATGTTTTAAGAGCAAGATATTTACCCGAGGATCAAAACTTTGGAATTACAATGAGTAACAGGGGTGGAATGTTAGAAAACGCAGAGTACAAAATTGCACCGATGAAAGAAATGTTAAAAAAAAAATGTTTTTATCCAAGTTATAAGTTTTTTTTAGATTATAACGGTGATGTTTTAATGTGCTCACATGACTGGGGAAAAAAGAATATACTTGGAAATTTACAAAAAAATACTTTTAAAGAAATTTGGCTTTCAAAAAATACTGAAGCATCCAGAAAAAAATTGAATAATGGTGATCGTTCATTAAGTCCATGTGATGTATGCGATGTAAATGGAGATTTGATAGGTGAAAAACATCATGAAGCTTGGAAAACCATTGAATAAAATGAGAGATAAGCAACTTAATTTATTGTTTCAATTAAAAAATTATTCAAAACAATTTCAGCAAAAAAGTTTTGCCCCAGAATTAGATAACGTAATTTACTTTCCATCTTTTACAAATTGTATCGGAACACATATAGTTGAAAGATTCTCTGATACCAAAAAAAATATTTTGGAAAAGATAAGTATAATTATTAAAGATATTCTTTACAGTAAAAATTACACATCCCATTTATTATATTTTAACAAATCATTTAAAGATTATAACAAAATTATTGTTACATGGGCATTTAAAGAAAATTTCAATAGCAAAGGTGTATTAAAAGACAAATATTTTAATATAAGTTCTGACCAACAAAAAAAAACATTATGGTTCGTGATTTTCATGGGAAATAGCACTCCAAAAAAATTAAAAAAAAATATTGTTCTTTTAAAAATGTTTTCTTCCAAAATTTTTGGAAATATAATAGTCCTCAAAAACTTTTTTTCAAATTTTATTTATATTTTTAAGAATTTAGACTATCTTTTATTTATAAACTCAAATCATAATTTTTTTTCAAAAAAAATGGTAAATTTTTTAAAACCTTTTTTAAATAATCAAGTTAAATATCTTTTAATGCCATATGAAGGGCAGCCATTTCAAAATGAAATAATTTCTTATATTAAACAAGAAAAAAATAAAATAAAAACAATCGGATACATTCATTCTCCACCGCTCGCAATGCCGTCAAATTTCTTATATAAGTATAACAGCCCAGATAAAATTATCTTAAATGGAAAAGATCAAGAAAAATGTTTTACTAAAATTCTAGGATGGAAAAAATCAAAAGTTTTTCTTTTCCCTTCTTTTAGGTTTTTAAAAAATAAAACAAATATTAAAAAAAATCTAATTTATTTACCTCTCAATGTTAGAGATATAAAAATTGTATACAATAGTATAAAATTTTTAGATAATAATAATTTTATAAATCTTGTAAAATTTAGTGTAAAAAAGCATCCAGCAGGAAATTCAGAAAAAAATTATAAAACAAAAAAAATGATTGAGAATTTAATAAAAGATGCGGTGAGTGTTAAAAGTAAAAATAAAGAAAATTTTCTAATATTTATAGGAAGCTCAGGAGCCATTATAGAAGCGTTAGAAAGAGGAAATAAAGTGATACAAATTTCGGACCAGCCAATTCTTGATATATATTCAGATGCGATTTGGCCAAGCATAAAAAGAACAAAACTATCAGATAATATTTTTTTGTATAACTTAAAGAAAAAGGGAGATTTAATTAAATTGGGATCAAATATAAAAAATCTCTCAAAAATTTTTAATTAATTATGAAGTTAAAAGTAATAGATAATTTTTTAGAGGAAATTGACTTAAACGTAATAAATTCAATTAATTTGAAAAAAATAAGTGAAAATGAAATTAAAGTGTATCAAAACAGAATTTATAAGAATGGTAAAACTAAACTAGACTGTTTTAATGAAAATTTTATAAAAGAAATACACTCTAAATATCATAAAAAGGCATTAAACATTCTTAAAGAATTAAGTCCTAATAAAATACCGTTATATGATTATTCTGAATTTCATATAATTGAGACTGGATCAAAATCTAAATTTCCAATCCATGATGACACACCAGATAAACTTTTAAGTGGGGTAGTTTATTTAAAACCAACAATTAATAACGGTACTACATTTTATGATACTAAAAATGGCAAAGGGAAAAGAACAGTTGATTGGAAAGTTAACAGAGCTGTCTTTTTCTCAAGAATAGAGAGAAAAACTTGGCACTCATACGCAGGAGATGAAAGAAATAACAGAATAGTTTTAGTTTATAATTTGATGACAAAAAATATAAAAGAAGTTTATAAAGCAGAAAATAAAAATTTTTTATTGGGTTTTATAAGGTTTAAACTCAATCCATTACTTTATAGATTTTTTAAAATAACTTTATAATTATGAAAGTAGTAATTCTAGCCGGTGGTTTAGGTACAAGATTACCAGAATATACAAAAAAAATTCCAAAACCAATGGTCAAAGTTGCAGGAAGTCCAATTATCATACATATAATGAAACACTATATTAAATTTGGTTATAATGATTTCGTTATAGCGGTAGGGTACAAAGGAAATTATTTTGAGAAATTTTTTAAAGGTTTTAAAAAAAGCGGTTTATCATTTAAATCAAAAATTTTTAAAAAGTCTTGTAAAATTACAATTGTTAAAACTGGATTAAAAACTCTTACAGGCGGAAGACTGAAAAGGATAAGAAAATATTTAGGAAATGATGAAAATTTTATGTTTACTTATGGAGACGGTATTTCCAATATAAATTTGAAAAATTTAGAAAAATTCCATAATTCGCATAATAAAATAATTACGGTGACTGCTGTAAGACCTCCCGCAAGATTTGGAGAGTTAAAAATAAAAAAAAAAATTGTAAAAGAGTTTAAAGAAAAACCTCAAACTAGTTATGGTTGGATAAATGGAGGGTTTTTCATCGCTAAAAAGATTTTTTTAAGTTTTATTAATAATGACAATACAATTTTAGAAAAAAAACCTCTAGAAAGTGTATCAAAAAAAAAACAATTAATGGCATTTCAACACAAAGGTTTTTGGAAATGTATGGATACAAAAAGAGATAGAGATATATTAAATATTTTTTTAAAGAAAAGAAAAAATTGAAAAAAAAACCAGAGAATATTCTAGTTGTTGGCGGGACAGGATTTATTGGCTATAATTTTATTAATAAAATTATAAAAAAAAAAAAATACAGGGTATATAGTGTTTCAACAAACTCACCATCAAGTCATAAGAGAATTAAAAATGTTAAATATATTATTTGTGATATTTCTAACAAAAAAAGGTTAAAAAAAAAATTAGACAAAATTAATTTTAAGTTTGTGCTTAATTCTGGAGGATATGTTGATCATACAAACAAAAAAAAAATATTAGAAAGCCATTATTTAGGTTGTAAAAATTTAGCTGAGATATTTTTAAGAAAAAAAATTAAAAAATTTTTACAAATCGGAAGCAGTGTAGAATACGGTTATCATAAATCACCGCATAATGAAAATTATAAAGTAAATTCGAAAAGTTTAAAATCTAATTATGGAATAGCAAAACTAAAGTCTACAATTTTTCTTCAAAAACTTTATAAAAAATTTAAATTTCCTGTAGTGATTTTAAGGCCATATATCTGTTTTGGTCCCCATCAAAGTATTAATAGATTTATTCCAATTATAATTAAAAATTGTTTGCAAGATGCTTCATTTCCATGTTCTCACGGTAAACAATTTAGAGATTTTATATTTATAGATGATTTAGTGGATATAATTTATAAATGTTTAAATAAAGATAATATTGAAGGAGAAATATTTAATATAGGAACTGGAAAGCCACTAAAAATAAAGAAGATAATAGAAACTATTAAAAAATTAACCCAAGGCGGCAAACCAAAGTATGGAAAAGTAAAATTAAGAAAAGATGAACTTAAAATTTTCTATCCAAATATTAAAAAAATGAGGAAATATTTTAATTGGCAAGCTAAAACACCTTTTCTAAAGGGATTATCAAATACTATTAATTTTTATGAAAAACAATTTTAAATTAAAAAAAAATATTTTTTACAATAAAAAAGTTTTAATTACAGGACATACAGGATTTAAGGGTTCTTGGTTATCATTATGGATGCATAAATTAGGAGCAAAAGTAATAGGTATTTCTAAGGATATACCTACAAAACCTTCTCATTTTTTGTCAATAGGTTTAAATAAGTTTATTAAAAACAAAATAATAGATATTCAAAACAAAAAACAATTAAGCAATATTATTAAAAAATCTAAGCCTGATTTTATATTTCATTTAGCTGCTCAAGCAATTGTTAAAAAGTCGTATGAGGACCCGATCGATACATGGAAAACAAATCTTGTTGGAACAATTAATCTTCTAGACTCTTTAAGAAATATTAATAAAAAATTAATAGTCGTATTGATAACTAGTGACAAAGTTTATAAAAATTTGGAGACAACTATTGGATACAAAGAGGATGATTTATTAGGTGGAGTAGACCCTTACGGTGCTTCAAAGTCTGCTACAGAAATTGCTATAAATTCGTATATTAAAAGTTACTTTAACTCTAATAAAAATTTAGTTCAAATTTGTGTTGCAAGAGCAGGAAATGTTATCGGTGGAGGTGACTGGTCTTACAATAGATTAGTTCCAGATTGCATGAGAGCGTGGTTGAATAATAAAAGTGTAATTATAAGAAATCCTAATTCTACAAGACCATGGCAACATGTTTTAGAAGTTTTAAATGGTTATATTCAGCTAGCTATTAAACTTAAAAAAGATAATAAACTTCATGGACAGACTTTTAACTTTGGACCTTTAAATAAAAACTACAAAGTTTCGCAAATTTTAAAAGAAATGAAAAAAAAATGGCCTCAAATAAATTGGAATGTAAGAAATAAAGTAAAATTTTTTGAAAATAATTTATTAAATTTAAATAGCAATAAATCTTTAAAAAAGCTTAAATGGAAATGTAAATTAAACTTTAGTGAAACTATTTTTTTAACTGCGGATTGGTATAAAAATTTTCAAACATATAAAAAAAGTAAAAATAAAATTTTAAAAAAATCAGTTGATCAAATAAGCTATTATGAAAAATTAATTTAATTGTAATAATTTCATGAAACTACCCTTAGTAAGTATAATAATGAATTGCCATAATGGTGATTTATATTTAAAAGAAAGTCTTAAAAGTGTTTTAAAACAAAAATATAAAAATTGGGAATTAATTTTTTGGGATAATTGTTCGACTGATAATTCAAAACAAATAATTAAAAAACTTAAAGACAAGAGAATAAAATACTTTTTTTCGGGGAAATTTAACACATTGTACAAGTCCAGAAATCTTGCAATAAAAAAAGCGAAAGGAAAATATATATCTTTTTTAGATGTAGATGATAAATGGAGTAAAGATAAATTATCATTACAAGTTAAAAAATTAGAAAAGTGTAAAGGAAATTTTATATATTCAAACTACTTTATTGAAAATATTTCAACGAAAAAAATTTATAAAAGAATACTTAGTAAGCTTCCTGAGGGTAAAATTACTCAAGAACTTTTAAATGATTATTTTTTGGGTATTTTAACAGTTTTGGTGAAGAGAGACATTTTTAAAAAATTTCAATTTAATACCAAATATAATATTATTGGTGACTTCGATTTTTTTATAACTTTAAGCCAAAAATATGATTTTCTTTGTATTCAGAAGCCATTATCGACTTTTAAATTACATTATGACAATTACTCTACAAAAAATTTAAATGAATATTATGAGGAAGTAAAAAAATGGTTACAAATTAATAATTTTAAAATAAATAAAAAGTTTGATTTAAAAAATATGAAACTAATGTTATTTAAACTTAAATTAAAAAAAAATTTTAAATTATTAAAAGATTTTTTTTAGATAATAAGGGCGTGTAGTTCAATGGTAGAACGCTACGTTGACATCGTAGAGGTCATAAGTTCGATTCTTATCACGCCCACCAATATCCCTTTAAAAATGACTACTTTCAGCTATTTACTTAGTAAATTAAAAATAATATACATTATTGCCTGGTAATTATTGCGAAGGGGCCACACCCGATCCCATCCCGAACTCGGAAGTTAAGTCCTTCAGCGCCGATGGTACTTTGTCTTAAGATATGGAAGAGTAGGACGTTGCCAGGCTTAAAAATTATGAAAATAGCTAGTTCATTAAAATCCTTGAAAAAAAGAGACCTCAATTCTAAATTGGTTAAGCGTAAAGGCAAGCTATACGTAATCAATAAAAAAAATCCGAAATTTAAAGCACGTCAAGGCTAGAGATGAGCGATAACAATTTCAAAAAAACTTACAATGGTTTCATTAAGCTTGTGCTATGGGGAACGGTTGCAGTTATTGCAATATTAGTGATATTAGCAATTACGTTACTTTAAAATCAAAAATAGTTAATAATGATAGTCGGTTCAATTAAAGAAAATACAACACTAGAAAAAAGAGTTTCTTTAACTCCTGAATCCTCAAAAAATATCATTGGACTTGGATTAAAAGTGTGTGTTGAAAAAGGATATGCGCTTCACCTTGGAATTGATGACAATGAATATAAAGATATCGGTGTTGAAATAAAAGCATCGTCAAAAGATGTATTAAACTCAAGTAACCTAATTACGAAAGTTAATTGTCCTTCAGACGATGAAATTGGAACTTTAAAAGATAATACAATTTTAATTGGTATGCTTAACCCATCAAAAAATAAAAACCAAATTGATAAAATAATTGATAAAAAAATTAAGCCTTTTTCTTTAGAATTATTACCTAGAATAACAAGAGCTCAATCAATGGACGTTTTATCTTCCCAATCAAATTTGGCTGGTTACAGAGCAGTAGTTGATTGTGTTGCAGAATTTGAAAAAGCTGTGCCTATGATGATGACAGCCGCAGGCACAGTGCCAGCAGCTAAAGTTTTAGTTATTGGAGCAGGTGTAGCAGGTTTACAAGCTATCGCTACAGCTAAAAGGTTAGGCGCGATCGTTTCAGCAACAGATGTTAGAGCTGCATCAAAAGAACAAGTAGAAAGCTTAGGTGGAAAGTTTTTAACAGTAGAACAAAACGAAGATATGGAAACTGCTGGCGGATACGCAAAAGAAGCATCTGATGAATATAAGAAAAAGCAAGCAGAGATGATGAAAGAAGCACTTAAAAAAAATGACATTGTAATATGCACAGCTTTAATACCTGGAAAACCTGCTCCAAGGATACTAACAGAGGATTTAGTTAAACTTATGAAACCAGGATCTATTGTTTATGATTTAGCAGCAGAGCAAGGCGGAAACTCTGCATTTTCAGAAGCAGGTAACATTAATTCGGTTAATGGGATAAAGATAATAGGCGTTAAAAGTTTGATGAATAGCTTACCACTTACTGCTTCAAGCTTATATGCTAAAAATTTATTTAGTTTCATACGTAATTTGTATAGTAAAGATAAGAAAGATTTTAATATTAATTTAGAAGACGAAATTATAGAAAAATCATTAGTTAAAAAAGTTTAATTATGGAAATAGATCCGTTTATATTTAGATTAAGTATTTTTATTTTATCAATTTTTATTGGTTATTATGTTGTATGGAGTGTCACTCCTTCTCTTCATACTCCTCTGATGTCAGTTACTAATGCCATTTCATCAGTTATTATTGTAGGCGCTATCATTGCAGCTTTAGCAGGAACTTCTGAGAGTATTTTTAATACGTCGAGTATTTTTGGATTTATAGCTATTATTTTAGCAGCGATAAATATTTTTGGAGGGTTTTTGGTGACACAAAGAATGCTTCAAATGTACAAAAAAAAAAAAAATAAGAAATAATGATAAGTGCAAATCTAGCAGCAATTTTTTATTTAGTATCTGGAATATTATTTATTTTGGCACTGAGGGGATTATCATCACCAGATACATCCAGACAAGGAAACTACTTTGGAATTGCAGGAATGATAATCGCAATAGTTGTGACATTCTTATCAATCGGTAATTTTTCTACATCATTAGTTTATGTTATAATATTTTTAATTATCGGTGGAGTAATCGGTGCTTTCATAGCTTTTAAAATTCCGATGACTGCAATGCCAGAATTAGTTGCAGGTTTTCATAGTTTAGTTGGTTTAGCAGCAGTTTTTGTTGCAATAGCAGCTTTTTTAAATCCCACAGCTTTTAATCTAGGAAATATTAGCGATATTAAACTAGCAAGCCTAATTGAAATGTCAATCGGGGCAGCAGTAGGAGCAATAACTTTTTCAGGTTCTATAATAGCTTTTTTAAAGTTGAGAGGATTAATGTCCGGTGCTCCTATTACATTTAGTGGCCAGCACATTTTAAATTTGATACTTGGAATAGGCATTTTTGTTTTAATTTTTTATTTATGTAAAACTCAGTCCTCAAACATTTTTTGGACAGTAATTTTGATCTCATTTCTTGTTGGTGTTTTATTAATCATACCTATTGGCGGAGCAGATATGCCCGTGGTGATTTCAATGCTTAATTCTTACTCTGGGTGGGCTGCAGCTGGAATAGGTTTTACATTAGAAAATACTGCTTTAATTATAACAGGTGCGCTTGTCGGATCTTCAGGAGCAATACTTTCATATATAATGTGTAAAGCCATGAACAGATCTTTTGTTAGTGTGATACTTGGCGGTTTTGGAGCGGACAATTCTGCTGATGATAAAAAAGAGAAGAAGGATCAAAAACCAGTTAAAAGCGGGAATGCAGAGGATGCAGCTTTTTTAATGAAAAATGCTTCATCGGTGATTATAGTTCCGGGGTACGGTATGGCCGTGGCTCAAGCTCAACATGCTCTTAGAGAGATGGTAGATAAATTAAAAAAAAAAGATATCAAAGTTACATACGCTATACACCCAGTTGCAGGAAGAATGCCTGGACACATGAATGTATTATTAGCAGAAGCAAATGTTCCTTATGATGAGGTATTTGAGTTAGAAGATATAAATAATGATTTTGCCAACTCCGATGTTGCATTTGTAATTGGAGCAAATGATGTAACAAATCCTGTAGCAAAAACAGACCCAAAGAGTCCGATATTTGGAATGCCAGTGCTTGATGTTGAAAAATGTAAATCTGTTTTATTTGTTAAAAGAAGTTTATCACCTGGGTATGCTGGAATAGATAATGAACTCTTTTACAAAGATAATACTTTAATGTTATTTGCAGATGCAAAAAAAATGACAGAAGATATTGTTAAAAATTTAGATTAATGAGAACAAAAATATTTTGTGACATAGCTGATTTTAAGACAATAAAATTTTTTTATAATAAATCTTTGGTTGATGGATTTACTACTAATCCAAGTTTAATGCGATTAGCTGGAGCCAAGAATTATAAAGAATATTCTCTTAAAATTTTAAACGTTTGCAAAAAAAAACCTATTTCTTTTGAAGTATTTGCAGACAATTTTAAAGATATGCTTGAACAGGCCTACGAAATTAATTCTTGGGGTAAAAATGTTTACGTAAAAATTCCAGTTGTAAACTCTAAAGGAATGTTTACAGGATCGGTGATCAAGGAATTAAGTAATAAAGGGATTAAACTCAATATAACTGCAGTTTACACATTTGATCAAACTAAAAAGATTTACAAAAAATTAAATAAAAAAACTAAATCAATTATTTCAATATTTGCAGGAAGAATGGCTGATAAAGGGAAAGATCCGCTTCCAATATTTAAAAAAAGTATTTCTTTGACTAAAAAAAATAAAAATATTGAAATTCTTTGGGCGAGCACTAGAGAAGCCTATAATTTTATTCAAGCAAAACAATTAAAATGTAATATAATAACAATGCCGCCAAAAGTAATAAATCAAATTAATGGATTTGGAAAAAGTTTTAAATTAATGACACTTGATACTGTTAAAGGTTTTCTCGCTGACAGTAAAAAATCCAAATTTAGTCTTTAAGATGCTTTAGCTCTTGATTGCCTTTTTCTTTCATGAGGATCCAACACCAACTTCCTAAGTCTACATGATTTAGGAGTTATCTCTAACGCCTCATCAGTATTAAGCATACTTAATTGTTCTGCAATTGCTATTTTTCTTACAGGAGTTAAAACAACGTTTTCATCAGTACCTTGAGTCCTCATATTTGTTAGTTTCTTACCTTTTAAAACATTTATTTCAAGATCACCACTTTTTGATGAAAGCCCAACTATCATCCCTTCATACACTGGGTCGTTATGAGTCACAAACATTTCCCCACGAGCTTGTAAATTAAAAATTGCAAACGCCACTGCTTTACCTTTTTCCATTGAAATTAAAGCACCGTTCCTTCTTCCTGCCATGTCCCCTGTATACTCTCCATAAGAATGAAAAATTCTATTAATAACACCAGTGCCTTTTGTTAGCGTTAAAAATCGACTTGTATAACCCATCAAACCTCTTGTAGGTGCGTGAAAAATTAATCTTTTCTTATCTTTACCAGTATCTTTAAGATCAATTAGCTTACCCTTCCTCCTGTTCATCGAGTCAATTATTTTTGACGAAAATTCTTCATCTAAATCCATTGTTATTTCCTCTATGGGTTCTAGTTTATTACCTTTATCATCATCTTTAATTAAAACTTTTGGAGGACTTACAGTCATTTCAAAACCTTCGCGCCTCATCTGCGTCAAAAGTATTTCAAGCATTAGTTCACCCCTGCCGCTTATAACAAAAGCATCTCTATTCTGATTTTCTTCAAAGGTAATACCGACATTATTCTCAGCTTCTAATATTAGGCGTTCTCTAATTTGGGTGCTCGTTAATTTTCTTCCCTCTGTTCCTGCTAATGGAGAACTATTAACTGTTATAGTAATAGACATCGTTGGTGGGTCTATAGGCGTAGCATTAATTGGATTATTGATCTCTAAATCACAAATTGTATCAGCAACGTTTGCTTTTTCTAATCCTGCGATAATCACAATATCTCCAGCTTCACCTATTTCAATAGGGACTTTTTTAGTTCCTTCGTATCTAAATATTTTAGTGAGTCTTCCTTCGTCTACTTTTTCTCCATCAAGATTTATGGCTTTAATTTGTTGATTTGCTTTAGCAGTTCCTTGTGCAATTTTTCCAACTAAGCTTCTTCCTAAAAAACTATCTGCATAAAGAAGAGTTGAAAGCATGGCAAATGGTTTTGTTTTGTCAAGATTTACAGGTTTAACATGATCTATAATTAAATTTAATAGAGGTTGTAAATTTTCTCTAGACCCTTCCACTTCCTTAGATGCCCAACCTGATCTGCCACTAGCATATAAAACAGGAAAATCTAATTGTTCTTCATTAGCATCAAGACTTACAAATAAATCAAAAGTTTCGTCTAGCACTTCATTGGCTCTTTGATCTGGTTTATCAAGTTTATTAATTATAACTATTGGTTTTAAACCTTGTTTTAAAGCTTTGGATAAAACAAATTTCGTTTGAGGCATTACCCCTTCAGAAGAGTCAATCAAAAGTAAAGCTCCATCGGCCATATGCAAAACTCTCTCTACTTCAGCAGCAAAATCTCTGTGACCTGGTGTATCAATTATATTTATTCTTGAATTTTTCCAATTAATTGAGGTTGGTTTTGCTAAAATTGTTATGCCTCTTTCTTTTTCTAATTCCCCGGAGTCCATTACTCTCTCTTCAATATTTTCATTTTCTCTGAAAATTCCGCTTTGTTTCATTAAGCTATCAATCAAAGTTGTTTTTCCATGATCAACGTGTGCAATGATAGTAATATTTCTGATTGTATCTGTCATTTTGGTTGCGGGGGTAGGATTTGAACCTACGACCTTCAGGTTATGAGCCTGACGAGCTACCAGACTGCTCCACCCCGCGATATATTATTTTTTTTTAATATTAATAGCTTGAAGTTTATCTTTCTCTTCTTTTATGTCGTAAACTATAGTTTGCTCTTCCTTTAAAACTCTTAATTTTGACTCTTCTAATGCTGACACATGAAGAAAAATGTCTTTTTGTGTTTCGTTGTCAGTGATAAACCCGTATCCTTTTTTGGCGTTAAACCATTTTACTTTACCAGATGGCATTGTTAGTCCTCTCATTTTTAATAAATCTAATACCTATTTTTTAGTTTTTGGAGTTTTTTTATTCTCTTGAGATTTTCTGTTTGAACTCTCTTTTTTTTCTCAGATGGTTTTTCGTATGTACTTTTCATCTTCATTACTTTAAAAAAACCCTCTTTTTGAAGCTTTCTTTTAAGAACTCTTATAGCTTGTTCTACGTTATTATCTTTTACGTCTATTTTAATAAAAACCTCCAGTTAATTTTCATGGTAGTTATCATTAGAAAATCTATTTGTCTAGAGAGAAGCCGCTTGAGCTTTTTTTTCCTCTCTAATTTTAGCTTTTTTCTCTCTTTCAACTCTTCTTTTAGCTTTGTCTAGGGCCTTTTGAAAAGTTTCCTGTGTACACAATGCCAGGATCACGGGATCTCTTGGTTTCAAATTAGAAAAATTCCAATAACTTCTTTTTCGTATTAAAGAAACTGTACCTTTCGTACTTCCAACGAGCTTAGAAATTTGTCCATCAGTCAACTCTGTGGCGTTTTTACATAACCATAGAATAGCATCCGGTCTATCTTGTCTTTTTGATAACGGGGTATATTTTGGCCTTTTTCTCTCTTTAATTTCCACTTCTTCAATTTTTTTTAATAATTCTAATTTTTGTTCGGGATTTTTTGAACATGTTTCAATTTCTTCTCTAGATAATTGGCCTGCTAGAATTGGATTATAAGCTTTTATTCCTTTGGCAACATCTCCATCTGCAATCCCCTTTATTTCTAGTTCATGTAAATTACAAAATTCTGCTATTTGTTTAAAAGTTAATGTCGTATTTTCTACAAGCCAAACAGCTGTTGCTTTCGGCATAAATGGAGCTTTGGTCATAAATTATTTCTTTGATCTAAGGTTACTAAATTTTTTATTATATTTACTTACTCTACCTTTATCTAAAATTTTTTGAGTACCACCTGTCCATGCAAAGTGCGATTTAGGATCAATATCTAGTTTTAAAATATCGTTTTCTTTACCCCAAGTAGAACGAGTCTCAAACTCTACACCATCAGTCATCACAACTTTAATTTTGTGGTAATTTGGATGTATATTTTTTTTCATGTGCGGAGTTTTATATTAATAATAGTTTTTACTCAATATCTTTTTTATTAATAAGTTCTTTTAATTGATCATGAATATTAGAATTAGTGGCTAAAATATTCTTTTTTAAGGGCAAGTTTAAGTCTTCCTCAAAAAAATCAACAAACCCTCCAGCCTCTTTTAAGATTATTATTCCAGCAGCTATATCCCAATAATTTAATTCTCTTTGCCAATAACCATCAAATCTTCCACAAGCTACGTAAGCCACATCTAAAGCTGCACTACCAAATTTTCTAACATTTGAAACATTATTTGAAACATTTATATACTCTGAAAAAATTTTATCCTTAATTTTACTTGTTTCTCTAGGACCACCTGTTGCAATTAATGCTTCTTTTATTTTTTTTTTTTTTGAAACTCTTATTCTTGAATTATTTAGATATGCCCCATTACCTTTCTCAGCACAGAACATCTCATTCATTATAGGGTTAAATATAACTCCACATTTAATCTCACCATCCTCCTCGTATCCAATTGAAATAGCAAATTGTGGAATACTATTTAAAAAATTCATTGTTCCATCAATAGGATCGATAATCCATCTATTTTTAACATTTGATTTATTTATAGTTCCGGTCTCTTCAGTAATAATTCCATATTCAGGATGAGCTTTTTGCAATTCATCAATTAATATTTTTTCAGTTCTTTTGTCTGCAGATGATACAAAATCTCCAGGTCCTTTCTCCGAAACTTGTAGATTTTCAATTTCTCCAAAATCTCTAATTAAAGACCTCGAAGCTTTCATACATGCCTTAGTTATTAAATTAATTTGAGGGGAATTTAGCCTCATTAATTTACTCTTTTAACGTATTCTAATGTTCTAGTATCAATCAGAATTTTTTCTCCACTTTCAATAAATGGAGGCACATCAATTTTAATACCACAATCTAATAGTGCAGGTTTATAGGATGAAGATGCGGTTTGATTTTTTATTGCAGCATCAGTAGTCTCTATCATACATTCTATATTATTTGGCAGCTCTAATGAAATTGGTTTTCCTTCCATAAATGAGATTGTAACCTCTAAATTTTCTTTCAAAAGTTTATATTTTTCTCCAGTTATCGATTTAGCGATTTCTACTTGTTCAAAAGTTTTATTGTCCATAAAGCAACAACTTCCGCCGTCAATGTACAAAAAATTAAATTTTTTCTCATCAACTTCTGCCTTTTCAACAGTTTCGCTAGATCTAAATCTTTCGTTTAATTTTGTACCCTTAATGACACTTTTTAATTCCACTTGATTGAAAGCACCACCTTTTCCGGGTTTTACATGTTGGGTTTTTAGAACATTCCAATAATCATTTTTATGTTCTATGATCATACCAGGTTTTATTTCTATAGCTGTAATTTTCATACGAATTTTTTAATTGCTTGTTCAGGTTTCAATTTTGGGTTATCCCAGATATAACTTGATATTGCAATATATTTAGCTCCCATTTTAATTAATTTTTTATAGTTCAAGTTATTAATACCGCCAATTACTACAATTGGTTTTTTAATTTTTTTTTTTGCCCAATTTAAAATTTTAAGATTTGCTTTTCTAGCTTTTGGTTTAAGTTTTGATTTAAAGAATGAGCCAAAAGCAATATAGTCCGCTTTATTTTTAACAGCATCTTTTGCTAACGCTTTAGAATTGTGGCAAGTAATTCCTAAAATTTTATCTTTGATTTTATTTCTAGCTGTTTTAAAAGATCCATCTAGTTGACCCATATGGCAGCCATCAGCTCTAATCTTGCTTGCTAAATCAAAATTATCGTTAATGATTAATTTCACTTTATGTTTTGTAGTAATTTTTTTTATTTTATTTGCAATTTTAAAAAGATTGGTTGAATTTATATTTTTTAATCTTAATTGAAAAAAGCCTACATTTTTAAAAGATAAAACTTTATCTAAATCTGAGTAGAATTTGATATATATTTTATTTGGCGAAATTAAATAAACTAATTTCTTCAATGTGTTTAAGCCGCTGATACTTTTTCCAAGTTTTCAGACCACTCTCCTTTAGAGGATAAACCATTCATTCTAGCCCTATGGTTAAAAGCTTTTTGAATACTATCAATATTATCCTGTTTTTTCCCAAATTCTCTTAAAGCACTAGCTTGTAAACCTCTACCATACGAGAAAGTAATTAAAAAATTACTATCATTAATTTTATTTATCTCATTTAAGTTTCTACTAGACTCAATCTCTGACTGACCTCCAGATAAAAATGCTATTCCAGGTACATCACTTGGCACATTTTTTTTTAGACAATCTAAAGTTTTTTTTTGCTATCTCCTCTGATCTGGATTTATCTTTACATTCAGATCCAGGTATAATCATGTTAGGCTTCAAAACAGTACCTTTTAAACTTACATTATGAATTTCAAGTTCATTATAACATTCATTTAAAACATCAGTTGTAATTTGGTAGCACTTATCAATGTTGTGTGGTCCGTCCATTAAAACTTCTGGCTCAACGATTGGAACCATATTAGCTTCTTGTACTAAAGAAGCGTATCTTGCTAATGCATGTGCATTTGACTTAATCGATTGAGATGAGGGAAAATTATCAGTAATTTTATACACAGCTCTCCACTTAGTGAATCTAGCACCTAAATTATAATATTCTTTCAATCTTTCTCTTAAACCATCTAAACCTTCAGTAATCGTTTCCTCAATCGATCCGGCTAAAACTTTTGCACCTTTATCAACTTTAATACCTGGTATTGCACCGTGTTTTGAGATTAATTCTGGTATAGTTGGTCCAAATGTAGTTTTTTGCTTGATTGTTTCATCAAATAAAATCACACCCCCAATATAGTCTTTCATTGCACTCGAATTAAATAACGTTTGGCGAAAACTTAATCTATTTTTTTCTAAATTTTCCACGTTAATACTTTTAAATCTTTTAGCTATTGTTGCAGTGCTTTCGTCTGCAGCTAAAATACCTTTTCCTTTAGCACATATTTTTTTTGCTATTTCATTTAACGTCATTTGAATTATTTATTTTAAAACACTAAGACCAGGCAAGTCTTTTCCTTCTAAGTATTCTAAAAATGCACCACCCGCTGTTGATAAGTGTGAGAAAGAAAGTCTAGTTTTACTTTTATTAATCGCTGCAATAGTATCACCCCCACCTAACACTGATATTAATGATCCTTCAAAGGTGTTTCTTGAAATAGACTCAGCTATTGACATTGTGCCATGAGAAAAATTTTCATTTTCAAAATATCCAGCCGGCCCATTCCACAAAACTGTATTGGATTGATCAATTTTCTCTTTTATTTTACTTATTGTATTAGTCCCAATGTCTAAAATAATTTCATTATCATGGATTTTATCAAAATTTTTTATTTTTCCCTCCCCGTCAAATTTAGTTCCAACTTTACAGTCCCTCGGAATCATTATTTCGCAATTATTCTCTGCAGCTTTCTTATAAATTTTTTCAACAATCTCTTTTGTATTATTTTCAACGATAGATTTTCCAACTTTAAAATTTTTATATACTAAAAAATTATTTGCCATAGCTCCAACAATTATTAAATTATTAATTTTTTCTAGAAGACTTGTAATAACATTTATCTTAGTTGAAATTTTTGACCCTCCAATTATACACGTCACTGGCTCTCTCTTTTTTTCTATCACTAGATTTATTGCATCTATCTCTTTTTTTAATAGGGGACCAGCATAGCTTTTATTAATATATCTAGTGATCTTATGTATCGACGCCTGTTTTCTGTGACTACAAGAAAAAGCATCATTAATATAAATGTCTCCAAGAGAGCCTAATTTTTGTGAAAAATTTTCATCATCATCAGTTTCCTCTTTAAAGTATCTAATGTTTTCGATTAATATTACTTCACCTTCTTTTAAGTGAGAAAATTTATCTTTTACCTTATCGTCAAAATTTCCCATGAAAAAATATATGTTAGTTTGAAGGATTTTTTTTATATATTTATAAATTGGCATTAAAGAAAGAGCTGGATCTTTATTTTTCTTAGGGCGACCTAAATGACTGATAATTATTATTTTTGCTTTTTTCTCAATCAATCTTTTTATGAATGGCAAGCATAAATCTATCCTTGTATAATCTTTTATAACTTTATCTTTAAGAGGGACGTTTAGATCTAATCTAAGAATTATTGTTTTATTTTGAACATCTAAATTATCAGGAAAAAAATTTATTTTATCCATAAACTAAAGTTATTCCCTTAATTTTTTTTGAATAAAGCTGGTTATTTTTTCTTCTGATAGATCTAAGTGATTATAAACTTCTTTATATGGTGCACTTTCACCAAATTTATCTATACCTAAATTTATTCCATTATATTTTATATATTTTTGCCAAGACATAATGCTTCCAGCCTCTAGGGTAACAATTAATGAATTTTCTTCTAATATATCATTTTGATAATCTGCAGATTGTTTATCGAAAAGTTCCATACATGGCATTGAAACTACTTTTGAATGAATTTTATTTTCTTTAAGTTTTTCTTGAACTTTTAAAGCAAGTTCAACCTCTGTGCCTGAAGCTACTAGTGTTACATTACTTTCATGTGAAGTTATACTTACAACGTATGCCCCTTTTTCAGATTTATTTTCTTTAGAATTTTTGGGATTGATATATGGAACTTTTTGTCTAGACAAAGCTATAGCACTTGGGGTGTTTTTACTTTTCAAAGCTATTTCCCAACACTCTAAAGTTTCATTTATGTCAGCAGGTCTAAAAACATTCAAGTTTGGAATAGCTCTTAAACCAGTAAGCTGTTCAATTGGTTGGTGAGTTGGACCATCTTCCCCAAGACCAATAGAGTCGTGAGAAAAAATATAAATCACTTTAAGACCCATTAAAGCAGATAATCTTATTGAGGGTTTGCAATAATCTGAAAAAATTAAAAATGTTCCACCATATGGTATTATTCCTCCGTAAAGAGCCAAGCCATTCATCACAGCCGCCATACCGTGTTCTCTAACGCCATAGTGAATATAATTTCCATCATAATTTTTAGAGTTAATTATTTTAGAGTTGTTTGTTTTAGTATTATTTGAACCACTTAAATCTGCTGAGCCACCAATTAGCTGTGGAAGTATAGATGAAATACTTTCAATAGCTGCCATTGAACATTGTCTAGTAGCTAAATCTGGCTTTATTTCGAAATACTTTTGTTTTTGCTTTTCAATTAAACTTTCTAGATCCCTAAGTTCAGTTTTATTATAACTTTTTTCAAGTTTATTTTTGATTTTAGGATTTTTTTTATCAATTATTTCTTGCCATTTTTTTTCAAGTAGCTCGCCTTTTTTACCAATCTTTCTCCACTCATCTAAAATTTCCTGTGGAATTTCAAATGGTTTATTATTCCATTTAAGCTTCTTTCTTACTAAAGCTATTTCTTCATCTCCCAAAGGAGATCCATGAGATGAGGCTTTGCCTGATTTATTAGGCGAACCAAAACCGATTATTGTCTTACAAGAAATTAAAGTTGGTCTATTAGATTTTGACGCTTTAAAAATAGCTTTTGAAATTTCTTTTTCACTATGACCATTAATTTCTAAGAATTCCCAATTATAAGACTCAAATCTTTTTTTGTAATTATCTGAAACGCTTAAGGATGTAGACCCATCAATTGATATTTTATTATTATCAAAAAAAACAATCAGATTTTTCAATTTTAGATGACCCGCTAAACTCATTGACTCATGGCTAACACCTTCCATGAGATCACCATCGCTAGCAATTACGTATGTTTTATTATTAATTAAAGATGAACCAAATTTTTTTCTATATACTTCTTCAGCAATTGCCATACCAACTGCGTTTCCTAAGCCTTGTCCTAATGGACCAGTAGTAGTTTCTATCCCTGATCCCTCTTTATATTCTGGATGACCTGCACAAATTGAGTTTAGCTGCCTAAAACTTTTTATATCTTGAATTGAAACACTTTTATAACCACAAAGGTAGAGTAAGGAGTAAAGAAGCATTGAGCCATGACCTGCAGATAAAATAAATCTGTCTCTGTTAATCCAATTAGGATTTTTAGGATTAAACCTCAGGTGGTATTTAAACAATGTTGTTGCAACATCCGCCATACCCATCGGCATACCTGGGTGACCAGAGTTTGCTTTTTGCACAGCATCAACAGATAAAAATCTAATTGCGTTTGATAATTGGTTAAATTTTATACTCACTTGTAATTACCTATATAGACTTAAACTAACTATATCAATAATATGCTATAAAAACTTTATGAGTAATTTTGAAAAGAAAGAACAAAATTTAAACCAACTTATAGATAAACTAAATTCTATATCTTTAAGTTATTCACAGCCAAAATATGAAATTGAAAAAATAAAAAGCGAGAAAAATGAATTAGAAAACAAAAAAAAAGAAATAGAGAAACAGAATCAAGAATTAATGAGGGAACACAAATATTTAAAAGAAAAAATAAAAAAACTTCAATTAGAGGTTAATAAGAAATCAGAAATCGAAGATAGATTTAAACAAGATATAGAGGACTTAAGTCAAGAGACTGAAAGTTTAGTTAGTGAAATAGATAAATGGCAAATGTAAATATTAAATTTAATAATAAAGATTACTTACTTTCATGTGATGATGGTCAAGAAGAGTCATTAAAAAAATTAACTATATTTTTAGACAAAAAATATTCTGAACTAAAAGATAAGCTTGGAAATATTGGTGAAAATAAACTATTACTAATCACAACCATTCAGCTAATTGATGAATATTTTGATTTAAAACAAAAAGTTGCTAATCAAAAAAATAAATTAGATGAAATTTCTAATAAATTTAAAGAAATTAAAACTTTAGCTATTAAATACAAAGGAAATAAAGATATTGAAATCAAAAAATTAAATCATGAATTAGACAGTTTTAAAAAAACCATTGAAGAAAATAATACTTTATATGAGTCAATGCTTGATAAAACAACTCAATCATTGGAAAAAATTATTTCTAATTCAGAGTCTCTGTCCAAAATACAGTAGATGGATCAAAAACATAAGCTAAGAAATAAGTATTTTAATTTAAGAAAAAAAAAATATTATAAAATTGATAGAAAATTCTTCTCCCCTTTAATAAATCTGATTAAGTCGAACTTTAAAAAGAGAGATTTACGTCTATCTTTATACTTTCCCTCATGTTTTGAGATTGATGCATTAAAAATTTTAGAACATAAATACATGAACAATCGAAATATTCTTCTGCCAGCAATTGAGAAAAATAATCAAATGAATTTTTTTATATGGAAAAAAAATCAGGTTCTATTAGTAAATCAATTTGGAATGCTTGAACCTTTAAAAACTAAGTCAAAGATTCCAAATCTTATGATAGTACCTACTTTGGCATTTGATAAAAATAAACATAGGCTTGGATATGGAAAGGGTTTCTATGATCAATATTTAAACAAATATTTAAAAAAATTTAATAATATAATAACTGTTGGTATTGCTTTTTCATTCCAAAAATATCATAAGCTTCCGATAAATAATAAAGATGTAAAGTTAGATTACATTTTAACTGAAAAAGGAATTTATTAATGAAAATATTAGTCTTAGGCGACGTTATGGGAGTTTCTGGTAGAAATGCTTTAAACCAAAAACTTCCACAACTTATTATAAAAAATCAAATAGATTTCGTTATTGTTAACGGTGAAAACTCAGCTGATGATGGAAAAGGCATAACCCGAGATATAGCTGAAGAATTCTTTAAAATTGGAGTAGATGTAATTACTTCAGGAAATCATATCTGGGATAAAATGGAAACAATTGAATATATCAATAAAGAAAACAGACTTTTAAGACCGGCAAATTTAGTAGAGGGGTCTCCCGGAAAAGGACATGAAATATTTTTTTCAAAGAATAACAAGTATAAAATTGGCGTAGCAAACCTTATGGGAAATGTTTTTATGAGAAAAACTGAAGATGTATTTCAAGAAGCAAAAAAAATAAAAAATAAAATAATTTTAAAAAAACATGTGGATTTTTTGGTGGTAGATTTTCATGGTGAAATAACAAGTGAAAAAATGGCCATCGGACATTTTTTTGATGGAGAAGCGACCTGCGTAGTCGGAACTCATACGCACGTACCTACTGCTGACACTCGTATTTTAGAAAAAGGAACAGCATACCAGACAGATATTGGCATGTGTGGGGATTATAATTCTGTAATCGGAATGAACAAAGAGAATTCAATAAAACGATTTTTCAAAGATAAAAATGCAATAAAACATTTTCCCTCGGAAGGTGAGGGTACACTATCTGGAATAATCGTTGAGACTAATATAGAAACAGGATTAGCAAAAAATGTAACAAGGCTCATCGACGGAGGCAGTTTAAACAAATAGTTATGGCAGGTCATTCTCATTGGGCTGGAATTAAACATAAAAAAAGCAGAGCAGATAAAGAGAGGTCAAAAATATTTTCTAAACTTTCGAGAGAAATTACTGTTGCAGCTAAATTAGGTGACAAGGATCCTGATATGAATCCCAGACTAAGAACTGCAATTCAAGCTGCCAAGCAAGCTAATATGCCCAAAGATAATATATCTCGAGCAATAAGCAAATCCGAAATTAGCGGAGATAAGATTTATGAAAGCTTGAGATACGAGGGTTTCGGCCCATCTAATGTTGCTATAATAATAGAAACTTTAACAGATAATAAAAATAGATCTGCATCAAGTATAAGAACTGTATTACAGAAAAATGGTGGTAGATTGGGAGAATCAGGTTCAACTACTCATATGTTTACAAATTGTGGTATCATTCATATCGATAAAGAAAAAATTAAAGAAGAGGAAATATTTGATATTGCAATTAATGCTGGGGCGAAAGATTGTTTAAGTTTAGATAATATTTTTGAGATAACTACAGAAAAAGGCGATTTTTATAAAATAAAAACTGAACTTGAAAAAAAAATTAGAACTATTATTTACTCTTCTATTGAGTGGAGACCATCAAGTTATCTAAATCTTAATAAAGAGCAAAGTGAGCAAACTTTACAGGTTTTAAATGCATTAGAGGAATTAGATGATGTTCAAAATATTTTTACAAATGCTAATTTGAAAAATTTACAATAATGAAAATCATCGGAATAGACCCTGGTCTGAGTGGAGCAATAGCTGTATTAGAGAACAATAAAGTTCTAAATATATTTGATATGCCTGTTATGTCAGAAGGGAAAAAAAATAAGAGACAATTAAATAGCGCCTTTCTTGTAAATCTTATCAAAGAAAATATAGAATATAGCGAGGAAGTAGCTGTTGTTGTTGAACAGGTAAATGCAATGCCCGGTCAAGGAGTGACTAGTATGTTTAATTTTGGTCAGACTTTTGGGGCTATAAAAGGAATATGTGCAGCATTAGAACTGCCAATTTATTTTGTTAGACCCTCAAAATGGAAGAAACACTTTGAGTTAATTAATTCATCAAAAGACTCCAGCAGAACAAAAGCTATTGAAATGTATCCAAAACTATCAAATCAGCTAGCAAAAAAAAAAGATGTAAATAAATCTGATGCAATTTTAATTGCAAGATTCTTTAGTGAAACAAGATTAACTGAAGTAAATTAAACCCAAATTAATTATTAGCGCCAAATTCATGACACATTCTAAAAGTAATTAAACTTAATGGAACAAGATATAGCATCTCAAGTTGTAGGTTTAGGTGGCGCTACAGACTTCTCTTTATGGAAGCTTTTTTTAAGAGCTGATTTTGTAGTAAAATTTGTAATTATCTTGTTAATAGCCTGTTCAATTTTTTCATGGGCATTAATTTTCGACAAATTTAAATTATTTAAAAATATTAATAGTTCAATAGAGGATTTTGAAAAAAAGTTTTGGAAAGCTAAATCAGCTGAAAACTTTAATAATAGTTTACCAGCTAATTCAAAGGATCCAGCTATATTGATTTTCAAATCAGCTATGGCTGAACTTTTAAAAACAAAAAGACAATCTTCTACTGTTCAAGTAGCGAGAGTAGGTAGAATATTAGAAATAGCAGCAGATACTGAAATGAAAAAAATTGAAAAAAATTTTACTTTCCTAGCAACAGTAGGTTCAACCGCCCCTTTCATTGGACTATTTGGAACAGTTTGGGGAATTATGAACTCTTTTCAATCGATTGCAATTTCAAGAAACACTAGTTTAGCCATTGTGGCACCAGGAATTGCAGAAGCTTTGTTTGCAACTGCTTTAGGTTTGTTAGCAGCTATACCAGCAGTAGTAGCCTATAATAAATTTAACAATGACTCTCAAAAATATTTCTCAAGAATAGAAAATTTTTCTAAAAGATTTTTATCTATTATTTAATAATGACATTTCAATTTAATCGTTCAAGAAAAGCTCCAATGAGCGAAATAAATGTAACACCTTTTGTTGACGTAATGTTAGTTCTTTTAATCATTTTTATGGTTACAGCACCTTTACTAACTGTTGGAGTGCAAGTAGATTTGCCGGAATCCGCAGCGGACTCTTTACCGGATGATCAAGAGCCGCTTACTTTAAGTATTAATTCAAAAGGAGAAATTTATATTCAGGAACATCAAGTTACTTACCAAAAGATGATACCCAAATTACTAGCTATTGCAAAAAATAGAACAGATACAAGAATTTACGTAAGAGGAGACAAAAATATAAATTACGGAAGAGTGTTAGAGGTAATGGGAACACTTTCTGGAGCAGGTTTTTCTAAAGTGGCTTTGATTTCTGAGCCCTATAAAAATTAGGATGATTTATGATAAGAAGTTTAATTTACTCAATAACCTTTCACTCTATATTAGTAATTTTAACTATCTTAAGTTTACCATTTATGCTTAGAGATCCAATTGATCTTCCTCCAATAGTTTCAGTGGAACTAATTCAAATTTCTGATGAAACAAGTATACCTTTTGCGCCAAAAGCTAGAAAAATAATTGAGGAAACAAAAAAAAAGGAGGAAAGATTAGTTTCAGAACAGGCACCACCCGCGGCAAAAGCTAAAGAAAAACCTGATAGAATTCCTCTACCGGAGGAAAAAAAAGAGAAAAAGCAAATAATAAAAAAAAAACAAAATCCAGAGGAGATTAAACCCGAAATAAGACAAGCCTCAGAATTTGAAAAAAAAAAAATCATAGATACTAATCAAATTGCGGCCTTAATAGATAAAGCCAAAGAGGAAGAAGTTGTGAAACAAAAAAAAATTGATAAAATTACTCAAAGTAGTAGAAAAAATTCTTTCGCCACAGGGCTTACACTTTCACAAGAGGACGCTTTAAGAGCTCAGATCTTTGGTTGTTGGAGTGTTCCTTTGGGACTGCCATACAATGAAAATTTACTTGTGAGAATTAAACTAGAATTAAAAAAGGACGGAACAATTATGAAATCAGAAATTTTAGATCATCAAAGAATGAATAGACCTGGTCAAAAATTTTATAAGGTTTTAGCAGAAAGCGCTTTAAGAGCGGTGCGATTGTGTCAACCACTTAAAGTACCACCAACTGGATACGATAAATGGAAAGAACTACAATTAAATTTTAATCCAACGGAAATGTTGAAAGGTTAAAATGAAAAAGCTTATTTTTATACTTATAATCAATATTTTATCAATCAACAAATCTTTTGCACTTATTGAAATTGACATCACTCGAGGAAATCTAGATCCTTTACCGATAGCAGTTTCTCCGCTGCATGTGGATATTAAATCTGAAAATTATAATGGGATTAAAATTAAATCACTAGGGGAAGATATTTCTGAGATAATAGAAAATAATTTTAGATCTACAGGACTTTTTAATCCATTAAAAAAAGAGGCCTTTGTTCAAAAACCAGATATTGCTCATTTAAAGCCAAGGTTTGAGGATTGGCGACTGATAAAGGCTCAAGCTTTAGTTTCAGGTAAACTTTTAATCAAAAATGGAAAATTGAAGGTAGAGTTTAGGCTTTGGGACCTAGCAGCGGCAAAAGAGATGACCGCTTTAGCTTTCACAACTACACCGTCAAACTGGAGAAGAGTAGCTCATATTATTTCAGATAAAATTTACGAGAGGTTGACCGGGGAAGAGGGATATTTTGATACAAGGATAATTTATGTTGCAGAAAGTGGTCCAAAAAATTTAAGAATTAAAAAACTAGCAATCATGGATCAAGATGGTGCTAACACGAAATATTTAACACTAGGTAATGAATTGGTTTTAACCCCAAGGTTTAATCCCACAAATCAAATGGTAACTTATATGTCTTATTTTAGAAACATGCCGAGAGTTTACTTGCTTGATATTGAAACAGGCACACAAGAAGTAGTTGGCAATTTTCCTGGAATGACATTTGCGCCAAGATTTTCACCTGATGGAAAAAAGATTGTCATGAGTTTTGCTAAAGATGGTAATTCAGATATTTACACAATGGATTTAGACACAAGACTTGTTGAAAGAATAACAGACCACTCTTCTATTGATACATCTCCTTCATTTTCACCTGATGGAAAATTTATTGCCTTTAATTCTGATAGAAGTGGATTACAACAAATTTATGTAATGCGAAGTGATGGAAGTGAAGTTAAAAGAGTTACTTTTGGTAATGGTATTTATGGAACACCTGTGTGGTCGCCCAGAGGAGATTTAATCGCTTTTACTAAAATGAGAAAAGGTAAATTTTATATTGGAGTAATGAGAACTGATGGAACTGGGGAAAGATTATTGACAGAAAATTACTATCAAGAAGCTCCTTCATGGTCTCCAAATGGAAGAGTTTTAGTTTTCTATAGAGAAACTAAATCTGGAACAAAAGGAGAGGGTTTTTCTGCTAAATTATGGTCCATAGATATTACAGGCTATAATGAAAGAAGGCTTCAGACAGAAACTGATGCTTCAGACCCATCTTGGTCCTCACTTTTATCAAAATAAGACTAAAATTTAGTTAAAATATGCTTGAATAACTTCTAATAATTTGAAATAAACCACGTAACAAACCTAGGGGAAAAAATGATGTTTAATAAGAATTTAAAAAACGTATTGTTAGTTATCTTTGCAACTTTTATTTTAAGCGCATGTTCAACTGCGAAAAAATCTGGAGACATCGATGGAGACGTATATACTGGAAAAGAAACAGTAAAATATTTGGCTTCAGGAGTACCGGATAGAATATTTTTTGCTACAAATAAATCATCACTGACAACTGCTTCAAGAGCCACTCTTCGTAAGCAAGCAAATTACTTAAGAAAAAATAAAGACCTTAATGTAACAATCGAAGGTCATGCTGATGAAAGAGGTACAAGAGAGTACAATTTAGCATTAGGTGAAAGAAGAGCCAATGCTGCTAAAGATTACTTAATGACTTATGGAATTTCTGGAAAAAGAATTTCTGTCATTAGTTATGGTAAAGAAAAACCTGTTAATCCAGCTTCTACACCATTAGCTTGGTCTCAAAACAGAAGATCCGTAACTGTTAAAGTAAATTAATTAAAATTTAAAAAATATAAAAAGACTCCTTAATATTCATTTTAAGGGGTCTTTTTTTTGCCATTTTGTCTATCTAAGAATTGATTATGTCTTTGAATTCAAAACTGAAAAAAATTTTATTATCAATTATATTTATTTTTTTTGTAAACTCTATTTCAGCTGAGGAAGAAGAAATTTACTTAAAAGCAATTTCTGATCAAATTCAAGTTATAACAAAAGATCTCAAAACATTAGAGAAAGCTGTTTATCAAAAATCAGATGTGGTTTCTTCAAATTCCTCAAGTTCAAATTTATCCGATGGGTTGAATGAGGACATTATGACTAAACATTTGCTAAAATTAAATGAGATAGAGGAGCAATTTAGAGAACTTACGAATAAATTTGAAGAAGTTAACTTTAAATTAGATAAATTGTCTTCTCGGGTTACAAAAATTCAATCAGATACTCAGTTAAGATTTTCAGACCTAGAAACTGGAACATTAAATAACTCAACTAAAAATAAGCAAACAATTCTTCCTGGATCTTCAAAGCCTCAAGATTTTGGTGCAGCTCCAGCTTATCAAACTACAAATTTGCCTAAAGAACAATCCATCAATTCAGTAGAAAGCGCCCAGACAGTAATATCCGAAGAACCAGAAAAAAGAGAGTCATTACTTCCAAACAAACCCGCGGATGAACAATATGAATTTGCTGTAAGTTTTATGAAAATAGGCGATTATGAGACAGCAGAGTTTGCTTTGAAAGAATTTATTGAAAAAAATAAAGATCATGATTTAGCTGGTAGCGCTCAGTATTGGTATGGGGAAACTTTCAGAATTAGACAACTTTATTCAGATGCAGCAACGGCTTATCTTGATGGATATCAAAATTACCCAAAAAGCAAAAAAGCACCTGATAATCTTTTGAAGTTGGGAATTACAATGGTTCAGCTTGGTGAAAAGGACCAAGGTTGTAAAATGATTTCAGGTATTAAAAAAGAGTATCCAAAAGCAAATAAGTCTGTGTTACAAAAAGCTCAATATGAGCAAAAAAAATTCAAATGTAAATCTTAAAAATAGTTTGAAGAACTTTAAAGACTCATCAAATGTTTTTTTAAGATTCAAGACTAAACTCGATTCTTTAAATAAAAAAAAATATGTAGTTGCAGTATCAGGCGGTCCTGATAGCATGGCTTTAGCAGCACTCTGCAAGGCTTATTCCAATTATAAAAGAACTAAGTTTTATTATGTTTTAGTGGATCATAATTTAAGAAAAAATTCAAGCCAAGAGGCTCAAAAAGTAAAAAAAATTTTAAAAAAAAGAAATATAAATCTTAAAATTTTTTTAAATAAAAAAAAAATTATAAGAAATATTCAAGCAGAGGCAAGAAATGCAAGATACGAAATTCTTATAAATTATTGTAAAAAAAATAAATCCAAATTTTTAATTACCGCGCACAATTTAGAGGATCAAGTTGAAACTTTTTTTATAAGACTTTCAAGAGGCAGTGGGTTAAAGGGATTATCTGCGATGAAAACGCTGACTAAAATTAAAAGTCAAGTAAGTTTATATAGACCATTTTTAGATGTTAAAAAAAAATTTTTAACTAAAATTTCAAAATATGCTTTTGGAGAATATTTTAAAGATCCGTCTAATACAGATATGAAATATTTAAGAACAAAAGTAAGAAACTTAAAAAAACCTTTAGAAAAGAGTGGCATCAAATATGAACAAATTTTTAAATCTATTCAGAATTTATCTATGAGCAAAAACACATTAGACCAATATTTGAATAAAATTTTTAAAGAATTAATTAAGAGAGTAAATAGTGAGATTGTAATAAATTTTACAAAATTTAGACATCTTAATGACGATACCAAAATGGCGCTAATTAACGAGTCTGTAAAGCAGCTTAAAAAGAATTATTATGATTTAAGATCTAGTAAGGTAAATAACCTAATTAAAAATCTTAATAAAAGAGGATTTAAAAAAACGACACTTGGCGGATGCATTTTTTTTAGAAAAAATGCAAATTTATGTCTAAAAGCTGAAAAAATTTAATTTTTAGGGTTAAATTTGCCCCTTTTTGTCTTATTTACAACTTATTAAATTTTAAAATATACTTGTTTAAAAATTAATAATGATTATTTAAATATTTATGAATATCAAAAACCTAATAATGTGGGTCATAATTGTCTTACTCTCAGTAGGGCTTTTCAATATGTTTCAAGATCCCAATAAGATTAATTCGGAAAAAAATTCTTTGCCATTTTCCAATTTTTTAAATGAGGTTGAGGCAGGTAGAGTTGTTGAAGTTCAAATACAAGGAAATAATATTTCTGGAGTTTTAGCTGATGGAAATTCTTTTAAAACATACTCACCTAATTATCCAGAGTTGGTTGACAAATTATCATCTAAAGGAGTGAGTATTGTAGCTTCTCCCAAAGAGGATAAAATGCCATCTCTCTTAGGAATTTTACTATCGTGGTTTCCTATGCTTTTACTTATTGGTGTGTGGATATTTTTCATGCGTCAGATGCAAGGAGGCAAAGGTGGAGCAATGGGATTTGGAAGATCAAAAGCTAAATTATTAAATGAGGCACAAGGTAAGGTAACTTTTAATGATGTAGCCGGTGTTGAAGAAGCCAAAGAAGAGGTTGAGGAAATAGTAGAATTTTTAAAAGATCCTAAAAAATTCAGTCGATTAGGAGGTAAAATTCCTAAGGGGGCTCTCTTAATTGGTCCTCCAGGGACAGGAAAAACTTTATTAGCTAAAGCGATTGCTGGTGAAGCCAATGTTCCATTTTTTTCTATTTCAGGCTCAGATTTTGTTGAAATGTTTGTGGGCGTCGGAGCTTCAAGAGTAAGAGATATGTTTGAACAAGGAAAAAAACATTCACCATGTATTATTTTTATTGATGAGATTGATGCAGTTGGAAGAAGTAGAGGTGCAGGTCTAGGAGGTGGAAATGACGAAAGAGAGCAAACTCTTAATCAGTTGCTTGTTGAAATGGACGGATTTGATACTAACGAAGGAATTATTTTAATTGCTGCAACAAACAGACCAGATGTTTTAGATCCTGCTTTATTAAGACCAGGTAGATTTGATAGACAAGTAGTTGTTGGTAATCCAGATATTATTGGAAGAGAGGCAATCCTAAAAGTACATGTTAAGAAGATTAGTACAGGTCCAGATGTTAAATTAAGAACAATTGCAAGAGGTACACCAGGATTCTCTGGAGCCGATTTAGCAAATTTAATCAACGAGTCAGCTTTACTTGCAGCCAGAAAAAATAAAAGAGTTGTTACAATGTCTGATATAGAGGAAGCAAAAGATAAAGTAATGATGGGAGCAGAAAGAAGATCAATGGTTATGTCAGAGGATGAGAAAAAACTTACAGCTTACCACGAAGGTGGACATGCAATAGTAGCTTTAAATGAGAAAGCATCAGATCCGATCCATAAGGCAACAATAATTCCAAGAGGAAGAGCTTTAGGTATGGTTATGAGATTACCAGAAAGAGACCAGTTATCAGTTACTAGAGAAAAAATGCATTCAGATATAGCCGTTGCAATGGGAGGAAGAATTGCTGAGGAAATAATATTTGGCCACGATAAAGTTACTTCTGGAGCTTCATCAGATATAGACATGGTAACTAAACTAGCAAAAAATATGGTTACTAAGTATGGAATGACCACTGAATTGGGCACCATAGCTTATGGTGAAAATGAGGAAGAAGTATTTTTGGGTAGATCTGTTACAAAAAGTCAGAATATGTCAGAAGAAACTGCAAAAAAAATCGACTCTGAGGTTAAAAAAATCGTTGATAAAGGATACGAGAGAGCTAAAAAAGTTTTGACTGATAAAATTGACGATCTCCACAAAATTGCTAAAGCTCTCCTAATTTATGAAACTTTATCAGGAGACGAGATTAGAGATTTAATTTTAAAAAATATTAAACCGACAAGATCTTTTAAAGAAGATGATAAGGATGATGGAAAAGCCTCATCTGCGCTGGGATCGTTAGGATTAAAACCTAAGCCAGCAATTTAAATAATATGAGAAAATATTACACACGCGCGTGTAATTTTTTCTATGGTATAAATTCAAAAAAATTAATTAAAAATAAATTAAGTTTCCCACTTTGCGGCAACAAAGATATATCATTTAATCAAATTGAAATTTTTATTAGAAATAAAAAAGAAATACACTCAAAAATTGTTAATATTAAAGATATTAATAAATTACCTTTATTTATTAAAAACAAAGTATCTCGAGATATAAAAAAAATTACTTCTAAAAGAGATTTTTTAAGAAAAAAAAATCATATATTAATGGGAATTTTAAATATGACCCCCGATAGTTTTTCAGATGGAGGTAAATTTAATTCAACTCAAAAAGCTTTTCAAAAGATAATTCAAATGAAAAAAGCTGGTGCAGAAATTATCGATATAGGAGGGGAGTCCACAAGACCTGGATCTAAAATTATATCTCAAAAAAGTGAGCTTAAAAGAGTAAAAAAAGTAATAGAACAATTTAAAAAAAAATTTCCTAAAACATTACTGTCAATAGATACCAGAAAATCTTTAGTAATGGATTTTTCAATAAAAAATAATGCAGACATAATTAATGATGTTTCCTGTTTTAAATTTGATCCGAAATCTTTCAGCTCTGTGAACAATAAAAATTTATGGAAAATAATTCATCATATGCAAGGAACTCCACAAACAATGCAAATAAATCCTTCATATAATCATGTTTTATTAGATATCTATGATTTTTTTGAAAATCAGATTAAAAAGTTTAAATCAGATAAGTATAATAAAAGAATTATTTTAGATCCCGGTATTGGGTTTGGAAAAAACCTGAAACATAATTTGATGATTTTAAAAAATATTTCACTATTCCATTCACTTGGTTTTCCTGTATTAATCGGAGCATCTAGAAAAAGATTTATCGGTCAAATTTCTGGTCCCTATGATACTAAAGAAAGACTCGGAGGAACTTTATCTTCAATATTATTTTCTTTATCTCAAGGAGTAAAAATTTTTAGGGTGCATAATGTTGAAGAAGTAAAACAAGGTATTTTGATATATGAAAGACTAATGAGTAAATGAAAAAAAAATACTTCGGAACAGACGGAATAAGAGGAACTGTTAATATTGGAAATATCAATGGTGAAAAGTTTTTTAAATTTGGACTAGCTGCAGGAACATACTTTAAAAATTTAAGAAAAAAAAAACAATTAGCTATCATAGCAAAAGACACTAGATTATCTGGTTATACCCTTGAGCCAGCTTTAGTTTCAGGATTAGCTTCAGCTGGAATGCATATATTTACGCTAGGACCGCTTCCTACGAATGGATTAGCTATGCTAACAAAAGAAATGAAAGCTAACCTAGGAATAATGATTACCGCATCCCATAACCCTTTTCACGATAATGGACTAAAATTATTTGGTCCAGATGGCATGAAATTATCAGACAAAATTGAAAAAAAAATTGAAAATTTAATTGATACAAAAACTATAATCCAGCTATCAAATCCAAAATTATTGGGAAGAGTAAAAAGGCTTGAGGACGGAAATGACAAATATATTAAAATTTTAAAAAATAATTTTCCTAATAATTTTAGTCTTAAAGGTATGAGAATAGTAATAGATTGTGCTAATGGAGCAGGATATAAATCTGCCCCAAAAATACTGTCTGATTTAGGTGCTAAAGTTTTCTCTCTCGGGGTTAAACCAAACGGTTTAAATATTAATCATAAATGCGGTTCTACTTTTCCTCAAGTTTTAAAAAAAAATGTAAAAAAATTTAAAGCTGATATTGGAATAGCCTTAGATGGTGACGCTGATAGGGTAATTATGTGTGATGAAAAATCTCAAATAATCGATGGAGATCAAATTATTGCTATGATTGCTAGCAGATGGAAAAGAAAAAAAATTTTAAAAGGTGGGGTTATTGGAACTTTAATGTCAAATTATGGACTGGAAAAATTTTTTTTAAGCGAAAAAATTAATTTTAAAAGATCAAAAGTCGGCGATAGATATGTAAAAGAACTAATGAAAAAAAATAATTTTAATTTAGGTGGTGAGCAATCAGGCCATATAATTTTGGGTAAGTTTGCTACTACTGGAGACGGACTTTTAGTGGCATTAGAGGCTTTATTCGCTTTAAGGAAAGGAAAATTAGCCAGTAAAATGTTTAAAGTGTATAAGTCAGTTCCTCAAAAACTTTTGAATATAGAAGTAAAAGATAAAAAAATTATTGAGTCACCTAAATGTAAAAGAGCAATTAAATTAGCTAACGAGCTTATTAAAAATGAAGGTAGATTACTTATCAGGCCTTCCGGAACTGAGCCTAAAATAAGAATTATGTGTGAGTCATTTAATCATTTTTTGATGAATAGGTGCATAAATATTGTTAAAAAGCAATTAACAGTTAGATGAAACCAAAATCAAAAGTACTTATTATCGCTGGCTCAGACTCATCTGGTGGAGCGGGAATCCAAGCAGATATTAAAACGGTTACTTCTTTAGGCAGCTATGCTATGACAGCAGTCACGGCAGTCACTGCTCAAAATACAACAGGAGTAAAATCGATTATAGCTATTAGCCCTAAAGAGATAAGCAATCAAATAGAATTTTCAGCAAAAGACATTAGACCTGATGCAGTCAAAATTGGAATGTTGCATTCAAAGGAAGTAATTTTAGCGGTGATTAAATCTTTGAAAAAATTTAAATTTAATAATTTAGTACTTGACCCAGTCATGATTGCTAAAGGCGGTACAAAGTTAATAAATGATACTGCAATAAAATATATAAAAAAAAGATTAATGAAAAACACGTTATTAATAACACCCAATATTCCAGAAGCAGAAATATTAACAAAAATTAAGATCAATTCAGTACAAGACATGATTAAAGCTGGTAAAATATTAATTAGTTCAGGAGCTAGAAATGTTCTGATAAAGGGTGGCCATTTAAAGTCAAAAAAAATGAATGATATTTTAATTAATAAAAAAATTATAAAAGTATTTAATAGTAAAAAATATAATTCAAAAAACACACATGGAACTGGTTGTACGTTATCTTCTTCAATAGCAACATATTTATCATGTGGAAAAGATTTGATTAAATCTTGTGAACTTGGAATTAAATATGTTAATGAAGCAATAAAATCTAATTTAAATTTAGGAAAAGGAAGCGGTCCGATAAATCATTTAAATTCTATCACTATAAATAAAAAATTTAATTAATGAAAAATGTTGTTGTAGTAGGTTCACAATGGGGAGATGAAGGAAAAGGTAAAATTGTTGATTGGTTATCTAGTGAAGCAGATGTAGTTGTAAGATTTCAAGGAGGTCATAACGCTGGCCACACTCTAGTTATTGACAAAAAAGTATTTAAGTTAAGATTACTTCCATCCGGTATTGTAAGAAAAGGAAAAATTTCAGTTCTTGGAAATGGAGTCGTTATTGATCCTTGGGCGCTATTAAGTGAAATTGAAGAAATCAAAAAACAAGGAGTAGCTGTTAATCCCGAAAATTTTATGATTTCGGAATCCTCCTCACTAATACTTCCATTTCATCAAGAAATGGATGAAATAAGAGAGGATGCAGCTGGAAAAGGCAAGATTGGTACTACTAGAAGAGGAATAGGACCTTGTTATGAGGATAAGGTTGGAAGAAGATCAATTAGGGTCATGGATTTGAGATCTGAAAGCAATTTAGATAACAGACTAGAAAATGTATTACAGCATCACAACGCAATTCGAAAAGGTTTAAATAAAAAAATCTTTGAAAAAAATGAATTAAAAAAAAAATTATTAAAAATTGCTCCAGAAATTTTAAAATTTGCCCAGCCCGTATGGTTGAAATTAGACCAATTCAACAACGACAGAAAAAAAATACTTTTTGAAGGAGCTCAGGGTATACTTTTAGATGTGGATCATGGCACTTACCCTTTCGTTACATCATCAAATACTGTTCCAGCAATGGCTGCAACTGGCTCAGGATTAGGCCCAGATAAGATTAATTATGTGCTAGGTATTACTAAAGCTTATACCACTAGGGTGGGTAGCGGACCCTTTCCAACAGAACTAGAAAACGACGTAGGAGAAAGTTTAGGGAGAAGAGGAAAAGAATTTGGAACTGTTACTGCTAGAAAAAGAAGATGTGGTTGGTTTGATGGAGTACTAGTTAGACAAACAATAAAAATATCTGGAATAAATGGAATAGCCTTAACTAAATTAGATGTATTAGATGAGCTTGATGAAATTAAAATGTGTGTAGAATATGAATTAAACGGAAAAAAAATTAATTATTTACCTGCTGCATCTGAAGATCAATTTAAAATAAAACCAATTTATAAGACATTTCCAGGATGGAAAACTAAAACAGAAGGTATCAGAAATATAAAAGATCTACCAGAAAATGCAAAAAAATATATTCATTCTCTTGAAGATTTTATTGGAGCAAAAATATCAAGTATCTCTACAAGTCCTGAAAGAGAAGATACAATTTTAATAGAAGATCCTTTTAATAATTAATTTACAGGCAACAAGTTTTTAGATTTACTTGCATTGATCATTGATTTTTGTAATTTTTCAAAAGCTTTTGTTTCGATTTGACGAATTCTTTCTCTACTAATCTTGTATTTTTTGCTCAGTTCTTCTAAAGTTACTGGATTTTCTGAAAGTCTTCTGGCAGTAATAATTTCTTTCTCTCTATCATTTAATATCTTCATTGCGCTATGCAATAATTCTTTTTTATCATCATATTCTTGTTTTTGAGAAATAATCAACTCTTGATCTAAGCTATCGTCAACCAACCAATCTTGCCATTCATCTGTCGCACCGCTTTTAATAGGATCGTTTAATGATTTTTCTTGGCCCATCATTCTTCTGTTCATATTTATAACTTCATGAGAGTCTACGTCCAACCTTTTTGATATTTCATTAACTTGTTCATCTTTTAAATCTCCATCTTGTCCCGGTGCAATCTGATTTTTAATTTTTTTTAAATTAAAAAAAAGTTTTTTTTGAGCAGTTGTAGTTCCCATTTTAACTAAACTCCATGATCGCAAGACGTATTCTTGTATTGAGGCTTTTATCCACCACATTGCATATGTGGCAAGTCTAAATCCTTTATCAGGATTAAATTTTTTTACTGCTTGCATTAAACCTATGTTTCCCTCTGAAATTAATTCATTTACAGGAAGACCATATCCACGGTACCCCATTGCAATTTTAGCAACCAACCTTAAGTGGCTGGTGACTAATTTATGAGCGGCTTTTAAATTACCACTCTCCTTCCAATTTTTTGCTAACATATATTCTTCCTCTGCATCAAGCATAGGAAATTTTTTAATTTGAGCTAAATAAATGGATAACCCTCCCACCGAAGGAACTGGAAGACTGCTCATCTTATTTTTTTCACTCATAATTATTAAGTATATATGATATTCATTATTTCAACTGCTTAAATTTTCAAGCAATTTTAATATTTTTTTAAAACTACCTGGTAAATCTGAATTAAAACTCACCCATTTTTTGGTTGAAGGGTGAACAAACTTTAAAGTTTTAGCATGTAATGCCTGCCCAGATAATTTGTTTAATTTATCAAAAAAATCACTATTAATTTTTTTAAATTTTATATTTTTTTTCCCGTATTGCTTATCTCCGAGTAAAGAAGTACCCTTATACTTTAGATGAACTCTTATTTGGTGAGTTCTTCCAGTTTCTAAATCGCACTCAATTAAGCTTATTTTAGGAATATCTTTTATGTTAAAAACCTTTATCGTTTTATAGTTAGTTATTGCTTTTTTTCCATTAAAATCACTAACAGTCATTAATTGGCGATTTTTTTTATCTCTGGCGATTAATGTATTAATTTTTCCGTTAAGAGGTCGAACCACTCCCCAAGATAAACATAAATATTTTCTCTTAATCGTATGTTTGCTAAATTGACTTCCTAAATTTGAATGTGCAAAATTATTTTTTGCTACTACTAATAGCCCACTAGTTTCTTTATCAATTCTATGAACTATACCTGGTCTTAATACTCCGTTCACATCAGATAAATTTTCTTTATATTTAAATAGTAAGGCGTTTACTAAAGTATTTTTTTTATTTCCTGCCCCAGGATGAACAACCATTCCTTTAGGCTTATTTAGGACTAAAATATCTTTGTCCTCAAAAACAATATCTAATTTTATCTTTTTAGGAATAATATTTTGTTCATTATTCTGAATAATTTGGACAGTAATTTGATCTTTAAATTTTATTTTCGTAGATGGAGAGATAAGAAAATTTTTATTTAATTTTACTTGTTTTCTCTCAATTAATTTTTTTAGGTATGATCTGGTATATCTTTCGATATTTTCTGTTAAAAAAACATCCAATCTTTTTCCGCTATTTTGTGTATCTACAAAAAATTTAATTGTATTATTCATAAATTAATCTAAATTATTATCACTGCGCCGGTAGCTTCAACTGGATAGAGCGCCGGATTTCGGCTCCGGAGGTTATGGGTTCGACTCCTATCCGGCGCGCCAAATTTATAAAATCCAATCTTTAAACATTTTTTTATTTTTAATTATATAATCTGGAAAAGTATTATCTATATTAATCCTTTTATATTCAATTTTTCTATGAAATAAATCTTCACCTGAAGAAACCTTTTTTTTAATGAAATCGATATTTGTAAATTCTTCATTATTATATTCTTGATGAGCATATGAAACTATTTTATTTTTTATTGACTCAGGATTTTTTAAAAAACTAAAATGCCATCCACCATTATTAATTAATTGAATATTTCTATTAAAGATTTTCCAAAAAGGTTTTTTTTTTGTTTTAAGATTTCTTAACCATTGAGGAGATTTCAAATATTTCTTTTGACATATTTTTGTTCCCGGCCAATAACCGTCAGTTACATTTAGAAGGTTTATTTTGGATTGAAAATTTTTTTGCAAAAAACATGCATATTTATTTTTGATATTGAATTCATCTAATTTCTTTGGATTTGGTATTTCATCTATATCAGAAATCATTATTAAATCTTCATCATTTGAGTCTCTATATCCTTTCTCTAATGCATTTCTTTGAAATTGATCTCTTATATGATTTTCATGCCAATTTTTTTTAGCTGATTTAACATTTATTGGTAAATCATCAACAACAACATAGCGAATTTTGTCTTTAAATTTAGAAAAATTTTCAATTTTAAAATTTAACTTTTTATCTTTTCCTGAATGCGTCTTAGTTGCTTCAGCTATTATAAATTTATCTACTCTATGATTTAGAGTATTTAGTCTTATATCTAAAACTAAATCTTCATCAAAATACATGAAACAATCAATTAATTTCATTTTTTTTTAGTTGAGCTAGTAAAACCAAGTTTCTTTTTATTTATATTTTTAGAAGAACAATGCAAGTTAGATCTATCAAATACAAGGAGATCTCCTAATTTCCAATTAAAAATTAATTCAACTTCTAAACCTTTTAAATTGTTAATATTTTCATGAGTTAAATATTTTTCATAAATCTCTTTATCAAAATTATTATTACCATATAAACCCAAATGCTCTGAGGACCTCTTGTTATAGCCTTTTGCAGAAAGTTCTTTTGGATCAATAGAGAAAGTTGTTGAACATCCATAGAAACGATTTTTGAAAATTATTGTTTCCCCTTCATCTGACAAAGGTAACAAAGTTTGCTTATAAATTATTTTTTTAAAATCGAATCCAGTATCAACATGGAGTGTAACCGGCATATAGCTCTCTTGAAATAATCCCAGACTCGCTGATCCCTCTTTAGTGTCAGGATTGTCCATTTCATAATTACCAATAATTTTTTTTAATTTCAGTTTATATTTATCTTGCAATTCCTTATTAAATTCTATGGACCATTTTTTTTTAATAATTTTTTGTCTTTTGTTATCTATTTCAAGTGGGAGCAAATCATAAAGTTTTTGAAAAGATTTAATTTCTTCTTCGTCTAAAAAATTATTTACAATAAACGGTTCGCTTTCAAATTTTTTTATTTTTTCAATAAATTGATGCAACTATTCCCCCATGTTTATTAAAGTTCCACGTAATTTAGCTCCATTGTATGAACTATAGAATACAATTATACCTATGATAAAATATATAAAAGAAATTATGCAAGCCTTCAGCACAGCAAAGTAATCAACCAGGTCATCAATTAATATACTTCTCATTTCCTCAAATAAATGAACTAATGGTAGTAATTTTGCTATTAATTGAAGCCATTCAGGTAAAATATCAATAGGGTAATAAATACACCCAAGGGGAGCTAAAAAAAATAAACTCGCCCAAGCAATGTTTTCAAAAGAAGGACCGAATCTAACTAAACCAGAGGTCACTAGAAGACCTAGGGTTACACCAAAAATATATAAAGAGATAAGAAGAAAAACCAATGGTAGACCAATTTTAAAAATTGATACACCAAATAGAGGTATAGCTAAAAGAGATGCGGGAACTAAACCAATTAAAGTTCTAATAATCGCAGTAAATGTTAAGGCTGCAATTATTTCATTAATTTTAATTGGGGCTATAAAAAGATTGGTAAAATTTCTGCTCCAAATTTCCTCAAGAAACATCATATTATAGCTAATACTAGACCTAAATAAAAAATCATATAAAATGGCTGCACTTAAAATTATGCCTACAGTGTTTTCATAATAAGATGAGCTTAAAGTAAAAAATTTTGAGATAAACCCCCAAAGAAAAATTTGAATTGTTGGCCAATAAATTAAATCAAGAATTCTTGGAAAAGATCCTTTTATTAAATAAATATGCCTTAAGCTTAATGCATATATTTTATTCCACTTCATTCTTGCTCCTAGCTATTTTTAAGAAGGTATCTTCAAGATTCTCCCTACCGTGTTTATTTATTAATTCGCCACACGTTCCTTTATCGACAATTTTACCATTTTTCATCATTACAATCTTGCTACATAATCTTTCCACTTCTTTCATGTTGTGGGATGCCAATAACATTGTAAGTTCGTTTTTATTTTTATATTGTTCTAAATATTCTCTTACAAAATCTCCTACGTCTGGGTCTAAACTTGCAGTTGGTTCATCTAAAAAAAGTAACTTAGGTTTATTAATAAAAGATTTAGCTAGTGAGACTCTGTTTTTTTGTCCAGATGATAATTCACCAGTTTTTTTATCTAAAAAATTATTTAATTTAAGATCCTCAACTAACTCCTCTATTCTCTCAATTTTATTGCTAACGCCATAAAGTCTGGCATAAACCTCAAGATTTTGTCTTACAGTAAGTTTTTTTGGTAATTCGATATACGGTGATGCAAAATTCATAAGACTTAACAATTTAATTCTATTTTTTGGGATAAACTTTATTCCATCTATAAAAATTTCACCCTCAGTTGGAGTTATTAAACCAAGCATCATTCCGATAGATGTAGTTTTTCCACATCCATTAGGACCTAGAAGACCTAAGGTTTTATTTTTTTCAATCACAAAGCTAATATTGTTTACAGCAACTGTAGATTTAAATTTTTTTACAAGGTTTTTTATTTCTAATTTCATCTAAGAGTTTGATGCACGTCTTATCCTATCATTAATGGCTATACCAGACCCTTTATTTGGAATTTTTCCTATTTGAATTTTTCTGTAACCTTTTTTTTTAATTAATCTGAAAATTTTGTATAAATTTGACGCGGCTTCATCCAGGTCTAAATTTTTACTTAAACTAAAAAAATTTTTATTTCTACATTTTTTACCTAAATATATAAAAGCGCTTTTTCCATCATGTTTGTTCTGATTAATTAAAACAGGTATTCCAGGTGAATAATGTTTTTCCATCATACCCGGCGATCTATTTTTTTTTTGATCATAGGAGTTATTTATCTTTAATTTGAGAGTTTTTGCTATTTTGCTTTTATCGATTATCCCTGGCCTTAAGATTTTAGGATCATTTATTAAATCCACAACTGTAGACTCAATACCGATTTTACACTTTCCGCCATTTAAAATTAAATTTATTTTTTCTTTAAATTCATCATATACATCTTCGGCACTAACAGGACTTACCCTTGTTGATCTATTTGCACTTGGCATTGCCAAAGGAAATTTGATTTCTTTTAAAATAGATCTAGCAACTTTATGTTTTGGAAATCTTACACCAACTGTATTTAATCCAGCGCTAGCGTAGGAATGAATTTTAGAATTCTTTTTTTTTTTTAAAATAAATGTGATTGGACCTGGGCAAAATTTTTTATATAATTTTTTAAAATATTTATTTAAAACTACATCTTCTTTTGCATAATTGATGTTGTAATAATGAATTATTAGTGGATTTGTTTTAGGTCTACCTTTTAATTTAAATATTTTTTGAATCGATTTTTTTGAATAGGCATTTCCTCCAAGACCGTAAACTGTCTCTGTGGGTAATCCAATCACTTTACCATTATTTAAATTTTTAATCGTTTTCTTGAGAATTTTTTTGTTAAAAGTAAATATATTTGAATAGCTATTTTTCATAATGTAATTATTATTTAAAAGATGAAAGTAGAAAATATTCCAGCTGATATAAAAAGTAAATCATTAAAAGAAGCTAAAGATGAAATTGACGCAATTTTAAGTAAATTAGAAAGTCAGGACGTAAATTTAGACGACTCAAAAAATGACTATCAAAGATTAATTCAACTTAATAATCATATAGACAGATTATTTAAAAAAAAATTTAAAGAAATTTCTAAAAAAAAAAATAATGATTAAAAAAAAATTAATTAAAAATGCAAGGAAAGTTGATCAATTCTTAATAAAATTTTTAAAGAAGCAACAACTATCCTTATTAGTAAAACCAATGAAGTACGGAGTTATCTCTGGAGGAAAAAAAATTAGATCAACTATAATATTTGATGTTGGAAAAATATTTAATATTAATGAAAAAAAACTTATAAATATTTGTGCAGCAGTTGAGTGCATTCATTCTTATTCATTGATTCACGATGATTTGCCTTGTATGGACAACGACAATATTAGAAGAGGTAAACCAGCAACACATATTAAATTTGGAGAAGCTTCGGCTGTACTTGCAGGAAGTTCTCTTCTCACACTAGCTTTTGAAATTATTGCTGATCAAAAATATTTACTAAGTTTTAAAGCGAAGAGTGAAATTATTAAATCTTTAGCTACCTGCTCTGGGCATACAGGTATTGCTGGAGGGCAAGAATTAGATTTAAAATTTGAGAATAAAAAAAAAAGAATTAATCAAATTGTTGATATGCAAAAAAAAAAAACAGGAAAGTTGTTTAATTTTTGTTTATACGCTGTCGGAGTGGTAGCTAAAAAAAATACCAAAGAAAAATTATTTTTAGGTAATTTAGGAGAAGAAATAGGTTTACTGTTTCAACTAGCTGACGATTTTTTAGACTATAGAGGTTCGAAAAAGGTATTGGGCAAACCAGTCAAAAAAGATCATAAAAAAGGTAAGTCAACTTTATTAAATTTAATGGGTGAAAAAAAAGCTTATTTGTTCGCAAATAATTTAAAGAGAAAAATATTGCGTAAATTAGAAAAACATGGAAAAAGTGCAAAAGAATTAATTAGTACAATTGAGTTTATATTAGAAAGAAAATTTTAATGGGCAGACTTATTAAACAAATAAACTTTCCAGCCGATTTAAGAAAATTTAAAAAAGAAGATCTTAAACAAATATCTGAAGAGTTAAGAGATGAATTAATAGATGTAGTTTCTGAGACCGGTGGACATTTAGGAGCAGGACTAGGAGTAGTTGAATTAACAGTAGCTTTACATTATGTGTTTGATACTCCAAAAGATAAATTAGTTTGGGATGTAAGTCATCAATGTTACCCACACAAGATAATTACTGGACGAAGAAATAGAATTAAAACTCTTCGTAAGGGTGGAGGACTATCTGGGTTTACAAAACGAACCGAAAGTGAGTTTGATCCTTTTGGAGCAGCGCATAGTTCAACTTCTATTTCTTCAACTCTCGGTATGGCTGTTGCAAAAAAATTATCGAATAATAATAATAATGTAATAGCAGTTATTGGGGATGGAGCTATGAGTGCTGGGATGGCATACGAAGCCATGAATAATGCTGGAGCTTTAAAATCAAAATTAATAGTTATTTTAAATGATAACGATATGTCAATTGCTAGACCTGTCGGAGCAATGAGCAAATATTTAGCTAAACTTTTGTCCGGTAAATTATATTTTAGTCTTAGAGAGACATTGAAAATGATAATTTCGTCTTTTTCAAAAAGATTTAGTCAAAAAGCAGGAAAAGCAGAAGACTTACTAAGAAATATTGTTACGGGTGGTACATTATTTAGTGAGCTAGGTTTTTATTATGTCGGTCCAATAGATGGACACGACGTAGAAAATTTAGTTCAAATATTTGAAAATGTAAAAAATTCTAATCATATAGGCCCAGTGTTAATTCATGTCAGAACTCAAAAAGGAAAAGGTTATACACCTGCCGAAGTGTCGGGAGATAAATATCATGGTGTATCTAAATTTAATGTAAGCACTGGAGAGCAAGCAAAATCAAAATCTAATATTCCATCATATACAAAAGTTTTTGCAGAAACATTAATTAAACATGCTGAGCAAGACACTAAAATTGTCGGTATTACAGGTGCAATGCCGTCTGGAACTGGGATCAATTTATTTGAGAAAAAATTCCCAGATAGATCTTTTGACGTAGGAATAGCAGAACAGCACGCAGTTACTTTTGCCGCTGGTTTAGCTACAGAGGGTTATAAACCTTATGCAGCAATTTATTCTACTTTTCTTCAAAGGGCTTATGATCAAGTAGTTCATGATGTTGCTTTACAATCATTACCTGTGAGATTCGCTATAGACCGCGCAGGATTAGTTGGTGCCGATGGCCCAACTCATGCCGGCTCATTTGACATTACATACCTTTCAACCTTACCTAATTTTATTGTTATGGCAGCGAGTGACGAGGCTGAACTTGTGAAAATGATAAATACTTCAGTAAATATAAATGATCGTCCCTCAGCTTTTAGGTATCCAAGAGGAAATGGCATTGGAATTGAATTACCTTCTATTAATGAAACTCTAATAATTGGAAAAGGTAGGGTAATCAAAGAGGGAAAAAAAGTAGCTTTACTTAATTTTGGCACAAGGTTGGAAGAATGTAAAAAAGCTTCAGATCTGCTTTTAAAAAAAGGAATAGATTGCTCAATTATTGATGCAAGGTTTGCAAAACCATTGGATGAAAAATTAATAATAGAATTAGCCTCTAATCACGAAGTCTTAATAACAATTGAGGAAGGTTCCATAGGGGGGTTTGGTTCTCATGTAATGCAATTTTTGTCAGAACGAGGTGTATTTGATAGAGGCTTGAAGTTTAGATCTATGATTTTGCCAGATATTTTTATTGATCAAGATACTCCAGAAAAAATGTATGAGACTGCTGGTCTAGATAGTTTATCTATAGCGAATAAAGTTAAAGAAACTTTAAACTCAAATATAATTTTAGCTAAAAATAAAAATAAAATTTCTAATTAACTACACTGCGCTCTGTGCATTAATAGATGATCCAGTAAAACACAATTAATCATTGCTTCACCAATTGGTACCGCTCTAATACCTACACAAGGATCATGTCGCCCTTTAACAGAAATTTTTGTATTTTTGCCTTTTTTATCTATAGTTTCACGACTCGTTAAAATCGACGAAGTTGGTTTGACTGCAAAAGATGCAACAATATCTTGTCCAGATGAAATTCCCCCAAGAATTCCTCCAGCATGATTTGTTTTAAAATTTATTTTTCCAGATTTTTTTCTTATTTCATCAGAATTTTCTTCACCACTTAAGTATGCAGCATTCATACCTGAACCAATATTTACACCTTTCACTGCGTTAATACTCATTAAAGCTGCAGCTATATCAGTATCTAGTTTTGAATAAATAGGTGCTCCCAAACCAATTGGAATTCCTGAAGCTCTTAACTCAATTACCGCTCCACAAGAGGATCCTGCTTTCCTTACAGCTAGAAGATATTTTTCCCAAAGCTTTACAGACTTTTTATCAGGGCAGAAAAAAGGATTTTTTCTTATTTCAGTGTCTTTCCAATTTGTCTTATCACATGACATTAAACCTAATTGTGTTACAGCTCCGATTACATTAAATTTATTCCCAATAATTTTTTTTAAAACGATGCGGGCAACTGCTCCCGCCGCTACTCTGCTTGCAGTTTCTCTTGCTGATTGGCGCCCACCCCCTCTAAAATCTCTAATGCCGTACTTTTTAAAATAAGTATAATCAGCATGACCTGGTCTAAATTTATTTTTTATAGACTCATAGTCTCTAGATTTTTTATCTTCATTATAAATAATTATCGAAATAGGAGTACCTGTTGTTTTACCCTCAAAGACTCCAGATAAAATAATAGCTTTATCAGGCTCTTTTCTTTGAGTTGTGAACTTAGATTGTCCTGGTCTTCTTCTATCCATGTCAGCTTGAATATCTTTTTCTGATAAAGGAATATTTGGCGGACAGCCATCAATTACGCATCCAATAGCTGGGCCGTGGGACTCACCCCATGTCGTAAACCTAAATATTTTTCCAAAAGTATTAAAAGACATAGATATTTAATGTATAGATTATTTTAATAAATATATGAATCAAAAAAATGGCAAAAATTCATTGGGATTAGATAGTTGTTTTGAAGACTTAGATAATCCAATAGATTTATTCAAAAAATGGTTTGAGAAGGCAAAAGAGACTGAAATTAACGATCCGAATGCTCTAGCAGTGGCCACTTCAAATAAAAATAATCAACCTAATGTAAGAATGGTTTTACTTAAAGGTTTAAGCGATAAAGGATTTGTCTTTTATACAAATTTTAACAGCAAAAAAGGTGGTGAGCTAAAAGAAAACCAGAAAGCATCAATCTGTTTTCATTGGAAAAGTTTAAGACGCCAAGTAAGGGTAATTGGAAAAGTAGAAGAGGTTTCCAAAAAAGAGGCAGATGATTATTATAATTCAAGACCTTACAAAAACCGAATTAGCGCTTGGGCTTCTTCACAATCCCAAATTTTAGATAAAAGAGAAACTTTTTTAGATAAGATTAAAGAATTTGAAAAAAAATATCCTGATGAAAATAATGTTCCAAGACCTCCTCATTGGTCTGGCTGGAGAGTTTTACCTGACGAAATAGAGTTTTGGGTTGATGGCGAGGGTAGAATTCACGAAAGATTAAATTATAAAAATAATAATGGTAAATGGAATAAGGAACTTCTTTATCCTTAAAAAGATCTATTTAAACTAAAACTAGTTAAATTTTGTAATATTTTCTTATCTTCATTATCAGGAAAAATTGCTAAAGCATCATAAGAAACGTTTACAAAATATTCTGCTTTCTTTAAGCTTGCTTCAACCGCTTTATATTTAAATATCAAAGCAAGAGTTTCACTAAAATCTTCTTCAGTTCTTTTTTCTTTTTTCATTATATCTGTTAAAAATTGTTTTTCTTCCTCACTCCCTTTTTGAAATATTGTTATTAAAGGTAGAGTGACTTTGCCCTCATAAAAATCTTTACCAATTTCTTTTCCAAAAAATTTTTTCCTTAGCATAATAATCAAGAGCATCATCAGCTATTTGAAATGCTAAACCTAAATTTCTTCCATAGGACTCTAAAGCTTTTTTTTCTTTTTCGTTACTTCCAGAAATACAAGCTCCAGTTTTTGTTGCAGCAGAAAAAAGTGATGCTGTTTTTAAATTTATTATATCAATGTATGTTTCTTCTAAAAGATCGGCTTCACCTTTATGTTGTAGTTGAAGCACCTCCCCTTGAGCAATTTTTGCAGAAGTAGATGATAAAAGTTGTAATACTTCTAAATCCCCATCTTGAACCATAATTTCGAAACATCTGCTTAAAAGATAATCCCCAACTAATATTGATGATTGATTACCCCAAATTGAATTTGTAGTTTTGACTCCTCTTCTTAGTGAACTCTCATCAATTACGTCGTCATGTAATAGTGTAGCTGAGTGAATTAGTTCTACGCAAGCTGCAAGATTGATATCTCTTTTATCCTCATTATAGCCTGTTAGTTTTGCAGATTCTAAGGTCAATAAAGCTCTCAGCCTTTTTCCACCAGATTTAAGATGATGATCACTCATCTTTTCAATTAAATCTACTTCACTTTTTAGCTTTTGCTCAATTAACCCCTCCACTTTCTCTAGCTTAGTACCCAAGATGTTTTTAAGCTCTAAGTAGGCTGAGTTTGCAGATTTTTTTAGTGGTATAACTGATCCCATCAATAGTATTTATAATTGTTTTATTTGATAATAAATTTTTAATTAGTAACTTAAGGACGCACCTATAATTCAACTGTAAGTAGCGTAATTTAATATTAAAATCTTGTCTATTACTGTTATAAGAGTGAAGAAGTTCATCTAAATATGTTTTCAATTTTTAAAAAGAAAAAAATAGTACCGCACGTAAGATTAACCGGAGTAATTGGTTCTGCCGGTCGATTTAATAAAGGCATTGATCTTGCTGGTCAAAGAGAGATTTTGAAAAAAGCATTTTCTTTAAAAAAAATAACACATGTTGCAGTCTCAATTAATTCTCCAGGTGGATCTCCAGTTCAATCTCATTTAATTTATAGTTACATCAGGCAATTAGCTGAAAAAAGCAAGGTAAAAGTAATGATATTTGCCGAAGACGTAGCTGCATCCGGTGGTTATTTAATTTCGTGTGCCGGAGATGAAATTTACGCAAACTCTAGTTCGATTATTGGATCAATAGGTGTTATCTCGGCCTCATTCGGATTTAAAGATTTAATAAAAAAAATTGGAATAGAACGAAGAGTTTACACAGCTGGAAAAAACAAAAGCACTTTAGATCCATTTGTAGATGAAAAAGAGGAAGATATAAAAAGGTTAAAAAGTATTCAATTAGAATTGCACGCTGACTTTATTAAAGTAGTGGAAACAAGCAGGGGATCTAAGCTTAAAGATCCAGAAAAAAATAATATTTTTACTGGAGAATTTTGGACTGGTAAAACTGCATTGAAAATTGGATTAATTGATGGAATTGGAAATTCTGATCAAATTTTAAAAGAGAAATTTGGTGATAAAGTTATCATTAAAAGCTTTGAAAAACCAAAAGGATTTATTGCAAGAAAATTATCTTCTTCAATTCAAGATCCCGTTGATAGATTAGCTAATATTATAGAAGAAAAATCGATGTGGCAAAAATTTGGTTTGTAAATGCCAGCAAAAAAAAAAGTTAAAACAAAAAAACTTAAAAAATTAAATTTTCTTTCTTTTCAAGACATTATAATGAATTTACAAAAATTCTGGGGTAAAAATGGTTGCGTTATTTTACAACCTTACGATATAGAGGTTGGAGCGGGAACTTTTCACCCAGCGACGACATTAAGATCACTTGGCCCTAAACCTTGGAAAGCAGCGTATGTACAACCTTCAAGACGACCCACAGATGGAAGATACGGGGAAAATCCTAATCGTTTACAGCACTACTATCAGTATCAAGTCATCATCAAACCATCTCCAAAAAATATTAAACAGCTTTACTTAAAAAGTTTAGCAACCATTGGTATAGATGTAAAAAATCATGATATCCGATTTGTTGAGGATGATTGGGAAAGTCCGACTCTGGGGGCAGCTGGTTTAGGCTGGGAAGTTTGGTGTGATGGAATGGAGATAACACAATTTACTTATTTCCAACAGATGACAGGAATGGAATGTAAACCTGTACCAGTAGAGATAACATATGGCCTTGAAAGATTGTGTATGTTCGTCCAAGGTAAAAATAATGTATTTGATTTGGATTGGAATAATGAGGGTGTAAAATATAAAGAGGTTTTCTTTCAAGCTGAAAAAGAGTTTTCAGCTTATAACTTTGAATTTGCAAATACTGATACTTTGTTAAAAAATTTTGATAGTACAGAGAATGAATGCAAGTCTTTGCTTGAAAAAAAACTTTCTCTTCCAGCTTACGACCAATGTTTAAAAGCAAGCCATATCTTTAATTTGTTAGATGCCCGAGGTGTTATCGGAGTAGCGGAAAGAACTGGTTATATAACTAGAATTAGAGAACTTGCTAAAGGTTGTGGCTCGTTGTGGCTAAGCTCACAAAATTAGATTATGGTAGAACTTTTATTGGAACTTTATAGCGAGGAAATTCCTCCCCAACTGCAAATAGAAGCAAGATCTCAACTAAAACAGTTTATAGAAAACTCTTTCAAAGAAAATCATCTAAAATATAAAGATTTAACGGCCTATTCCTCACCTACTAGACTAACTCTTTATGTAAAAAATCTGAGTGAAAAAATTAAAATTGACGCAAAAGAGATCAAAGGACCCAAGGTAGGTTCTCCTGATCAAGTTTTACAAGGTTTTATAAAATCAAAGAGTATTTCAGAAAAAGATTTAATTGAAAAAGAAACCGAAAAAGGAAAATTTTTTTTTATTAAGACGCAACCTCAAGTAATTTTAACTGAAGAATTATTAAAAAAAATTGTTCCAAAGGCAATTGGATCTATTAACTGGAAAAGATCAATGAGATGGTCTGATTATAATCTAATGTGGGGAAGACCCTTAAGATCTATATTTGCAAGGTTTAACAACAATAAACTTTTGTTTAAATTCGACCATTTAGAAACAAATGACGAAGTTATTATTGAGCAAGACTTAATCGTAAAAACTAAAAAAATTAAAAACTTTGCAGAATATTTAGCCTTTTTAAAAAGTCACGAAATCATTGTTGATCATGAAGAAAGAAAGAAAATTATTCTCAAAAAAATTAATTCTGTAGCTAAATCCAAACAATATAAAGAGCACTTAAATCCAAAGCTTTTAGAAGAGGTTGTTAATATTGTAGAAGATCCAAATTTACTTCTTGTAAATTTTAATAAAGAATATTTAAAGATACCTCAAGAAATTATTATTTCAACTTTAGAAAAAAATCAAAGATATTTCCCAATTTTTGATAGCAGAGATCGATTAACGAATTATTTTTTTGTAATAGCAAATAAAAAAGATGAAAAAAAGCTTATTACAGTGGGAAATAAAAGAGTTGTTGAAGCAAGATTAGCTGATGCTAAATTTTTTTGGGACAAAGATAGATCTAAAAATTTAATTAAACAAATTGGAAATTTAAAATCTATCACCTTCTATGAAAAACTTGGAACTATATATGACAAAACACAACGATTAAGACAGTTAGCTGGATTACTATCAGATGATTTAAATATTAATAAAGAAAAAGTTCAAATCGCAGCATCTATATCTAAATCTGATTTATGTTCTGATTTGGTTGGAGAATATCCCGAACTTCAAGGTGTAATGGGAAAATATTTTGCTATAGCACAAGGATTTGATGAAGATGTTGCTAATTCAGTTAGTGATCATTATCTACCTACTGGATTAACTTCAGCTTTACCCAAGAAACCTTTCAGCTATTCAATCTCTATTGTAGATAAAATTGATACGCTCGTTGGATTTTTTGTTATAGATGAAAAGCCAACTAGCTCGAAAGATCCATTCGCATTAAGAAGAGCCGCGATTGGATTACTCAGAGTTATAATTGAAAATAAATTATCATTTAAACTTAGAGATTTAATCAACTACGCTATAAGACTTTATGACGAGCAAGGTGTTGAGATAAAAAATAAAAAAACTGAACACGAGGTTCTAGATTTTATTAAAGAAAGAATGCGAAATGTTTTAAAATTAAAAAATACTAAGGCAGATATTATAGAGGCTTCAGTTAGTTCACACGCAGGAGACAATTTTTTAGATTTATATTCAAAAACAATTTTAATGAATAAATATAAACATAAAGGAATTGGTCTTAATGCTATTAGTTCTTACAAAAGAGCAGCAAACATTTTAGAAAAAGCTGACAAAGGAATCACGGGAAGACCCGACGCTGTATTATTTAGAAAAGATGAAGAAAAAATACTTCATGAAAAAATTAACGAGATTCGAAAAGCTTTTACGGTAAAAGATGATAATAAAGACTACGAAAGCTTGTTGATAAAGCTTTCTGACACTAAGGAGTCTACAGATAATTTTTTTGACAATGTGGTTGTAAATGATGAAAATAAAGATATTAAAAATAATCGCTTAGAATTGCTAAAAATGTTTTGTAATACTTTTGATAATTTTATCGATTTTTCAAAATTAGAGGGATTATAATGGCAAAAGTCGTATTTAGTTTTGATGATAAATCTGCAAAAAAACTTAAGAATAAAAAAAATATTCTAGGTGGAAAAGGAGCTAATCTTGGTGAGATGGGTAGTCTAGGTTTACCAGTGCCTCCTGGATTTACTATTACAACTGATGTATGTGATCTTTTTTATAAAAACAAAAAAAAACTTCCTAAAAAAGTAATTAAAAATATTGAGTCTGAATTAAGAAATATTGAAAAGAAAACTAAAAAGAAATTTGGCGATCTTAAAAACCCTTTATTAGTATCAGTAAGATCAGGTGCAAGGATCTCAATGCCTGGAATGATGGATACTATTTTGAATTTAGGTCTAAATGATAAAACGGTCGAAGCTTTAAAAAGAAAGACAACTAACGGTAGATTTGCAAAAGACAGTTACAGAAGATTTATTCAGATGTATAGCAATGTGGTTCTTAATGTTGAGGGTTACTTGTTTGAGGAGTTAATAGATAATTATAAGTTAACCAAAGGCGTCCTACTAGATACGGACCTAGATGAAAGCGATTGGGATGGATTAATTACAAATTTTAAAGAACTAGTAAAGAAAGAAAAAAAAATTAATTTTCCACAAGATGTAAAAGAGCAATTACTTGGGGCAATTAATGCGGTATTTTTATCTTGGGATAGTCAAAGAGCTAAAACTTATAGAAAATTAAATCAAATTCCAGACCACTGGGGCACAGCAGTTAATATACAAGCAATGGTATTTGGGAATATGGGCAATGATTGTTCGACTGGAGTTGCCTTTACGAGAAATCCTTCAACAGGGGAAAATTCTTTTTTTGGAGAATATTTAATTAATGCACAAGGAGAAGATGTTGTGGCTGGAACAAGAACACCTCAATACATTACAAAAAAAGCTAAACAAGATGCGGGCTCAAATGATCCATCAATGGAAGAGGCTATGCCTAAGGTTTATAAAGAGTTGGCAAAAGTATTTCTTAAATTAGAAAAACATTACAAAGACATGCAAGACATTGAATTTACAGTCGAGAGTAATAAGCTATGGATGTTACAAACGAGATCAGGAAAAAGAACTGCAAAAGCCGCAATAAAAATTGCAGTAGATATGGTAAAAGAAAAATTGATATCTAAAAAAGAAGCAATCCAAAGAATAGATCCCAATACTTTAGATACTTTATTACATCCTACTTTGGATGATAAAGTTAAAAAAGAAGTGATTGCATCAGGGTTACCAGCATCACCAGGAGCGGCGAGTGGTAAAGTTGTTTTTACTGCTGATGAAGCAGAAAAACTAAATGGTATGATGCAAGATACGATATTGGTTAGGTTAGAAACTTCACCAGAAGATATTCATGGCATGCATGCTGCAAAAGGAATTTTGACGGCAAGAGGCGGTATGACAAGTCATGCAGCTGTTGTTGCAAGAGGAATGGGAAGGCCGTGCGTATCTGGTTCAAGTGAAATCACAATTGACTATGAACTAAAACAATTTAAAGCAGGTGACGAGATAATTAAAGAAGGTGATGTCATTACTATCGATGGTGGTAGTGGAAAAGTAATGAAAGGTTTAGTTCCAACAGTTCAGCCAGAAATTTCAGGTTATTTTTCTACAATTATGAAATGGGCCGATGAATTTAGAAAACTTAAAGTTAGAACGAATGCTGAAACTGAGGCTGATAGTAAAACCGCTCGAGAATTTGGGGCAGAAGGGATTGGTTTATGTCGAACAGAGCATATGTTTTTTGATGAAGAAAGAATTTTATCAGTTAGACAAATGATTTTATCAAAATCAAGAGAAGATAGAGATAGCGCTTTAGAAAAGCTTTTACCTCACCAAAAAGAAGATTTTAAAAAAATTTTTAAAGTAATGTCAGGTTTGCCTGTGACAGTAAGATTACTAGATCCACCGCTTCATGAATTTTTACCTAAAGCAGAAAAAGATATTGAAGAAGTTGCAAGATCTTTAAATTTATCAGCTAAAGAGGTTAAAGATAGAATTGCTGAACTACACGAAGAAAATCCTATGCTTGGTCATAGAGGTTGTAGACTTGGTATTTCTTTTCCAGAAATTTATGAGATGCAATGTAAAGCAATCTTTGAGGCAATAGTTGAATTAAATAAATCAAAAGTTAAATCTGCTTTTGTTGAGATTATGATACCTCTAGTTTCAACTGATACAGAGCTAAAGATTTTAAGAAAATTAGTAAAAAAGGTTGGTAAAGAAATAGAAAAAGAAAATAAAACAAAATTAGATTACATGGTGGGCACAATGATAGAATTGCCACGTGCTGCTTTACAGGCTAAATCTATTTCTAAATATGCAGATTTTTTTAGTTTCGGAACTAATGATTTAACTCAAACTACTTTAGGAATAAGTCGAGACGATTCTGGTAAATTTTTAAATGATTATATTGATAATAAAATATTTGATGAAGACCCTTTTGTAAGCATTGATCAAAGTGGAGTAGGTGAATTAGTAGAAATTGCATCTTCTAGAGGAAGAAAAGCAAATAAAAAAATTAAGCTAGGTATTTGCGGTGAGCATGGAGGTGATCCAAAGAGTATTGAATTTTGTTCAAGAACTGGATTAAACTATGTTTCTTGCTCTCCTTTTAGAGTTCCAGTTGCAAGATTAGCTGCTGCACAAGCTGAACTATCTAAATGACAAACTCGTATCAAAAGCGTTAGAGCTATGAGTAATTGATCCGACAGATATTCTTTGAACCCCTGTATTAGATATTTTTCCAACATTTTTTAAAATAACGTTGCCAGAATATTCAGTTTCATATTTTTTTTTACAAAGTTTAAGACATTTTCTTAATTGTTTAATACTCATATTATCGAATAAAATTCTTTTAAATTTAAGTCCTAGAACCTGATTTAACTGTTTTATATTTTCAACCTCTACAGTTACAATTTTTTTGGTCTTAATAGTTTTTTTTACAAAGTTTTTTAAACTTTCCTCAACGTTTATGTGGTTATCTTTTATTAAAATTTCATCACTTAAATTGTATCTATGATTGTGACCTCCGCCTATTTTGACTGCATATTTTTCTAATAGTCTCAAATTAGGAGTAGTTTTTCTCGTACAACAAATTTTAGTTTTTTTACTAACTTTTTGAACAAATAAGTTAGTTAGAGTGGATATACCTGATGCGTGATTTAAAAAATTTAATGCAGTTCTTTCAGCAATTAATATTGTTTTAGTTTTTGCTTTTATTTCTGCGATAACTTTATTTTTTTTAACTTTGGAGCCGTCTTTAACTTTCCTTACAAAAACTGTTTCTTTACCTACGAGCTTAAAAGCAGTTTTGCAAAAATCTAATCCAGAAATCACACCATTTTGTTTTGCCATGATTTGAGCTTTGGCCTTTTTATTTTTAAATTTTATTAGTTTTGTTGTGATATCGCCCCTAGGTTTAAGGTCCTCGTCCAAGGCTTTCTTTACTAAAGATTTAATATAAGATTGATTTAATTTTTGCACTGACCTAACGACCAATTTCGGTCATTCTTATTACTGATTTTCTTGCAGCCTCAATAATTTTATTATCTAAAATAATTTCATTCGTATCATTTTCTAAACAATCTAAGATTTTTTTTAAATTAATTTTTTTCATATAAGGGCATAAATTACATGGTTTGATAAATGAAACATTTGGGTTATCTGCTTCTACATTGTCGCTCATTGAACACTCAGTAACTAACATAACTTTTTTAGGCTGATTTTCTTTTACATATTTAACCATACCCGAAGTTGAACCTGCAAAGTCTGAAGCTTCTATTACATCTGGCGGGCACTCTGGATGAGCAATAACTTTAATGCCTGGATTTTGATTTTTAATATCTTCAATTTCTTTTCCAGTAAATTGTTCATGAACGATACAAGTTCCCTTCCAAGAAATTATTTTTACTTTTGTATTTTTAGCAACGTAGTCAGCTAAATATTGATCTGGCAAGAAAATAACCTTATCTACATTTAAAGACTCAACAACTTTAACTGCATTTGCAGATGTGCAACAAACATCTGTCTCTGCCTTAACATCGGCAGATGTATTTACGTAAGATACAACTGGAACTCCAGGATATTTTTCTTTTAATAATCTTACATCTTTTCCAGTAATAGAACTTGCAAGAGAGCAACCAGCTTGCATATCAGGTAAAAATACTTTTTTAGTTGGGTTCATCAGTTTTGCTGTTTCTGCCATGAAATGAACCCCGCACATAATAATTTTATCAGCAGATGTTTTAGCTGCCTCTACGGCTAAAGCCAAAGAGTCTGCTGCGATGTCTGCTACACCGTGGTAAATTTCTGGTGTTTGATAATTATGGGCAAGAATAATTGCATTTTTTTCTTTTTTTAATTTATTAATCTTCTCTATGAGTGGGACATGAATTTTCCACTCAGTTTCAGGAATGAATTTAGATATTTTTTTATAAATATCTTGTGAATTCGTTAAATTCTGTTGTTGTGCAGACATACTAACTCCAATTTACCAACTTGTGGTTAAATTGTCATTCCTTTATTGTCGCATAATTATTGCGGTCGTGCTGAAATTGGTAGACAGGCACGCTTGAGGGGCGTGTGGGTTTCCCGTGAGAGTTCGAGTCTCTCCGACCGCACCATTACTTAGGTATTTTTTACATAATCTCTATATTTTGGACTTCACTGATAAAAAGTATTAACTAGTTTTATGTCTCAACTCACAAGAAAAGAAATAGATTTATTTTCTAAAAAAATATTAGAAGATTATGATGCAAATAATCCAAGCACAATTTTTAAAGATAAGATGAAAATTAATAACTCGGATGCTTTAATAATTCAGTCAACAGTTACTAAATTGAGAGAAAAAAGAGGTGAAGAGGTCATAGGATTTAAAATAGGATGTGTATTAAAAGAAACTCAAAAAAAAATGGGTTTTACCCAACCAGCTTGGGGTAATCTTTGGAAAAAAGAACTTTATCAAAATGGAGTTGTGTTAAATAAAAAAAATTATTCAAACCCAGCAATGGAAGCGGAATTTGGAATTACATTAAATCGAAATATAGATCCTAAATTAGTAACTCCAGAATTTATATTTAAATCAATTGAATCTATATATCCTCTAATAGAAATTCATAACCTTGTATTTCACGGAGAGGCTCCTCATGGTTCTGAGCTTTTGGCAAATAATGCAATTCATGCCGGTATTGTTTTGGGCCCAGAAAATAAATTACCTAAAAGTGATCAAGTAACAGATTTAAAATTACTTTATGATAAAAAAATAGTTGATGCATGGGAGAATAAGATATGGCCCAAAGATATTTTATCTGAAATAGAATGGTTAGTAAAAGAACAATCTAAAATTAATAATATATTAAAAAAAGGTAATTTAATTTTGACAGGAGCATATGGATTTCCTGTTCCAATAAATGAAAAAAAATTAATTGAAGTTACCTCATCTGCATTTGGTAACGTACAAGCAAATTTTATTTAAAATACCAGGTAATAGGTGTTTATTCTGATTTGACTTAAGTCTTTAAATAAACTCTAATAGTTTTATGCCTGGTAAACTTGTAAGCAGGATGTCAGAAAGAGAGTGTCATACTCTTAGTGAAACAGATACAATTAAAATAGCTAGCCAAGTTCTAAGTGAAAAAAAAATAGGTTGCATGCCTGTTCTTGACAAAAATAAAAATGTAATTGGTATTATATCTGAGAGAGATCTTTCTCAATTTATTTATAAAGAGCGATTTAATCTAAGCATCTCAATCTCTCAAATTATGTCAAAAAATCTTGTAACTTGTGATTTGAATACATCAGTTACAGAATTGATGGATGAAATGACAGAAAAAAAGATTAGACATATCTTAATAATGGAAGATAAAAAACTATTAGGCATTGTATCAATAGGAGATGTAGTGAATCATCTAATAGCTAAAATTAAAGAAGAGAATAAAAATTTGAAAGATTACATAAATAGTTACTAAAATGATTGAATACTTAAAAAAAAATAAAAGAATTTTACTTATAATTTTAGTGATAGCTTTTATTGAATTAAGTGGCCACGGAATCCTAGCGTCATTATCAAGATTGATGAGAACACTTTAAACTTTACACTTCTTGCCATTTACAGTTAAATCTTGATCCTTGAATTCTTGAAAGTCTGGATCGTACATTTTTATTAAAGCAAAAGGATAAGGTTTATCAATTAAAACTTTACCAATTTTTGAATTTTTAAAAAATATTTCATCGTTCAACTTTAATTGTTGATCAGTTTTAATTGGCATTAGTTTTCTTCTAAGCTTATTTTTCAACTTCATTCTTGCTGTATTTTCTTGTCCAATATAACAACCTTTTTTAAAGTCTATAGCATTTAAAGCTTCGAAATTTGCTTCTAAACCAAACAGTTGATCTTTTAAAAATTCTAAACCTTTTTCAGGTATACCTAGCTTATAAGCTTTGGCAAAATAATCATCCTCATCAATTATATTTAAGCTTAACTTTTTTATTGTTAAATAAAGTTTTTCCAATGGAGACAAAATTCTAGCACCTAATTCATTATCTCTAGGATCAATGAAGAAAGGGCAATCTCGATAGGTTATTGTACTTGAAGTATTATTAACTTCTTTTTGAATTTCTCCAAACTTATCTTTATTTGTAATACCCACAACATAATTTGATGAAATATTTTCTAATTCTACTTTTGATCTCAATTTATACTTTTTAAGGTTGTTTATAATCTCAACTACAAATGCTTCTTCACAATCTAAAAAGTAGCCTTTATCTGATTTAACAATAAAAAATTCATAAAGATATTTTCCTTGAGGCGTTAGCAAAGCAGAAAAAATAGAATTTTCGGTAGTTACTTTATATATGTCATTAGTAATAATATTTTGAAGAAATTCAATTGTGTCGTCCCCAAAAATAGAAATTAATCCTCTATTTTTCAATATTATGATTTGATCTTTCTCCATATTTGATAATTATATTGTATAATAATTAAATAATCATGTCTGATAATTTTAGTCTCATAATTAAAAACGGCTCTTGCTATATTGACGGCAAACTTACCAAAACAGATATAGGATTATCAGGTAATAAAATCAAAAAAATTGGACAAATAGAATTAAACAGCGCTAAAGTTTATGATGCCACAGATAAAGTTGTTTTACCCGGTATTATAGATACACAGGTTCATTTTAGAGAACCGGGCTCTACAGATGCTGAAGACCTAGAGAGTGGAAGCAGGGCAGCCGTATTAGGCGGTGTTACGTCTTTATTCGAAATGCCTAACACCAATCCCCCAACTTCTAATTTAGTTGAGTTTGATAAAAAATTACAAGCAGCGAAAAATAGAATGCATAGTAATTATGCTTTTTACTTTGGCGCTACACCTGATAATACAGATCAGCTTGCAAAATTAAAAGATGTAGAGGGTTGTTGTGGCGTAAAATTATTTGCGGGTTCTTCTACGGGAAATTTATTAGTAGATAAGGAAGCAGATATTGAAAAAGTGATATCCAGTAGCGACAGAATCGTCTCAATTCATTCTGAAGACGAAGATATCATTAAGTTAAGAAAAAAATTTATTAAGAAAGGTGATGTCCACTCGCATCCAGAGTGGAGAAATGTTGAATGCGCAATGTCTTCTACACGAAGAGTAGTTAAAATTGCAGAGAGATATAATAAAAAAATACATGTCTTGCATATAACCACAAAAGAAGAAGTTGATTTTTTAGCTATGCATAAAAAAAATGTTACTTTTGAAACCACACCTCAACATTTAACTCTTTATGCGCCAGACTGTTATGAAAAACTTGGATCATATGCTCAAATGAATCCACCTTTAAGAACTAAAGAGCATTATGATCGTTTATGGGTGGCAATTAAAAATAATGTAGTTGACGTATTAGGATCAGATCATGCTCCTCATCTTAAAGAAAATAAAGATAAAGAATATCCTAATAGTCCATCAGGAATGCCTGGGGTTCAAACTATTTTTCCGGTTATGCTTAATCATGTGAATGATGGGAAACTTACACTTCAGCAGTTAATTAATCTGATGTGTGAAAATCCATGCAAAATTTTTGGAATTAAAAAAAAAGGCTTTATCAAAGAGGGTTTTGACGCCGATTTAACAATTGCAGATATGAATAAAGAGGTAATTATTAAAAACGAAATGATTGCAAGTAAATGTGGTTGGACACCTTTTAATAACTACAAAGTTAAAGGATTTCCTGTAGGGACAATTGTAAATGGAAATTTGGTTATGTCTGATGGAAAAGTTATAATGGAGTCTAAAGGAACACCATTAAAGTTTTAATATATTATTCTCAATTAAATCGGCTTTTATCTCATCTAAAATTGCAGGATCGTCTATGGTAGCTGGCATTTTGTAAGGCTCATTGTCAGCTATTTTTCTAACAGTTCCTCTTAATACTTTTCCAGATCTTGTTTTAGGTAATCTCTTAACGACGATACCTATTTTAAAAGCTGCAACCGGGCCAACTTTTTCTCTTACCATTTTTACACATTCATCTATGATATCTTTTTTGCCTTTTGTAACCCCCGCTTTCAAAGCAAGCAAACCAATTGGAAGCTGTCCCTTTAACTTGTCGGCAATACCAATTACTGCGCACTCTGCTACATCTTTGTGCTCAGCTAGAACTTCTTCGATTGCCCCAGTCGACAATCTATGTCCTGCAACATTAATGATGTCGTCAGTTCTAGACATGATCCAAACATAACCATCTTCATCGATATGTCCTGCATCATAAGTTAAATAATATCCAGGATAAGTAGACATGTAATTTTCTTTATATCTTTTATCTGCACCCCAAAGAGTTGGAAAAGTTCCAGGAGGCAAAGGAAGTTTAACAACAATATCTCCCATTTTACCTGGACCGACTTCTTTGCCTTCAGAATTTAAAACCTTTAAATCATAACCTGGTACTGGTTTAAAAGCTGAACCATACTTTACTGGAAAAGACTCTATACCTGTGCAGTCAGATGTTATTGCCCAGCTGGTTTCAGTTTGCCACCAATGATCTATTACAGGTGAGTTAGATAATTTTTCAAACCATTTAATGGTATCAGGGTCAGCTCGTTCACCTGCTAAAAATAGTTTATCAAATTTACTTAAATCATATTTTTTAAAGAATTCACCGTTTGGATCTTCTTTTTTAATAGCTCTAATTGCTGTTGGAGCTGTGAAAAGAGATTTAACTTTATGTTCTGATATCACTCTCCAAAAAACTCCGGCATCAGGGGTCCCAACTGGTTTCCCTTCAAATAAAACTGTCGTACATCCGTAAAAAAGCGGAGCATAGACAATATAAGAGTGACCAACGATCCATCCAATATCACTTGCAGACCACCAAACATCATTTTGATGAATATTGTAAATATTTTTCATAGTCCATTTCAGAGCAACTATGTGCCCGCCAATATCTCTTACGATCCCTTTTGGTAGACCTGTAGTGCCTGAGGTATAAAGTATATATGCATAATCATTAGCATTCATCTTTTCACACTCAACAGGTTTTGCATCTTTGTGTGCGTCATCCCAAGTGATATCCATTTTAGGATCTAGCTCAGCTTTATCTTTTTCTCTTTGAAAAATTATACATTTATTTGGTTTATGTTTTGCAAGCTCAAGCGCTTTATTAACTAATGGTTTATAATGAACTGTTCTTCCAGGTTCATAACCACACGAGGCAGTTACTAACAGTTTCGCTTTAGAGTCATCAATTCTGCTTGCAAGTTCATTAGCTGCAAAACCACCAAACACTACAGAGTGCACTGCTCCAATTCTTCCACATGCAAGCATTGTAATTACAGCCTCAGGTATCATAGGCATATAAATAATTACTCTGTCACCTTTATTAACTCCCTGGTTTTTTAAAGCTCCCGCAAATAGAGCCACACGATCTCTTAATTCATTGTATGTAATATTTTTTTTAGCACCAGTAATTGGACTGTCATAAATGATTGCAAGTTTATTACCTCTACCCTCATCAATATGTAAGTCTAATGCGTTGTAACAAGTGTTTGTAACACCATCTTCAAACCATTTATAAAAAGGAGGGTTATCAGAATTTAAAATTCTAGTTGGTTTCTTATACCAAAATATGTTCTCAGATACTTCTTTCCAAAATTCCTCTCTTTTATCTATAGATTTTTGATAAATATCTTTGTACTTTTGATTCAAATTATTCCTCCCGAAACTCTACTTTTAAGAGAGTATTTCATAAATATCCCCAAAAAAAAATAAAAAAACCAATAAAATTGCGGGTTTTTAATAAAAAAAACGCTTCACTGTAACTTTGTTTTTTACTATGTTCGCTCCAATTACTCGGTGATGGTTAGATTTACCGTTTGTCCGAGTGGTTTATATATAAACTAAGTAGAAAACTAAACAAACGAGGGAGGTTTTCAATGAGTAAATTTAAAACGCTTGCACTAGCAGCCGTAGCCGTACTAGGCTTAACAGGCGCAGCTAATGCAGCAACCCCTATGCTTGAGACAGGAGATTTCGTAGGAATATCTTTCTGGCTTGTGTCAATGGGTATGATTGCAACTACAGTATTCTTTTTTGCAGAAAGAAACACAGTAGCTGCATCTTGGAGAACATCTTTAACAGTAGCTGGACTTGTAACTGGTGTTGCATTCGTTCACTATATGTACATGAGAGATGTTTGGGTGACTACAGGCGATACACCAACAGTATACAGATATATTGATTGGTTAATCACTGTGCCACTTCAAATGATTGAATTCTATCTAATCTTGGCAGCTGTAAGAAAAGTGCCAACTTCTATATTCTGGAAGCTATTAATTGGTTCATTAGTAATGTTAATCGGTGGTTACTTAGGTGAAGCTGGTTACATACAACCATTTGTAGGTTTCGTAATTGGAATGGCTGGATGGATTTACATCTTGTTTGAAATATTCTCAGGTGAAGCAGGACAATTAGCAGCTAAAGCTGGTAATAAGTCAATGACTACTGCTTTCAGTGCTATGAGAATAATCGTAACAATCGGTTGGGCGATTTATCCTTTAGGATATATTTTCGGTTACCTAACTGGTGGTGTTGATGCAAATGCTTTAAATATAATTTACAACTTAGCTGACTTTGTTAACAAGATCGCTTTTGGTCTAGTTATCTGGGCAGCAGCAATGCAAAACACAAGATTAGCATCTAGATAATAGATAAATCTTATAAAAAAAAGGGCGGGTACATTATGTGTACTTGCCCTTTTTTATTAGATACTTATATTAAAATTAATGGAACTTTCAAAACCTTATAAAGGAAAAGGAAAACGTAAAATTAAAAAAATGCCTTTTACAGTTAAAGGCTATATTTTATATTATGCTTTCTTTTGGGTAGTTATAATCTCAGTATATTTAGCCTACTAATGCCAAGAATTACTTATCAAGATAATAAAGGAAATTCTAAAACTATTGATGTTGAAAATGGCCTTACGGTAATGGAAGGAGCTATCCAAAATGATATACCAGGCATTGATGCTGATTGCGGTGGATCGATGGCATGTGCAACTTGCCATGTTTATGTCGAAGAAAAATGGTTAGATAAACTTCCTAAACCAGAAGAGGCTGAAGTTGATATGATTGATATGGCATTTGAACCTAAAAAAAATAGTAGATTAAGTTGCCAGCTAATTATTTCTGATGAATTAGATGGTCTTAAAGTCACTACACCAACACAACAATCTTAATGGAAAAAACAGACACAATTATAATTGGTGCGGGACCAGTAGGTTTATTTGCAGTTCATCAACTAGGTATAAAACGACTCAAAGCTGTAGTAATTGACAATCTAGATAGAGCAGGAGGACAATGTATCGAATTGTATCCGGATAAACCAATTTACGACATTCCTGCAGTTCCTGAGTGTACAGGAGAAGAATTAACAAAAAACTTATTAAAACAAATTAAACCATTTAATACTAAATTTATTTTCAATGAACGAGTTGAAGAAGTTAGACAAGACAAAGACAAATGGATTGTAAAAACGAATAATAATAATGAATTTTCTACACCTAACATTATTATTGCTGGAGGAGTGGGATCTTTTGAGCCAAGAAAATTATCACTTAAAGAGATAGAAAAATTTGAGGGTAAATCCTTATTCTATGCAGTTAAAAATAAAGAAGAATTTAAAAATAAAAAAATTTCTATTTTTGGAGGAGGGGATTCAGCCTTAGATTGGGCCTTAGAGTTATCTAAGTTATCAAAAATTACTTTAATACATAGGAGAGATGAATTTAGAGGTGCGCCTCATACTTTATCTGAAATTAAAAAATTAGAAAAAGAAGGAAAAATTTCTATTAAAACACCGTGTCAACTTGAGTCTGTTGAAGGGAATGAGTCTATAAAATCCATTTCAATAAAATTCGATGATGGAAAAGTTGAAAAAATAAACACGGATATCGTTTTAAGTTTTTTTGGATTAATCATGAAACTTGGACCAATAGCTGAGTGGGGTTTAAATATGGATAAAAAAACAATTGAAGTTAATTCACAAAACTTTGAAACAAGTAAAAAAGGTATCTTTGCAATTGGAGATATTTGTAATTATCCAGGAAAATTAAAACTTATTTTATCTGGATTTCATGAAGCTGCCTTGGCATCGGTTGATTGCTTTAAAAGAGCAAGACCTAATGAAAAATATAGATTTGAGTTCACTACTTCGTCCAAAGCTATTCAAGAAAGACTTGGAAAAAAGTGATCGAATTACTAACGGCAGACACGCCTAATGGTAAAAAAATTTCAATCATGCTTGAAGAAATTAACTTTGATTATAAAGTTACAAAAGTAAATATTTATAAAGATGAGCAATTTAAGCCTGAATTCAAAAAGATAAGTCCTTTTAGCAAAATTCCAGTTATTATTGACCATGAAACAAAAATAAGTTTATTTGAGTCAGGAGCTATTTTAATTTACTTAGGTGAGAAAAGCGGAATGTTCTACGATAAAGATCAAAGAACAACTATAAACCAGTGGTTAATGGGTCAAATGGGTTATGTGGGACCTATGTTAGGTCAACATCATCAATTTCATCATTACAACCCTGGAAAAAGCGAATTTGGTGAAAATAGATATTTTAAAATTTCTGAGAGAATTTACCAAGAACTTGATGAAAGATTATCACAATCAAAGTTTTTAGCTGGTGTAGACTATACAATTGCGGATATTGCAACCTTTCCTTGGATAGCCCGTCATGAGTGGCATGATATTGGTTTAAAAAAATTTAAAAATTTAACTAGATGGTACGAAGAAATATCGAAAAGAGAGGCAGTGCAAAAAGGGTATGATCTTTTAAATCAAGGTGATCAAATTCCTAAAGCTTAATCATCAACAAAAATTTTTTCATCTCTTTCATGCTTTTCTTGTGCCTCAATTGAAAGAGTAGCTACAGGTCTAGCCATAAGTCTTTTTAAACCAATAGGCTCACCAGATTCTTCACAAAAACCATAAGTACCTTCTTTAAGTCTTTGTAATGCCGAATTAATTTTAGATATTAATTTTCTGCTTCTATTTAAAGCTTTCATTTCTACAGTTTTATCAGTGTACGACGAAGCTTGATCGACAATATCTGCAGAAGAAACATTATCATCAGAAGAATTTAATAAGTTACCTAAATTATTTGCTTTAATAATATCTCTTTTCCAATTTAACAATTCTTCAGTAAAAAATTTTTTATGCTTAGCGCACATATATTTTTCCTTTGAGTTTGGGAAGTACTTTTTTTTAGTAGTGGTTTTTTTTACCATTTTTTGAATTTGGGGAGTATATGTTTGATTTTAGTCGTGTCAATAGCTTATAAATTGTAATAATTTCATATTAAAATGATACTAAAAAAAAATATAACTAAGGTATTTTATCTTTTTATTTTTTCCAATTTAATTTTATGGACATTAATTCCCTCATTCTCAAATTTAAACCTTCCGTTAGATACAATAGAAGCTTTAGCTTGGGGAAGCAATTTAGATTGGGGTTTTGATAAACATCCTCCTTTTAGTGCTTTTGCAGTTGAAGTATTTTATTTTATTTTCGGAGGAAATGATTGGTCATTTTACCTTCTTAGTCAAATTTTTGTAGCAGTAGCATTTTTTGTTGTATGGAAATTTTCAAATAAAATATTTGAGGACAAATCATATTCTTTATTATCAGTTTTAATATTATCTGGAATTTATTTTTATAATTTTACAACCCCTGAATTTAATGTAAATGTAAGCCAGCTTCCTTTTTGGGCATTATCAGTTTATTTTTTTTGGAAAAGCTTAAATTTAAATAAAAAAATTGACTGGATCCTTTTAGGTTTTTTTTCAGCTTTAGGTTTTTTATCTAAATACTTATTTATCTATCTTATCGCATCATTTTTTATTTATTTTATTTTTAACTTTAAAAAATTTAAAAAGTTTATACCTAATTGTCTTTTATCTTTCTTAATTTTTTCCATTCTTTTAATCCCTCACTTAATCTGGTTATTTGAAAATAATTTTGTAACAATATTTTATGGCATAAACAGATCGGGATTATCATATTTTCATATTACCGACCATCTTATTAATCCTATAATTTTTTTAATTAAACAAATTTTAATTTTAGTTCCTTTCTTGATCATGTTCTTAGCAATTATAAAAAAATTTAAATTTAAATTCAAAATTAATAATAAAACATTTTTTCTTATTTCGATTAATTTAATTCCATTTCTTCTTATTTTATTAACTTCAATAATTACTGGAGCTAAAATAAGAACAATGTGGATGACTCCGTTTTATTTATTTTTGGGTACTTTGTTTTTAGAAATTTTTAGAAAAAATATAGACACAAAAAAGATAAAAAAATTTTATTATTTTTTTCTGTTTTTTTTTATTTTATCTCCTTCCCTTTATTTTGGAGTATCAGTTTTTGATAAAACAAAAAGGACTGATTATCCTGGTAAAGAAATATCAAGATTAGTTCAAAATAAATGGGATGATAATTTTGTAAATGAAATTAAAATTGTTGTTGGTGACGAGTGGTCTGCCGGAAACTTATCCTATCATTTGAGCTCAAGACCTACTTGGTTTAATGATCTTAAAGATATTGCGAATAATATTTCAGAGGATCAAGGAGTAATTTATGTAGGTAATCCCAAAATTCTAAAAGAAATATGTCCAGGAGTTTTTGGTGAAATAAAACCAGCAGGTTATTGTATGATAGGCATGAGATGAAAAAAATTGTAATTTTAATACCAGTATTTAATGACTGGGAGTCTTTAAAAAAGTTATTATCAGAAGTTAATGAAAATGTTTCAAATTTTAAAGAAATTCATTTTGAATGTTTGATTGTTAATGACTCATCTACAATTGAACAGCCAAATTTAACAAGGCCAAGTAATATTAAATCTTTTGAAATCTTAAACATGAAAGAGAATAGAGGTCATGCTAGATGTAATGCTTTTGGGATAAGACATGTTTTCCAAAAAAAAGATTTTGATTATCTTATATTAATGGACGGAGATGGCGAAGATAGACCTATAGAAATAAAAAGTTTAATTGATGCAATAAATAACAAACCTACAGTTTCAACTGTAGCTAAAAGAGTTAAAAGGTCAGAAGGTCCTTTTTTTCAATTTCTTTATCAAGTTCATAAATTAATTACTTTAATCTTTACGGGCCAAAATATTAATTTTGGTAATTATAGTATTTTAACAAAAGCAGATGTAGAAAAATTGCATTCAAAGGCTAGTTTGTGGAGTAGCTTTTCTGGCACTGTTAAAAAAAACATAAAATCCTTAAATGAAATAAATTCTGTGAGGGGTTTAAGGTATTTCGGACCATCGCAAATGTCGTTATTTAAACTTCTTATTCACTCTTTTTCTATAATTGCAGTTTTTAAGTATCATGTTTTTTTAAGGTCAACTTTTATTATAATTTTATTGGCTTATTCAAGTTCAACCTTAGGAAATTTTTCAATATTTTTAATAATACTTACGGTAATTTTCAATTTATTAATTTTTGTTATTTCTCAAAGAGAGTCAGAAAAGGATTTAGTTAATTGCCATGAAAATCTATCTGAAGTAAAAGAAATAACACACTGACAAGTTGAATTAAGAGTCTTTAATGGAATCAAAAAGGAATCAAAAGGTGAACATTTTAAGAAATTTTGATGCCTTGTGGATATGAGTAAACATGCGTAATGTATAATTAATTAAATCAAGAAAAAAGAAATTGATGAAAAAATTAAAGTGTCATTGTGGAGTTGTAGAGGCTGAAATAAATATGCCTGGAAAGTTGGAAAAAGTTTTAAGATGCAATTGTTCATTATGTAAGAGAAAAGGCTCAGTAATGTCTATGGTCAAGAACGACGATTTTAAAATAATAAAAGGTGAAGATAAATTAAGTCTTTACCAATTTCATACCAAAGTTGCTAAACATTATTTTTGTTCAATCTGTGGAATTTACACTCATCATCACCCGAGAATTAATCCAGCTATGACTGGGTTTAATTTAGGCTGTATAGAGGATATTGATACTTTTAAATTTAAAGATATTTTAATTAACGACGGACAAAATCATCCATTAGATAAAAAGTAAAATGATACTTGATAATTTGAATTATCAGAAAATCAAGAGAAATTATTTAAAATTTCTAAAATCACAAGAAATTATGTCTGAACCATTTAGAGATAAACTTGGGCAGTTAAATAGATTTTATTTACCTATTGGAAAGATGATTAATGACGAGTACTTAAAGAATAAAAAAACAAAAATAATAGGTCTTACTGGAGGACAGGGATCAGGAAAATCTACGATCTCCAATATCTTAAAAATTATATTAAAAGACGGTTTTAGTTTAGATACTGTAATATTTTCAATTGATGATTTTTATAAGACTTTTAAAGAGAGAAAATTAATGTCTAAAAAGATAAGTCCTTTGTTTCTAACCAGGGGAGTTCCTGGTACTCATGACGCTAGAATGTTACATAGTTGCATCAATAATTTAAAAAAACGTAAATTTAAGAAAACAATGATTCCAAAATTTGATAAATCGATTGATGACAGAAGCCCAAAAAGTAAATGGATTAAGGTCAATAAAAAACCACATGTTGTTATTTTTGAAGGTTGGTGTGTAGGTGTTACACCACAGAGAAAAAAAGATTTAATTTCTCCTATAAATAAATTAGAAAAAGAGAAAGACAAAAAAAAAATTTGGAGATCAAGAGTTAATAAAGAATTAACTATTAAATATCAAAAAATTTTTAGTTTAATTGATAAACTTATTTTTTTAAAAGTTCCTAATTTTAAATATGTATTTAAATGGAGATTACTTCAAGAAAAAAAAATAAGAATTACCTCTAAAGGAAAGAAAACTATGACAGATAAAGAAATAGAAAATTTTATTATGTTTTATGAAAGGCTTACGAAACACATGCTTAAAAACTTATATCGAAAGTCTGATGCTGTTATAAATATTGATAAAAAACATAGATTAAAGTCAATTAAATTTAATTAGATGAAAAAATACTTAATAATAATATTTTTATTTTTCTCTATCTCACATCTTCAAGCAAGAGATAACTTGGTTTTTTATATTGAGAAGGCATTAGAAAATAATTTGCAACTAAATGCTGAAAGAAAAAACTTTGAGTCAGCTAAACAAGATAAAAATATTTCTAGAAGTGAATTCTTGCCAAGTATTACTTTATCAGGAGATCAGACAAGCACAACATCTACTAATAGAACAAATCAAAGTGGATCAAGCTTAGCTGACTCTAATTCTGATACAGAAAGTAAAAAAATAACTGTTGAGCAAAAAATTTTCTCTGGTTTCAAGGGGTTAAATACTTTTAAAAAGACTGAGCTCGAAACCCAGAAAGCTAATTTATCTCTTAAAAAAATTGAGCAACAAACAATTCTAGATACAGCGTCCACATATTTTGATTTGATATTTAAATTTAAAAACGAAAAATTTAATTTATCAAATGTAAATTTATTCCAAAGACAAGTTGACTCTGATAGTGCTAGATTACAAAAAGGAGAAATCACCTTAACTGATTTGGCACAATCTGAATCGTCACTAGCTGGGGCAAAAGCGAATTTAATTAAAGCAAAGACTGAATTACTTACCTCAAAAAAAAATTTTGAGAGAGTAACAAGAGAAAAAACGCCTGATTTAAATAATTTAAGTGATAAGGTCTCTTTAATTTTGCCAAATTCATTTGAAGAGTCTCTTGAAATAGCTAATACTAATAATGTTGATCTTTTAATCTCTAATTTAGATTATGAAATATCTGTAAAAGAACTAAATATAGAGAGAGCAAGACTTTCTCCATCTGCTTCTTTAAATTACTCAAAATCTGAAAATAACGATTTTAGCTCAACTATTGATGAGACAGATCAAGAAACGGTAAAAGCAACAATTACTTGGCCAATAATTAAAGGCGGTGAAAATATCTCTTCTATAAAGAAATCTTCCTATAATAAACAACGATATCAACTAATACTTCAGGATACAAAAAACAAAATAAATACAGAAATCTCCAATGCATGGTCAAAATACCAATCTTTTAAAAGCGTTCTTGAAGCTACAAAAGCCCAACTTAAAGCAGCCGAAATTGCCAATGAAGGTATTACCTTGGAATACGACTCAGGAAATACCAGAACTACATTAGAGTTGATACAATCTAGAAGCCTTCTTTTAGATGCAAGAATCACTTTTGCTAGGTCTGAGAGAGACTTCGTAGTATCTCAATTTGAGCTTGCCAAGCAACTAGGGTCATTATCAATAAAATCAATTAAATAGAGGATTTTTGACGTATTTTAACTTCTTGATAAAAAGAACAAAATGTGTACATTTAACCTAACGATTCGAACAACAAAAAAGGATAAAAAATGACTAAAAATAACTTAAAAGTCGTAAAAACAGACGATAAAAAAGAAAAAGAATTAAAAGAAAAGAGCAAGTCTCTTGAGGCTGCAATTAGCCAAATAGATCAAAACTTCGGTAAAGGCTCTGTAATGAGATTAGGTCAACAGCAAGCATTAGATGTTGAAGCTATTTCAACTGGTTCATTAAGTTTGGATTTGGCATTAGGGATAGGAGGTCTGCCTAAAGGAAGAATAATTGAAATATACGGCCCCGAGTCTTCAGGAAAAACCACTTTAGCTTTACAAGTAGTAGCAGAAGCTCAAAAAGCAGGTGGTATTTGTGCCTTTGTGGATGCTGAACATGCTATGGACCCAGTTTACGCAAAAAAACTCGGTGTAAAAACAGAGGAACTTTTAATTTCACAACCAGATACTGGCGAACAAGCATTAGAAATAACTGATACTTTAATTAAGTCAGGTTCTATCTCAGTCTTAGTTGTAGACTCTGTAGCAGCATTAACTCCAAAAGCTGAACTTGAAGGTGAAATGGGTGATCACCATGTAGGTTTACAATCTAGACTTATGAGCCAGGCTTTAAGAAAATTAACTGGATCAGTTTCAAAATCAAATACGATGGTAATTTTCATTAACCAAATCAGAATGAAAATTGGTGTAATGTTTGGAAATCCAGAAACAACATCTGGAGGAAACGCACTAAAATTTTATTCATCGGTAAGAATGGATATTAGAAGAATTGGAGCAATTAAAGAAAAAGATCAGATTATTGGAAACTCTACAAGAGTTAAGGTAATTAAAAATAAAGTTGCACCACCATTTAAAGTAGTTGAATTCGACTTAATGTACGGAAAAGGTATAAGTAAATTAGGTGAATTAATTGATCTTGGAGCAAAAGCAGGTGTGGTAGAGAAATCTGGAGCTTGGTATGCTTACAAAGGAGAAAAAATTGGACAAGGTAGAGAAAACGCTAAAGTCTATCTTCAAAAAAATCCTAATGTAGCTACAGAGATAGAAAAAACTATTAGAGATCAAGCTGCTGCTATTAGCAAAGAGTTGGAAGGAAATCCTTCAGCAAACGAAAAAATTAGCGATAAAAAAGAGGAAGAATAATTCCTCAGCCATCATTTAAAACGGGAAGGTTAATACTTCCCGTTTCCCATGAAATCACAACTTATAATTGATTGAATCAACATTTGGTAGTCGTCAAGGTTGTGTTAAAATTAGATGTGTACAATTAACTCCATTTTGGTTTTAATTACATATTGAAACAAAAGGGGGAACAATGAGTACACAACAAGCAAAAAGCTCGAACGTGTCTTCAGTTTTAGATACCTCTCATTTAAAAGTAAAATTTCCATTTAAAGCTAAGTACGGCAACTTTATAAATGGTAAATTTGTAGAACCAAAGTCAGGAAAATATTTTGATAATGTTAGCCCGATAAATAATGAGAAGATCTGTTCAGTTGCACGATCGAATGATAAAGATGTAGAGGCCGCGTTGGACGCAGCTCACGCAGCTTTCACAGAGTGGGGAAAGACAGACATCACTACTAGATCAAACATTTTGAACAAAATAGCCGATGTTATTGAAAAAAATCTAAACTTATTAGCAACTGCTGAATGTTTAGATAATGGGAAGCCAATAAGAGAATGTATGGCAGCAGACTTACCATTGGTAATTGATCATTGGAGATATTTTGCTGGAGTAATAAGAGCAGAAGAAGGATCAATTGCTGAAATAAGCAATAATCAATACTCTTACAACTTTCATGAACCTTTAGGAGTTGTAGGTCAGATTATTCCTTGGAACTTTCCATTACTAATGGCAACATGGAAATTAGCACCAGCGCTTGCAGCAGGAAACTGTGTTGTATTAAAACCAGCCGAACAAACACCAGCGTCTATTAATGTTTTAATGGAACTGATTGGTGATTTATTGCCTCCAGGGGTAGTTAACATTGTTAGTGGTTTTGGATTGGAAGCGGGTAAACCTTTAGCTTCTTCTAAAAGAGTTGCTAAAGTTGCATTTACTGGTGAAACAACTACAGGAAGACTGATCATGCAGTACGCTGCACAAAATATAATTCCAATTACTTTGGAATTAGGTGGAAAATCTCCAAACATTTTCTTTGAGGATGTTATGGAAAAAGATGACGACTTCTTTGATAAATGTATCGAAGGTTTTGTCATGTTCAATCTTAACCAAGGTGAAGTTTGCACTTGTCCAAGTAGAGCTTTAATTCAAGAGTCAATCTATGATAAATTCATGGAGAGAGCTATCGCAAGAACTAAAGCTGTAAAACAAGACAATCCTTTAAAAATGGAAACAATGATTGGAGCTCAAGTGTCACTAGAGCAGATGGAAAAGATTAAATCTTATCTTGATCTAGGTAAAAAAGAGGGCGCTAAAGTTCTAGCAGGAGGAAGTGTTGCTAAACTTAATAGTGGATTGGAAAAAGGAAACTTTATTCAACCAACTATTTTTGAAGCTAAAAACAACATGCGTATCTCTCAAGAAGAGATCTTTGGACCTGTTGTATCTGTGATTAAATTTAAAGATGAAGCAGAGGCATTAAAAATTGCTAATGATACTCTTTATGGTTTAGGAGCAGCAGTATGGACTAGAGATGGCAATACAGCTCACAGAATGGGCAGAGGAATACAAGCAGGAATAGTATGGACAAATTGTTATCATGCTTATCCAGCTCACTCGCCATTTGGTGGTTATAAACAGTCTGGAGTGGGTAGAGAAACTCATAAAATGATGCTTAACCATTATAGACAAAATAAAAATCTTCATGTTTCTTACGCAGAGAAGAAATTGGGATTCTTTTAACCAATAATATATACTGGCCCATGATTCTAAATCATGGGCCGTACATTAAAAATGAAAGTATCAGCAACACAATCAGCATTAAATCTGCTATCTAAGCTTCAAGAAAAATATGGAGAGAAACTTATGTTTCATCAATCTGGAGGATGTTGTGATGGTAGCGCTCCTATGTGTTTTCAAGAGGGTGAATTCCCTTTAGGTGATAATGATATCAAACTAGGTGAAATAGGAGGCGTTCCTTTTTATATGAATGGTGATCAATATGAAAAGTGGAAGCATACTGATCTCACTATAGACGCCGTCAAGGGAATAGGCGGTATGTTTTCATTAGATAATGGAACAGGAGAAAGATTTTTAACAAAATCAGAAATTTGCTTGGTAGTTGACAACGAAAAGCAAAAAACCGGTTAATCTCTTTATAGACAACCCTATAAATATCTGTATTTAATTAAATATGGGCCAAATTTTACTTACAGATGTAAGGAAAAAATTTTTAGATTATTTCAAAAAAAATAATCATCAGATCGTTGAGTCTAGTAATTTAGTTCCAAATAATGATCCTACTTTAATGTTTACCAATTCCGGGATGGTTCAATTTAAAAATGTATTTACTGGCCTAGAAAAGAGACAATATAAAACAGCTACTACTTCTCAAAAATGCGTAAGAGCAGGAGGAAAACATAATGATTTAGAAAATGTGGGATATACGCCTAGGCATCATACCTTTTTTGAAATGTTAGGAAATTTTTCATTTGGTGATTATTTTAAGGAACAAGCTATTACTCACGCATGGAATTTACTTACTAAAGATTTCGGTTTGCCCAAAGAAAAGTTGTTAGTTACAGTTTTTAATGAAGATAATGATGCTTTTAATTTGTGGAAAAAAATAGCTGGATTAAGTGAAAATAAAATTATAAAAATCCCAACTTTTGATAATTTCTGGTCAATGGGTGACACAGGTCCATGTGGACCATGCTCGGAGATTTTTTATGATCATGGCGATAAACTTAAAGGTGGTCCTCCCGGAAGTAAGGATGAAGATGGTGATAGATTTATTGAAATTTGGAATCTCGTATTCATGCAATACGAACAAATTTCTAAAGAAAAAAGAATAGATTTACCAAAACCATCAGTTGATACAGGAATGGGTCTTGAAAGAATGACCGCTGTTCTTCAAGGCACTCACGATAATTATAAAATAGATCACTTTCAAAAAATTATAGCCGCTTCATCTGATTTTATAAAGGCACCGATAGATAGTAGATCAATTGCAAGCCACAGAGTTATAGCTGATCACCTTCGAGCAAGTAGTTTTTTAATCGCAGAAGGAATTCTTCCTTCCAATGAGGGTCGGGGATATGTTTTAAGAAGAATTATGCGAAGAGGAATGAGACATGCCCACTCTTTAGGTAGTAAGCGTCCAGTTTTCCATAAGCTTTTTGAAGTTCTTTTAAATGAAATGAAGAATAGCTATCCGGAATTAACCAATGGTAGCGAATTAATAATTGAAACCCTTAAAAATGAGGAGGAAAAGTTTTCATCTCTTCTTAAAAGAGGAATGAAAATTCTAGATGAAAATCTTAGCAAAGTTAAAAACAAAACTCTTCCAGGACCAATAGCATTTAAATTGTACGATACTTATGGCTTTCCACTAGATCTAACAGCAGATATTTTAAGAGGAAAAAATATAAAGGTAGATAATAATGGATTTGATAAGGAAATGGAAAAAAGTAAGATTTTGGCAAGAGCTAACTGGAAAGGATCAGGAGATAAATCTGTAGATGAAAAATGGTTTAAAATTAGAGAAGAACTCAATCCAACAGAATTCTTAGGTTATGAATTTGATAAAGCTGAGGGTGTAGTAATTAAAATATCAAAAAATGGAGAATTTGTTAACTCAGCAAATTCTGGAGAAGAAATTGAGATTATTTCAAATCAGACTCCATTTTATGGAGAGTCGGGGGGTCAAGTAGGTGATCAAGGTTATATCTTTAATTCCGACTGCAAAATAAAAATAAATGATACTCAAAAAAAGATGGGAGATCTCTTTGTTCATTACGGTAAAATTGAGAATGGATCAATATCAGTTGGCCAAAATATTAATTTAGAAATCGATAAAATAAAAAGAAAAAATTCTAAAGCCAATCATTCTGCTACTCATTTATTACATGAATCCTTAAGAAGGACATTAGGAAAACATGTTATGCAAAAAGGATCATTAGTTTCGCCTGAAAGATTAAGATTTGATTTTAGCCATAGCAAGCCAATAGAAAATCAGGAAATAGCCAAAATAAATAAAATAGTTAATGATATCATCGAAGGTTCGTCTGATGTCCAAACAAGAATCATGACTCCAAAAGAGGCAGTTAATATGGGTGCTTTAGCTTTATTTGGAGAAAAATATGGTGAGGAAGTAAGAGTAGTGTTCATAGGAAAAGAAAATAATGGTTTTTTTTCAACCGAACTATGTGGAGGAACTCACGTAAAAAACACTAAAGAGGTTGGCAAATTCAAAATTGTTAGTCAATCATCCATTGCCTCAGGGGTAAGAAGAGTCGAAGCGTTAAGAGATAAACAATTAGAGCAGTATGAAAGAACACAAAAACAAAAAAAATCTCTAAAAGAAATAAATCTCAAAGAGGAAATAGAATTAGTAAAAAATGAATTACAAAACTTTAAAATAAAGCCAGATTATAAAGATAATGTAGACTTATCCGAAAATTTGAAAAATTTAAATAAACAATTAAATAGAATAAAAATTGAAAATATTAAAAAAGATAAAAACAAAAATATAATTAAGGATAAAAAAGTTGGCAGTATAGTAATAAGAGAACAAATTTTAAAAGATTTTCCACCTAAAGAACTTAGAAGTATTATCGACCAAGGAAAAAAAGATATTAAATCAGGAGTTATAATTAGCATTTCTATATTTGAGGATAAGGTTGGCTTAGCAGTAGGAGTTTCTCAGGATTTAACTTTAAAATATGATGCCGTCAATTTAGTTAAGATTGGTTCAGAAATTTTGGGAGGCAAAGGAGGGGGTGGCAGAAAAGATTTTGCACAAGCCGGGGGAGCGAATGTAGATAATATTGAAGAAGTTTTTAAGGTATTAGTTAAAAAAATTAATTAAGTTTTTTTTTCAAGTTGCTATCTATCGCTTCTAGAAATTGATTTGTAGTTAAATACTTAGCTGATTTTTCAATCAAAATTGCCAAATCTTTTGTCATAAATCCACTCTCAACCGTTTCTATACAAACTTTTTCTAATGTTGAAGCAAATTTAACAAGTTCGGTATTATTATCTAGTTTTCCTCTATGAGTTAAACCTCTCGTCCACGCAAATATTGATGCTATAGGATTAGTGGAAGTCTCTTTACCTTGTTGATGCATTCTATAGTGTCTTGTTACAGTGCCATGAGCAGCCTCTGACTCTACCGTTTTTCCATCTGGAGTCATCAATACACTTGTCATTAAGCCTAAAGAGCCAAATCCTTGAGCTACGGTATCGGATTGGACATCGCCGTCATAGTTTTTACAAGCCCAAACATAACCTCCGTTCCATTTCATAGCGCACGCAACCATATCGTCAATCAATCTATGTTCATATGTAATTGAAGCTTTTTCAAATTTTTCTTTAAATTCTTTTTCAAAAACATCTTGGAATAAATCCTTAAACCTACCATCATAGGCTTTTAATATAGTATTTTTAGTTGATAAATACACAGGCCATTTTCTTCCTAAACCATAATTCATGCAAGCTCTTGCAAAATTTTTTATTGAGTCGTCTAAGTTGTACATTGATAACGCTATACCTGGTCCATTAAAATTAAATACTTCAAATTCTTTTTTATCTTTTCCATCTTTAGAAGTCCATTTTACTTCCATCTTACCTTCACCAGGTATTAAAAAATCAGTTGCTCGGTATTGATCACCAAACGCGTGCCTACCAATTACTATTGGTTGAGTCCATCCTGGAACTAATTTTGGAACATTATTACAAATAATAGGTTCTCTAAAAACTGTACCACCTAGTATATTTCTTATAGTTCCGTTAGGCGATCGCCACATTTTTTTAAGTTTAAACTCTTCTACTCTAGCTTCATCAGGAGTAATTGTGGCGCACTTAACACCAGCACCAAATTGTTTAATAGCATTAGCTGCATCTATAGTTATTTGATCATCTGTTTTGTCTCTATTTTCCATACCTAAATCAAAGTATTTTAAGTCTATTTCTAAATAGGGTTTGATGAGCTTATCCTTAATGAAAGACCATATAATTCTAGTCATTTCATCTCCGTCTAATTCAACTACTGGGTTTTTAACTTTAATTTTTGCCATAAAATATAGATTGATTAACTGTGATTTTTATACATATTAAGAAAAAATTATCAAACTATTAATTATGTTTAACACAATATTTCCAAAGATACACAAAGAAGGATACAAGTTTTTAGCTATTTCAATTTTAGCAACCTTCATTATTTTGTTTTTTTCAAAGTTTCTAGGATTAATATTTATCTTAATAACAGTGTGGGTATATTATTTTTTTAGAGATCCAGAAAGATATTGCATTAACGATGATAGTTATCTTGTTAGTCCTGCAGATGGCTTAATTACCGACATATCAGAAAAATCTGGTCCAGAAGAACTTAGATTAGAAAATACTACTTTTACAAAAATAAGTGTTTTTATGAATGTATTTAATTGTCACGTAAATAGAGTTCCGTCATCAGGCAAAGTAGAAGAAATTTATTATAAACCTGGAAAATTTTTAAATGCCTCTTTAGATAAAGCAAGTGAAGAGAATGAAAGAAATTTTTTTAAAGTAAAATTAAATAATGGTGAGGAAATTATAATTGTTCAGATTGCCGGATTAATCGCTAGAAGAATTGTTTGCGAAGTAGAACAAGGTCAAGAATTAAAACAAGGTGATAGAATAGGGATGATTAGATTTGGAAGCAGGGTAGATATTTATTTTAAAAATAAAAAAGTTTTAGCTAAACTAGGACAAAACGTTGTGGCAGGAGAAAGCTTATTAGCCTCTGAATGATGCAAGAAAATAAAAAATTCAAAATAGTTACGTCGAAAAAAACAAGATATTTACTTCCAAACATTTTAACTCTCGCAGGTGTTTGCCTTGGAATTAGTTCAATAAAATTTTCAATTGAAGGTAATTTCACTTTAGCAGTAACATTAATTTTGTTTGCAGCAATATTAGATGCTTTAGATGGCAGAATTGCAAGATTAATAAAAGGAACGTCAGAGTTTGGTAAAGAATTGGACTCCTTAACAGATTTTGTGAGTTTTGGGATTGCTCCAGTTTTTATTTTATATTTTTGGGAGTTGAATAATTATGGAAAATTAGGTTGGGCCATTACATTAATTTATTCAGTTTGTTGTGTCCTAAGATTAGCCAGATTTAATTTAACAAAAATAGAAGGAAGAGAAGAGTGGAAAAATAATTTTTTTGAGGGAATACCGTCTCCTGCGGGTGGATTATTAATTTTAATGCCATTGATATATGAATTAACAAATTTAAATTTTGGACTTGAAATTAAAAATCTCACACCTTACCTTACTATTTTTATTGCAATTTTGTTAGTCAGTAAAATCCCAACTCTAGCATTAAAAAAAATATCTATATCCCCTAAAACTACAGTTTTTTTATTACTAGGAATTGGAATTATTTTTATAGCTTTGCTATTTTACACATTTGAAACTCTTTTAATTTTTGGAATTGTATACCTAATTTCAATACCGGTAAGTATAATCTCATATAAAAAACAAATAAAAAAAAATGCAGAGAAAATATCTGAAGATAGTCATGAAGATATTTTATAATGAAAAAATCAAAGAGAGTTAAAAAAAGTAATTCTTGGAAAATAAAACAACATAGAGATCAATTTTTTAAAAAATCTAGAACACTTGGCTATCGTTCCAGAGCTTCTTTTAAATTAATTGAATTAAATAAAAAATATAAATTTTTAAAAAAAAATACTAATTTATTAGATCTAGGATCTTACCCTGGAGGATGGTCTCAAGTAGCTAGTCAAACTATTAGATCAGGAAGAATCATGTCTGTAGATATGAAAGACATGGAACCAATAAAAAATGTTAGATTTTTTAAAGGCGATATACTTTTAAATGACACAAAATCCGCAGTCATAGAATATTTTAAATCTAGTTTAGATGTGATTATCTCAGATATGGCAGCAGATACAACTGGCAGTAAATCATTAGACTCTATTAGAACAAACCAGTTATGTGCTGATGTCATTAATTTTTCGAAGGAAACACTTAAACCCAAGGGTGTTTTAGTGTCAAAGATCTTTATGGGAGAAGATTTCTTACAGGTAAAAAACCTGGCTAAATCTACCTTTAATAAAGTAAATTTTTTTAAACCTCATTCTAGCAGAAAAGAGTCCAAAGAAACTTATTTACATTGTGAAATTTTAAAGACTTTATAAATTTTAATAATTGTATATAAGTTTATATGGATACAATTAAAGAAGCATTAACCTTTGACGATGTTTTACTTCTTCCCAAATATTCAGACGTTTTACCATCAAATACAAATATTATTCTTCAACTTACAAAAGAAATTTCTCTTAAAGTTCCTTTTTTTACCTCCGCAATGGACACTGTCACCGAATCTAAAATGGCCATTGCGATTGCTACAGAGGGTGGAATGGGAATTATTCATCGAAATTTAGATATAAAAAAACAATCTGTTGAAGTCAAAAAAGTGAAGAATAAAAAACTTATTGTAGGGGCAGCCATAGGAACTAATCAAGAAGATTTAGATAGAGCTAGATCACTTATATCAAATGGAGTTGATTTAATTGTTATTGATACTGCTCATGGACACAGTAAAAAAGTTCTACAAACGTTATTAAAAATAAAAAAAATATCAAAAAATGTTCCTATTTGTGTTGGAAATATTGCTACAGGAGAGGCTGCAAAAAAACTATATAATTCTGGAGTAGATATTATTAAAGTAGGTATAGGACCTGGATCTATTTGCACAACTAGAATGGTAGCAGGCATTGGTGTTCCTCAAATTTCAGCTATCATGGAAGTAAAAAAAGCTCTTTATAAAAAGAATGTAAAAGTTATTTCAGATGGAGGAATTAAATTTTCAGGCGATATTGCGAAAGCTTTAGCTGCTGGAGCTGATGCTATTATGATGGGTTCAATATTTGCTGGCACCGATGAAAGCCCAGGTAAAAAGTTTAAAATTAATGGAAAGTTTTACAAACAATACAGAGGCATGGGTTCAATTGGAGCAATGTCAGCAGGATCGGCAAATAGGTATTTTCAAAAAAATTTTAAAAATAAATCTAAATTTGTGCCAGAGGGAGTGGAGGGACGAGTTGAATATAAAGGAAAAGTATCAAAAATTATATATCAACTGCAAGGTGGATTGAGATCATCAATGGGATATATTGGAGCTAAAAACTTAAAAGAAATAAATAAAAAAGCAAAATTTGTCAAAATAACTAAAGCAGGATTTTATGAAAGCATGGTTCACAGTGTTGAAATGACACAGAAAACAATAAATTATAAGTTATGATTAAAATTTTTTTATATCTTTTTGCTCTATTTTCTTTATCAACTAATTTATTTGCTAAGTCAGAATATGTTAAAGATGGTATTAACCTATATAATAAAAATCAATTTGAAGATGCAAAATTTAAATTTGAACAAGATATAGTCTTTAATCCTAAAAGTGAATTATCGTATCTTTATTTGTCAAAAATATTTAATAAACAAGACAAGAAAATATTAGAAGAAAAAAATTTAAATACAGTAATGTTATTAAATCCAAAAAATGAGGAGGCAATTTATAATCTTGCAAGATTAAAATTAAAATCTTCTGATTATAAAAAAAGTAAAGAATTAAATAAAAAATTAAAATCAATATGCAGTAAATTCTGTAACAAAAGTGATCAATTAAAAATCGAAATTGAAAATTTATCTAAAAAATAAATGCAATTTCATAATCATAAAGATAAAGTTTTAATTATTGATTTTGGCTCTCAAGTTACAAAATTAATAGCAAGAAGAATAAGGGAATTTGGAGTTTATTCTGAAATTATAACTCCGAAAAACTTTATTAAATTAAAAAAATTTCATAATATAAAAGGTTTAATACTTTCAGGAGGGCCATCTTCTGTTACAGCCACTACTTTTCAGACCGTCCCTAGATATATTTTTGAAAAAAAAATTCCAATATTGGGAATATGTTATGGTTTACAATTGATAGCTAAGATTTTTGGAGGAAAGATTAAATCTTCTAAAAAAAAAAGAGAATTTGGAAGAGCTATCTTATATAAAAAAAGCACCTCACTTTTAACAAAGAATTTTTTAAAAAATAAAAGATCTGTATGGATGAGTCATGAAGATGCAGTGATAAAATTGCCAAAAAATTTCAAATTAGTTGCATCTACTAAAGAGTCAAAATTTACTATCATAGAAAATACTAAAAATAAAATTTATGGGGTTCAATTTCATCCAGAGGTAACACATACAGATAAAGGAAAACAATTAATTAAAAATTTTTTATTCCCGATTTGTAAAATAAAAAAAAAATGGAGTGTTACATCTCAAAAAAAGCAATTAATAAATGAAATAAAAAATACTGTTAAAAAAGATAGAGTGATATGCGCATTATCTGGTGGTGTAGATAGCAGTGTTGTTGCATTATTAATAAATAAAGCAATCCAAAAAAATCTAATATGTATAATGGTAGATACTGGGTTGATGAGGAAAAATGAATTTAAATATACCTATGAAATTTTTAAAAAAAAATATAAACTAAATGTTAAGCTGATCAATGCTTCAAAGTTATTTTTAAATAAATTAAAAAATATAAGTAATCCAGAAAAAAAAAGAAAGATTATTGGAAATTTATTTATTAAAGTGTTTGAAAAAGAGGCTAAGAATTATAAAAATTTGAAATTTTTAGCTCAAGGGACTCTTTATCCTGATATTATTGAAAGTAAATCGTCAACTGGTAGCAAAACTTCTAAAATAAAATCTCACCACAATGTTGGAGGCTTACCTAAAAGAATGAATTTGAAATTAGTAGAACCTTTAAAAGACTTTTTTAAAGATGAAGTAAGAATTTTAGGTAAATCGTTGGGGTTGATTAAAAATATTAATTTTAAACATCCATTTCCTGGTCCTGGTTTAGGGATTAGAATTTTAGGAAATATTACCCCTGAAAGAGTAAAAATACTTCAAGAAGCAGATTATATTTTTATTAACGAGCTAATTAAATTCGGGCTTTATAAAAAGATATGGCAGGCGTATGCAGCACTACTTCCAATTAAAACAGTTGGAGTAATGGGTGATACAAGAACGTATGAGAATATTTGCCTGTTAAGAGCTGTGAAGTCGGAAGATGGGATGACGGCTGACTATTTCAGTTTACCTAAGAATTTTGTAGATAATATTTCTAATAAAATCGTAAATAATGTTAAAGGAATTAATAGAGTTGTATATGATATAACTTCTAAGCCTCCTAGCACTATTGAACTAGAATAATGAACAAAAAAATTAAAAAAATATTATTAAAAAAAAATAAGTCAAAAATAGTAAGTTTAACTGCCTATTCAAAAAGTATTGCTAAAATTTTGGATAAATACGTGGATATAGTTCTAGTTGGGGACTCTATGGCAAATGTTTTATATGCTCATAAAGATACTCATAAAATAACTTTAGAAAATATTATTCAACACACTATTAGTGTGAAAATGGGTATAAAAAATTCCTTACTCGTAGTTGATATGCCAAAAGGGACTTATAATAATTTTAAAAGTGCTGAGAAAAATATAAAACTCGTAATAAAGGAAACAGGATGTGATGCTGTAAAAATAGAAAATAATAAAAAAAACTACAAAATTATTGAGAGATTAACAAAAAAGAAAATACCTGTAATGGGTCACATAGGGTTTACACCGCAGTTTAAAAAAAAATTTAAAATTGAAGGACAAACAAAAGCGGAAACTATTAAACTTTTAAAAGAAGCAAAATTAATACAAAAAGCAGGGGCATTTTCAATTGTGTTGGAATGCTTATCGCCAAAATCTGCTAAAATTATTACAAATAAATTGAAAATTCCAACTATTGGTATTGGCTCTTCATCTAATTGCGATGGTCAAATTTTGGTAACAGATGATATGTTAGGTTTGAGTGGTTTTTACCCAAAATTTGTTAAAAAATACCTGAACCTCAATAGAATAATTGAAAATGCTGTTAAACAATATACTAGAGATGTTAAATTAAAAAAATTTCCATCAAATAAAAATTTTTTAAATGGATCATAGCTTAGAAAAAAAGATAGATTTTAAAGATAAAATTGTCAATTTTTATAACAAAAATAAATTGAAGATTTTATTTTTAATATTAATTTTATTATCATCAGTGCTTTTTCTATTATTTATAGATTTTAAAAAAAATAATAACAATAAGATAATTTCAGAAAAATATATTCAAGCAGGTCTTTATCTCGAATCTGGTGATAAAGAAAAAGCAAAAAATATTTATGAAGACATTATTTTAAGTAAAAGTAAATTTTACTCAATTTTAGCGCTAAATTCAATAATAGAAAAAAATTTGGAGACTAATGAAGATAAAATTTTGAATTATTTTAAAACAATAGAAAATTTAAATATTTCTAAAGATAAATCTGACTTAATTATATTTAAAAAATCTCTATACATAATGAAATTTTCCGATTACGAATCTGGTAAAAAATTATTGGATAAATTAATAAAAAAAAACTCTAATCTAAAAGCTATATCTGAAGAAATTATTTCAAAATAATAAATGAAGTTTTTTAATATTTTTATAGTGATTATTTTATTTACCAATTGTTCTTTTGATAAAAGAACTGGAATTTGGAAAAATGAAGATAATTTAACCAAAAAAGAAGATGTAACTTTTAAGGACTTTAAAACAATTTCTTCAGCAAATGAGTTTTATGAAAAATCGATTCCTATAGATAAAAACTTCAAATTCAAATTAAAAGACCCGTTGAAAAACACTGAGTGGAGCGACATATTTTTTAGTGACTCAAATAATTATACTAATTTCAAGTATGATAATAAAAATAAGACAATCTATCAAAGTCAAAAACTAACTAAAAATAACATAAATGAATCAATTTTATTTAAAGATGAACATATTATATTTAGCGATAAAAGAGGGAACATTATAGTATTCTCAATCAATCAAAATAAAATAATAACGAAATTTAATTTTTATAAAAAAAAATTAAAAAAAATTGATAAAATTATAAATTTAATTATTGATAACAATATAATTTTTGCTTCTGATAACTTAGGTTATTTGTATGCGTTTGATTATAAAAAAAATACAATTTTGTGGGCAAAAAATTATAAAATACCTTTCCGATCAAATCTAAAATTAATTAATACAAAACTAATTTCTGCTGATCAAAATAATAATTTATACTTTTTTGAAAAAAAAAATGGTAACACAGTTAAATTAATTCCTACTGAAGAAACTCTGGTTAAGAATCAATTTATCAACAACATATCTTTGACAAAAAATTCTATTTTTTTTTTAAATACTTATGGATCGCTATACTCTATTGATAAGAATACCTTGAGTGTAAAATGGTTTTTAAATTTAAATCAATCTTTAGACTTAAATCCAAGTAACTTATTTTCTGGAACAGAGTTAGTTAATAATAATAATAAGATTATTGTTACGACAAATTATACAACTTATATTATAAATACAAATTCAGGGTCAATTTTATATAAGAACAATATTTCATCAAATTTTAAACCAATTATTTATAATAACTATTTATTTTTGATTTCAAAAAAAAATTATTTAGTATGTATTAACCTTAACTCAGGTAAAATAATTTACTCAAGTAACATAAATAAAAAAATATCAGAATTTTTAAAAGAAAAGAGAAAAGAAATCGACATACATGAAATAATGATACTTAACAATGAAATCTACATTTTTCTGAAAAATTCTCAAATATTAGTATTTGATATAGCTGGTGAGGTCAAAAGCATACGTAAACTTAATGCAAAAATGAATTCAAATATTATTATTATAGACGGTTCAATTTTATTTGTTGATTCTAAAAAGAAGTTATTTATTTCTGATTAGTTACTGGATTTACTGCTTAGTAGCGATAATTGTTTTACTTTAAGTCCTTGCAAATCATCATGAGGTTTAATTGGATAATCACCAGTAAAGTAATGATCACTAAATTGAGGATAATTTGAATTTCTTTTTTCTCCAATTAGCGCTCTGTAAAGTCCGTTCAAACTTAAAAATTTTAAACTTTTCGCATTAATATATTCACACATTTCCTGATTATTTTTGTTGTTAGCTAAAAGTTCTTTTTCAGTAGGCATATCTACTCCGTAAAAATCAGGGTATTTTATTTCAGGACATGCTATTCTTACATGTACCTCTTTAGCACCTGCCTCATAAAGCATTTTTACAATTTTATGACAAGTAGTACCTCTAACAAGAGAGTCGTCTATAAGTATTACTGTTTTATTTTTAACAATTGTTTTAGTAGAACTTAATTTAAGTTTTACTCCTAAACTTCTAATATTCTGGGTTGGTTCAATAAAAGTTCTTCCAACGTAATGATTTCTAATTAATCCAAGCTCAAAACGTTTTTTTGACTCTTCAGAGTATCCCAGTGCGGCGGGTACTCCCGAGTCAGGCACTGGAACCACAAGGTCGGCTCTTAAATCTGTTTCTTTAGCTAATTCTATACCTAATTTTTTTCTATATTCATATGCACACTTATTATTAATAATACTATCTGGTCTAGCAAAGTATATGTATTCAAAAATACATGGCCTAGATTTTTGTTTTGGAAAAGGTTTAAGTGACTTTAATTTATTGTCTTCTATAATAATTATCTCACCATTTTCAACTTCTCTTAAAAAATTTGCTCCAACTATATCTAGTGCGCAAGTTTCAGAGGCTAAAATATATGAGTCTTTTAATTTACCAATAACTAGCGGTCTTATACCAAAAGGGTCTCTAACTCCAACTAACTTTTTATTTGTCATTAAAACTAAAGAGTATCCGCCCTGAATTTGAAAAAGCGTATCAATTAATTTATCTAGAAACTTATTTCTTTTTGATTTGGCTATCAGCTGAACTATGGTTTCTGTATCGCTAGTTGTTCTAAATATAGCACCCTCTTTTACCAAATTATCTCTAAGTAAAAGTGCATTAGTCAGGTTTCCATTATGTGCTACACTTAACCCTCCTGTGTGTAAATCAGCAAAAAATGGCTGAATATTTCTTAATGATGTCTCACCTGTGGTAGAATACCTGTTGTGACCGATAGCGAAGTTTCCAGGAAGTTTTTCCAGTGTCTTTGAGTCTGTAAAATGATCTCCAACTAGACCTTGCCTTTTTTCTGAATGATAGTTTTTTCCATCATAAGACACTATTCCACAACCTTCCTGACCTCTATGTTGTAGAGCATGTAATCCTAGCGCAACTAAAGCAGAAGCATCAGCGTAGTTTGATATTCCGAACACACCACACTCTTCTTTTAATTTATCAAATTTAAATTTTTTCAATTTTTTCTTTTGTATCAATGAAATCATCACTTGAAGGAAATTCCTCAATTAAAATTTCACTGCCTTTACTTATTAAATTAAATGAAATTGAATTCTTAGTTGATATACCCCAATTTTGATAAGGATAAAACCAATTTAATATTGAAAATAAACACACAGATACAATATACCCTTTAAAAAAACCAAATACAAAACCAAATCCCTTATCTATTGAGCCAACACCAGTCCAAGTTATTGCTTTACTTAAAGTTTTTCCAATTAAAATAGATATAAAAAGTGTAAAAATAAAGATTGCTATACCTAAGCCAATATTATTAATGAATTCTGATTGTATATATTCGCTTACAAAGGGTTGAAGCTTTGGAACCAAAACAATAGTTATTACGGTAGATAAAATCCATTTCATAAAAGAGATTAAACTTAAAGAAAAACCTTTTAAAAAACATTGGCATACACAGTAGATCAAAATAATTAAAAAAATTAGGTATAGAATTAGCTAAAGAAACAGATTTAAGAGCCGACCTTGTGGTTCCA
>JACWEJ010000020.1 GCA_014653545.1 Pelagibacterales bacterium SAG-MED41
TGATTAGTGCTTTTCCTAACAGGATGAATCCTATGAAACAACCGACCGTGGACCAAGGAACAAAGACACCTGCATTAGATATGAATCAAAACATGACACCTAGTATTAAAAGATTATCTACAGAGGAAAGATTAATGGAAGCTTTAGGTAAAAGAGATAAAGGTGAGGACATATCTAAATTTTTAATTAACTTTGGTTTAAATCTTGCATCAGCAACACCAAGAGGTGGTTTACTTGCAACAGCAGCAGAAGCTGCTAAAGGGCCATCAGGAGATTTATTTGATGCAATAGATGCTGAAAAAGATTTAGAAAGACAAATTAAATTATCAGCAGCACAAACAGATATAGCGCAAGAAGGTGCTGTTGAATTACAGATGTTAAAAAAATTTAGATGAAGATACAAGATCTGCTTTAATGAAAAAAGCACAAGAAGGTGTTAATGCTGGATATTATGAGGATGTAAACGAAGGTATTAGAAGATTATTAACAAAAGACGAGTTTGGTGTTCAAAATATGCCGGGTGAACAAAGAGCAGATGATATTAGAAGAACAAAGGAAAGATTACAAAATGATTTAAAATTAAGTCCTATTGTAGCAGAATTACAAGCAGAGTTTTATGCTGATTACAATAAAATAGAAAAAGCAAATCCTGATGTAAATTTTGATATTGATGATCCTTTTTGGGAGGAAGGAAAAACAACTGGATACAAAGAAGGTGTTGTCTATTATGATTATAAAGGTAAAAGATATTTTAGAAGGGACTCAGGAGCAGAAGCAGTTGTAGAAAACGGAATGACAATTGTCCCTCCAGGTTTCGTAGAAGTTCAAATTAATTAGGATTCACTATGGTACAGAAGTACGATAGATATGCCATACAAGAGCCGGAGAATGAAACTAATCTAGCTGTTTCAATAGCATCAGGTATAGGTTCAGGTTTAATAAAAATTCCAGTAGGTTTAGCATCTGTAGCAGCAGAGGTCTATGACGCTGTTAATAGTGAGGGTGTAAAAATAGATGATGGTGCTGTTGCAAGATTAGAAAAATTTATTGATGACAGTGTTGTAGGCGATGTCATGCAAGGTTTAGAAGATAAAGCAAGAGATACAGCAGCAGGAAGAATTACAGAAGCATTAGTTCAAGTAGGTGTGCCAGCAGCAAGAGGTGCAAAGATAGCTGGACAGATTGCAACAAAAACTATTAGTGCAATACAAAAAGGCAGAAGAGTTGGATTAACAGGTAAGACAGCAAAAAATTTATCTAAAGGACAACAAGCTGCTAATAAATTAAATAAATCAGCAAGGTATGCAAGATATGGAGCAATCACAACAGGTGGTGCCGCAGGTGC
>JACWEJ010000021.1 GCA_014653545.1 Pelagibacterales bacterium SAG-MED41
AAAGATAGACTTCCAGACTTAGTAGAAAAGTTAAGAACAGAACATAATAAGATGTATTGGATAAAAATGGCATCAGCAATAATGACTACTGATACGAGACCTAAACTAGCTTATGAGGAAATTATAGTAGGAGATGAATTAATAAAAATTTCTGGTATTGCTAAGGGATCAGGAATGATAGCTCCTAATTTAGCTACAATGTTATCTTTTATCTTTACTAATGCCGATATCAATTCCAATCTTTTAAAAACACTTTTAAAGAGGTCAGTAGCAAATTCTTTTAATGCAATAACAGTAGACAGTGATCAATCAACGAATGATATGGTTTCTATATTTTCAACAAGATCTATCAAAATTGGACAAAATATTTCTCTTAATGATAAAGTGATTCAAAAATTTGAAATAGCGTTAAAAAAACTTTGCTTAAATTTGGCTAAACAAATAGTCGTAGACGGAGAGGGAGCAAAAAAATTTTTAACAATTAACGTAATTAACGCGAAGTCTTTGGGTAGCGCAAAAAATATAGCTTTTTCTATTGCTAACTCGCCTTTGGTAAAAACCGCTGTAGCTGGTGAAGATCCTAATTGGGGAAGGATTGTTATGGGTATAGGGAAATCAGGGGAGATAATTGATCTTAAAAAATTGAAGATAAAAATAGGAAATTATCTCGTTGCAGAGAATGGAAAAGTTTCAGAAACTTATGAAGAAAAAAAATTAAGAGAGTATATGAAATGGGACTCTATTGAAATTGAAGTAAATTTAAAACTCGGTAACGATGCTTTTAAATGTTATACATGTGATTTTACACACGACTATATAGATATAAATGCAGATTATAGGAACTAAATGATTAAATACAATTTAAAATGTCAAAATGATCATGAGTTCGAGAGTTGGTTCTCTAATTCAAAAGAGTTTGATAAGTTGAACAAAAAGAGTTTGTTAGAATGTATTTATTGTTCTTCGAAAAAAATTAATAAATCAATAATGGCCCCAACTATTTTAAATTCAAAAGAAAAAGATAAACAAATTGAGATAACCAACCAAGATTTTAATGATACAAAAAAGAAACTTTCAAATTTAAGAAAATATATAGAAAAAAATTTTGATTATGTCGGAAAAGATTTTAGTAAAAAAGTAAGACAAGTATATTATGATATCAAAGGAAAAAGTATTACTAAATCTTTAAT
>JACWEJ010000022.1 GCA_014653545.1 Pelagibacterales bacterium SAG-MED41
GGACAGGTGGATATATATTGGTTGCAACTTTATTAGCACCATACTTAAGAAAATTTGGCTGTTACACAGTTCCAGATTTTATCGGTACAAGATATGGTGGTAATTTAGCAAGGTTATGTGCAGTAATAGTTTTAACTGTTGCATCATTTACCTACGTGACTGCTCAAATTAACGCTACAGGTACTATCGCATCTGTTGCTCTTGATATCGACTTTAAATACGCTGTATATGTTGGGCTAATTAGTATTTTACTTTGCTCAATGTTAGGGGGTATGAGAGCGGTGACTTGGACACAGGTTGCACAATACATAGTGCTAATTATAGCTTACTTGCTTCCAGTATTCTGGATCAGTAACAAAATGGGTGCGGGATTCTTCCCACATCTTATGTTAGCTGACGAAGTAGCTAGAATTGGTGAGTTAGAACAACAGTTTGGGTTTGTTAAAAACTCTGCTGCTGATTTAGCAACAGTACCTAAAGGGTTGGCTGGAATAACCAAAGCTCACTCTGCGGTTAACGCTACACCTTGGGCATTTATTTCATTAGCCTTAGCGATGATGATGGGAACAGCATCTTTGCCACACGTGATGATGAGATATTTTACTACTCCAAGCGTAAAAGCAGCAAGAAAATCAGTTGGTTGGTCATTATTTTTTATCTTCCTACTATATTCTTCTGCTCCAATGTTAGCGACACTATCAAAACTAACGCTGATTGATCCTAATTTATCAACAGGTATTATTGGTAAATCATTTGCAGAAGTCCAATCAATAGATTGGTATCAAAACTGGAATCAAGCAAACTTGATGTTCATCAGCGACTTTAACGGTAATGGAACTCTTGAATTAAATGAGTTTTTCATGGGCGGTAAAGCAGTTGTATTAGCAACTCCAGAGATAGCTGGATTACCATATGTAATCTCAGGTCTGGTTGCTGCTGGAGGTATGGCTGCTGCCATGTCAACAGCTGATGGTTTGATTCTAGCAATTGCTAATGCGATCTCTCATGACGTTTACTACAAAATGATAGATCCAAAAGCAGAGACAGCAAAAAGACTACTTGTTGCAAGGATATTACTTGTAGTAATTGGTTTTGCTGGAGCAACTATTGCGGCAATGGAGATTCAAGGT
>JACWEJ010000023.1 GCA_014653545.1 Pelagibacterales bacterium SAG-MED41
CATAAGTGCGCACACATATTAGCGTTAGACGACGGTAATTTTGCAGCACAACCTAATAATAGAATAATGTGGAACGTAGCGTCCTTTACAGTTAAGGACAATATTCCAGATTGGAAGGTGCAAACTACAGAATGGAATGTTGAAGATGATAAATCATGGCGTACGGAAGACACTGATAAGTTTTTCTACGAGATGGAGGAAAAGAAAATATGAACTTAGCAGCTTTGTTAAAAAAAAACATAGTCATGGTGCCGGTTGTGGCATCAGTTTTGGTCGGAACTTTTACTGGCGTTAAATATATTGTTAATTTAACAGATACTATCAATGCAAACCAAGCAGAGATACATGAATTAAAAACTATGGAGATAGAAAATATACAAAGAGATATGAAAGTATTAACCGATGGTGTGAATACTGTCATTGCAAAATTAGAAAGAGCTGAAGGCACATGGGACATGGCCGAAAACTTATATGAAGTTCTAGCTGATAAAGTTAGACAAATGGAATACGATATCAAAGATCTCAACAGAGAAATAAATTATTAGGATGTATCATGGAGGTAGCCAGGATGAATTATTATTTTACCGGAGCATTAATAATTTTGATATGTCTGCTGGCCTTAATGGGACCTGCGTATCCTAGAAACGAATATCTTAACGATGGTAATACTAGATGTGGTGAAATAGATTTATCTGTATCTAATCGTGATTATGATTATAATGATTACAACAGTAGTTACAGTAATAGTGATACACAAGAATTTAGATTATCATTTAGAAAATATTTAGGCACAGACTGTAAAACATCAAAAGAAAATGCACAATTAAAACAACAACTAGAGTTGATGAAAATGTGTAACAAGGTAAACAGAAATCCAAGTCTTGCACAAAATGAAAACTTTAGATTATTAGTATCTAAATGCAGAGGGGTGATACCACAAACAATTGAAACAGAATCTATGCCTACAGGCAGCTTATGGGATGAATTAAAAGAAGATTATATTAAAGAAAACCCAGAATCTAAGACTTTAGACAACAATAACAGTACGTTGAAAATACCACCAAAAGGGTATATACT
>JACWEJ010000024.1 GCA_014653545.1 Pelagibacterales bacterium SAG-MED41
TCGTGACAATTTGGACATATATCAACAATACCACCCCATGCTAAGGCAATGGGGTGGTATTGTTGATATATGTCCAGATGCAAGTCCAATTCTTAGTAAAACATCAATCAAAGGGTTATATTTTAATTGTGGTTGGGGTACGGGTGGATTTAAAGCAACGCCTGGTTCTGGAGACTTATTTGCCCACACTATTGCGAATGATGAACCTCATAAACTGAATGCTGCATTTAATTTAAATAGATTTGTAAGTGGTGACCTTGTAGATGAACATGGTGCTGCAGCAGTTGCACATTAATGTTTTTAATTAATTGTCCTTATTGTGGAGAAAGAGATCAGCAGGAATTTAAAGCTGGTGGAGAAGCTCACATTGAAAGGCCATTAGTATTTAACAACAATGATAGACCTGGAATTATGCTTTCATCAGCTGTAAAGAAATATAGTGATTTTTACGGTGTTGCTTGTGGAAAAAAAAATATTTTTTTTACAAACAATGATAGCGCTTATGAAAGTGCTTTATCTTTGCACAACAAAGGCATTAAAGTTGATGCTATTATTGATATCAGAGAAAATTCAGACGCAAAAATAGTTAAAAAAATTAATGATGCAGGCATAAGAATATACTGGTCCCATACAATAGTTGATACTAGTGGATACAAAAGGTTAAGTGATGTATCAATAATGAAACTTTCAAATGACGGTATGTCAGTTACTGGTAGTAAAACTTCTATTTCCTGTGATTGCTTAGGTATTGCTGGTGGTTGGACTCCTGCTGTACATTTATATACGCAATCAGGAAGTAAACTAATTTTTGATGAAGAACGAAAAATTTTTATTCCTAAAAATGACACTTTAGAACAAATTAGTGTTGGCTCATGTGGAGGTGATTTTGAGCTGAATGAAATAATTCAAAATTTAAATCATAAATTAAAAAATTTTCTAAATATAAATAAAACCGATTTTGAGGATCTTAAACTTGAAAATGATAAAGAGACTTCAAAAAGAAATATATGGCTTTTACCCTCTGATAAGCCTACTGGAAAAACTAAACCAT
>JACWEJ010000025.1 GCA_014653545.1 Pelagibacterales bacterium SAG-MED41
TCTCAAAAAAAGATAACCTAGATTTTATTTATATTGGTTGTCAAATTTTAAATAAAAAAATCTTAGCTAATCAAACTATAAGTAAATTTTCTATTTTAAATATTTGGAACAAATTAATAGATGAAAAAAAAATTATATGGGTTTGAAAGTAAACAAAAAATTCTATCATTTAACAGATTTAAATATTTTTAATAAACTAAAAGATCTTTAGCTCTTTCAGAGTCAAGATATTCACAATTTAATATCTTATTGTCTCCATCAAATTCTATAAACAATGGATTACCTGTTGGTATCTCTAGTTTAGAAATCTTGTTGTTGTCTAGTTTAAAAAGATATTTACATAAAGACCTCAGGGAATTCCCATGTGCAGAAATTAAAATATTTTTATTTTTTAAATTATTTTCAATATCTTCATTATAATATTTAATTACTCTCTCATAAGTATCTTTCAGAGACTCAGTATCTGGAATTTTATCGATAGGTATATCTTTATATGTGTTAATATTTATGGGGTGATAAGTACTATTTTTATCTAATGGGTCAGGTCTAAGATCCCACGACCTTCTAAATTGGTGAACTTTTTCTTCCCCAAGTTCTTTTTTCATTTCATCTTTATTTAAACCTGTAAGAGATCCATAGTGTCTTTCATTGAGTTGCCAAGCAGATTTAACATTTTTATAGTCATCTAATTGCTCTTGTATAATTTTCAAAGTATTGATGGCTCTCAATTGAAATGATGAGTAATATAGATCTATATTTATTTGCTTCCTCTTGATTAGCTCACCTGATTTTTTTGCTTGAGCTCTGCCATTATCGTTTAAGTCAACATCCACCCATCCCGTAAATTTATTTTCAAGATTCCATACACTTTGACCATGTCTAACAAGTATTAAATAATTCATTGTTTATATTTTAGATTACGATGATAAATAAGACTATATTTAACATGATTAATCTTTTTTCAAAATATAAAATTATTTTTTACTCAAGCAATTTTATTTTGATGTTGG
>JACWEJ010000026.1 GCA_014653545.1 Pelagibacterales bacterium SAG-MED41
ATAAAAAAAAGGTCATTGAAACAATTTTACCTTCAAAGGACGTAGATGGATTTCATCCAACGAATGTTGGAAATTTATCTTCTGGTTATGAGAGTTCAGTTCCATGTACACCACTTGGATGTTATCTTTTAATCAAAAAAATTGAACCTAATTTAAGTGGAAAAAAAGCAGTAGTGGTTGGAAGATCTAATTTAAACGGCAAGCCAATGACTCAACTTCTTTTAAAAGAAAACTGTACCGTAACTATTACTCACTCAAGGACAAAAGACTTAAAAGCTGAATGTTTAGAGGCAGATATAATTGTTGCAGCAGTTGGAATTCCCGAATTAGTAAGAGGAGATTGGGTAAAAAAAGATACAATTGTGATTGATGTTGGTATAAATAAAACTGATAATGGCATTGTGGGAGATGTAAATTTTGAAGAAGTTTCAAAAAATGCGAAAGCAATGACACCAGTTCCCGGAGGTGTTGGGCCTATGACAATTGCATGTTTATTAAAAAATACTATAGACTGTTTCAAAAGATCGCAAAAATTAAAGATTAATATATACATTAAATTTGATAACTTGGGATATGAAAAAACCCAAATATCCTTATAGAATTGGAATTATCTTCCTTTTGTTAACTGTTCCGCCAATAGGGGCAACCCAATTAGGTTGGTACTTATATGACCAACAAACTGGATTTGATTATGGTATGATAGTGGGTACAGTATGTGTAATCTATGCTGCTTGGCTTATGTATGAAAAAAAATGGAGAGAAGAGGATGAAGACTAACATATGGAAAAAATAATTTTTTTTTGTTTGGTAATACCTATAATGGGATTTGTTCTATATTTAGGTGGCTCAGCTATTATGAAAGGATTTACTGCAAAACAAGCTAATAGGGCTGAAAAAGAAGAAATTAATCTTGAGGATAATCAAGATTTATTAACTAATAATTTAAGCGATGAACTTTCGAAATTAAATATTTTAAAAGAAAGTGGAGTAATTACTCAAGAAGAATTTA
>JACWEJ010000027.1 GCA_014653545.1 Pelagibacterales bacterium SAG-MED41
ATGAAATCATATAGCCAAGCTGTAAAAATACTTAAAAGAGGTAAAATAATAATTGGCAATGAATATATAAAAAGTTCTGAAGGCTTAAACAGAGTATGTGCGTCAAATATTCATTCAAATGTAAGTTATCCTTCTGCAAATAACTCATCTTTGGATGGTTATGCGATTAATTCAAGTGATACTAAAAATATAAAAAAAATAGTTCAAAAGCTTTTAAGATAATTGGTTCTATTCCAGCAGGCAAAAAACCATTTAAAAGAAAAATTAAAAAATTTGATGCTATTGAAATAATGACAGGTGGTATTATTCCAAAAGGTTTTGATACCGTTATTCCTATAGAACAAATAAATTTTTATCCAAATAAGAAAATTCAAAAATTTATTATAATTAAAAAAAGATTGAGCAAATATAACAATGTAAGATTTGAGGGATCTGACTATAAAAAAAAACAATTGATAATAAAAAAAGGGATAATTATTCGACCCAATCATATACTGGCTTTAAAAACATTAGGTATAAAAAAAATAAAAGTGAAAAAAAAATTAAATATCTTATTTTTTTCAACAGGCAATGAAATTTCTAACTCAGATGTAGTCCCAAGTTGGAAAGCAAGAAACTCAAATAGTCATTATATTGAAAGTTTAAAAAATAATTTTTTATTTAATATTAAAAATGGCGGAATTTTAAAAGATCATCATCAAAAATATTTTAAATCTCAAATTAATAAAATGTTCAAATCTAAAATAGATATGATTATTACATCAGGTGCTGTTTCTGCAGGTAAATTTGATTATATACCAAGTGTTATTAAAGAATTTAAATCCTCACATTATTTTAAAAATGTAATGATAAGACCAGGAAAGCCTGTGTTATTTGCAAAAATCAAACAAAAAGTTATATTTGGTTTACCAGGAAATCCTATTTCATCTGCTGCTTGTTTTAGGTTTTTTGTAAATCCATTTATAGAAAACATTTTAAATCTTACTCAAGAAAAACCAGTGAAA
>JACWEJ010000028.1 GCA_014653545.1 Pelagibacterales bacterium SAG-MED41
GGAAAATAAAGTTTCTGTAAAAATAATTGATGAAGGAGAAGGATTTAAGGAAAAAGATACTTCAAAAATATTTAATAGATTCTATAGCAACCGACCTGATAAATTTGGTGAACATTCAGGACTAGGATTAAATATCGTTAAAAACCTAGTAGAATTACACGATGGAGAAATTGTAGCATCTAATCGTATGGATACACTTGGTGCAATGATTGAAATAAGATTTCCTAGTATTTAATCTAATGTTGATTAAATATAACTTAACGCTATAAATTTTGTTATGGAAGATTATAAAGTTAAAGATATTTCACAAGCTGATTTTGGCAGAAAAGAAATTTCTATTGCAGAGAGCGAAATGCCAGGTTTGATGGCTTTAAGAGAAGAATATTCTAAAGAAAAACCACTTAAAGGTGCTAGAATTATCGGTTGTCTACACATGACAATCCAGACAGCTGTACTAATTGAAACACTTGTTGAATTAGGAGCAGAAGTAAGATGGTCATCTTGTAATATTTTTTCAACTCAAGATCATGCGGCTGCTGCTATTGCTAAAGCAGGTATTCCTGTTTATGCATGGAAAGGTGAGACGGAAGAAGAATACTTGTGGTGCATCAAGCAGACTATTGTTGGAAAATCTGATTGGAAACCAAATATGTTGTTAGATGATGGAGGTGATTTAACAGCCATTATGCATAACGAATATAAAGAGTTAATGAAAGATGTTAAAGGTGTTTCAGAGGAAACGACCACTGGAATTAAAGCACTTAACAAAATGGAAAAAGATAAATCTCTTTTAGTGCCAGCAATTAATGTCAACGATTCTGTAACTAAATCAAAATTTGATAACCTATATGGTTGTAGAGAAAGTTTAGTAGATGGCATAAGACGAGCAACTGATGTTATGATGTCAGGTAAAATTGCAATTGTAGCAGGCTTTGGAGATGTTGGAAAAGGAAGTGCTGCATCTTTAAGACAAAGTGGAGCAAGAGTATTAGTCACTGAAG
>JACWEJ010000003.1 GCA_014653545.1 Pelagibacterales bacterium SAG-MED41
ATGATTTAAGATTTTTGGGGGCAGCTAACTGGTTAGAAAAAAATTGTAAAGATGAAGGATAAAATTGCTACAATCATCGGTGTTACTCTTTGTGCCTTATTTTTAATAGGTCTTGCTACTACGCTAACTAGATCAATGATGATAGGTTTCAAAGATGTACTGCCAGTTTATATCTTAATGATAATCGTGATAGTAATGATGTTCTATGAAGCCTTCGGCGATAAGAAATAGCTCTTACTTTCCTTACCTATTATTATTTGTACAGCCAATTTTCATGGCAACCAATATTATCGTTGCTAGGGGTGGTGTAGAGTATGTTCCGCCGATATCTTTAGCTTTTTGGAGATGGTTAACAGTCTTTTTAATTTTGTTTCCTTTCTTTTATAACGAAATTTTAAAAAACAAAAAATCCTTTAATAAAGAATTTTGGAAATTATTTTTTCTTGGTTCTATGGGTTGTGGAGTATGTGGAGCATTTCCATTCATTGCCGGCATGTCTACCACAATGGCGAATATGGGAATCATTTATACTTCTTCACCAATTTTTATAATTATTTTGTCCGCAATGTTTTTCAATGACAAAATTAATTTCTCGAGAATTATTGGATTAGTGTTATGCTTAATTGGTGTTTTAACAATTATAAGTAAAGGCAATTTAGATTTATTAATAAATTTTAAATTTACATCGGGAGATTTATGGATGATAGGTGCTGCTATGGGTTGGGCTGTTTATTCGATTTATCTTCTAAACTGGAAAAGTAAATTTAGTTTAATGGCAAGATTTACTTTGATAGCTATGTTTGGAACTATATCTCTATTTCCTTTTTATATTTTAGAAGAAATTTTTTATTTAAATACAGCTTTCAATAGTAATTTTTTATTTTGGGTTTTGTTTGCAGCTGTATCACCAGGTATTATTGCGTTTACTTTATATACTAGGGTACAAAAATATTTAGGCGCCTCATTAACTGGTTTTACTCTTTACATTTTTTCAATTTACTCTGCTATATATGGCATAATACTTTTTGATGAAGCTCTTTTAAATTTCCATTATTTTGGAGCAGCGTTTGTCTTTGCAGGCGTATATTTAGCAAGGAAGATTACATCATGAAATATTTTTATCTAGCAGCAAGCTCAATAATATTAGCTTATATAGGAATGACCATCTTTATATATTTTTATCAAAGAAATTTATTATATCACCCAAGTGAAAATAATTATTTAAACGATAAAATTACTTTTGAATATGAAGAATTTTTTATAAATACAGATGATAATATTTCACTTAAATCTTGGTTTATAAAAAAAGATTTATCTAAATTTAAAACAATACTTTTTTTTCATGGAAATGCTGGAAATCTCCTAAATAGAGTTCATAAACTTAATGAACTTAATAAACTAAATGTAAACATTTTATTAATTTCATGGAGAAGCTTTAGTGGAAATAAGGGCAAACCTTCAGAGAAAAACTTTTATCACGATGGTAATAGAGTTGTTGAATGGCTCAATGATCAAGGAATAAATAAAAACGACATTATTCTATATGGAGAGTCTCTAGGAACTGGTGTAGCTACTGAACTAGCCTCAAAGAATAAATTTGCTGGAGTTATTTTAGAATCTCCATTTACTTCAATAGCTGACTCAGCAAAAATTTATTATCCATATTTACCAGTCAATCTATTGCTAAAAGATAGATATGACTCAAAAAATAAAATCAAAAAAATTAATTCTCCAATTTTAATTATGCATGGAAAAAAAGATAATATTGTACCTCAAAAAATGGGACTAGAACTTTTTGAAAACGCTAATAACCCTAAATTTAGTTATTTTCCTGATAATGACGATCATATGATGGAATATAACGACGAATTACTCTTTAAGATTAAAAATTTTATCAATAATCTTTAATTTTCGATACCTAATAGTGCTTTCGAGAAATATTCAGCATTAAAGGGTTGTAAATCAGTTTCCTTCTCACCCATTCCTACTGCGACTATTGGGAGATCAAATTTTTTACAAATTGCTAAAACAACTCCTCCCTTAGCAGTACTATCAAGTTTGGTAATAATTAAACCAGTCAAATCGTGAATCTTACTAAATTCTTCAACTTGATTAAGTGCATTTTGCCCAGTGGTAGCATCCAAAACTAAAATAACTTCATTTGGAAACGAAGGGTCTATTTTTTTAAGAACATTGATAATTTTTTTATACTCTTCCATTAAGTTCTTTTTGTTTTGAAGTCTTCCAGCTGTATCTATCAAAGCTACATCGATTTCATTTTTTTTTGCAAACTCAGCAGTTTTAAAGGCTACTGAAGCAGGATCACTATTGATTTCGGATTTAATAATATCAACTTTGACTTTCGAAGCCCAAACTTGCAGCTGATCTATGGCAGCTGCTCTAAAAGTATCTGCAGCTCCAAAAACAACAGATCTATTATTGTCTTTAAAATACTTTCCAAGTTTTCCGATACTAGTTGTTTTTCCAACTCCGTTTACTCCGGATACAACAATCACTGCAGACTTTGCATTTCCCATAAGGCTTAGGTCTTTTTCATATTTTTGAAGATTAAGAGCTAGTTTATCAGCTAGAAGTTTTAAAATTTCTTTATGATCATCTAATTTTTTATCAACTTTAAAGTGTTCAAAATCTCTCCTTAGTTCTTTAGCGACCTCTACTCCTGCATCGGATGTGATAATTAATTCTTCAAATTCTGAAAGAACATTTTCATCAATTTTTTTTTTGGAAAATATATTTTTAAAGCCGGTAGAGAGCCCATCTGAACTTTTACCTAATCCTATTTTAAATTTATCAAATAAACCCATTTAGATTTCAAGGCTAGTATGTTTTATTTCTGAAACTGGACCTCTCATAAATATATTAAGATCTATGTCTATTTTAATATTTAAGCTTCCTTCTTCAAATTTAATATTGATATCATTTTTAGTTAGCTTCTTGATAAATGCTGCAACAGCAGTAGCACAAGCAGCTGTTCCACATGCTTTTGTTAATCCTGCACCTCGTTCCCAAACATTCACTGTAATATTATTTTCATCATTTATTTGAGCAAAAGTAACATTGGTTCTGTCAGGAAATAATTCATGATTCTCTATTTTTGGTCCTAATATTTTTAGATCATATTCAAAACAATCTTTAACAAAAAAAATTATATGAGGATTTCCCACGTTAAGGCTAAATCCATAAGTGAATTCTTTACCATCAATATCTAAAGTTATATTTTGTGGATCTAACTTTTGTTTTAATGGAATCTTATTCCACTCAAATACAGGTTTCCCCATTTCCAGTTGAACATCGGACTCACCCACAACTTTTGCATTAAGTAGTCTATTGTTTGTTTTTAATTTAATTTTTTTATTATTTAAATCTTTGCTTAACAAGTAAGCCACGCACCTACTTCCATTTCCGCATGCATTTACTTCACCCCCATCTGAATTAAAAATAGTTATTGGAAATGTGTTATTAATTTCTTTTTCAATAAATATTATTTGGTCAAATTCAATGTTACGATGTAAAGATTTTAGATTTCCCAAATGAACTATTTTTTCTTTCGGAATGTTTATGGAATTCTTTCTTCTATCTATGATAATAAACCTGTTACCTAATCCGTCCATTCTAAAAGCTTTAATTAAAGGCATAATATTAGATTAGTATAATTATTCATTGACTTTTAAAACCCCAAATTGTAGTTTCAATAATCTTTCCGCAAATACTTAAGTTTTTGCGGTGCTCTTGAAAACAAGAGTGTCGACACTAGTCAGCGAAGGTTCGCCCACTAGTGCGATAGGTGTTGGACGTTATAAAAATGTTTGAAAACTTAACAAATAAATTAGAAAAAATTTTTTCTAAACTAAAAAGCGCTCCTTCCTTAACGGAAGAACAAGTAGATTCTGGCTTAAAAGAAATTCGCTTAGCTCTATTAGAAGCTGATGTGGCCCTGTCAGTTGTGAAAGAGTTCATTGGAAATGTAAGACCAAAAGCTATTGGTCAGGAAATCATTAAATCAACCTCACCTGGTCAAATGATAGTGAAGATTGTTTACGATGAATTAGTAAGCATACTTGGTTCAAACAATGAAGAGATTAATCTCAAAGCAGTTCCACCAGTTTCTATATTATTAGTAGGTTTGCAAGGTTCAGGAAAAACAACTTCAGCCGCTAAATTAGCCAAGTTTATTGAAAAAAATCACAAAAAAAAAGCTATGCTTGTGAGCTTAGACGTTTACAGACCAGCTGCTCAAGAACAATTAAAATTACTTGCAGAAAAAAATAATATACAAAATTTACCAATCATAGAAAAACAACAGCCTATTGATATTACTAAAAGAGCTATGAACGCTGCAAGTCTAGGTGGCTCAGATGTCATAATTTTTGATACAGCTGGTCGGACTCAAATAGATTTGCCAATGATGTCTGAAATAAAACAAATTAAAGATTTAACAAAACCAGCTGAAACTATTTTAGTAGCTGACTCTTTAACTGGGCAAATAGCTGTAAACGTTGCAAAAGAATTTGATACGGCAGTCAACCTTTCGTCAATTATTTTAACCAGAGTAGATGGAGATGCACGAGGTGGAGCTGCATTAAGCATGAAACATGTCACCGGCAAACCAATAAAATATATTGGAGTTGGAGAAAAAGTTTCTGACTTAGAAATGTTTCACCCAGATAGACTTGCAAATAGAATTCTCGGAATGGGTGATGTGGTTACGCTTGTAGAAAAAGCAGCGCAAGATTTGAGTGAAGAAAAAATTAAAGAAACTGAGGAAGAACTTAAACAAGGTATTTTTACAATGGACTCCTACCTTTCTCAATTAAGACAAATGAAAAAGATGGGAGGCATGGAAGGAGTTATGTCTATGCTGCCTAGCGTAAATAAAATGAAATCACAAATGGATCAAGCTAATATAGATGAAAGTATGCTTATTGAAAATGAGGCTATAATTTTATCTATGACAAAAAATGAAAAAGAAAATCCAAAAATCATTAGCGGTTCTAGAAGAAAAAGAATTTCACAAGGTGCTGGAGTAGATGTTTCCAAAATAAATAAGTTACTTAAACAATTTAAAATGATGTCGGATATGATGAAAAAGATGTCACAAGGAAAAAAAATTCCATCAGGAATGATACCAGATGAAATGCTTGATAAACTAAAATGAAAGGTAAAATATGTTAAGAATAAGACTATCAATGGGAGGAGTAAGGAAAAGACCAGTATATAAAATAGTTATCGCTGATGGCAGATATCCACGAGACGGTAAATTTATTGAAAAAATTGGTACTTATAATCCATTGCTTCCAAAAGATAAAAAAGAAAGAATAAAAATAGAAGCTGAAAGAGTAAAATATTGGATGAGTAAAGGTGCTCAACCAACTTTAAGAGTTTCTAGACTTTTGGGCGAACTACAAATAATGCCAATGCCGAAGCCAGGTAATAATCCTCAAAAAGCTATTCCTAAAAAAGACAGAAAGAAAAGCGTAGAAGAAAGCAAAGAAGCACCCAAAGCAGATGGTAAAAAAGAACAACCTAAAGCCGAAGCTAAAAAGGAAGAACCAAAAGCCGAAGCTAAAAAGGAAGAACCAAAAGATAAAAAATAAGGTTTAAAAAAATGCTCGAAGTACAAATATTTACTTTGTATCCGGATTTATACCCTGGGCTTTTAGATGTAGGTATATATAAAAAAGCTAAGGAACAACAAAAGTGGAGACTCAAAATTGTAGATATAAGAGACTATGCTTTTAATAATAATCGGACAGTTGATGACACTCCTTTTGGTGGTGGAAGTGGCATGTTATTAAAACCAGATGTTGTAGCATCTGCTTTAGATAAAAATATAAAATTAAAAGAAAAAATAATTTATTTATCTCCTAAAGGAAAAAAATTAGATCAAAAAAAGGTGAAGCTTCTTAGTAAACTAAAAAAAATAAACATATTATGCGGCCATTTTGAGGGTGTAGATCAAAGACTTTTAGAGACACGAAATATTGAAGAATATAGCATTGGAGATTTTATCTTATCAGGGGGTGAGAGTGCATCATTTGTATTTGTAGACGCCCTGGTAAGATTATTGCCAGGTGTTTTAGGCAATATTAACTCTATCACAGAAGAAAGTTTTGAGAATAATCTTTTGGAATACCCTCAATACACTAAACCAAGAGATTGGGAGGGTAAAAAAGTACCAGAAGTCTTATTTTCCGGTGATCATGCTAAAATTAAGGGGTGGCGTTTATCTCAATCTGAGGCTATAACACGTCGCCAGAGACCTGATCTTTGGAAAAAATATTTAGATAAGAAAAATGAAAAACATTGAAGACATAAATAAAGCAGCAATTCAAAAAATCACCGCTAACAAGAAAATCACAGATTTTTCTCCAGGAGACACCATTAAAGTTGGTGTAAAGATTGTCGAAGGTAAGAGAGAACGAATTCAATACTTCGAAGGTGTTTGTATTGCAAAAAAAAATAGAGATTTAAACTCGTCTTTTACCGTAAGAAAAATATCTTTTGGAGAAGGAGTAGAAAGAACTTTTGCTTTATATAGTCCAAATGTAGACACGATTAAGGTAATAAGATCAGGAAAAGTTAGAAGAGCTAAACTTTATTATCTTAGAGATAGAAAAGGAAAATCAGCTCGAATTGCTGAAAAGATTAAGAAAAAAATTGGTGTGGACGTATCCGTTAAGCCTGAGGAAACAAAAAAGATTGTTGAACCTGTAAAAGTTGAGGTAAGTTCTGATAATAAAAAAAAAGAAGCTTCGTCTGAAGAAGTAAAAGTTGAAAAATCAACAAACGAAAAAAAATAAAAATTTTTAATGTCAAAAACACTATATGATAAGATATGGGAGAACCATCTTGTTAACAAGCAAGAGGATGGAACTTGTTTAATTTATGTCGACCGTCATTTGGTACATGAGGTTACAAGCCCCCAAGCTTTTGAGGGTTTAAGGTTAAATAATAGAAAAGTAAGAAGACCAGAGTTAACCCTAGCAGTGCCAGATCATAATGTTCCAACTACTGACCGTTCAAAAGGAATAGATGATGAACAATCAAGAATTCAAGTTGAAACTTTAAGAAATAATTGTAAAGAATTTGGCGTAAAACTTTTTGACGTAAACGATAAAAGACAAGGCATAGTCCACATTATCGGTCCAGAGCAAGGATTTACTCAACCAGGTACAGTAATAGTTTGTGGAGATAGTCATACAGCTACTCACGGTGCCTTTGGAGCTTTAGCATTTGGAATTGGAACTTCAGAAGTAGAACATGTTTTGGCCACTCAAACTTTAATTCAAAAAAAATCAAAAAATTTAAGAATAAATGTTATTGGATCATTACCAAAAGGTGTTACGGCAAAAGATGTAATTTTAAAGATAATCGGAACAATAGGAACTGCCGGTGGGACAGGTTACGTGATTGAATTTGCTGGAGAAGTAATAAAAGGTTTAAGCATGGAAGAGAGGATGACCGTTTGTAATATGACAATTGAAGCTGGCGCTAGAGCAGGTTTAATCGCACCAGATGAAAAAACTTTCGAGTATTTAAAAGGAAAAAAAATGTCTCCAAAAGGAGAAACTTGGAATAAAGCGGTTAACTTTATGAAATCCTTGTATTCTGACGATGGCTGCAAGTTTGACAAAGAAATAAATATTGATGGAAGTGAAATTGAGCCATTAGTCACTTGGGGAACTTCGCCACAAGATGTTTCTCCAATTACAGGTGTAGTACCGGATCCTGAAAAAGAAAAAAATGCAGATAGAAAAATGGCAATGAAAAGGTCACTAGAGTATATGGGTTTAGAGGCTAATACAAAAATCTCTGAGATTAAAATTGATAAAATATTCATTGGAAGTTGTACTAACGGAAGAATTGAAGATTTAAGAGTAGCGGCGGACCTTTTAAAGGGCAAGAAAGTTGCTGGAAATGTGAGTGCTATGGTAGTACCAGGTTCGGGATTAGTGAAAGCACAAGCTGAGGAAGAGGGTTTAGATAAAATTTTTATCAATGCGGGTTTTGAATGGAGAGAGCCAGGATGCTCTATGTGTTTAGGCATGAATCCTGATCAATTAAAACCTAAAGAAAGATGCGCTTCAACATCAAACAGAAATTTTGAGGGTAGACAAGGAAGAGGAGGAAGAACTCATCTAGTCAGCCCGGGTATGGCTATCGCAGCCGCAGTTACTGGCCGTTTAACCGATGTAAGGAAGATTTAACAATGGAAAAATTTACAGAATTAAAGTCTATCCCATCATATTTATCTTTACAAAATATTGATACAGACATGATCATTCCAAAACAATTTCTTAAAACAATAAAAAGAACCGGTTTAGGAAAAAGTTTATTTTATGAGATGAGATATGATGAGAATGGAAAAATTAATGGAGATTTTATTCTAAATAAAGATCCCTATAATAAATCTAAAATACTAATAGCTGGTAAAAATTTTGGCTGCGGTTCTTCAAGAGAGCACGCTCCATGGGCTTTATCAGACTTTGGAATAAAATGTATTATAAGTTCAAGTTTTGCTGACATATTTTATAATAATTGTTTTAAAAATGGTATTCTACCAATTAAAATTGATGAACAGACAGCTATTGAATTATCAGAATACTCTAAGCGAAAAGAAGAAATAGAAATTAATCTACAAAATCAAGAAATTAAGTTTGGAAATAAAATTCAAAAGTTTGAAATAGACCAGTTTAAAAAAAAATGTTTAATCGAAGGATTAGATGATATTGCCTTATCGATGGAAAAAATAAGTAAAATTGATAATTTTGAAAAAAAACTAACCTCTGATAGACCTTGGTTGCTAATTAATGATTAAAGTAAAAGATAGAAAACTTTTACTTCTTCCAGGAGACGGAATAGGGCCAGAGGTAATGCGTGAAGTAAAAAAGATTATTGAATGGTTTAACAAAAATAAATCTTTAGATTTTAAGATTGAAGAGGATTTAGTTGGAGGGGCTTCTTACGATAAACATAAAAACCCCATTACTGATGAAGTTTTTTATAAAGCTCTAGAAAGTGAAGCAGTTATTTTAGGTGCTGTTGGAGGACCAAAATACGATAATTTAGAATTTTCTAAAAGACCAGAAAGAGCTCTTCTTAAGTTAAGAAAAGAATTAAAATTATTTGCTAATTTACGTCCTGCGATATGTTTTAAACAATTAGTTGAGGCTTCTTCGCTTAAACCAGAAATAATATCTGGTTTAGATATCATGATTGTAAGAGAGTTAACCGGGGGAATTTATTTTGGTGAACCACGAGGAATTGAGCCAATTGAAAATAATGAACGTAAAGGAATTAACACTCATACTTACACAACAAGTGAAATTCAAAGAGTTGCAAGAGTTGCTTTTGATTTGGCAAAAAAAAGGAAAAATAAAGTAACATCTTGTGAAAAATCAAATGTAATGGAAGCAGGAGTATTATGGAGAGAAGAAGTTCAAGCATTAAAAGACAAAGAGTATTCAAAAATTGAATTAAGTCATATGCTTGCAGACAACTGCGCAATGCAACTATTAAGGAATCCAAAGCAATTTGATGTAATTGTTACTGATAATTTATTTGGAGACATTCTGTCAGACGAGGCTGCTATGTTAACTGGCTCCTTGGGTCTATTACCATCAGCCTCGCTTGGTGCCAAAGATAAAAATGGCAAAATCAGATCAATGTATGAACCCGTACATGGTTCAGCACCAGATATTGCTGGAAAAAATATAGCTAATCCAATAGCAACAATTTTAAGTTTGGCTATGGCTTTAAAATATTCTCTTGATTTGGATAAAGAGGCAAATCAACTTGAGAAAGCAGTTCAAAGTGTCTTAGACGATGGTTTGAGAACAAAAGACATTATGTCCAAAAATATGAGAGAGATTAACACTTCTGATATGGGTAATGCAATTATAGCAAAATTAAAATAAACTAATCTTTATGAATTTTGCAATAATCGGGGCATCTGGAAACGTTGGAAGAAAAACTATTGAAATTTTGGAGAAGTCTAAAATTCCATTTCAAGAATTATTTTTGGTTGCGTCTAAAAAAAGTTCTGGAAAAAAAATTAGATTTAGAAAAAAAGAAATTGTAATAGAAAATTTAGAAAATTATGATTTTTCAAAAGCGCAAATTACTTTTTTTGCAGCAGGAAGCCAAATAGCCAAAGAGTGGGCGCCTAGAGCTGCTGAAAAAACTATTGTTATTGATAATTCTAGTCACTTTAGAATGCAAAAAGACGTTCCTTTAGTGGTTCCTGAGGTTAACGTTGACGATTTAGATAAACATAAAAATATTATTTCTAATCCTAATTGTTCGACAATGCAGATGGTTCTCGCGCTTAAACCTCTTCATGATGAGTATAAAATTAATAGAGTTGTAGTATCAACCTACCAAGCTGTATCAGGTGCGGGAAAAGCTCCAATGGATGAACTTTTTGATCAAACAAAAGATTTTTTAAATAAAAAAGAAATAAATTCACAAAATTTCACTAAACAAATTGCTTTCAATTTAATTCCTCATATCGATGTCTTTGATAAAGATGGATATACTAAAGAAGAATTGAAAATGACTAATGAAACAAAAAAAATATTAGATGAAGATATTAATGTTACGGCAACATGCGTTAGAGTCCCCGTTAAAACTGGGCACTCGGAATCCATTAATATTGAATTTGATAATCTTTATGATTTCGAAAATATTATTAAACTTTTAAATAATGCTCCTGGATGTAAAGTTTTGGATGAAAGAAAAGACGGAGGGTATATGACCCCAGTTGAAGCTGAAGGAGATTATACAACCTACATTTCAAGAATTAGGAAAGATAATTCCAATGTTAAAGCAATAAATATTTGGGTTGTATCTGATAACTTACTAAAAGGCGCTGCTTTAAATAGTGTACAAATTGCAGAGCATTTAGTGAAAAAACTATAAGTTTAGTTTATATAATATTTATGCAAGATAAAAATAATCCTTTAAGTCCTCATCTTCAAATTTATAAGTGGCAGATATCCTCTTTGCTTTCAATTACCCACAGGATAGTTGGAGTTATAAATATATTAGCAATAACATTAATTTGTTTTTTAAGTTTGTCATTACTACTCGGTGCAGAAAGTTACGAGATTATTCACAGTTTCTTTAAAAGCTTCTTTGGAAAATTTATAATAGTAGGTCTCTGCTGGACATTCAGCTTTCATATTTTAAATGAATTAAGACATTTACTCTGGGATCTTGGATATGGTTTTGATTTAAAAGTTGCAAAGATAACAGGTGTAATAGCTTTATTAGGATCATTTATTCTTACAATTTTATTTTATCTAATAGGAAAAAATATTTTTTAATATGCACGCTTCTACAAAAAAATGGTTATTTACAAAAATAAGTTCATTTATTCTTATTCCATTTATGATTTGGTTTATTATGAATTTTGTCTCTATTTATGAGAATGATTATCAAGAAGTTGTTTTTTTCTTCACGCAACAACCAACAAAAATTCTATTTCTTTTATTTATTGTTATAGCGTTCTTTTTTTCAGCTTTAACGATTAGCGAGATATTTGAAGATTATATAAGGAACGAAAAAACCAAAAATGTCGCAAATAAACTATTAAATATATTTGCTATAGTAATTCCTGTATTAACTATTATTGGAATATATAATTTATCATAATGAGTGCATATAAAATTATAGATCACGAATACGATGTTGTTGTACTAGGCGCAGGTGGGTCTGGTTTAAGAGCAGCTGTAGGTTTATCTGAAGCTGGTTTAAAAACTGCATGCATATCCAAAGTTTTTCCAACAAGAAGTCATACTTCAGCTGCCCAAGGTGGTATTTCAGCTGCTTTAGGAAACATGGGTGAAGATGACTGGAGATGGCACATGTATGATACTGTAAAAGGCTCTGACTGGTTGGGTGATCAAGACGCAATTGAGTACTTATGTAAAGAAGCGCCCAGAGCAGTGGTAGAATTAGAAAGATATGGTGTTCCATTTAGTAGAACAGATGACGGAAAAATTTATCAAAGACCTTTTGGAGGAATGACAAAAAATTATGGAAATGGGACGGCTCAAAGAACATGTGCTGCAGCCGATAGAACTGGTCATGCGATTTTACATACTTTATATGGTCAAGCTTTAAAACATAACACAGAATTTTTTATTGAGTATTTTGCATTAGATCTAATTATGAAAAACGGGGAATGCAAAGGTGTTGTTGCTTGGAACTTAACAGATGGAACAATTCACAGATTTAGATCTCACATAACAATAATCGCAACAGGAGGTTATGGAAAAGTTTACTACTCCGCAACGTCTGCTCATACTTGTACTGGAGATGGTAATGCTATGGTATTAAGAGCAGGTTTACCTTTACAGGATATGGAATTTGTTCAGTTTCATCCAACAGGTATTTATGGTGTGGGATGTTTGATAACCGAAGGAGCAAGAGGTGAAGGCGGTTTCTTAGTCAACGGAAAAGGTGAACGATTCATGGAGCGTTATGCTCCAAATGCAAAAGATTTAGCCTCAAGAGATGTGGTGAGTAGATCAATGGAGATGGAAATTAATGAAGGTAGAGGCGTAGGTAAAGACAAAGATCATATAAGTTTACATTTAGATCATTTGGATAAAGAAGTTTTAGACGAAAGGCTTCCAGGAATAACAGAAGCAGCAAAAACTTTTGCAAACGTAGATATTAATAAAGAACCAATACCAGTAGTACCTACCGTTCATTATAATATGGGAGGAATTCCAACTAATTATAAAGCAGAAGTTTTGACTTTAAATGGTTCTGAAAAAACAGTACCAGGCTTAATGGCGATTGGAGAAGCCGCGTGTGTATCAGTTCATGGAGCTAATAGATTAGGTTCAAACTCATTAATTGACCTAGTAGTGTTCGGAAGAGCAGCCGCTAAAAGAGCAGCTGAGCTTATAAAACCAGGTTCAGCGCATGAGGAAGTATCTAATTCTGAAACGGACAAGTGTTTAGATAGATTTGATAAAATTAGAAACTCAACGGGCTCTACAAAAACATCTGAATTAAGATTAAAGATGCAAAAAACAATGCAATCTAAATGTGCTGTATTTAGAACTGAAAAAACTCTTAAAGAGGGTGTGGACCAAATTAGAAAACCTTACGAAGGAATGGAGGACGTTTCGGTGAAAGATAAATCTTTATTATTTAATACTGACTTAGTTGAGACTTTGGAGTTTGATAATCTAATAAGACAAGCGCTAACTACTATGGACTCAGCTTATAGCAGAAAAGAAAGCAGAGGGGCTCATGCTCGAGAAGATTTTAATAAAAGAGATGATAAAAATTTTATGAAGCATACTTTAGCTTGGCAAAGTGATAAAAAAGTTAAAATAAAATATAGAGATGTTCATTCGAGAACATTAACAAATGATGTTCAATATTTTCCCCCAAAGGAGAGAGTCTATTAAACATGGTTCAATTTAACTTACCGCAAAATTCAAAAATAGAAATCGGTAAGCATTATCAAGATAAGACAAATTCTAAAAACATAAAAAAAGTCAACGTATATAGATGGGATCCATCATCAGGACAAAATCCTAGAATAGATACATTTGAAGTAGATATGGATAATTGTGGTCCAAAAGTTTTGGATATTTTGTTTAAAATAAAAAATGAAATTGATCCATCGCTTACATTTAGAAGATCCTGTGCTCATGGTGTTTGTGGATCTTGCGCAATGAATATCGATGGCGTAAATACTTTAGCATGTATTAAGTCGCATACAGACATCAATGGTGATTTGAATGTTTATCCACTTCCACACTTGAAAGTAGTGAAAGATTTGATTGGAGACTTGACTACGCTTTATAAGCAATATGAATCTATTAAACCATGGCTAGAGACTGAACAAACTGGAGAAGAAAAAGCTGAATTACAACAATCTCAAAAAGATAGAGAAAAGTTAGACGGATACTATGAGTGCATTCTTTGTGCGTGTTGTTCAACCTCTTGCCCGAGCTATTGGTGGAATGGTGAAAAATATTTAGGTCCCGCTGTTTTATTACAAGCTTATCGTTGGATTCAAGATAGTAGAGACGGAAATAAAAAAGAGAGATTAAAAAAAGTAGCAGACGAATTAAAATTATACCGTTGCCATACTATTATGAATTGCACTAATTCTTGCCCAAAAGGATTAAATCCTGCAAAAGCTATTGGATCTATCAAGAAAATGCTTGCAACAAGTTAAAACCTTATTTATTCAATATCTTCATGAAAACTATCAAACACTTTGTTGACGGTAAATCGTTCATTGGAGAGTCAAAAAGATTTGGAAAAGTATTCAACCCTGCAACAGGTGAACAAAGTGCAGAGGTTAATCTAGCAACTAAAGAGGATGTAAATACAGCAGTGGCCAATGCTCAAAAAGCATTCGAGTCATGGTCAAACAAACCACCTCTACAGAGAGCAAGGGTTATGTTCAAATTTAAAGAATTAATCGAAAAAAATTCAGATGAGCTTACAAAAATTATAGTGGCAGAACATGGAAAAGTTTATGAGGATGCAAGAGGCTCATTAACTAGAGGTTTAGAAGTAGTAGAGTACGCTTGCGGCATTCCACAAATGCTCAAAGGCGAGTTTACTGAAAATGTTGGATCAAATGTGGATAGTTGGTCTATTCGACAACCTTTAGGAGTTTGTGCAGGAATTACACCTTTTAACTTTCCAGCAATGGTTCCAATGTGGATGTTTCCAATGGCTATTGCATGTGGAAATACATTTATTTTAAAACCATCTGAAAAAGATCCATCATGCTCTATGCGACTAGCAGAACTTTTAAAAGAAGCAGGCCTCCCAGATGGAGTTTTTAATGTTGTAAATGGAGATAAAGAAGCAGTTGATGCTTTGATAAACAATAAAGATGTTGTTGCAATGAGCTTTGTGGGTTCAACACCAATTGCGAAATATATTTATGAAAATTGTGCTAAAAATGAAAAAAGAGTCCAAGCTCTTGGCGGAGCTAAAAACCACTGCGTGGTTATGCCTGACTGTGATTTAGATCAAGCGGTAAATGGATTAATGGGAGCTGCTTACGGATCAGCTGGTGAGAGATGTATGGCTCAATCAGTTGCGGTAGCAGTTGGAAGTATTGGAGATAGATTAGTAAATTCATTAGCAAAAAAAGTTGAGATACTTAAAGTAGGTCCAGGAATGGATAAGCAATCTGAAATGGGGCCATTGGTTACAAAAGAACATTTAGCAAAAGTTAAAAATTATGTTGACATTGGTGAGAAAGAAGGAGCTAAGCTAATAGTTGATGGAAGAAATTTTAAGCTACAGGGATATGAAAATGGATATTATATCGGTGGATGCTTATTTGATAATGTAACAAAAGATATGAGAATTTATAAAGAAGAAATATTTGGGCCAGTTTTATCTGTAATCAGAGCAAAAGATTTTGATGAAGCACTTAAACTAGTTAATGAGCACGAATTCGGAAATGGTGTAAGTATTTTCACAAGAGATGGAGACTCAGGCAGAACATTCTCAAGCAAAGCCAAAATTGGAATGGTAGGAATAAATATACCTATACCAGTGCCTATGGCATTTCATAGTTTTGGAGGGTGGAAGAGATCCTTATTTGGCGATCAACATATGCATGGCCCCGAGGGAGTAAGATTTTATACAAAATTAAAAACCATTACATCAAGATGGCCATCAGGAATGAGATCTGATCCTGAATTTGTGATGCCTACAATGAAATAAATTAAAAGGAAATAAATGAAAAAAAAAAATTACATTAATTGGAGCAGGACAAATAGGAGGAACTTTAGCCCATCTTATTGCTTTGAAAGATTTAGCCGATGTTGTTTTATTTGATGTTGCAGCAGGAATAGCTAAAGGAAAAGCTTTAGATATTGCGCAATCTTCACCGGTAGATGGATTTAGTATAAATTTATCCGGATCTGATAATTATGAAGATACAAAAAATTCAGATGTAATAATTATTACCGCCGGAGTTCCTAGAAAACCCGGGATGACAAGAGATGACTTACTTGGGATAAATCTTAAAATCATAAAACAAGTCGCAGAAGGAATAAAAAAAACATCACCGAATGCTTTTGTTATATGCATCACAAATCCTTTAGATGTAATTGTGATGGCGCTACAAAAATATTCAGGCTTGCCTAAAAATAAAGTGGTAGGAATGGCGGGTATATTAGATTCTTCTAGATTTATTTATTTTTTATCTCAAGAATTAAAAGTTCCAGTACAAAAGATAAAATCTTTTGTATTAGGAGGCCATGGAGATAGTATGGTTGCCATGCTAGGTGCAACAGAAGTTGATGGTAAAAAAATTACTGAACTCGTAAAAGAGGGAAAAATATCAAAAGAAAAATTAAAACTAATAATTGATCGTACTAAAAAAGGCGGTGCTGAAATTGTGAAATATCTTGAAAAAGGTTCTGCATTTTACGCACCTGCTGCTTCCGGAGTGGAGATGGCAGAGTCTTATCTTAATAATTCAAAAAAACAATTACCTTGCGCAGTTCATTTAAATGGTGAATACAAAACTAAAGATATTTATGCAGGTGTGCCAGTAATCATTGGTTCCAATGGTGTGGAAAAAATTATTGAATTAGATCTATCACCAGAGGAAAAAGAAAATTTTCAGAGTTCAGTTAAAGCAGTTAGAGAATTATTTGATGCTGCAAAAAAAATAGATCCAGACTTAAATTAATTTTTAATTAAAACAATTTTATAAGCTAGTGAAAAAATCTTAGGAAATAAGAAACTCAAAAACTTGTCTAAATATATTAACAATTTAAGAAAAAAAAAATTCATTGGAATATAAAAAGTTTTTGAGGTGACACCACCAGAATTTAAAAATAATGTGCATTCACATAATTTTTTATATTTTATTTTAAATTTACTTCCCAAATAGTAATTGAATTTTTTTTCATCATTAAAAATTAGATATGGTATAGCACTATTACCTGACCAAAGATCATTGATGTCAGTCGCAGGTTCTTTAGAGTTCCAGACGTTTTTAGTGAAGTCAAATCCTTCATGCCTCATCAAAATTAAAATAGACTGAAGCAAGACAGAACAATGGGCATCAAAAATAATTAATTTTCCTTTATTTTTAAGAATTCGATGCATTTCTTCGAAAAATTTTAACGGATATGGAAGATGATGAATCATATTGGATGAAATAATGAAATCGAAAGAATTATTTTTAAAACCAGTACTTTGCGCATCTATATTTTTGTAGTCTAAATGACTATGATTTGAAAAATCACTTATTTTAAAATTTTGATTATTTATAAATTTTTTCGAAAATCCTGCTGCAGCACCTACTTCAATGCCAGCTTCATTTTCATTAATAAATTCATTCATCCAAGAAAATCTCTCTTTTAGAAGCATGAAAAGATTTTTATTTTTATCAAAGTTAATCAATGAAAAAGAAACATCTCCCTCATTTTTCATTCTGTTTTCAGAGTGTAAAAATTTGATTTTATCTTTTATTTTTATCATAAAGATTTTGAATAGTTTAATTTCATGATAATAGGACTATAATGAATTTTTATAACATTAAAATAAAATATTTATTTTACATTTTTCTAGGCATATATTCATTTTATGTAAATTATTTTTTTTCAAATAAAGGTTTATTCCCGATAGATACTTTTTCATTTTTTGATACAGGGTATTTAATTACACAAGGACTGCACCCAATTAAAGATATTTGGGTTATATCAGGTATTTTTATAGATTATTTACAGGCTATATATTTCTTATTATTTGGGTTCAATTGGAACGCATACGTATTCCACGCATCATCTTTAAATATGATTTTGTGTTTATTTTTTTTTTATTTTCTAAATAATTTTAATAAAAACTTTTATATTAATTTACTTTTAAGCTTTAGCGTTGCTACTTTATGTTATCCAGTAGCAGGGACACCTTTCCCTTACCAACATTCCTTTATATTAAGCCTTATTTCATTAATGATTTTTTATCTAGCAATTAGAAAGGAAAATAGAATTTATTGGTTAACTCTTCCTATTGTTATGCTTTTATCTTTTGCAAGCATGCAGATGCCATCAGGGATAATTAATGTAATTTTATTGATTTTTATTTCATTATATTACTACAAATTTGAAAAATTTTTTTTAATTTCTTTTACAAGAGGAGTAATCTTTTGTGTTTTATTAATAATTTTCTATATTTTAATTGTTAAAATAAACTTAAAAGATTTATTAATGCAACTTGTATTATTTCCTTTTTCTTTAGGAGAGGGAAGAATAACTGGTAATTCAGATTCATATGAATCAGCGAATTTGCTAAAAAAATTTACAATAAGGGGCACTTTTGGTCACTTTAAATTCATATTTTTTTTTATATTCGCTAATTTAATATCGACAATTATATATATAAAAAAAAAATCAAATAAATTTGATAAAATTGTATTTTTGAATTTTTTTATAATACTATGTAGTCTTGGATTTATTTTCCATCAACTCATAACAGCAAATCAAACATTTATTTTTTCTTTAATACCAATCCTTTGTGGACTGTTTATAATTCAATTAAATGATTTTTTTAAAATTAAAAATAGAATAATAAATACTTCAATCATCTTGCTAATAACCCTTATAACAATAAAGTATCACTACGATTATAATGTGGACAGAAAATTTATGGATTTGCAAAATACAGATTTTAGTAATTCAATTAAAGCAAACACGCTTGATACAAAATTTAATAAACTTCAATGGATAACACCGTTTTATTATAAAAAAAATCCTAGTGAGGAATTAGAACTCTTGAGAAAAACAAAAAAAATAATTTCAAAAGATAAACCTGAAGAAATTATTTTAATTACAAATTATCAGTTTTTTTCTTTATTACTAGAAAAAAAATTCAATATCTTAAATCGCTGGTATTTTCCTAAAAATAATACTCATCCAACATCTAAAGAAAATAAATACTACGATTATTATTTGGAGAAGCAACAAAATTTAATTATTGATAAGAAAATCAAAAAAATTTATTTAGTAAACTCTTATCCTGATGAATTTTCATTTATTAGCATAAAAGATCTTTTGAAAGAAAAATGTTACAATAAAGAAAAGTATAACAAAATGTTAACTTTAATAGAAATAGTGTCTTGTAATTAAAATTTCAATACTTTTATTTTCTTAAACTCCTGTACAAATTTTTTTTTATTAATAGAGCTTAAAAGAAAATTAATTAAATTTAAAGATACAAAAAAACTTAAAACTAATATGAATAAAGTATAATAATTATTAAAAAAAAAATTATATGAAAAAATCATATATAGTAATGATGAAACCAATATCCTATTTTTCAAAACAGAAAATACTCTTAGAGCATGATAAATAAGACCAAAAAAATTTACCTTTGATTTTCCAGAAAGTCTTCTTTCCCTGTCGATTGTTATAGACTGTATTTTTTTTAAATTAATTGCTAATGTCGGGGGGTAAGCGTTCCATAAATTTTTATCTTTTAAAATTTTATTTACATCAGTTTCTTTTAAGATACTAAAATTACCAAATCTTATTTTTTTAAAAGTTAAAAAAAATATTAATATACAATAAACTTCATAAAAAAACTTGAACCATCTTTCTTCTTTCCTTTGCCCTCGACTAGCTACAACAGGAGAGTTTGTTTTTTCCATCTTTTTTATCATTTTTAAAATTCCAATTGGATTATCTTGTCCATCAGAGTCTATAATTATTGTGTTATAACTTTTACTATAATGTTTTTGAATAAATTTAAGACCAATTGCAATTGCTCTTTGACTTCCTAAATTTTCATTTAATTTAATTATTCTTATACGTTTAATTCTTGAAAATTTTAGCTTATTTTTTTTTATTTTTTGTCTCGAATTGTCATCGACAACTATTAAATCAAATTTTTTTTTTTTTTTTGAGAAAAGAATGTTTATTTTTGATAAAAGCTTTTCTAAATTCTTCCAATCTCTGTAAACTGGTGTAAGTATGAGAAAATTGGCTTTCATTATGGAATATTTTGAATTTTATGATAGTAATATCAACTTAGATGAATATTCACGAACATCAAGCCAAAGAAATCTTAAAAAAATTTGGGGCGCCAGTCTCAAAAGGAGTAGTAATCTTATCTATTGAAGACATCAATAAAGAAATAACAAAGCTTAATAGTAAAAAATTTGTTTTAAAAGCACAAATTCATGCTGGAGGAAGAGGTAAAGCAGGAGGGGTAAAAGTTATTAAAAGTATTTCAGATTTGGAGTCAGAGGCAAAAAAAATGATGGGAAAAATTTTAATAACTCATCAAACGGGTCCAGAGGGAAAAGAAGTAAAAAGATTATACATTGAAGAAGCGTCTGATATTTCAAAAGAATTTTATTTATCGTGCTTAATAGATAGAGAAACCTCTAAAATTGCATTTATAAGCAGCACGGAAGGTGGGATGGACATTGAAAAAGTTGCATCTGAAACTCCAGATAAAATTATTACAAATAAAATAGATCTTAGCGATGAGGGACCAAGCACAAAAGAAATTAAAAAAATAATCTCAATTTTTCAATTAAATGAGAAGCAAAAAAATATAGCATCAAGGCTAATAAAATCTCTTTACGAAATTATAATTAAAAAAGATGCAATTTTGATAGAAATTAATCCTCTGATTATTACTGCAACCGGCGAATTAGTTTGCTTAGATGCAAAAATGAATTTTGATGATAATGCAATTTTTAGAAGACCTGAAATTTTAGCTTTAAGGGATTTAAATGAAGAAGATCCAGCTGAATTTGAAGCTAGTAAATTTGATTTAGCGTACATAAAACTTAATGGCTCTATTGGTTGTATGGTAAATGGCGCAGGTTTAGCTATGGCAACTATGGATATAATAAAGCTTTACGGAAAGGAGCCTGCAAATTTTTTAGATGTAGGTGGCGGAGCAACAAAAGAAAAAGTAGCTGCTGCCTTTAAATTAATTTTATCAGATAAAAATGTAAAAGGAATTTTAATAAATATTTTTGGTGGAATTATGAGGTGTGATGTCCTTGCTCAAGGGGTTTTGGATGCCGCTAAAGAAATTAATCTTACTGTACCTTTAGTTGTAAGGTTGGCTGGAACAAATTTTAAAGAAGGAAAGGAAATATTAGACAAATCAAATATAAAGATATTATCTGCATCTGATTTAAATGATGCAGCTAAAAAAATTGTTGAGACAATAAAATAGTGTCAGTTTTAATAGATAAAAATACCAAAGTGATTTGCCAAGGTTTTACGGGCACACATGGAACTTTTCATTCCGAGCAAGCTATAAAATATGGAACAAAGCTTGTTGGAGGCGTTACTCCTAAAAAAGGTGGTCAAAAACACTTAGGTCTACCAGTTTTTAATTCTGTATTAGAAGCAAAAGAAAAAACATCTGCAGATGCTTCAATGATTTACGTACCACCAAAATTTGCTGGTGCAGCAATTATTGAGGCTATTGAAGCAAAAATAAAATTAATTGTTTGTATTACTGAGGGTATACCTGTTTTAGATATGCTTCGAGTAAAACAAGTTTTAGATAAGAGCAGTTCAAGATTAATTGGCCCTAATTGCCCCGGGATCATTACGCCAGATGAGTGTAAAATTGGAATTATGCCTGGAAATATTCATAAGAAAGGAACAGTCGGTATAGTTTCAAGATCTGGAACCTTGACCTATGAAGCTGTAGCTCAAACTTCTGCAAATGGTATGGGCCAATCAACTTGCATAGGAATTGGTGGTGATCCAATTAATGGAACAAATTTTATTGACTGTTTAGAGCTTTTTCTAAAAGATGAAGAAACTAAATCAATAGTTATGATAGGTGAAATAGGAGGTTCAGCAGAAGAAGATGCTGCAGAATTTTTAAAGAAAGAAAAAATCAAAAAACCTATGGTAGGTTTTATTGCAGGATTAACAGCGCCTCCAGGAAGAAGAATGGGACATGCCGGTGCAATTATTTCAGGAGGCAAAGGAGGTGCGGAAGATAAAATAGAAGTAATGAAATCTGCAGGAATTACTATTTCGAAATCACCAGCTGATATAGGTAAGACACTTTATCAAAAACTTAATGGTTGATTTTTATTAATTTATGTTAGAATAAATTTTTAATGTCTTCTTCAAATAATAATACAACTTATAAAAAAACATCCTTTTTAGCAGGAAATAATTCAGAATTTATTAATGAGTTTTATGCTGACTATATTTCAGATCCTAACTCTTTACCTGAGAGTTGGAGAAGGTTTTTTGAAGGACTAAGTGATGATGAAAAACTAGTGTATGATAATCTAAGAGGGCCAAGCTGGTCTCCAGTTCAAAAAATCAAAGAACCAAAAGTAAAATCTAATGTTAACCTTCAGTCTGAGGAAATTTCTCAAGATTTAAGTTTAGACACAATCAAACAAGCTTCAAAAGATTCTGTAAGAGCTATCATGCTCATAAGAGCTTACAGAATTAGAGGACATTTAATTGCAAATCTAGATCCACTATCAATACAAAAAAAAGAGGAGCATCTTGAACTTAAGCCAGAAAGTTACGGATTTACAAAAATTGATTACAATAGAAAGATTTTTTTGGATGGTGTACTAGGCCTTCAATATGCTGACTTAAATCAGATTTTAAAAATTCTAAAAAAAACTTATTGTTCAAACATAGGATATGAATTTATGCATATGGGTGATCCTGATGAAAAAGCTTGGATAAGGGATAGAATCGAAGGCCCCGAGAAAAATATATCTTTCACTGAGAATGGCAAAAGAGCAATTTTAAATAAGATTGTTCAAGCTGAAGGATTTGAAAAATATTTACATCTAAAGTTTGTTGGTACAAAAAGATTTGGCTTGGACGGAGGAGAGTCCCTAATACCTGCATTAGAGCAAATAATTAAAAGGGGTGGAAATTTAGGAGCAAAAGAAATTAAAATAGGTATGCCTCATCGAGGTAGGTTAAATGTTTTGGCAAATGTAATGGGTAAACCCTTTAAAGCTATTTTTAGTGAATTTTTTGGAAAATCCTCTAACCCTAATAAAGATATTGAAGGCGATGTAAAATATCATTTAGGCGCTTCATCAAATAGAGAATTTGATGGAAATTCAGTTCATATAAGTTTGACAGATAACCCATCTCATCTAGAAGCGGTAAATCCAGTTGTGTTGGGTCAAGTAAGAGCCAAACAATTTTTTCATAAAGATAAAGAAAGAAAAAAAGTCATTCCTGTTTTAATGCATGGAGATGCGGCATTTGCGGGTCAAGGAATTGTTGCTGAATGTTTTGCTATGTCTGGTCTTCCTGGACATAACATTGGAGGAACGATGCATATAATTGTAAATAATCAAATCGGTTTTACTACAGCACCAAGGTTTGCAAGATCTTCACCATATCCTTCTGATGTTGCAAAAATTGCTCAAGCCCCAATATTTCATGTAAACGGAGATGATCCAGAAGCTGTAGTTCACTGTGCAAAGGTAGCTACAGAGTACAGACAAAAATTTAACAGAGATGTTGTTATAGATATTGTCTGCTATAGAAGATTTGGACACAATGAAGGTGACGAACCTTCATTCACACAACCTATCATGTATAAAAAAATTAGATCTCATCCAACCACTCTTAGTATTTATGCAAAAAAATTAAGCGAAGAAGGATTATCTACTGAAGCAGAGATAAACAAAGAAAAATCAAGTTTTAAATCTTTTTTAGAAGAAGAGTACGAAACATCTAAAAATTACAAATCAGAACTAAAATGGTTTGATGGTGCCTGGTCAAGATTTAAACCCGGACTAGGAAAAGATAAAAGAGGAGTAAGTGGGGTTGATAAAAATAAATTAACTGATATTGGTAAAAAAATTTCCAGCGTTCCTAATAACTTTAATTTACACAAAACTTTAAAAAAAATACTGGATTTAAGAACTAAAGCTTTAGAAGATGGTAAAGCAATAGATTGGACAACCGCAGAAAGTTTAGCTTTTGGAACTCTACTCACTGAAGGTTTTTCAGTAAGATTATCCGGACAAGACTCTGGCAGAGGAACTTTTAGTCAAAGACATGCTGTGCTTAGAAATCAGGAAAGTCATGAAAGATATATACCTTTAAATAATATTTCGAATAGTCAAAAAAAATTTGAAATTATTGACAGTTTATTATCTGAATTAGCAGTTCTGGGATTTGAATTCGGATACTCGCTATCTGAACCAGAAACTCTAGTCTTGTGGGAAGCACAATTTGGGGATTTTGCTAATGGAGCTCAAATTATTATAGATCAATTTATTTCCTCAGGAGAATCAAAATGGGGTAGAGCTAGTGGTTTAGTAATGTTGTTGCCACACGGTTATGAAGGCCAGGGGCCAGAACATTCATCTGCAAGATTAGAGAGATTTTTACAACTATGTGCAGGTGAAAACATTCAAGTTGTAAATTGTACAACTCCATCAAATTATTTTCATGTTTTAAGACGACAGATGCATAGGGAATTTAGAAAACCATTAATTATAATGACACCCAAGTCTTTGTTAAGACACAAAAAATGTGTTTCAAATATATCTGAGTTTTCCAAGAAAAGTAGCTTTCATCGAGTTTTAGAAGATGACGCCTATTCAAAAGTAAATAACTTATTAGAACTTAAAAAAAGAGACGATAAAATTAAAAAAGTAGTCATATGTTCCGGTAAAATCTATTATGATTTGATTGAGGCAAGAGAAAAATATAAAAATGATAGAGTGACTTTTGTTAGAATTGAACAACTTTATCCGTTTCCAGCTAAAACTTTAGCAAACATCCTAAAAAGATATACTAAAGCTAAGTTTATCTGGTGCCAAGAAGAACCTAAGAATATGGGGGCGTGGAATACAGTAAGAAACTATATAGATCGAACTTTAGAAATTGTAAATTTTGGTGATAAATCAGTTAAATATGTTGGTAGAAAAGCATCATCATCTACTGCGACCGGAAATTTAAACAAACATCTTGCACAACAAAAAGAAATATTAGAAAAGATACTAAGAGATTAAATGTCAGAAAAAATTACAGTTCCAACACTAGGTGAGTCAGTTACAGAAGCTACAGTTTCAAAGTGGCTTAAATCTCAAGGTGAAAAAGTTTCTGCCGATGAACCACTAGTAGAACTAGAAACTGATAAAGTTAATGTTGAAGTGCCTTCGCCAATAAGTGGAGTACTAGGAAATATAACAGTAAATGAGGGAGAAACTGTAAACGTAGGTTCTTTATTAGGAATAGTAGATAGTTCAGATGCAAAGAAAGATAGTAGCGTTAATGAGGTAAATAATTACAGCCCTCCTAAAAAAGAAAAAGAGAAAGTTCAACCAAAAGTCTTTGAAAAAGAAAAGATTGTTAAGCCAAAAAAAATAAAATCAAAAAAAACAGAAGAACCAACTCTCAAATTAGAGGAAGAAGCACCATTAATTCTAGAACAAGTTCATGAAGAAAAAGAAGTACAAAAAATTGAAAAACAAGTTTCCCCGGCAGCAAGAAAATTAGCTAATGAAACCAAGGTGGATCTAAGTAACGTCGAAGGGTCAGGAAAAAATGGTGTTATTTTAAAAGAAGATATAATGAGCTCAATGGGGTCTAAACCTGCTCCATCTGAAAGAAAAGTTAAATACGGACCTGAAGAGAGGGTTAAGATGACAAGGTTAAGATTAACTATCGCGAAAAGATTAAAAGAAGCGCAAGAAAACGCTGCAATGCTTACAACATTTAACGAAGTTGATATGAGCGAAGTAATGTCTATGAGAAGCCAATATAAAGAGGAATTTCAAAATAAATATCAGGTGAAGCTTGGTTTTATGTCCTTTTTTGTAAAAGCTTGCGTGATCGGTCTAAAAAATTATCCAGCAATAAATGCCGAAATTCAAGGAGAAGAAATTATTTATAAAAATTATTACAATATTAGCATAGCGGTTGGAACAGATAGAGGTTTAGTAGTTCCAGTTCTGAGGGAAACTGACGAGATGTCATTTGCTGATATTGAAAAAAATATTGGTGAACTTGGCCAAAAAGCACGTGATGGTAAAATCACTATTGAAGATTTACAAGGTGGAACATTTACAATTACAAACGGTGGAATTTATGGATCAATGCTTTCGACACCAATATTAAATCCACCTCAATCTGCAGTTTTAGGAATGCATAATATTATTCAAAGACCGGTTGTTGTGGATGGAAATGTAGAGGTAAGACCAATTATGTATCTTGCTTTATCTTACGACCATAGAATTATTGATGGCAAAGAAGCTGTATCATTTTTAAAAATAGTCAAAGAGTCTTTAGAACAACCAAAAAGACTTTTCTTAAACATATAACAATGGAAAATAATTTTGATTTAGTTGTAATTGGTGGTGGACCAGGAGGTTATGTTTGTGCAATTAGAGCAGCTCAATTGGGATTAAAAGCAGCCTGCGTAGAATCAAGAGGTGCCCTTGGAGGAACATGTCTTAATGTAGGGTGTATACCATCTAAAAGCTTACTAAATCTATCTGAAAATTTCCATAAAGCTCAAAAAGATTTCAATCAGCAAGGTATAGAAATTGATGGAATTAAATTAAATATTGAAAAAATGATGTCCAACAAGAATAAATCTGTTCAAGTTTTAACTAAAGGAGTTGAGTTTTTATTTAAAAAAAATAAAGTTACTTACTTTAAAGGTAAAGGAGTGCTATTTTCAAAAAATGATATTGTTGTTTATGAAAGCAACAATAAAAGAATTAATGTAAAAGCAAAAAATATAGTAATCGCTACTGGGTCTGATGTTGCATCCCTTCCCGGTGTAAATATTGACGAAAAAAATATAGTTTCGTCAACAGGCGCTTTATCTTTTGAGAAAGTTCCAAAAAAATTAGCAATTATTGGAGGAGGCTACATTGGATTGGAAATGGGTTCAGTCTGGTCAAGACTTGGATCAGAAGTAACAGTTATAGAGTATTTAGAATACATAACTCCAGGTATGGATAGAGAAATTTCAAATGAATTTCAGAAAATATTAACCAAGCAAGGTATTAAATTTAAAATGGGTTCAAAGGTTGAGTCTGTAAAAAATAAAGGCAATTTAGTTTCAATAAAATATACTAGTGTAAAAAATTCAAAAGAAGAAACTGTTGAAGTTGATAAAGTTTTAGTCTCAGTTGGAAGAAAACCTTACACAGAAGGCTTAAATTTAACCAAGGTAGGAGTTAAAAAAGATAGTAAGGGTCGAATAGAGGTTAACAACAAATTACAAACTACGATAAATAATATTTATGCAATCGGTGATGTTATTAAAGGCCCGATGTTAGCTCACAAAGCCGAGGAAGAAGGTATAGCTGTTGCAGAAATATTAGCAGGTCAAGCAGGCCATGTTAATTATGATGTAATCCCAGGAGTTGTATACACCTCCCCGGAGGTAGCTACAGTTGGAAAAACTGAGGAACAATTAAAAGAAAAAAATATATCTTATAAAGTTGGAAAATTTCCATTTCTTGCAAACTCAAGAGCAAAAGTAAATAATGAAACAGATGGATTCGTCAAAATTTTAGCAGATAGTAAAACAGACAAAGTTCTAGGAGTTCATATTATCGGGCCTCATTGTGGTGATATGATTGCTGAGATGGCTTTAGCAATGGAATTTGGCGCAAGTTCTGAAGATATAGCAAGGACATGTCACGCACACCCAACTCATACCGAAGCAATTAAAGAAGCCGCATTAGCTGTTGATAAAAGACCAATTCATTTTTAAATAAATAAAATTCAACTACTATTAATAAATGAAAGCTCAAGTGCTGTTACCTAAGATATTTGATTTTCCATTTACATATAACAGTGTTCAAAGATCTCTAAGAGCCGGAGATATTGTAGAAGTGCCATTTGGTAAAAAAAAGGAAATAGGAGTTATATGGCCTGGTAAAATTTCAGAGTTAAAAAATATTAAAATTAAAAATATTTATAAAAAAATTTATAATTATTCTCTTGACCAAGATTTAATAGATTTTATTAGCTGGTTTGCTACATATAACATGATGCCCTTAGGTCTTGTTTTAAAAATGTCTATTGGGAACAATCTTAGCCTTGCTAAAAAAAATGATAAAAATTTTAAACAAATTCCAAAAAAAGTTAAAAAATTTTACTTAAATGAGGAGCAAAAAAAAGCATTAAGGTTTTTAAATTTAAAAAATGATAAATTTGATGTATCCGTTTTACAAGGAACAACTGGCTCGGGTAAAACTCTTGTATATTTCGAGAGAATTAAAAAGATTATCAAAAACAAAAAACAAGCATTAGTTTTACTGCCAGAGATTTTTTTAACTAATGAATTTAAGTCAAGGTTTGCAGATTTTTTTGGTTTTGAACCTGCTGTATGGCATTCAAAAATAACTCCAAAAAATAAACGAATACTTTGGAACGGCATCATTAGCAATAAAATTAAATTGGTTGTTGGAGCTAGATCTTCGTTATTATTACCTTTTAAAAATCTTGGAATTATTATTGTCGATGAGGAACATGATTCATCTTACAAACAAGATGAGGGGGTAATTTATCATGCCAGAGATATGGCAATCTCAAGAGCATCTTTTGAAAAAATACCTATACACTTAATTACTTCTATACCTTCATTAGAAACTTTTAATAATATAAAAAATAAAAAGTTTAGACATTTTAACATTTTTAAAAGATATAATAATTACCCTTTACCAAAAACTACAATTGTTAACCTAAATATTAAAAAAATTAAAAATCGTTTTATTTCAGAAGAAACCATAGAATTAGTTAAAGGTTTCTTAAACAGAAATGAACAAGTGTTATTTTTTTTGAATAGAAGGGGATATGCGCCCTATTTAATTTGTAGAAAATGTGGCTTTAAACAAGTCTGCTCAAATTGTTCTATGTATTTAACTTTTCATAAGACTAAAAATAAAGCTATTTGCCATCATTGTTCATTTGAAAAAGAAATTTCTAGAAGTTGTAATGAAAACAATAAGTGCGATTTTGTAATGTATGGACCAGGCGTAGAAAAAATATTTGAGGAAGTTACTAAAATTTTTCCTGGCAATAAAGTTGAAATCTTTTCTAGTGATTATATGAAAAATAAAGACCAAGCAAAATCTTTATTTAATAGAATTACAAATAATAAAGTTGATATTTTAATTGGAACTCAAATGATTTCAAAAGGGTTTAATTTTTCAAAATTAAATTGCATAGTTGTTATTGATGCAGATTTTTCCGGTAGAGGTTACGACTTGCGAGCCACTGAAAAGAATATTCAACTGTACCATCAATTAAGTGGAAGAGCTGGAAGATTTAGCACAGAGTCATTAATTGTTTATCAAACTTTGTCACCCGAGGACGTAACGTTAAATGAACTAATAAAAAATAATTCAGAAGAATTTTTAAAAAAAGAGCTTAAATTAAGAGAGAAAAATTCACTACCTCCATTCTCAAGATTAATTGCTATTATTATTTCTGCAAATTCACATTCTTTTAGTCTAGATGGAGCAAGAGAGATAAAAAGACATTTGAAAAAAATTAATGAAATTGAGGTGTTGGGCCCCGTTGACTCACCATTATTAAAAATTAAAAAAAAATTTAGAACTAGGTTATTGATAAGATTTAATGGTAAAAGCCTTATACAAAAAAAAATCACGAAACTTCTAAATACCTTGAAAATATCTAATAAAATTAAACTCACAGTTGATGTTGACCCAGTAAATTTTGGATAATTATCAAATTGCTAACTTGATCAACATATACTCTTATGCTACGAAACGATCAATATTTCACTAAAATTCTAATAACTTAAAATGAGCGCAAAAAAATCTTTTTCTACGGAAACTTCAGAAAGATACTCGCGTGCCTTATTTGAAGTGGCTAAAGAGGCAGGTGATTTAGAAAAATTAGAAACCGACATCAAAAGCTTTAAGTCTCTTTTAGAAAATAGTACAGAATTAAAAAATTTTTTTAATAACCCCACCCAAAGTATTCATAATCAAAATAATATTAATAATGTATTATCTGAAAAGTTTAGTTTCTCTAAAAATTTAAAAAACTTTTTTTCACTTTTGATAGAAAAAAGAAGAATATTTTTTGTATCAAAAATTATAGACAGTTTTTTGAAATTATGTTCAAGAAAAAGAGGCGAGGTAAAAGCTTCTTTAATCTCATCAAAAAAATTATCTGAATCAGAATTAGATAACATAAGTAATGATTTATCTTCTTCAATGGGCACAACTATAAAATTTGATTATAAAATCGATAAAGAATTAATAGGAGGATTAAAATTACAACTTGGAAGTTTTATGATCGATACGTCTATTAAAAATAAATTAAAAAAACTCGAACAACAAATGATAGAAAATTAACATGTCTATAAATCCATCAGAAATAACAAAATTACTTAAAGACCAAATCAAAAATTTTGGAGAAAAAGCTGAAGTTTCTGAAATTGGAAAAGTTTTATCTGTTGGTGACGGTATCGCTCGTGTTTATGGATTAGACAATGTACAAGCAGGAGAAATGGTCGAATTTGACGATGGTTCACAGGGAATGGCATTAAATTTGGAAAATGACAATGTAGGAGTCGTTATTTTTGGGGATGATAGAAAAATCAAAGAGGGTGATACTGTAAAAAGAACTAATGCAATTGTAGATGTCTCTGTTGGTAAAGAGCTTTTAGGCAGAGTTGTTGATGGACTTGGTAATCCAATTGATGGAAAAGGACCAATTTCATCTAAAGAAAGAAAAAGAGTTGAAGTAAAAGCTCCAGGTATAATTCCTAGACAGTCTGTGAGCGAACCTATGCAGACAGGTTTAAAATCCATTGACTCTCTAATACCAGTTGGAAGAGGACAAAGAGAACTAATCATAGGCGATAGGCAAACTGGTAAAACCGCAGTTGCGATAGATGCGATTATTAACCAGAAAAAAATTAACGAGTCCTCAGACGAAAAGAAAAAGTTATATTGTGTGTATGTAGCAATAGGCCAAAAACGTTCAACTGTTGCACAAATTACAAAAACTTTAGAAGAAGCCGGAGCATTAAAATATACAACGATAGTTGCTGCTACAGCATCTGATTCTGCTCCTCTTCAGTTTCTTGCTCCGTATACTGGTTGTACAATTGGTGAATATTTTAGAGATAACGGTATGCATGCACTAATAGTGTATGACGATTTATCGAAACAAGCTGTAGCTTACAGACAAATGTCATTATTACTTAGAAGACCTCCAGGAAGAGAGGCGTATCCAGGCGACGTTTTCTATTTACACAGTAGATTGTTAGAAAGATCTGCAAAACTAAGTGATGCCAATGGCGGTGGTTCTTTAACAGCATTACCAATTATTGAAACGCAAGCCGGAGACGTATCTGCTTATATCCCTACCAACGTAATATCAATTACTGATGGACAAATATTTTTAGAAACCGAACTTTTCAACCAAGGAATTCGACCAGCAGTAAACGTTGGTCTATCTGTGTCACGTGTAGGATCTGCAGCGCAAACTAAAGCTATGAAAAAAGTAGCTGGCTCCATAAAACTAGAACTTGCACAGTACAGAGAAATGGCTGCATTTGCTCAATTTGGATCAGACTTAGACGCTTCTACGCAGCAATTGTTAAATCGAGGAGCTAAATTAACAGAACTTCTAAAACAAGATCAATATTCTCCAATGACAGTAGCAGAACAAGTTATATCAGTTTTTACAGGAGTAAAAGGTTACTTAGATGATGTGGATTTAGATAAAATCAAAAAATTTGAAAAAGATATAATTGAAAAAATTAAATCTGACAAACCGGAAGTAATTGACTCTATTCAAAATTCAGGAAAAATCGATGAAGATACTGAAAAATTATTAATGCAAGTTATTGAGGATCATAAAAAATAAAATGCCAAGTTTAGATGATTTAAAAAAAAGAATTAAAAGTGTTAAATCAACTCAAAAAATTACAAAAGCTATGAAAATGGTGGCTGCCGCGAAATTAAGAAAAGCACAAGAGAGTGCAGAAAAAGGACGACCCTATAGTCAGAAAATGCAAAATATAATATTAAATTTAACTAAATCTATTAACGATCCTCAAAATGCACCAAAACTTTTAGTTGGAACTGGAGAGGACAAAAAATACTTATGTGTAGTTTTAACAGCAGACCGCGGTTTATGTGGTGGATTCAACTCTAATATTTGCAAACTTGCAAAAAATAATTTTAAAAAAATTCTTAGCAAAGGAAAAGATTTAAAAATAATTACTGTTGGTTCAAAAGGACTTGATCAAATTAAAAGAGAATACGGTAAATACGTAATTAAAAAATTTAGCTTTAAAGAAAAAAAACAAATCACTTTCAAAGAAGCAAATATAGTTGGTAATGAAATTATATCTTTATTTAACCAAAATGAGTTTGATAAATGTATATTATTTTACAATAATTTTAAAAATGTTATTACTCAGATTCCTCAAGCTCAACAAATAATTCCAACAGAAGTAAATAAAACCAATGATACTGAAGAAAAAATATTTTCATATGAATTCGAACCAGAGGAAGATGAAATTCTAGAGGATTTATTACCAAAGAATATTTCAACACAAATTTTTAAAGCTTTGTTAGAAAACGCGGCAAGCGAACAAGGTTCAAGAATGACTGCTATGGATAACGCAACAAGAAATGCAGGAGACTTAGTCGACAAGCTTACAATTAATTATAATAGGAGCCGACAAGCATCTATCACCAAGGAGTTAATTGAAATTATATCGGGAGCGGAAAGTTTATAGATATGAGCAAAAATGGAAAAATAACTCAAATTATTGGAGCTGTTGTTGATGTAAATTTTGAGTCTGATCTACCAGAGATCTACACCGCACTTGAAGTAAGTAATTCAGGAAATAAATTAATTTTAGAAGTAGCTCAACATTTGGGTGAGAATGATGTGAGAACTATAGCTATGGATGCTACAGAAGGTTTAAAAAGAGGTGATGATGTAACGAATACCGGCGCTCCAATAAGTGTACCCGTTGGGCCAGAAACTTTAGGTAGAATTATAAATGTTGTTGGAGAGTCTATTGATGAAAAAGGTGAAGTGAAGACAAAAGAAAAATGGCCAATACACAGAGCAGCACCTAAGTTCACGGATCAAGCAACAGAAACAGAGCAGTTGGTGACAGGAATAAAAGTGATTGATCTTTTGGCTCCATACGCAAAAGGAGGAAAAATTGGTTTATTCGGTGGAGCAGGAGTAGGGAAGACAGTCACAATTATGGAGTTAATAAATAATATTGCAAAAGCACATGGAGGATTTTCAGTTTTCGCTGGTGTGGGTGAAAGAACTAGAGAAGGAAATGATCTATACCATGAGATGATCGAGTCAGGAGTAATTAAAACTGAAGGTAAAGGTTCAAAGGCCGCGCTTGTTTATGGACAAATGAATGAGCCCCCAGGAGCAAGAGCTAGAGTTGCTTTAACAGGTTTAACAGTTGCAGAATATTTTAGAGATAAAGAAGGTCAAGACGTTTTATTTTTCGTTGATAATATTTTTAGATTTACTCAAGCAGGTTCAGAGGTATCTGCTCTTTTAGGAAGAATTCCTTCAGCTGTTGGTTATCAGCCAACATTAGCAACTGATATGGGTAATCTTCAAGAGAGAATTACATCTACAGACAAAGGTTCAATAACATCGGTGCAAGCCATCTATGTACCAGCGGATGACTTGACGGATCCAGCTCCAGCAACATCTTTTTCACACCTAGACGCAACGACAGTATTATCTAGGCAAATTGCTGAAATAGGAATATATCCTGCGGTAGACCCCTTGGATTCTACTTCTAGAATTTTAGATCCAAGAGTTGTTGGTGAAGAACATTATAGAGTTGCCAGAGACGTACAAAGAATTTTACAGGCTTACAAGTCTTTACAAGATATTATTGCAATTCTTGGTATGGACGAACTTTCAGAAGAGGATAAACTTACTGTTGCAAGAGCTAGAAAAATACAACGTTTCTTATCGCAGCCGTTCTTTGTTGCCGAAGTATTTACAGGTTCATCTGGAAAACTAGTTGATTTAGATGACACTATCAAAGGGTTTGATGCTATTTGTAAAGGTGAATACGATCATTTACCTGAAGCAGCATTTTATATGGTTGGTGGTATAGAAGAAGTTATAGAAAAAGCAGAAAAGTTATCCAAAGATAGCAAATAATGTCTGATAAATTCACAGTAGAAATTATAACTCCAGATCAGTCAATCTTAAAATCTGATGCAAGCGAGGTAACCATACCTTCATATGAAGGCCAAATGGGTATCCTTAAAGACCATATTCCTTTAATAACTTTTTTAAGACCGGGTCTTATATTAATTAAAGATCAAGATGAGAATAAATTTTATGTAGAAGAAGGTACGGTAGAGTTTTCAAATAACAATCTTTTAATTTTAACCTCAACAGCAAAAGATTTAAAAAATCTTGATAAGAGTTTAATAAATAATTTATTGGAACAAGCAGAAAAAAAACTTCAAGACAGTAATTCTACAGACAAGGAAAAATATATCGTTTCCTACCAAATCGATACATTGAAAGAAATTAATCGATAACTCGGTTAATTTCTTTAAGTAGATTTAAATATAGTTCTTTTTTAAAATCTACGATTACTTCAGGCAAATCTTGAGGATCTATCCATTTCCAATCAATAAACTCTGGATTCTGAGTATCTAAATTTATTTCATCATCTTTGCCTAAGAACTTAGTTATAAACCACTTTTGTTTTTGACCTCTAAATTTACCTTTCCAAATAATCCCAACCAAATTGCTTGGTAACTCATATTGATACATATTTTGTATTTCTTTTAAAATTTTTATTTTTTTTATGCCTGTTTCTTCAATTAACTCTCTTCTCATTGCAGTAATAAAGTCCTCTCCTTTTTCAACACCGCCTTGAGGCATTTGCCACTTGTCACCTGGATTGTCTTTTCTTTTACCAACAAACACTTGATTACTATTATTTAAAATAATTATCCCTACACCAGTTCGCAAGGGTAGTTGATGGTTGGCCATAATTCAAGAATTGAAAAGCTTGATTGCGTAATTTAGTTGATTATCTTTTTCAGAATTAATTTTAAAATCATTACCAGCTTCTTCAACTAAAATATCAGGAGTAACGCCCACCTCTGAAATAGATTTTCCAGATGGGAGATAATATTTAGAAATAGTTAATCTCATACCCCCACCATTCCTTAAAGGTATTATTGATTGAACCGAGCCTTTTCCGTATGAATTTTCACCAAGAATTATTGCTCTTTTATGATCTTTTAAAGCTCCTGCAAAAATCTCTGATGCAGATGCAGAACCATTATTAATCAAAACGATGATTGGCTTACCTTTAATCTCATCTCCTTTTCGTGCAAAAAACTTTCTAGTTTCAGAAATTTTACGTCCTTTAGTCGATACGATTTCCCCATCATTTAAGAAAAAGTCAGTTATATTTATTGCTTGAGTCAGTAGACCACCAGGATTATTTCTAAGATCTATGACATAGCCTTTAATTTTAGAATTTTTTTCAAATTTTTTTACAGATTTTAATAATTGATTGTCACTATTCTCATTAAATGATTTTAATCTAATGTAGCCAATATTTTTCTCTTTACTAATTATATTGGAGTTTACTGATTGGATCTCTATTATTCTTCTTGTAATTTTAAACTCTAGAGGTTTTTTTACGTTTTTTCTTCTTATCGTAAGATCTATTGAAGTGCCAACCGGTCCTCTCATTAATTTAACTGCTTCCATCAAAGATTTACCCTGCACTTGTTCTTTGCCAATTTTAACGATGTAGTCCCCAGCTTTAATGCCAGCTTGCTCTGCGGGCGTATCGTCAATTGGTGAGATTACTTTAACTACTCCAGCTTCCATTCCAATTTCAATACCTAATCCTCCAAATTCCCCACTAGTATCTGTTTGCATTTCTTTAAATAGCTCAGGACTCATATATGCAGAGTAAGGGTCAAGAGATTGTAAAACGCCATTAATTGCCGAGTCCATTATTTCAGCTTGGTTGACGTCATCTACATAATCTTTTTTTATGTTTTCTAAAACTTCTCCAAAGAGGTCAATTTTTTCATATAAGTCATTTTTTGGATAAACAGATGTACTAATAAAAGTAAATATTAATAGTTGTAAAAAAATAATTTTTTTCATATCATCGCTTTCTGCTTTGGAATTTCTTCTGACCACATTTTCTCCAAATCGTAAAATTCTCTTTTTTCTGGATGAAATAAATGGACAATTACATCATGCGCATCAACGAGTTTCCAATCTATACTATTCTTTCCCTCTATTCGGCAGTCGTCCATGCCAAGTTTTTTTAATTCACTTACAAGAATTTCTGATAGAGATTGAAGATGTCTAGAAGAAGTTCCAGAGGCAACAATCATGTAGTCTGCAATATAAGATTTATTTTTTAAATCTATAGAGGTAATGCTCTGAGCTTTGTTATTATCGAGAATTTTTTCAATATTTTTTTTTATTTCTGCTACTTCCATTAATAGTTCAAACGAGCTTTTTTCTTAATTTTGTTGATGAGATTACTATAGGTTTATTTTTGATAAAAGTAATTTTATTTTTATAGTATTTAGTCACAGTTGATTTACTACCTTTTCTATCATATCCCTTTCTAGAAAAAACAATTAATTTTGTTAATTTAACTATTTTTTTCCAGTCTTTCCACTTGTGAAAATTTATTAAATTATCCGACCCAATAATAAAGTAGATGTTTTTAAGTTTTTTTCTATTAACCAAATAATTTATTATATTAATGCTTCTTGAAGAATTTACTCTCTTATCTAAGTGCATAACTTGAATTTTTTTGATCCCTTTAGTTAGTGCTTTGGCTTTTTTCAATCTTTGAGAAAGAGAATAGTAAGGATTATCTTTAAAAGGATTTTTTTTTGTTACAATCCATAATACTTTACTAAGCTTGAGCTTTTTTATTGCAATTTTTGTTATAGTAATATGTCCTTTGTGAGCTGGATCAAAAGTACCTCCTACTAATCCAATGGTTTTATTCGAGGCTTTTACCATCGTTTATCGTCTAATAATTCCATTTCCAGAAACTAAATATTTGTAAGACGTTAATTGATTTATCCCAACAGGTCCTCTTGGTGGAAGTTTATTAGTAGAGATTCCGATTTCTCCTCCAAAACCAAATTCTCCTCCATCTGCAAATTGAGTCGACACATTATGCATTGCAATTGAGCTGTTAACTCCATTTAAAAAAATTTGAGCATTTTTTTTATTATTGGTAATAATGCTGTCTGTATGCATTGTTCCATATTTTAAAATATGCTTAACACCTTCTTTGACATTCTTTACAGTTTTAATTGATATGATCGAGTCTAAATATTCTGTTCTCCAATCTTTTTCCTTTGCTAACTTAAGTTTACCATTAAATAATTTATTAATTTTACCATCTACTCTTACTTCGCATCCTGAATTTACAAGAGAATTAATTATTTCTTTTGCGTGAGAGTTAATAGCCTTTTCATCAATTAATAATGTTTCAACTGCACCGCATATACTAGTTCTTCTCATTTTGGCATTAATGATTATTTTTCTTGCCATATTAAGATTAGCTGTTTTATCAACAAATATGTGACATAACCCTTCAAGGTGACCTATAACGTGAACGTTTGAAAACCTTTGAACTTTGTCCACTAATCCTTTCCCACCTCTTGGCACTATAACATCAATGTAGTCACTCATTTTTGATAATAAATTATCTACAATTTTTCTATTTTTATTTTCAATAAATTGTACACAATTTTTGTTAATATTATTTTTTTTTAAAGCATCTCTAAAAAGATTGGCTAAAATTTTATTTGAATTAAATGCTTCTGATCCTCCACGTAAAATTGAGCAGTTACCTGATTTAAGACACAAAGCTGCAACATCCGCCGTTACATTAGGTCTACTTTCATAAATAACTCCAATTACCCCAATCGGTGTTGATATTTTTTTAATTTTTAACTTATTTGGTCTTTGCCATTGTTCAATGACTCTTCCGATCGGATCTTTAAACTTTGTGATTTCACGTATTGAATATCTCATTCCATCAATACGTTTGTCATTAAGAATTAATCTATCTACAAGATGTTTTCTTTTAACATTTTTAACATCTTTTCGATTTTCTTGAATGATTCTTTTTTTATTTTTAAGTAAAGATTTATTATAGTCCTCTAAAACTTTTTTAATTTTAGAATGATTGACAGATTTTAAATCTTCAAAAGCTTTTCTAGCTTTTTTTCCAATGGTTTCTAAATAGCTCATTTATAATAATACCATATCATCTTTATGAATAATTTCAGTTTTACTAAGGTATCCAAGTATTTTTTCTATTTCTTTACTCTGTTTCCCTTTTATTTTATCTATTTCCTCTGAACTAAAAGAAGATAATCCACGAGCTAATTGATTATTATTTTGGTCCAAAATTAATACATTCTCTCCTTTTTCAAAAGATCCATTAATTTTATTTATTCCTGCCGCAAGTAAACTCTTACCATTTAATAAAGCCTTAGCAGCTCCATCATCAATTTTTATTGTTCCATTAGAATTTAACGATCCAATTATCCATTTCTTTTTAGCATCTAAGCTTGAAATTTTAGGCAAAAAATGGGTAAACTTTTTCTTACTAAGCATATTTGAAATTGGATTATCTTTTTTACCATTCGCTATAAACATATGGCTACCAGAATTCATACAAATTTTTGCAGCATCTAATTTTGTTGAAATCCCACCTGATCCATAATTATTCTTTTTATTATCAATAAGTGAGATTATTTTTTCATCAATTACCTTCACAGTTTTTACAATTTTTTTTTGTTTCGACTTATCGTATAAACCATCTACATCTGAAAATATAACAAGCTCATCAGCGCCAATGATTTGAGCTACTCTAGCAGCCAGTCTATCATTATCTCCATACTTGATCTCAGTTGTAGCCGTAGAGTCGTTTTCATTTACAATAGGAATTGCACTTAATTTAAACAAGTTATCAAAAGTCCTCCTCACATTTATTGCCCGTCTCCTTTGCTCGGTATCGTCTGGACTAATAAGGATTTGTCCTGTTTTAATCTTATACTTTTCAAATAATTTTTGAAATTCACTAGCCAAATGTATTTGTCCTACTGCTGCTATAGCTTGTGACATCTCAAGCTTAAGTTTCTTCTTTTTTATTTTAAGATATTTTTGTCCAAGAGCGATCGCACCTGATGAGACAATTACAAAACTTTTGCCTTTCCCATATTTTTTTATATCTTTAATTAATGAAGTGACCCATTTTTTTTTAAAAACACCCTTGCTATCAACGACTGTCGATGAGCCCAGTTTTAAAACAATCTTTTTTGAATTCTCAATTAGCATTTTTAATTAATAGCTTTTTAATCTTTTGAATATCTTTATTTGAATATACTGAAATAACTTCATATTTAGCTTTTACTTTCTTTTTAAATTCTTTCAATTTTTCAGTAATTTCTATTTTTTCAAGCAAATCTGATTTATTAAAAAAAATAATTTCCTTTTTTTTAGTTAAATTTTTATCATAAGTTGATAGCTCAAACTTTATCTTTTTATAAACATTTAATAAATCATCTTCTGAAATATCTATTAAATGTAGTAAAACTTTACATCTCTCAATATGTCTTAAAAATTTATCACCTAAGCCAACACCCTTATGTGCACCCTCGACTAAACCAGGTATATCTGCCAAAGTTACCTCCTTACCATCATAGTAAGTAACACCTAAATTTGGATTAATTGTTGTAAAAGGATAATTTGCTATTTTAGGTTTAGCTCTAGTCAATGCAGCTAATAAACTGGATTTTCCAGCGTTAGGTTTACCTATTATTCCAACATCAGCGATTACTTTTAATTGCAACCAAATCCAAAATTCTTCACCAATTTTCCCATTTGTTTTTTTCTTTGGTGCTCTATTTGTTGAGCTTTTAAATCTAACATTACCCAATCCGCCTTTACCACCGGATGCAACTAGATACTTTTCTTTATTTTTTGTAAAATCATAAATTAAAGTATTGTTGTCCTCCTCATATATTTGGGTTCCTACTGGAACTTTTAAGACTAAATCTTTACCATTAGCACCAGTTTTATTTCTTTTACTACCAGCGTTGCCGTGATGTGCTTTGAAATGTTGAGCATATCTAAAATCAATTAAAGTATTTAAATTTCTGTCACTCTCCACAATTATCGATCCACCATCGCCACCATCTCCACCATCAGGACCACCGTATTCAATAAATTTTTCTCTTCTGAAACTAGCGGAACCCGAGCCACCATTACCAGCTTTAATATATATTTTTGCTTGATCTAAAAATTTCATTCTAGGTATAATATAAATAACTAAGGTTATTTATAGATTTAATTAGGGATAACAGAAACAAATGTTCTGTTTAATTTAGATTTTTTGAATTTTACTTTACCTTTAACTAAGGAAAATATGGAATGATCCTTACCCATACCTACATTATCACCTGGGTGTATTTTAGTGCCTCTTTGTCTTACGATTATATTTCCAGGTATGACTAATTGATCACCGTACTTTTTAACCCCAAGACGTCTGCCTTTACTATCTCGGCCGTTTTTCGATGATCCACCTGCTTTTTTTGTTGCCATTTGAATTTCCTATTTTTTAGTAACTTTTTTTTTTTCCACTGTTTCTTTTTTAACAGTTTTTTTTGTTACATTAAACTTTGCTTCATCTATTACTTTTCCATCTTTGGACATAATTTTCGTAATCTGTATTTTAGAATGTCTTTGTCTATGTCCATTTTTCTTTCGAGAATGTTTTCTTCTTCTTTTGTGAAAAATTAAAACTGTTCGATCTTTGACATTATCAAGAAGTTTAGCTTCTACAGTTGCTCCATCAATACTTGGGCTGCCAATTTCAGTATTTTTATCGTAATTTAAAAGTAAAACATTTTTAAATTTTATTGTTTCACCAACTTTGGCATTTAATTTTTCTATTTCTAATATTTTACTAGCCGAAACTTTGTATTGTTTTCCACCAGTTTCTATAATTGCAAATGACATAATTTCTCGCTTTTTTGTTTGAGGGCAATATAGCTCTCAAAATTATCAAGTCAAGATCATTGGACTAAAAATTGTCTTTAAGATCCCTTAATTTGCTGAATATTTCTAGATCTGAAGCTCCCATCAAATTTAGCTGTTTTTTTACATCCAGATCATCATACCTTAAAAATATATTAGTTTTAATCTCATCTGCTACAGTTGATGGAAGAGTAGGTTTTCTATTTTTAATTTTTTCAGCAATATCTTCTTTTTTCATTATTAAATATTTATTATTAGGATTAAATTTAATGCAGAATTCTAAATTTTTTTGAGTATATTCATGTCCACAGTAAATTTTAGTTTTTTCTGGTAGACTTTTAATTCTATTTAAAGAGTTAAACATTTGCTCATTTGTTCCTTCAAATACTCTTCCACATCCTAAAGAAAATAAAGTATCTCCAGTAAAAATAACATTTTCCTCTTTTAAATAAAAAGCAACATGACCTTTTGTGTGGCCTGGAATAAATAAAGTCACAAAATTTAAACTTCCTATTTTAAATTCTTGGTTGTCTACTAACAATTTATCTAAACCTGGTATTCTCGCCTTATCACCACTAAATCCAAATATTTTTGCATTATATTTATTTTTAAGTTGTTCATTGCCACCAATATGATCGAAGTGGTGATGTGTGTTCAATACGTAATCTAATTTTTTATAATTTTGATTTATAACCTTATCGCAGGTTGAAAATTCCGATGGATCGATTATAGCTATAGTGTTTGTTTCTTCATCACAAATTAAATAACTATAATTATCATTCAAACAAGGGATAATATCTATAATCATTTTATCCTATTAAAAATACTCCAAGTTTAGAAAAAAGATTTTTCATCTCTAAATTACTTTTTTTAATTAGCGAAATTTTATCTTCATTTACTCCAATAACTTTTTTAATTGCTATATTTTGACTCTCACAATAATTGAAAAGATCTTTAATTGTACACATATGTAAATTAGGAGTATTAAACCAAGTATTTGGTAAAGTCTTTGTAATAGGCATTTTACCAAATAATAATAAGCTTGTTCTCACTTTCCAATAACCAAAGTTTGGTATAGAAACAACTACAGATTTACCAATCCTTAATAATTCTCTTAAAACTTTATCTGGTTGATAAAATGCTTGAAGAGTTTGACTCAAAACCACATAATCAAAAGATTGTTTTGGAAACTGATAAAGTTCTGTTTCAGCATTTCCTTGAATTACAGGTAATCCTTTATAAATACATTCTTGAACATTATCTTGATTAAGCTCTAATCCTCTGACTTCAATATTTTTTTCTTTAACCAAAAAGCCCATTAGCGCACCATCCCCACAACCAACATCAAGTACTCTCGTATTGTTAGGTAATAAATCTGCAATTACTTTGAATTCTTTTTTCATCTTTTAAATTTTTCATACATCGAGTCTAAAAAACCTTTTAAAGTTTTCAAAAACTCTGGTTCATTTACTAAAAAAGAGTCATGACCCTTATCAGTTACAATTTCTGAATAAGAGACATCTGCCCCAGAAGAGTTTAGCGCTATAACAATATCTTTATTTTCTTTGGTTGTATAAAGCCAATCAGAAGAAAACGAGATAACTAAAAATTTTGTCTTTTGATTCTTAAAAGCCTCAGTAAGACCACCTTTAAATTGTTTAGTTAGATCAAAATAATCCATCGCTCGAGTAATATATAAGATGGAGTTAGCATCAAATCTTTCAACAAAAGAACTGCCTTGATGTCTTAAATAACTTTCAACCTGAAAATCTGCATTGAAACTAAATTCATAATCTGCTTTTTCTTGAAGTTTTCTTCCAAATTTTTCCTGCATTCCTTGCTCAGATAAATAACTTATATGACCAACCATTCTTGCAACCGAGAGCCCATTTTTTGGTTGAGTATTCTTTAAAAAGTATTTTCCTTTATCCCAAACAGGATCAGCCATTATTGCTTGACGAGCTAATTCATTCAATGCAATATTTTGTGCACTATGACTTGCACTACAAGCAATGGGAATTGCTGAAAAAGTTTTATTAGGAAAAGTTGCGCAAAATTGTAATAATTGCATTCCACCCATAGAACCACCTGTAGCACATAAAAGTTTTTCTATTCCAAGGTGATCAAGGAGAGACTCCTGAGCTCTAACAATATCTTTAATTGTAATAACTGGAAAATCTAATCCATATGGATGATTGGTATCTTTATTTAAATCACTTGGTCCCCAAGATCCCATACAACCACCAATAACATTTGCACAAATTACAAAATACTTATCCGTATCGATTGCTTTACCTGGTCCAACAGCTGAAACCCACCAACCCTCTTTTTTTGTAACGGGGTTAGTGCCCGCAACAAATTGATCTCCTGTTAAAGCGTGAAAAACTAAAATAGCATTATCTTTATTCTTATTAAACTTCCCATAAGTTTCGTAGGCTAGGGGGAAATCTTTGATAGTTTTCCCACAGTCAAGCTTTAAAGGCTTGGTGACAGTAATCTTATTTATATTCTCAGTTTTTTTATTCATCCAAAAAAAAAGCCCAGCTAAACTGGGCATTCTCCCTTTTTAGCTAAATTTATTATGCGCTCGCAATATGGTTAAATCAGCGCGTTATCTATTTACTAGATCATCATAAACTTGTCAATTTTATATACGATAAAGAATTATAGAAAAACATCATCAATTTATATAATAAAAGATTAATAATGAGATTACCAAAACCTAAAAGAATTGTAGCTGAAAAGTACGTAGCTGGTCTTAGCCTTTTCAAACAAAAAGTTGCTAAAACAAAATTATCAGCAAATGAGTCAGCTTTAGGACCTAGCCCAAAAGCTATTAAAGAATATTTAAAAGTTTCAAAAAACTTTAAAAGATACCCAGATTCAGATGGCACTTTTTTGAGAAAAATCCTCTCAAAAAAATTTAAGTTAGATGTAAATAGAATAATATTAGGATCTGGATCAGATCAAATTTTTGAATTAGTTTGTAAAGCATTTCTTGAAAAAGGAGATGAAGTTATTGTACCAAAATATAGTTTTATAATTTACAGAATTTACAGCAAGGTCAATGGTGCAAAAATTATTTATTCAAAAGAGGATAATTTTAAAATTTCAGTAAAAGATATTTTAAAAAATGTTACTAGAAAAACAAAGATTGTATTTTTAGCAAATCCTAACAACCCAACTGGGACGTATATTGATAAAAAACAATTGATTACTTTAAGAAGAAAGTTAAGAAGCAATATTCTTTTAGTTGTGGATGATGCTTACTATGAATATGTAAAATCTAAAGATTATTCTTCTGGATTAAACTTATTTTCTAATTTTAAGAATGTTGTAATAACAAGAACGTTTTCAAAGATTTATGGTTTAGCAGGATTAAGAGTTGGATGGGGTTATGCTTCTAAAGATATAATTAATGCTTTAAATAGAATAAAACCACCATTTAATGTTGGTCGACCAGCTTTATTTGCAGCATCAGCAGCAATAAAAGATAGCGCTTGGTTAAATAAAGAAATTAAACACGTAAATAATTGGAATAAAATATTATTTAAAGAGTTTAACAAAATGAAAATTATAAAAAACAAAAGTTTTACTAATTTTATATTAATTAATTTTGATAAATTAAAAATCAAATCTCAAAAAGTTTTTCAGTTATTAGCTAACTCTGGAATACTTGTAAGAAAAATGGATGTTTATGGGATCAAAAATTCATTAAGAATAACAATTGGAAAAAGTATAGAAAATAAAAAACTTATTTTTAGAATGCGAAAAATATTAAATGTTTAATAAAATAACAGTAATTGGCTGTGGTTTGATCGGTTCCTCTATCCTAAGAGTAATAGAAAAAAAAAATATAGCTAAAGAGATTAATGCTTACGATAAATCAAAAGAGGTCACTTCTTACCTTGCTAAAAATTTTAAATTCAAAATTTGTGATAATATTACAGAGGCAGTGAATAATGCTGATCTAGTAATTATTTCCTCACCGTTAAGCAGCTACAAAGAGATATTATCTCAAATTCAATCAAATCTTAAAAAAGGTTCAATTTTAACTGATACAGGTTCAGCTAAAAAAGAAATTAATAAAATTATTAAAAAGTCTAGTCTTTCAGATGTAACTTGGATTGCTTCTCATCCAATAGCTGGAACAGAATACAGCGGTCCCGAGTCTGGTTTTGCAGAATTATTTGAAAAAAGGTGGTGTATTCTTTCAGCCGACGAAAATACTGATAAAAAAGAAATTACAAAACTAGAGAAATTTTGGATAGATTTAGGCAGTAAAATAAAGGTCATGTCTTTCGAGCATCACGATTATGTTTTATCCTTAACCAGTCACTTACCACACGCTGTAGCATATAGTATCGTGAAAACAGCAATTAGTGATGATAATAAATTTAAAGACGATGTCATTCAATACAGTGCTGGAGGATTAAGAGATTTTACACGAATAGCGGCTTCAGACCCTTTAATGTGGAAAGACATTTTTATTGATAATAGTGAAAATATTCTAAAGGTATTAGATAACTATTCTAAAAATCTTGAAGAAATAAAAAGTGCTATTAAAGATAAAGACAGTAAAAAACTTCTAGAAATTTTTTCATCTACCAAGAAAGTTAGAAAAGAAATTATTGAAGCTGGTCAAGATACCGAAAAACCAGGATTTGGAAGAAAATAAATTAGATAAATTTTTTATTTTCCGAGTATATTTTATCTTCTACTTCTTTTAGAAAATCATTTTTTTCTTTGCCAGGCAATATAGGTTCTAAAAAAGAAATATGAATATCACCTGAAAATTTCATAAAACTATTTTTAGGCCACACTTTACCAGTATTCAGTGCTACTGGTATACATGGAAGACCAAGAGAATCATAAATTCTTCCAATTCCTTTTTTAAAAGGAGGTTGTTCACCAAATTTTACTCTAGTTCCTTGTGGAAAAATTAGAAGAGGTCTGTTTTGTTCTTCAATTTTCTTTTTGATTTTGTCAAAAAAACTTAAATTTTCTTTGGTAGTAGTTTCTCTAACTATTTCAATTGACCCAATTTTTTTTAGATACCATCCAAACAAAGGGATTTTCAGTAACTCTTTTTTTAAGATAAAAATAGGAGAGTCTAATGGTATTTGAAGAGCAAAAGTCTCAAACATTGATTGATGTGCAGAAGCAACAAAAAAATTATTTACTTTTTTCAAATTTTCTAAACCGTGAAAAACTACGTTTGTATTAAGAATTATTTTTAAAATAATAACTATATATTTCGCACTAACCCTACCGAAAAATAATGTATATTTTGCAGGAAGCAACAAAGTTGGAATAGCCAGAATAAATATTAAAATTAAGCCTGAAAATAAAAAAATATTAAATACTAAAGATTTTAAAAACTGCATTAAGAGTTAATTAATTTAAGCAAGTCTTGTTTTTTTCTAATATATTTTATTTTATTTTTATTAACTAAAAGTTCGGCAATAAGTGGTCTTGAATTATAATTAGAGGATAAAGAAGAACCATATGCTCCTACATTAGTGATTGCCACAAAATCATTTTCACTCATTTTTTGATAATTTTTATAGCTACCAAATTTACATGTGCTTTCACATATCGGGCCAACAAATTCTATTGTTCCTTTTAATTTTGATTTTGATTTTCTAATAGGAATAATTTTATGAACTGCATCGTATAGCGCCGGTCTCATAAAATCATTCATACCTGCATCTATGATAATAAAGTCCTTCTTTGCCCCCTTTTTTATATATTGAATTTTACTTAAGAGTATTCCTGTGTCTCCGATAATAGACCTTCCGGGTTCAAAAATTATTTTACATTTCAATTTTTTTGCAAGTTTATTAACTGAATCTGAGTATTTTTTTAGATTAATTGGTTTGTCTTTTTCATTATATCTTATCCCAAACCCACCACCTAAATCTAAAAATTTAAGATCAAGCTTAAGTTCTTTTATTAAATTAGACATTACATTTAACATTTTTTTATAAGGAACATCGCTTAATATCTGACTACCTATGTGCACGCTTAAGGCATCCAATTTAATATTTTTGTATTTTTTTATGGATTTATAAAAAGATTTAAAATTCTTTATTGATAAACCAAATTTATTCTCGGCTTTACCCGTAGATATTTTTTGGTGAGTTTTTGCATCAATGTTCGGGTTTAGACGAAATCCTATTGAGACTTTCTTTCTTAACTTTCTCGCAATTTTATCAATAAGTTTTGCCTCACTTTCAGACTCGCAATTGATAAGTAAAATTTTTTTATTAATCGCAATTCTTAATTCATCTTCATTTTTACCAACGCCAGAAAAGACAACCTTATTTGGTTTAATACCCGCTTTTAAGGCTTTTAATAACTCGCCTCCAGAAACTACATCTGTTCCAGCACCTAATTTTCCTAAAGTTTTTAAAATGGAAACATTACTATTTGATTTAGCAGCAAAACAAATAAGAGGATTTGTTTTTTTGAAAACTTCCTTAAATCTTAAGAAGTTATTGATAATCTGATTTTCAGAGTAAAGATAAAAGGGAGTTTTGTTCCGTTTTAAAATATTATTAATTGATAATTTTTCAATAAATAAATTTTTACCGACATATCTTAAATTTTGCATTTTATTATAAAATTATTTTTATATGGTTTAATTTACCTTGATATTTAGGTTCAGATTTTTTTCCGCAACTTATCAAAACAAAAATTACTAGAAAAAAAAAGGCTACTAATTTCATTTAGATTCCTTTTTATATTTTTTAATCATTGATTTAACATTACTTTCAGAAGTTCCTCCGTATGATTTTTTTAAATTCATTGAATTTTTAACATCAAACACTTTTAAAACACTTCTATCTAAATCTTTGTAGATTTTTTTTATTTCCTCTAAAGTTAAATCAGATAGCATTTTTTTATTTTTTTCTGCAAAATTAACTAATTTAGATGAGATAGTATACGACTCTCTAAAAGATAACTTTTTAACTTTAACAAGATAATCGGCAAAATCAGTTGCAGTAGTATAGCCCTTGTTAGCCATCAAAAGCATAATTCCTTTATTAGGTTTAACAGAATTAATTAACTCAGCACTTAAAGTTAAGGTATTTTTTAAAGTATCATGCCCATCAAATACTAATTCTTTATCATCCTGCATGTCTTTAAAATAAGACATTGGAAGACCTTTCATAATTGTAAGCATAGCGTTTAATTTTCCGTAATTTATTCCAACTTTTCCTCTTATCAACTCTGCAGGATCCGGATTCTTTTTTTGAGGCATAATAGATGAACCAGTCAGCATACTGTCGTTAAACGAAATTAAATTAAAAGCGTCTGAATTATAAATTATAAAATCTTCTGCTAATCTTGATAGATGCATTGCACAAACTGCAGACGCATATAAAAAGTCGATAGCAAAATCTCTATCTGAAACAGCATCCATTGAATTAGCCGTAGGTTTTTTAAATCCAAGTTTTTTAGAAGTATAATTTCTGTCTATTTTATACGATGTTCCTGACAATGCAGCAGATCCCAACGGACACTCATCTAGAAGTTTAATATTATTTTCAAATCTATTTTTATCTCTTTTAAGCATCTCATAATAAGATAAAAGATAGTGAGCAAATGAGATTGGCTGAGCATTTTTTAAATGAGTTAAGCCTGGCATAACAGTATCAGTATTTTTTTCGGCTTTTTTAATTATACTTTTCATCACTAAAGTAATATCTTTTAATATTTCTTTAGATGCATTTTTAATCCATAATTTAAAATCTGTTACCACTTGGTCATTTCTAGATCTCGCAGTGTGCAGAAACCCAGCAGAAGGACCTATAATCTCAAACAATTTTTTTTCGACGTTTAAATGAATATCCTCAAATTTATCTTTAAATTCAAAGTTTCCTTTATCTATAAGAGATTTGATTTTCTTAAGTCCGTCAATTATCTTGGTTCCGTCTTTTGTACCGATAATTTTTTGTTTCATTAGCATTTGAGTATGCACAATAGACGCAGCTATATCTTGCTCATAAAGTCTTTTATCAATATGAATAGAAGACCCTATCTTTTGAAAAGATAGAGACGTTTTATTTTTAAATCTGTTAGACCAAATTGTTTTATTTTTCATTTTACTGTGTTAATTCTAATTTAAATTAATATGAAAATTAGTAAATCTTTTAAAATCTATATTCACATAATCCTTCTATTTCTTCTGACTCAAAATCTTAGTGAAGCAGAAGATTTTTCCAAAAATATCATTATTCACGAAAAACCGACTAAAATTACAGAACTAAAGTTTAAAGATTCTGATCTTCAAGACGTGGATTTAACTAACAAAAAAGGCAACATCATGATCATAAATTTTTGGGCGACTTGGTGTTTACCTTGTAAAAGGGAGATGCCTTCATTAGAAAAATTAACTAACTTATATCCTGAAGTAAAAGTCTATGCTATTAACATGGAAAGACCCAATAAGCTTAAAGTAAGAGATTTTTTTAGAAGTATTAATGTTGCAAGCTTAGATCCTTATTATGATCCAGAACTTAAACTCGTAAAACAATTTAAAATGCGAGGACTTCCTACAAGTATTTTAATTGATAAAAACGGCGATGAGTTTGGGAGAGTTATTGGTGAAGTAGATTTTGTAAGCAAAGAATTTATTAATTTAATAGAAAAATATATTTAGTTCTTAAAAAAATAAGCCAGTAATACCAAAACGATAATTGCAATAAATTGCAACAAAACACGTAATTGCATTAATTTATTAGAATATTTTTTGCTAGTACTTCCGCCTTTAAATAAAGTATAAATACCCATTACTAAAACTATGGCGACAGCCCCTAATAAAATAAAACCTATAAAATTAAATAAAAATTCTGACATTTTTTTTAATTAACTATCATGACCTATTCATTAAATACAATTGTTTTAGACCCTGCATCAAAGAATAAACCTAAAAATGCTGTAATACTTTGCCACGGATATGGTGGTGATGGAAAAGATATATCAATACTAGCAACTTATTGGCGAGCTCATTTACCCGATACAATCTTTATTTGTCCAGATGCTCCAGAAAAATGTGCTGCGAGTCCATCTGGATTTCAATGGTTTGATCTTATGGATCAAACACCTGAACAAGTTTTAGCCAAATCATTAGTTGCTGAAAATAAATTAAATAAGCTCATAGATGAGGTAAAAGAGAATAATAATCTAAAAGCTAATCAAATTATTATAGGGGGGTTTAGCCAAGGTTGCATGATTACTTTACAAACTGGCCTAAAGAGAAAAGATACAATTAATTCTGTCATCGGTTATTCTGGAAGAATAATAGATACACAACATCTTTCAAAAAATATTAATTCTAGACCTAATATTATTTTAATGCATGGTGATATCGACCAAGTTGTTTCTATTGACTCTTTATTAGAGGCAAAAGATTTTTTTGGAAAAAATAATTACAAAATTCAAACAAATATATTTAAAAACTGTGAACATCGTATACCTACTGAGGGTTCTAGCTTAGGTCTTCAATTCATTAAAAAACAATTTAATTTATAAGCATTATAAGTGTAACATAATTATAACTTGATATAATTTTTCGTATCAGTTAGCTTAAGATATGATTATTTCTTCTGTAGACAAAGTTCCATTAGAAAAATGTCCTGCGTTGGTATTGAATGCTGACTTTAGACCGTTAAGTTATTACCCTCTATCTATTTGGTGTTGGCAAGATGCGGTAAAATCAGTTTTTTTAGATCGTGTAAGTATAGTATCTAATTATAAAAGAAAAATTAGAAGTCCTTCATTTGAAATGAATTTACCAAGTGTTATTGCTCTTAAAAGTTTCATACAACCCTCAAAAAATCCTAACTTTACAAGGTTCAATGTTTTTTTAAGAGATAAATTTGCCTGTCAGTATTGTGGAGACAGAAAGGATTTAACTTTTGATCATTTGTTACCAAAATCAAGAGGAGGATTAACAGATTGGAATAATGTTGTAACAGCTTGTTCAAGTTGTAATGTAAAAAAAGGTGGAAAATTATACAAAGATTGCGATCTTAAATTAGCTAGTAAACCCTACGCCCCAACAGTGGAAGACTTACATAGAAACGGGAGAAATTTTCCTCCTAACTTCCTTCACGAAAGTTGGATGGATTATTTATATTGGGATATTGAGTTAGAACCTTAATTAAATTTTTTCTGAAATTGTTATTGCAATTCTAGAGGAAGTTTTAATAACTTTATCTAAAACACCAAACAACCCTTTTTTTGTGGCGCCATTATCATAAGCAATTTCTTTGTGATCTAGTTCGTCTTGTCTAAATTTTTCAATTTTCTTTTTTAATTCTTTTTCATCTTCACCAAGTTTATAAGTTTGATCTTTGTAATGCCCATCTATTACTTCTTCCACAGATGCAGTACAAAGCATTGCTGCTTTTTCACCAAGCATTGCAGTCCCAAATCCAAGTGTGACACCCATTAAGTCCCATAACGGTAATAATTTTGTTGGTTTTATATTTCTTTTTTTAATTTCATTGTCAAAATATTCGTAGTGTTCCTTCTCGTGTTCTTTCATATCCTCAATTTTCTTCTTTAAAAACTCATCTTGTTTAAATGTTTTCAAAGCAAGAAGTTGACCTTCGTAGATTTTAATAGCTCCACGTTCACCAGCATGGTCAACTCGAATAATTTCTTCTAAAGTTTTCTTATTAGTTTTTTCCATAATTTTTTACAACTCTAATTATAATACCACTAAGAATTATAGATATAATTGTATTTATTGTAGCAAGAGAAAGTCCAAATAACCTAAAAGTTACGTCTTTACAGCTCACTACAGTTGAATTTTTTAGCTGATTTAGCAGTTCATCCTTCGATAAATTTTTACTATTATCTAAATCACACACTAAAGATTCGCTAAAAAAGCTTTGTTCAATTCCAAAATGATAAAAAGAAACTACAGCGCCAAATATAAAGAATAACAGAACTATGCTTAGTAAAATTTTTTCATATTTATTTAATATAAAGACCAAGGAAATAAGTATAACCGCTGCAAGATAAGGTAATCTTTCAATTATGCATAAATTGCATGGTTTGTGACCAAGTACATATTGAATAAAGTAAGCAATTGATAAGGAAAGAACACTAAATACTAAAATACCATTTAAGATTAACTTGTTACTTGAATTCATTTAACAAAGATTATGTATAAGACAGCTGCTAGTATTACAATAAATATTCCAGTTATTGTAAACCATAGCGCACCTTTTTTTTCTATAAAGTCTCCAAATTTTTTACCAAATAGATGAGTGAAATAAGAAACTAAGAAAAATCTTAGTCCTCTAGTAAATAAGCATATAAAAAAGAAAACTGGTAGATTAAAACCAATAACACCACTTGTTATTGTAAACACTTTAAATGGAAGTGGAGTAAATCCTGCTAAAAACATTATACCTAACCAGGCTAAAAAACCTCCTCGAGTAGACATCTTGTCTTGTATTTCAAAAACTTTTTCCTCGTAACCATAAAACTCTATAATTACCATTGATGCATCTAAGAAAAAAACACCTAGCATATAACCAAACAATCCACCAATAACAGATCCGACAGTTGCAATTAAAAATATTTTTAAATAATCTTCACGTTTAGCAACTACCATTGGAATAATCATCAAATCTGGTGGAACAGGAAAAAAGAAACTCTCTATAAAGGCTACAAAACCAAGTAAGGGCTTAGAAAATTTATGCCTAGCAAGCTCTACACATCTATCGTATAATTTTTTCAACATGAATTTAAAATGCACAATTCTCAGGTACCTAGCAAGTTTAATATTATCTACCGTAGCTATTTATGCGATCGTAATAGTTGCAGGAATCTTTGGTGCAGATTATGGATTTTCTTCGTCTGATATATTCATTATTTGGATTCTAATGGCAATTTTAATAAATCAATCTGTAACTTTTAAAAAATAGATGTCCAAACCTATAGATTCTAAAACAGTATCAATTTTTAATCATTTAAAAAAGAAACCAAATTTAGAGACTAAAGAGATTATAAGTTTAAATTCTGCTGAAGTTTATGAAGTTTTAAATAAAAACTCTAATGACACTGTTAGTTATTGGTTTAAGCTGCAACAAGCATGGTGCAATAATGCTTATAATACCTTTAAAGACTATGACAGTTATTTAATTTTAATTTATTTAGTAAATGAGATTTTTAAAAAACTTTCTGATCGTTTCCAGTATTTAACTTATCAAGAATTTTATGAAAGAACTGAACTTTTAATTGATAAAATTAACTTAATTGAAATTTCAAAAGATTTAAATATACCGAAAGAAACCATAAGAAGAAAAGTAAACTTTTTGCAAGACCAGAACATCATATTTAGAAAAGGAAAATCAATTTATTTTAATAGAAATCTTACTGATGCTCAAAGACCTGCTAACTCTAAACAAATAATGTCAGTTTTTTTAGAAAAATCAGGTCAAATATTAGCTAAAGAAGATTGGTTTGGAAGAGCGTTTAAAAGGGAGGAAATCGAAAACTTCATAGATAAATATTTTACAATATGTTGGCAGCACTGGTTTAGATTACAAATACCATTTTTAGTGAGACATAGAACTTTTTACGGTGATCTAGAAACCTGGAATGTTTGGGGAGCAATAGGTATCTCTCAATTTACTGATTACAACAAACAAGTTCAAAACAGAGTTATTGAAGATCCTAGATCTTACGCAGATCTTTACTTACATCTTTTAAGACATAACCCAAAAAATGGAATAAATGCGTCCTCAATTTCTGAAATATCAAATATTCCAAGAGCAACAGTAATTAGAAAATTAAAAAACCTTTTAAGACAAAAGCTAATAATGAAAAATAAGAAGCTTGAATATATGCTTTTACCTTCGCCCAAAAACATCAAATCTTTTGAACAAAATTATATGCACAATCAAAAATATAAAGCTAATTTTGTCACAACAATTTTCGATTTGATGAAAAACTCTTCATTTAAAGTAGAATAAAAAATTAGATTTATAAAATATGGAAATAGCAAAAGCAATAGCTCCGGTGTGTTTAGCCATAATAATGTTCGGTTTAGGTCTTGGTTTAACTATTTCAGATTTTACCAGAGTTATAAAAAATCCAAGAGACTTTTTCGTTGGATTTATCTGTCAGGTTATTTTACTTCCGATTATAGCTTTTTTGTTAATACAAATCATTTCACTTCCTATTGAAATAGCTATGGGGGTCATGATAATTGCAGCGGCCCCAGGAGGTGTAACCTCTAATATTTTAACCAAATTCGCTGATGGAGATGTTGCTTTGTCTGTGAGTTTAACAGCAATTGTAAGTTTACTATCTGTTTTAATAGTTCCATTAATCGTTTTCAATTCAGCAAATTTTTTAGGCGTAGAAAATACAAAGGAAATATCAATGCTAAATATAGCTATGAAAATGTTCTTTGTAGTTACTGTTCCTGTAATATTTGGAATGATTGTAAGAAGTTTTATGACTGATTTTATTGTTTCTAAAACTCTTATAATTCAAAGACTGTCAGTAGTTTTATTCTTAGTCGTATTTATTTCAATTTGGATAGAGGAATGGGATAGAATTGTTTCTTTTATTACTAGAGCAGGTTTAATAGCTTTCATTTTAAATATGACAATGATTTTTGTAGGATATTATGTTGCAAAATTCTTTACTTCAGGTGTTGCTCAAAGAAAATGTATTTCTTTAGAATGTGGCTTACAAAACGGAACTTTAGCGGTAGTAGTGGCTACACAATTATTTAATGATATTGTATATATGGTTCCTACTGCAGCATATGCTTTAGTGATGTTTACAACATCTATATTTTTTGTTCTCATAGTAAGAAAAATCAATTAGATTATTTAAAAAAAGGGCGAATGGTGGAACTGGTAGACGCGCCGGACTCAAAATCCGGTGGTAGCAATACCTTGAGAGTTCGAGTCTCTCTTCGCCCACCACATTATGGAAATAGGTAAAATAAATAGTCTTGTAGAGTTATATTTTAAAAAATGTGAAGAGGTTGAAAATAAAAAACCATTTTTAAAGTGGTTAAAATCAGAAAAACCTACTTACAGTTGGGGAGACATTAAAGAAAGAGTTTATAAATTATCTTATAAAATAAAATCCCTAATTAATGAAGGTGATAGATGTTTAATTTTATCCGAGAATAGACCTTACTGGTTGATGGCTGATCTTGCTGTAATGAATGCTGGTGGAATATCGGTACCAATTTTTACTACTTATTCGATAAATGATTATGAATATATTTTAAATGATTGTAGACCTTCTTTAATAATTGTTTCCAATCAAGATCAATTTAAAAAAATAGAAAATTACATAAATTCAAGCCAAAAGATTATTTCTTTTGAAGAGATAGATAGAGAAAGTTTTATTATTAAAGATATTTTAGAAGAACAATACGAAAAAAAAATTAATAATAATTTAAAAAGAAATATGCCCGCATGTATAATTTATACATCAGGAACATCTGGAAACCCTAAAGGCGTAGTTTTAAGTCATGGCGGTATTTTATCTAATTGTGAAGGAGCAATTGAATTACTCGAACCTCTGATTAAAAAAAGAGATCCAGTTTTTTTAACGTGGTTACCTCTTTCACATTCTTACGAGCACACTGTTCAATTCATACAAATTATCGTAGGCGCTAAAGTTTTTTATGCAGAAAGTTTAGAAAAGCTCATTTCTAATATGAGTGTAGCTAAACCAACTATAATGACCGCTGTGCCAAGATTTTATCAAAACCTTTTTAATAAAATAAATATGAATTTTGAAAAACAGAAAGGATTAAAAAAATTGTTAATTAATAAAACCTTGGAATTTGGAAAAAAAATACTTAAAAAGGAAGAATTAGGTTTTTTAGAAAAAATCATTAATTCAATTTGCAACACTTTAATAAGAGAAAAAATAAAAAATCAGTTTGGAGGAAATCTTCAGGCTTTTGTATCAGGAGGAGGGGCTCTTGATCAAAATATAGGAGAATTTCTGAACGCTATTGGATTACCAACTTTACAAGGTTATGGTCTTACTGAGGCGTCTCCTGTGGTAAGTTGTAATTTGCCTAATCTGGTAAAAGTCGAAACTGTCGGACCGCCATTTAGAACTAATAATGTAAAGATCGCTGAAGACGGTGAGATTTTAATAAAGGGAGAAAATGTGATGTTAGGCTATTGGAACCTAAAAGAAGAAACAGCAAAAGTTATAAAAGATGGATGGCTGCATACAGGTGATATTGGTGAGTTTGATCAGAATAATTATTTAAAAATAACAGATAGAAAAAAAGATATTATCGTGAATTTAGGGGGAGATAATATTTCACCAAGTAAAATTGAAAATATTTTATGTTTAAATGAAAGTATTAAACAATCTTTTGTTTATGGAGATAAAAAAAATTATTTAGTAGCTATTGTTGTGACTGATAAAAAATTTAACAAAGAAAAAATTAAACTTATAATTGAAAATGTAAATAAAAACTTAACTTTAATAGAAAAAATTAAAAAATTTGTTTTGATTGATGACGAATTTACTATTGAAAATGGAATGTTAACACCAACTTTAAAGTTAAAAAGAAAAGAAATAATAAAAAATTATAAACAACAGCTAGAAAATCTTTATTAAATTAAGAAAAATAATTAAATAACTTGCTTAAAAAAACATTGGTATTACTATCTTTTTTAAAATTTAATAAAAATTAAAAAAATTAATAAAATTTTAAATTTTGAATCAATTTTGCAAATTAATTTATATTTGACATGAATCTTTAATTAATTAATGTATTAATTAACAAACGAATCATTAAGATTTGTTTACTAACCAGGGAGAAAAGATGGCTAAAAGAAGAAAAAAAGCTAAAAAGAAAACTAAAAAGAAAGCTAAAAAAAGAAGAAGAAAAAGACGATAGTTTTCTCATTAACTAAACGCCCTTTTTAATTTTTTTAAAAAGGGCGTTTTTTATTCTGTGTTTTCAGAAATATTTGTTCTACCTAAAGCTTTGTCCATTTTTTTTTGTACTTCTTCTGGATTTGTTTTGAGAACCGCTTCAAACTCTGATTTTAATCTTTCGTAAGCTTTTTCAAATAATTGTCTCTCTGAATAAGATTGATCAGCAATAATATCTGTATTTTTATTAAGGTCTTTCACCACTTCTGCTAATTCGTAGATTTTACCAGAATTGATTTTTTGATCATATTCTTGTGCTCTTCTACTCCACATTGTTCTTTTAATTTTTGGTTTTGTTTTTAAAATCGAAACACATTTATTAATCTGATTAATAGAAGAAATCGGTCTTAACTTTGATTGCTGATTTATTGGAACTGTTAAAGTCAATTTTTCCTTTTCAACTAATATTTTATAAAACTGAATATCTATTTCCCCTATCTTAGCTTTTTCAATCGCGGTAATTTTACCTACGCCATGTTTCGGATAAACGACATAATCTTTCAAATTATAAATCTTTTTTTCCGTAGGTTGTTTTTTGATTTTCTTAATTTCTGGTTTTTCATCAGGACCGGGGATAGTGCTTTTCTTATCTGAGAATTTTAAAGGTGATTTAACTTTATTTAATAATTTTACTTTTTTTACTCTTTTAAACTTTTTTACTTTTTTTACTTTTTTCTTTTTTGGCATATTTTTTTATTTTCCAGGTTTTTCTGAAAAGTGTTTATCATACTTATCCTTAATATTTCGAAATTTCTCATGATCCTTCATTGGCTCTTTTGTTTTAGAAATATTAGGCCATATTGCAGAAAACTTTTTGTTAATCAATAACCATTTATCCATATCTTTTACGCTTTGATCTGTATCTGCTTTTATTGCATCTATAGGACACTCTGGTTCACAAACACCACAATCGATACACTCATCGGGATTAATTGCTAAAAAATTTTCACCTTCATAAAAGCAATCTACAGGACATACTTCTACGCAATCCGTAAGTTTACATTTTATGCACTCATCTTTTACAATATATGTCATTTGCTATTTATTAATTTAAGTTTTATTTCTGCACATTCTTTATCTGGTAAATATATTAAACCACAAATCCTTCGCATTAGATTAGATTCGTATTGATCAACAGTGTTATCTGAAATAATAACTTTCCACAGATGTTCAATAATATCTTTTTTAATTTCAATAGAATTTTCTTTAATTATATTTGTATAATTTAATAACTGATTTGAATTATTTTCTATTTTTTCAGCTTTCTTTAAAATTTCGTTTGCATCATCATCTTTTAAATACGATTTAATGAAATCTTTTACCAAATCTTTTTCGTGATCAGAGTAAATCTCATCTATATTTGCAGCATGAACAAGCAATGCAGAAATACCAATTACACTATCTTTATCTAATTTATCCATTTATTTTAAATTTAAAGAAAGAAGCTTATTAAATGGATTTTCTTTTTTGTCAAATTGTATTATTTTCTCTTTTTTCTTTTTTTCCCCTTTAAAAACATAAGTATCTATCGTTTTATCCTTTTTATAATTCATGTAAGTCATTAATTTATAAAAATTCTCTTTAGAACAACCTAATAAGTTCATCATTTCAGCGTTTATTTTAAATTTTTTATCTTTAGTATTATCTATAATTTTCAAAAATAGCTTTTCCAGAATATCAATTCTAACAAAAAATTCTTTAAATTTTTCAAATCCGCAGAGTAAATAAAAATTTTTCTCTAAATTACTGCCAACTAAAAAGTTTAATCCTGACTTAGGTATTTTATTTATCGCTGAAATTTTATAAAATATTCTCCACAAACCAATTCTAAATTCTACAGCTTTTGGTTTAAGCATTTTAGGAAGATAAACATGATATCTCCCTATTTTTACTCCCATGCCCCACAATTTCTTTCTTTCTTCCAAAGGGATTGATTTTACAATTTTATCTATTTCACTCCTTTTAATCACGCCATTATTTTCGTACAGCTGAAATACTAAGCCCCTTAGATATTGATTAGTAATTTTATATTTTGTCAATTTTACTAAATCTCCCAACACGTTATAAATATAATTATTAAGCCATTGAGATAGGAATTTGCCTAACTTTGATTTTAACTCCTCATTTAATGAATCATCTGCAATTATATCTATTTCAGGATTTAGATAGTTGTTGCCTTTTTTTAATCTAGCGATCGGGTTATTTTTCCATATTATTCTACTTTCATTATCTATTTCAATTTCAGCTTTAGTTAAAATCTCATCAACTCTTTTCAAAAGCTCTTTTTCAATTCCTTTTCTTGCAGCTTTCTTGATTGATTTTATATCAGTATCGAGTGTTTTAGATGTAACTTCTATTAAAAATTTTAAACCTTTTAATTCACCTACTAATTGTCCATCAATATGTATCTTATTTTCATCATTAATTTCTGTATTTAAAATTAGATCCTGTTTTAAACCTCTAGAAAGAATACTTATTTTTTTATCGATAAAACTTTTTGTTAATTCGTCGTGTAACTTGTCTGACAATTTATCTTCTATACTTTTAGTGAGCTGAACCCAGTAATCTGAGTTCTCTAGCCAATTCTTTTTATTAGCAACATAGGACCAAGTTCTAACATTAGAAAGTCTATGAGATAATAAATCAACGTTTCCATGATCTTTTTCTAAACCTTTTAGTTGTTCTTTCATAAATGTATTTGGTATTCTCTTCTTTCGGGTAGTAAGAAATTGAAATACTTTATCGATCACATTTATATGTTGACCGTAAGCTTTTTTCTCAAAGTCTGGGATTTGACAGCATTCCCATAATAATTCTAAATTTTTATGATATAGAATATTATTTGCACCCTTTTTTAAAAAAAAATCTTAGAACACTTTCATCAAGTGAGTCATTTGTTCTTAGAAGATTTTTTTGAGTTGGTTTAAGTTCAAGTGAAGCAACTAATTTATCAGGATTTTTAAAGTCTAACTTTGAATTTCTCCAATAAATTGTTTTAGTATCAGGTAATTGGTGCTTTTCAATTTTTTCTATTTCATCTGAATTTAAAGTTTCACAATCTCCCGTTGTTCCAAAACTGCCATCATTCTTATATCTACCTGCACGACCTGCAATTTGAGACATTTCGATTAAATTAAGTCTTCTTGTTTTTTTTCCATCAAATTTTTTTAAATTTGAAAAATAAATTTCATTAATATCCATATTTAAACCCATTCCAATTGCATCTGTAGCAATTAAATAATCAACATCACCGGATTGATATAAGCCAACTTGTGAGTTTCTAGTTTTAGGACTTAAGGAACCCATGATAACTGCAGCCCCTCCTTTTTGCCGTCTAACTAATTCCGCAATTGCGTAAACCTCCTCAATGGAAAAGGCTATTATTGCAACTTTTCTGTCCAAACGAGATATCTTTTTTATTCCTGAATAATTTAACTTTGAATATCTCTCCTTTTTTTCAAATTCTACATTTTGAACTAATTCCCTTATAATTTTGGCCATCACTTGAGAACCAAGAAACATTGTTAATTTTGTACCTCTCGACTCAAGCAAGCGTTCAGTAAAAATATGACCTCTTTCTCTATCTGCGCACATTTGTATTTCATCAATTGCGATGAAATCTACCTCTTTATTTTTAGGCATAGACTCCACAGTGCAAATAAAATAGTCAGCTGTGCTAGGTATAATTTTTTCCTCTCCAGTTATTAAAGCAACTTTTTCAAAACCTATTTTATTGACACATTTGTCGTAAACTTCTCTTGCTAGAAGTCTTAAAGGTAAACCAAAAATACCTGAGTCAAATTCAAGCATTTTTTCTATAGCAACATGCGTCTTCCCCGTATTTGTGGGTCCTAATAGTGCAATAATTTTTTGAGAGATAGTATTCATAATTGTGTTGGATATTTTTTTTTACACTATATGTAGATCAAAGTTGAGAACAAAATAAGATTAAAACATGACCGAATCGATTTGTCAAATGTTCCTATTTTAATATTTTGAATTGACATTAATCAAGCAGTCCCCGTAAGATTTAATGAAAAAATGTCATCGAAAATTAAAAAAAATATTCTTAACTTAAAAGAGTCATCAACTCTAGTAATTAATGAAAAATCTAAAGAGTTAATCAGTCAAGGTAAAAAGGTTTATCAATTTGGTTTTGGCCAATCTCCATTTCCGGTTCCTGAAAAAATTGTGGAAACCTTAAAACAGAATGCGCATAGAAAGGAATATTTACCAGTACAAGGTTTACTAGAACTTAGAGAAAAAATTTCAAAATATCTGTTTAAAGAAACAGGAAATACTTATCCTAAGGAAAATATTTTAATTACTCCAGGTTCTAAAGAAGCAATGTTGCTAACTCATCTAGCGTTTAATGGCGATATTTTAATTCCTGCACCGGGATGGGTTTCATATGAACCACAAGCAGAAGTGGGATCGAATAAAGTTCATTGGATTGAAACATCTAAATCTAACAATTGGTATCCAACAGCTCAAGAATTAGAAAATAAAATTAGAAAAGTAGGAAAGAAAAAAAATTTAATTTTAATATTAAACTCCCCTAATAACCCTTCCGGGGCTGTTTGTAATAATCTAAAAGATTTAGCTAAGGTAGCTAAGAAATATAAATTATTAATTCTCTCTGATGAAATTTATACAGATTTATCTTTTGATAATAGGTATCACTCAATCTCAACATTTTATCCTGAGTTAACTTTTATAAGCGGTGGTCTGAGTAAGTGGTGTGGTGCAGGTGGGTGGAGGTTAGGTTTTCTCGCTGTGCCAAAAAAGTTAAACAAATTTCTATCAAGCCTAAAGTCCTTAGCTAGTGAGTCGTATTCTACTGTAAATACTCCCACCCAATTTGCTGCCGTTGAGGCATATGAAGGTGATTATAGCGATTATAAATTAAAAGTTAGAGGTATCTTAAACGCAGTCGGCAATTATGTTTACAACAATTTAAAATCTAACAAAATCTTAATTAATCCACCTCAAGGAGCCTTTTACTTAATGCCAGAATTTAAAAATAGTAAATACAAAAGTTCTGCAAAACTTTGTGAAGCTATTTTAAAAGATTCTGGAGTTGCAATGTTACCAGGATCCGATTTTGGTTTTAAACCAAAAAAAATGTTAACGAGGCTAAGTTACACAGATTTTAATGGTCAAGAATTTTTTGATAATGTTACAGACTACAATTCAATCAGTGAGGAAATGGTCAAGAGGTATGCCCCAAATGTAGTTGAAGGTATAAGTAAGCTCTCAAATTGGGCTAAAAATTTGTAAGAATCCCTTTGACCTAAATCAAATAACGTAGTTAAATTATTACAATTAACAAACAGGAGACTACATGAAAAAAATAATATCAATGATTTCTGCTATTTTAGTAACGGTTGCTTTTTCAAGCCCGATTACTTCTATCGCAAAATCAGCAGAGTTCTTTACGATAGGAACTGGCGGACCTACGGGAGTTTATTTCCAAACAGGTAACGCAATCTGTAAAATGTTGCACAAGTCAGCAATAAGTGCTGATCACGGAAGAAAAAAAGGAACAGCTAAAGCTTATAGATGTACTGCTCCTTCTACAGGTGGTTCAAACTACAATATTGGACAAATTAAAGATGGTGAGTTTCAATTTGGTGTAGCCCAGTCAGACTGGCAATACCACGCTTATAATGGTTCAAGCAAATGGGAAGGAAATCAGTTCAGTGAGTTACGAGCTGTATTCTCAGTACATAATGAACCTTTCCAAATTTGGGCTAGCAAAAAATCTAAAATTAAAGATTTTAAAAGCCTAAAAGGAAAAACAGTTAACATTGGTAACCCAGGTTCTGGTCAAAGAGGAACTATGGAGGAATTAATGAAAGCTATGGGTGCAGACATGAGTATGTTTAAAGCAACTACTGAACTTACTTCTTCTGAACAAGTAAAAGCTCTTTGTGATGGTAAAATAGATGCTTTTGGATATTCAGTAGGATTTCCAAATGGCGCTATGGAACAAGCAGCAACTTGTAAAGCTAAAGCAAGCCCAATTAATTTAACTGGTGCTCCGGTTCAAGGAATGATTGACGGTGCTGACTATTATGCTAAAGCAGTAATTCCAAAAGGAACTTACTCGAATCAGAAAAAAGACGCTACAACATTTGGTGTAAAAGCAACTGTTGTAACAAGTGCTAACGTTTCTGATGAATTAGTATATTTAGTTACAAAAGCAGTAATGGAAAACTTTGACTCGTTCAAAGCTCAACATCCAGCTTTTAGCTTCTTAAAAAAAGAAGATATGATTAAAGCTGGTTTATCTGCTCCATTACACCCAGGTGCAATTAAATACTATAAAGAAGCAGGATTAATGTAATTCAACTTCTAAGTTTGATTAAAAAAGGCCCAACATTTCTTGGGCCTTTTTTTTTAGAATAATGTATCTTTAAACAAATGAATCAAAACGTTCAAAGTAATATAAAAGAAAAAATACAAGAAGATATTTCTCCAACACGAAATTTATCAGGTATTCATTTAAAAATAGTTTTTGGAATAGCAATTTTATGGACAATATTTCAATTATGGTATGCCTCACCGTTTCCTTTTTGGTTTAATATCGGAATGTTCAAAGGATTACCAGCAAGAGCTATCCATCTAGGATTTGCTTTAACATTAACATTTTTAATTTTTCCTATAGCTAGAGGGAAAAAAATTTCAGTATTTGATATTATGATAAGTTTAACAGCAGCATTTTGCTGTCTTTATATTTATGTTTTTTATGATGACTTAGTAAATAGAGGAGGAATCTTATTAGTAAAAGAAATATTTGGCTTTAATGTACCTGTTGAACTTATCATTGGCGCTATAGGCATTATTATATTGCTTGAGGCTACGAGGAGAGCGATAGGGATACCTCTTGTAATTATTGCAATATTTTTTTTATTATTTTCTTATTTTGGAAAATATGCGCCTGATATTATTTCACATGGGGGTCTTTCATTAAAACGGTTAGTTGGATTTCAATGGTTTGATCAAGAAGCAATTTTCGGAATTCCTATTGGTGTATCAGTAGACTTCATTTTTTTATTTGTTTTATTCGGAGCCTTATTGGAAACGGCAGGAGGAGGAAAATATTTTTTAGATTTAGCTTTTGCAATGGTTGGTAAAATGAGGGGAGGTCCTGCAAAAGCAGCAATATTAGGATCAGGTATGACTGGAATGATTTCTGGATCTTCAATTGCTAATACAGTTACTACTGGAACTTTTACAATTCCAATTATGAAAAAAACTGGTTTTTCAAAAGAGAAAGCCGGAGCAATAGAAGTGTCTTCTTCAGTTAATGGTCAAATTATGCCACCTGTTATGGGTGCTGCAGCCTTTGTAATGGCGAGTTTTATAGGAGTTACTTATTTTGAAGTCGTTAAACATGCTTTTTTACCAGCTATTATTTCTTACATTGCCTTATTTTATATATCTCACTTAGAGGCTCTTAAATTAGGTCTTAAAGGAATGGATGATGCAGACGTACCTCATCTTAAAAAAACTTTTTTATCTGGACTACATTTTTTAATACCCATTTTTGTTTTAATTTTTTTACTTGTTTATATGAGGTATACAGCAGGTTTTTCTATTTTTTATGCAACTCTATCATTAATACTAGTAAATTTAGTAAGTCGTATTATTAAAAACTCAGACTTTAAAACTGGTTTAATTGATTGGTACAATCAAACTATTGTTGGTTTACAAAAAGGTGCAATTAATATGGTTGGAGTTGGGATCGCAATCGCAACAGCAGGTATAATAGTAGGAGCAGTTGGTTCTACAGGATTAAGCACTAATTTAATAATAGTCATAGAGACAATTGCTAGAGATAATGTAATTATACTTATTTCATTAACCATAATACTTTGTTTACTACTCGGCATGGGCCTGCCTACAACTGCAAACTATGTTGTAGTAGCATCATTAATGGCTACAGTTTTAGTTGATGTTGGAAATGCTTCTGGCTTTATCTTTCCATTAATTGCTGTTCATTTATTTGTATTTTACTTTGGGTTAATGGCCGATGTTACTCCTCCTGTAGGGCTAGCATCTTACGCAGCTGCAGCAATATCTGGAGGCGATCCTTTGAGAACAGGACTCCAAGCAATTTGGTACAGTTTAAGAACAGGAATTTTACCAATTGTCTTTTTATTTAATCATGAACTTTTATTGATTGGCGTAGATAGCATTTGGCAAGCTTTGTTAGTAATAGTTACTTCTTTGATTGGTATTTTAGTTTTTACTTCAGCTACTCAACAATGGTTTATTAATAGGCTAAGATGGTACGAGATTATAGCTTTCTTAATAATTTCCTTATCTTTTCTAGCTCCAGATTATGTTTTAGGTAAGTTCTATCCAAAATTTAATGAACAAAAACTTTCAGCCGAAAGTATTCAAAATTTAACATTTGATCCATCTAAAGAAGTTCATATTAAGGTTACAAGAGTTACTGAATACGGAGAAAGGTATAAATTATTTGTAATTGGTAAAGAAAAATTTGAAAACAAATATAATCTCGAAGATTATGGGGTTACACTTTACGAACAAAATGATCAATTAACAGTTGATAAATTAAATTGGAAAGGAGAAGCAAAAAAATCTGGAATACAAATGGGAGATATAATTAGTAATTTTAAAATTGAAAACCCAGAAAGGCCGAATAAAGCTATAGTTTATCCTTTCGCATTAATTGTTTTGTTAATTTTTGGATATATGAATTTTAAATTTGGAAAAGAGAGTCCAAATTAAAATTTAACAGTTTTTAATATCTTTTAATTTAATTAGCTATTGCGTAAATTATAGCCACAACAATTAAAATTTCCCAACCTGACATTTAATTACCTCCAGTAAGATAATTGATAATCTTTTTGTTAAAATTATGATTGAGTGGTTGTATTTATTATTTTGTAAAGTTGGTATTCACAGATATGAAAAGATAGATATTAACTATAGTTTTGGACCAGGCGGTTCAACTGAGACGATTAAATGCAAAGATTGTGGAATTAAAAAGATTAGAAAAAAGGTTTAAAGAATTTTTCAAATACCAGACTCAGAGACAAGCGCAGCATCATAAAAGCGCAGTGCTTAAATAATAAAACTTGTTTAGATATATAAATGAAAATAATTTTCAAAATATTTATTTTACTATGGATATTTGCAAACACTTCCACCTATTCAGAAGTTAATTTACAGCAAAAAAAGTTTTACTATGAAAATTTAGTAAATAATTGGTCAAAGATTTTTCCTGACAGCAATAGAAATGCAGCAGGTCCAAGATTTTTTAAATATATGATAGATCAAGATTTAACCTATGAAGAATTCATGGAATACAATAAACTGTATTGTCCTGTATCAGGCTCTTTAATTAATCCAGGTGAAAAACCTGACTTTATTTTTGTGCAAGAATTAAGAACGCAAAAGAAAATTTGTGGTGATCTTTACAGATGTTGCTGGCCATGTTCGTGTGATTTAATGAATTATACCAAGGTCAAAAAGATAAAACATAAATTTAAAGATGGTGTTAAAAAAATTGATGTACTCTTAATTAATAATCCTTGTTCAAAAAAAGATTTTCCTAAAGAAGTGAATAAAAACTATTTTTGTAATAAACAGAGACTAAACTCTGACGAAGTTTTTACTGTAGATGGAAAGCTTGTTATTGGACTTCTCTATAATTCTAAAAAATGCCAAAAAGCCGATATAAATAAAATAAATACAAACGAAATAACTGGCAAATTTTGCGCTTTCAAAAATGATATACCATTAGAGGAAATGAATATTGGTATGGGCGATATATTTATTAAGATGGCGAGATAGACATGTTGCTTTGTTTAAAAATATAAGTTTTTCCTATTCTGTCTATCTTATATTCATTAACTTTCCCATTAGTCCATTTAATCTCAATTTTAAAATCTTTTTCTCCCTCTCTAATCCCATAATGGGCTACGGGCTCCATTTGGCATAAGTATCCTGAACCTGAGTCTATAGTTTTGGAATGATTTCTTAAATTTGATATTAGAGTAACTGTTGCACCTCTCGCAGGAGCTCCATTTTTATTTAAAGCTTTTATTCTTATAAAATTTTTATTTTTTTTAATATTAGCTTTGTAAAGTGTAAGAATTTGATTTCCATTTTCTCCGTGAGCAATCAATAATTCTAAAATACCGTCTTTATCAATGTCTGCTACAGCTGCACCAGTCCCCAAACCATTTGCTTCAGAATTTAAAGTTATATCAATCTCTTCAATTTGGCCGTTTTCTTTGATTTTAAATAATTTATTTGGTTCTCCAATGTTGTTTAAAAATATTTCATCGTAACCATCATTGTCGAAATCGGCTACAATTACAGTTCGGATCTTAGACGGTTTTTTAAAATCCTCACTAGCTATATCTTCGAATACGTTGTTTCTCTCCACGAAAATACGATGTTCCCCATCCCAATTTCCAGTAACAATATCTAATCGACCTCTGTATAAAACATCAGCCAGAGCAGTTCCTCTGCCATTTTCAAAAGGATCTAAAACTTTATAACTTGATGCAACGTCATAAAAAGTTCCCTCCACATTTTTGTATAAAAAATTAACTCCTCTTTCATTTGCAGCAAAAATATCAGCCTTATCGGATAAAATATGACCAGAAATTACAGCTCGCCCCCCAGTAATTTTATCTAATCCAAACTCTTTTGCTCTATCAGCAATTCTATTTTTAAAATTTTCATAAAATCTTGTTGGACCTCCGTAGTTAGCAACATAGATACCGTATTTACCATTACCTTTTCGGTCTACGCAAACAACCGATCTTCCAGCAGTGAAATTTAGATCAGCTTGATTCTTTTTTTGTTCAAAAATATCGAAAATTTTTTTATTTTTAGTATCTATTAAACGGTCGGAATATTTTTTTTCACCACTATACGTATCAGTATTTAGAAAATAAATTTCTTCATATCCGTCAGAGTCAATATCGCAAGCAGCAACACCTATAGTAAAACTTCTTCTGTCTGTAAACTTTTCATCAATAGCAATATTTTTTAACTTATTATCTTTATAAGTTAGAGCTAAATTCTCACTACCGAAACCAGCAACTATAAATTCATAATTACCGTCATTATTAAAATCGGTAACTGAAATACCGTATCTTAGGCTTTCATAATTATTTTCAATTAAGTCTGTAATATTATTAAAAAAACTTGCTGAAACATTTTTGAATAAAGAAAAAAAAAGCATGAAAGATACTAATAAAGTTTTTTTAATACACATTTGGTACTATTTTAATATTTTCCAAGTACCGTTTGCAGAGGCAACTATGTCGCTAGAATTTGAAATTTCACAAGAAATAAAAACTAATGTTTTAGTTTTTTTTAATATTTTTACTTTACCTACAAGTTTATCACCAAGCATTCCTGCAGAGATAAATTTCATATCTAGATTTATAGTTACACATCTCTTATCTCCAGCAATTTTGTGAGCAGCAGTTCCCATACCTGTATCAGCAATTGTAGAAATAAAACCACCATGAGCAATCTTTCCAGTATTTAAATGAATTTCTTTTACTTCAACTTTAAATTCGTATTGAGCATCATCAATTTTTTTTAACTCCAAACCACCTAAGTGCTTCATGAAACCTTGATTAGATTCGTCCATATTTTTTTCTATCATATAAAGGAGCTAATTGTGAAAAAATTACTGCAAAAAGTATCAATAAAATTCCAACAATTTTTATTTCGTTAAGATACTGACTTAAAATTATCCAACCAAAAATTGAAGCAAATACTCCCTCTAAAGAAAAAATTATTGCAACAGGCGCAGGCGCAAGATTTTGTTGTCCATAAATTTGAAGAAGAAAAGCGATACCACTAGATAAAACTCCAGCATAAATCATCTCTTTACCATCTAAAATCATATTTGATAATTCAACGTTCTCAAAAACTAAAGCGGGTAGTAAAGCAAATAAAGAAGCAATTAAACATTGAACACAAGCAATAGTGATTGGAAAATTAAAAACTTTTAAAAATCTTGAAATAAAAACAATGTGAAATGCCCAAAATAATGCGTTAACTACTGCAATACTATCTCCAATCCTTACTTGAATATTATCAAACTCAGTTAAAAGAATTCCCCCAAATAAACAAATAATAATAGCTAGCCAAACTGAATTATGAATAAACTTAGAAAAAAAATAATAGGAAACAAAAGGAACTAGAACTACATAAAAAATTGTAAATACAGCCGTATTTGCTACATCAGTATATAGTAATGCAAATTGCTGAAGAGCGTTACCCATTGATAATAAAAATCCAATTAGTAAAAAATTATAAATATTTTGAGTTTTGAAAATTAAAGGTTTTATCTTTTTATATTCATATATTAATAAAAAAGGTATCAATGTTAAGAAACCTAAAAATAATCTTCCAAAAGTAAAAGTAAAGGGGCCGTTGTAATCCATACCCATATCTTGAGCTATAAATGCTGAACCCCAAATTAGAGAGCAGGAGACGGCACAAATCAGTGAGAAAACTTTTTTACTCATGATTTGTACTATTTTAAAATTTATTAAACAGCAAGTTTAAAAGCAAAGTCTTTGCCCAAACACTTTCCAAGATAAACACAAAACCTAGCACCCTCAGCTCCATCAATTATTCTGTGGTCATAAGATAAGGATATAGGCAAAATCTTTCTTGAAATGATTTTATTTTTATCTTTAACTAGTTTATCAAAACTCTTTCCCACACCTAAAATTGCTACTTCAGGAGGATTGATAATTGGAGTGAAAAAAGTTCCACCAATACCGCCTAAGCTTGAAATAGTCATTGATCCTCCAAAAAATTCTTTTTTATCTATTTTTAAATCTCTGCAAAGCTTGCTAATTTTTTTGAGTTCTTCACCAATCTCTTGAATACTTAGTTCCTCTGCATTTCTTAACTTAGGAACCATTAATCCATGAGGTGTATCTACTGCGAAACCGATATGAAAATACTTCTTATATATAATTTTTCCAGAATGCATATCTATGGATGCATTAAAATTTGGAAACTCTTTTAGAGCGCTAACTAGAGCTTTTGCAATGAATGCTAAAGGTGTGACTTTTATTTTTTCGCCGGTATAATAATCATATAGGGATGATCTAAACTGCTCCATCTCTGTAATATCTATTTCTTCATGTTGAGTCACATGTGGAATCTCAGTCCAAGACCTTACCAAATGAGGACCAGATAGTTTCTTTACTCTTGGTATGTCTTTGATTTGAATTTCACCAAACTCTTCATGAGAATACTCTTCAACGTATTTTTTTTCCTCAACTTTACCGCCGCTTACAGTAACCTGTGATCTCACAAAATTTTTAACATCATCCTCTGATACACGACCTGATCTTTGAGTTCCTTGTACTGCAGAAATATCAGCCCCAAGTTCTCGAGCAAATTTTCTTACTTTTGGGCTCGCTGAACTTTTACCACTCTTTGGAACCTCCGGAGCAGATACGGATGTAGTAGTGATTATTTCTGGAATTTCTACCTTTTTAGGTTTTTCTTCTACTACTTTAACTTCCTTTTTTTCTTCTTTTATACTTTCAGCTGAGTCCAGAGTTAAAATTGTGTCACCTTTATTAACTTTATCTCCAATAGACACATTGATTTTTTCTATTTTACCTGAGTGAGTAGATGGTACTTCGACGCTTGATTTGTCACTCTCAAGTGTAATAAGAGAGTCGTTTTTATTTATAGTCTGACCACCTTTTACCAAAACTTCAATTATTTCTACATCTTTGAAGTCTCCCATGTCAGGGACAGTAATTTTTATTTTTGTCATTTATAAATTTGCAGGAAAATCTCTATCTTTATCTATTTTGAATTTTTTAATAGCTTTGTCTGCATCCTTAGAGCCAATAAGCTGTTCTTTTGCAAGGGCGCTAAGTGTAAAAGCAACAATATGCTCTTTATCAACCTCAAAAAACTTTCTTAAATTTTTTCTCGTGTCACTTCTTCCATAACCATCGGTCCCAAATGAGTAAAACGTTTTATCTGTGTAAGGTCTTATCTGATCAGCAAAAGCTCTTGTATAGTCTGAAGCTGCAATAACTGGTCCGTCCCGGTTATCTAAACATTTCTGTACATACGTTTTTTTTGGTTTTTCATTGGGATTTAAAAGATTTACTCTCTCAGTTTCCATGCCGTTTCTTCTAAGTTCGTTAAAGCTAGTTACGCTCCATATATCAGAGTCAATATTATATTCTTTTGATAAAATTTTTGACGCTGCAATAATTTCTCTTAATATTGTGCCTGAGCCAAGTAATTGAACTTTTGTCTTTCCTTTATTTCCACCTTCTTTATATAAATACATACCTTTTAAAATTCCCTCATCACTACCCTTAGGTTTCTCAGGATGTGAGTAGTTTTCATTCATTGCCGTAATGTAATAAAAAACATTCTCTTTTTTCTCGTGCATCCTTTTAATTCCTTCTCGAAATATCGTTGCCATTTCATAAGCAAATGTTGGATCATAACTAATACAATTAGGAATATTTGATGCCAATAAATGACTATGTCCGTCTTGGTGTTGAAGACCTTCACCTGCAAGAGTTGTTCGTCCTGCTGTTGCTCCAATTAAAAATCCTCTAGCCTGAGAATCTCCAGCGGCCCATGCAAGATCTCCAACTCTTTGAAATCCAAACATAGAATAAAAAATGTATATAGGAATCATTTCGATATCATGATTTGTATAAGCAGTACCAGCAGCAATCCATGAGGACATTGCTCCGGATTCGTTAATACCTTCCTCTAAGACTTGACCGCTTTTATCTTCTCGATAAGAACTTAATTGTTCAGAATCAACGGGTTCATATTTTTGACCTTCGTGAGCGTATATTCCAATTTTTTGAAAAAATCCTTCCATCCCAAATGTTCTTGCTTCATCTGGAATAATAGGAACTAATCTTGGAGAAACATTTTTATCTCTTAGTAGAGATGTCATCATTCTTACTAATGCCATTGTAGTCGACATCTCTTTATCACCTGTTGATTTCATGAAGGCATCAAAAATATCTTTAGGCGGTGCTTTAATTTGTTTAGCAAAAGATGTTCTTTCCGGAATAAATCCTCCAAGTTTTAATCTTTTCTCTTTTAAATATTTAATTTCTTCTGAATTTTCAGAAGGCTTATAGTATTCAATACTTTTTACTTGTTTATCTGTAAGCGGAACTTGAAATCTATCTCTGTAATATAGTAGATCTTGTTCGTCTAATTTCTTTTGTTGGTGGGTAGTATTCACACTTTCACCTGTTTTACCCATACCATAACCTTTAATCGTTTTAGCTAAAATTACTGTCGGAGAGCCTTTATTTTTCATTGCAGCGTCGTATGCAGCATAAACTTTGTGCGGATCGTGGCCTCCTCTATTTAATCGCCAAATATCTTTATCTGTCATTGAAGAAACGAGCTCTTTTAATTCAGGATATTTTCCAAAAAATTTTTCTCTAACATATGAACCACCTTTAGCTTTGAAGGCTTGATACTCACCGTCCACACATTCGTTCATACGTTTAATCAGTAAGCCAGTTTTATCTTTAGCTAGTAGTTGGTCCCAGTAAGTTCCCCAAATAACTTTTATTACGTTCCAACCTGAACCTCTAAAGCTACCTTCAAGTTCTTGAATAATTTTTCCATTTCCTCTAACTGGCCCATCTAATCTTTGTAAATTACAATTAATAACAAAAATTAAGTTATCTAATTTTTCTCTTGCAGCTAGTCCAATAGCTCCAAGTGACTCAGGTTCATCCATTTCTCCATCTCCTAAAAAGACCCATATTTTTCTTCCCTCATCTTTGACCAGCCCTCTATTAATTAAATATTTTAAAAACCTTGCTTGGTAAATTGCCATGATAGGACCAAGACCCATTGAGACAGTAGGAAACTGCCAGAAGTTTGGCATTAACCACGGATGAGGATATGAGGATAGACCACCTTTATTTACTTCCTGTCTAAATCCATCTAATTGAGATGCATTTAATCTTCCCTCAAGAAAAGCTCTAGCGTACATACCAGGAGCCGAGTGACCTTGAAAATAAATTAAATCACCTCCAAATTTATTATTTTTTGCTCTCCAAAAATGGTTCATTCCCACATCATAAAGTGTTGCAGCAGATGCAAATGTTCCAATGTGCCCACCTAATTCAGGACTTTTTTTATTTGCTTTAACCACCATCGCAGCAGCGTTCCATCTGATATAAGCTCTTAATTTTTTTTCAATATTTTGATCGCCAGTTGACTTAGTTTCAGCTTCAGGCGGAATAGTATTGATATAGGGAGTTGTTCTTGTATCAGGTAAAACTAATCCTGATTTATAAGCTTGATCAATAACTTTATTTAATAAGTAACTTGCTCTAGACGAGCCATCATTTTCAATTACTGAATTTAAAGAGTCAATCCATTCGTTTGTTTCTACCGGATCGATATCATCTTTAGATACAGGTTCAGCAAAGATTTTTTTCACTTGTTTTACAGGATTTACCTCACCATTTATTTTTGGTTTTTCTTGAACTTGAATTTCTTTTTTTGGTTTTTCTATTTCTTCTTCTTTTGGTGTCGATGCTACTTTACCATTTTCAATTGTGGCTAAAACACTTCCTTCAGAAACTTTGTCTCCAATTTTTACTTTTAAATCTTTTATTTCTCCTGCAGCAGGAGACGGTATTTCTACGCTAGATTTATCGCTTTCAATCGTAACGATTGGGTCATTCTTATTAATTTGATCACCAGGTTTGACTAAAACCTCAATGACTTCTACGTCTTTAAAATCTCCAATATCGGGAACTGAAATATTTTGAGCCATAATTAGCTATTATAAACTTGCTGCAACATATTAAAAAATAAATAATTAATAAACATCAAAGAATAGGGCAAATCGTCGAATAAGAACAAATTTCGTCACATTTTCTGCATTTTTTCGTCAACTATATTTATTCATATAAGGCATGCGATGGTTATTAAAATTATTGTTCAAAAAAAGAGAAATTCAAACTGATCAAGTAAAAATTGTTCAGAAAATTCTACTAAAAAAATATCTATCAAGATAAAAATATAAAAGCTAAGCTAGCTTTTATGAATAAACCTCTCTGGGAACCTACTAGGCTAAAAAAAAGAGATTCCCTTCTCGAGGATTTTTCAAAATTTATAAATTTTAAATCAGAATACAATTTTAAAAATTTATGGAAATGGACTATAGAAAATCCCGAAGAATTCTGGACAAATTTTTGGGATTATTCTAAGATTAAAGGTGATAAAGGAAAAAAAGTCATTCAATATAATAAAGTCTTTAATAAAACAAAATTTTTCCTAGATTCCAAAATAAATTATGCAGAAAATATTTTAAAGAAAAAAACTGATGATATTGCAATACACTTTCTATCAGAAAAAGGTTTTGAAGAGAGCATATCTTGGAATAACTTGTACGAAAAAGTTTGCAAATTTTCTGGGTACTTAAAAACTTTAGGTTTAAAAAAAGGAGATCGAGTAGCTGCTTATGTGCCAAACAAAATCGAGAGTATTATCAGTTTTTTAGCCTGCGCAAAAAATGGAATTATTTGGTCTTCATGTTCACCTGATTTTGGAACACAAGGGGTAGTCGATAGATTTAAACAGATTGAGCCTTTAATTTTAATTACTAGTGATCATTACTTTTATAACGGAAAAAAAATTAATATCCTTGAAAAAGTTCAAGATATTTTAAAACAAATTCCATCAATAAAAAAAACTTTGGTATTTTCATATGATGAAAATCAAAAAACTAATTTTAAAGATTATGTGAATTTTGATAAAGCGCTAAACCAAAGTAAAGTAGATGAAATTTTTGAAAGATTTGAGTTTAACCATCCTATTTATATACTTTATTCAAGTGGTACGACTGGTAAGCCCAAATGTATTACACACGGTGCTGGCAACGTTTTAATAGAGCATAATAAAGAATTTATGCTTCATTGCGACATTAGAGATAACGAAAAACTATTTTATTATACAACTACTGGATGGATGATGTGGAACTGGTTAGTCGGTGGCTTAGCAACAGGTTCATCAATTTTTCTTTTTGATGGTGCACCAGTTTATCCAAAAATAGATATTTTATTAGAGTACTGTCAAAATAAAAAAATTAATCTTTTTGGTGTAAGCGCAAAATATATCGACCATTTAAAAAACGAAAACTATAACAGCAAAAAATTAGATTTAAGTTCGATCAAGATAATAACCTCAACAGGGTCACCTTTGGCAGAAGAAAGTTTTAAGTATGTTTACGAAAATATAAAACAAGATGTTCATTTAGCATCTATTGCAGGAGGAACAGATTTAGTTGGTTGTTTAGTTTTAGGCAACCTTTACTCAAATGTTCATAAAGGAGAAATACAAGGACAAAGTTTAGGAATTGATGTCGATGTATTCACTAACGAAGGGAAAAGTACAAAAGATGGAGACAAAGGAGAGCTGGTAGTAAAAAAACCTTTTCCATCAATGCCAATAAAGTTTTGGGATGATAATGATGGTCAAAAATACCATCAAGCTTATTTTACAAGATTTGAAAATATCTGGCATCACGGAGATTTCATTGAGAGAACTTCTAGAAATGGTTTTATAATGAGAGGAAGATCTGACTCTACTTTAAATCCAGGTGGTGTGAGAATAGGAACGTCAGAAATATACCAGCAAGTTGAGGACATTGATTTTATTACCGAAGGTTTAGTTGTCGGACAAGATTTTAAAGATGATGTAAGAATTATTTTATTTGTAACAACAAAAAATAATCAAGAATTAAATGAAGAGAAAGTAAAATTAATTAAATCAAGAATTAGAATAAATTGTTCTCCAAAACATGTGCCTTCGCTGATTATAAAAGTGCCTGCGATACCAAGGACTAAAAGTGGTAAAATTGTTGAACTTGCAGTGAGAAAAATAATTCATGGTGAGCCAATAAACAATAAAGAGGCAATAGCTAATCCTGAGGTTTTAAAATATTATGAAAATCTGCCGCAGTTAAAATTGTAGCGCGGCATTTTCTTAAGTTATCCTCAAGAATTTTTTAAGGTAATTTATTTATAAGCTCAGCTCTTGACCCTGGGACTCCTAAAACCATCGAGAGCTGAGTTTATACTATCTCAGCGCAGTTTTTATGAAGCATCGAGTGAAGTTCAATAAGTTTATCGAAATTTTTGTTATAACCCCCGCCAAGAACTCCACAAAGAGGAATATTTTTTGAGTAAAAGTTTTCAATTACAATTTGATCTCTTTTATTTATGCCTTCATCAGTGATTTTTAGCTTTCCCAATCTATCTTCATGATGAATATCAACTCCAGCTATGTAAAATACAAAATCAAATTTATTTTGATTTAGTTTTTTAAGATTTTTATTTAATATATCAAGATACTCTTTATCTTTCATATGATCTTTAAGCTCAACATCAATATCACTCTTAGATTTTTTAGCAGGGTAATTCGAGGCACAGTGCATACTAAAAGTTAGAACTTCTTTATCGTTTTGAAAAATTTCAGAATTTCCATTACCTTGATGAACATCTAAGTCTAAAATAAGAATTTTTTTAGCGTAGCCTTTATCTTTTAAATAGTTTGCTGCAACTGCAACATCATTAAAAACACAATATCCAGCACCAAAATCAAAAGTAGCATGATGGCTACCCCCCGCAGTATTACAAGCAAGTTTTGAGTCTAACGCCAATTTACTTGCAAGAACCGTTCCTCCAGTTGCAACAAAAGATCTTCTCACAACACTATCGTTGATTGGAAATCCTATTTTCTTTTGTAATTTTATATCTAAAGTTTTATTTCGAATATGATTTATATACTCCAAAGAATGAGATGTTTTCATAGTCTCTGTTGAACATTCTTTAGGAATATAAAACTTTTTTACAACTCCAGCTTTTAATAAGTGTTCTGCTAACGCGCCAAATTTTTGAATAGGAAATTTATTATCATCATTAATTTTAGCTACATAATCAGGATGGTTAACAACAGGTAATTCCATTGAAAAACAATATCTTATCTTTCAATACACATTGCAATGCCCATTCCACCACCAATACAAAGAGTCGCTAAACCTTTTTTTACATCTCTTTTAACCATCTCATGAATCAATGTTACCAGTATTCTAGTTCCAGAAGCTCCTATGGGATGACCTAGAGCAATAGCACCACCATTGACATTAACTTTTTCCTCAGGAATGGAAAGTGTTTTTAATACTGCTAAACTTTGAGCGGCAAATGCTTCATTTATTTCAAAGAGGTCTACATCTTTAATATCCCAACCAGCCAATTCCAAAGCTTTTTTCGAAGATGGAATGGGACCAGTTCCCATTAAAGCTGGGTCGACTCCACAACTAGCCCATGATTTGATAGATACCAATTTGTTTAATTTTTTTCTCTCTGCCTCATCGCTTGACATTAGTGTCACTGCTGCAGCTCCATCGTTTATACCTGATGCATTTCCAGCGGTTACAGTGCCATCTTTTTTAAATGCTGGTTTTAACCTTGAGAGCGCGTCTAAACTTATTCCCTCTCTTGGGTGTTCATCTCTATCAAAATTTGTCTCAGCTTTATTTGACTTTATTTTGAAATTTATTATTTCGTCTTTAAATTTATTTTCCTTTTGAGCTAATAAAGCTTTTTCTTGGGATTTAAGAGCAAATTTATCTTGCTCGTCTCTAGTTATTTGAAACTTTTCAGCAACATTTTCTGCTGTAATACCCATATGATAGCCATGAAACGCATCCCATAGCCCATCTTTAATCATTGTATCTATTAGTTCGGTATCACCAAGTTTTTTTCCATCTCTTAGATGTATAGCGTGTGGAGATTGAGACATACTTTCCTGACCACCTGCAACTATAATTTTTGAATAGCCAGACTTAATGCTCTGAAAGCCCGAAGCAACAGATCTAATTCCTGAACCACAAACTTGATTAACAATGTACGAAGGGATTTCTTTTGGTACGCCCGCATTTAAGGCTGCTTGTCTAGCTGGATTTTGACCACAACCTCCTGTAAGAACCTGTCCCATAATTATTTCATTTAATTCTGTTTTATTAATATTTGATTTTTCTAAAGAATTCTTAATTACAACCGACCCAAGTTCATCGGCTTTTACATTTTTTAAGGATTTACCGAACGATCCAACAGCAGTTCTTGTTGCAAAGGTTATAACAATATTTGTCATTATTTAATTTATATAACTAACTATTATTTTTAGATAGATGTTTTTTTCTAGATAAAGCAACTAATATTGGTAGTATCAAAAATAAGTAACTCGCATTTCCAGTGGTAAAAAAACTACCCGTACTTTTTATCGGAAAAATTTCTACGAGAAATAAAAACTTTAATGGAATAAGCGAAAAGTAATCTAAATAAAATTTTTCGCCAAGAAAATTTTTCTTAAAAGATATATAAAACACATTCAAAAAAGTAAAAAATATTAATAAAAAACCAATTATTCCTGTCTCAGTTAAAATTTCTAAGTAATAGTTATGAGGATGCATATTACAAATAAACTGAGAATTTTTATCTAATTTTGGTCTCTCATGACAGTAGTATCTAAAATTTTTAATACCACCTCCAACGTATTTATTCATCAACCATGTTTGATAAAAAGTTGAAAACTCTTTTAAATGTTGAGGGGTTTCTTTGTTACTAAAATCTTGTTTTGCAACTTGTTCAGTCATTCTAATAATTTGATTTTTAAAATTATTAAAATTATTTTTCACGGGAGTGCTTAAGTTATAGATTAAAAAAAAGGAAACTAAAAAAATAAAAAAGAAAGGTAATAAAAATTTTCTAAACTCTTTCTGAAGAAGTAGCATCAGCCCTATAGATAATAAAAAAAGAATCAATGGCATTCTATTTCCTGATAATATAATTCCAGCAAAATAAAATAAAATTAGTAATAAAAAAGTAACTGTAAAAATTTTATTCGACACTTTTAAATTTAAAAACGGTATAAGAATAAAAGCAAATAAAGAAAATCTTTGTATATAACTACCAGCTATTAATTCATCATCAAATGGACCAGAAAGTTTTCTGCCACTTGACATGTATCCAAAAATATCTTTACCAAAATATGCTTGATAGAAGATATCAAAACATACAAATAAAGAAAAAAAAGTAGAGGTTATAAAAAAATATTTTAATGAAACATTTCCTTTTTCAACTAAAAATCTAAGAACAAAATATAAGATTAAGTATCTAAGAAAAAAAAAAGATTTTTCTGTTGTTGAAAAATACCCTTTCCAAGATGACAATTCTTTATAGTGAATACCTATTATTATGTCGTTAAGTATCCCTGTAAACAAAATTAGTATAAAAAATATAATCAGTATTTTATCTAAAAGAAAATATTGAATTTTAAATATTTCAGTTTTGTAAAAAAATAAAGCAGATATAATAATTAATAAAATATTGCCGTTTATAATCGTATTTCCTGCAATGAAACTAAGTGGCAACAATGCCAATAAAAAGCTAAGGAAATCCGATTTTGTTATTTTAAATTTTAAAATTGATAACATTTATTATAATTGTGGTAATTGTTTATAATTAAACTTATTTTAAAAATGATTTTTTTAATAGCAAGCGAAAAGGCGCCTGTAGCTCAACTGGATAGAGCGCTTGGCTACGGACCAGGAGGTTCTGGGTTCAAATCCTAGCAGGCGCACCATAAATGAAAAAGATAAATCCATTATACCTTATTATTATATCAAGTTTCCTAGTTAAAATTTTTGCTGTCTCGATAGTTGGCGATCAAAAAATAATGAATGAATGGTCTTTCTTAATCCATAATTTTAATGCTTCAGGTGTATTTGGTTACAATGTTGTCGTTAATGATTTTTTCGCTACTCCATTATTTGCTGATTCAGATGACATAGTTTTACCTACAGTTTATATGCCCCCACTATACTTTTTTTTAATTTATTTTCTTCAAGTTGCTTCGGCTGAATTTTTTAACTTAACAAAATTAGTAATTTTTGTTCAAATTATTTTGAGTACTGTGAGTGTATTTTTTTTATATAAAATATTACAAAAAATTGATAACTCAAAACTCACAATAATTTTTACAGCATTATTTGCTTTTTTCCCTATAAGTATTTATGCATCAACCCAAATTTCTTCAATTACCTTACAAATTTTTTTATTAATTCTTTACCTCTATTTTTTATCAAAATTTTTTGACAAACATGAAACTAAAGACGTGATCGTTTTTTCTTTTATTTCTGCTTTGCTTATTTTAACCAGAGGAGAATTTTTTATATTTTTTATTTTTACAATTTTTTATACCTTTATATATTTTAAAGTAAATCTGAAATTATTATTAGTTACATTGTTAATCACTACTTTTTTAGTTTCTCCATACTTGATTAGAAATTATAAAGTTTTTAATGAATTAGTTTTAACAAAATCATTTGGCTATAATCTTTTAAAAGGAAATTATAAAGAATTTAAAGTGGAAGGAAATCCTAAAATAATTGAAAAGGATTTTAAGATCGAAAATTTAGGCATTAAAACTGATAAATATTTTGAGATTAATTTAGATAATTTTTATAAAGACGAAGCTATAAAATATATCAAAAATGATCCTTTTAGGTTTTTGATAAATTATCCTAAAAAAGCTTTAACTTTTTTATTTATAAATTTAAACTCCTCATATCCAGGATACTATAATTTAATACATTTACTTCCAAAAATCCTCATTTCTTTTTTTAGCTTTATAGGGTTGATTCTGTTAATTAAAAAAAAAAGAGGTTTTTTTCAATTTTTAGCAGTATATTATATTTTAAATATACTCTTTTTTTCAATCTTTTTTATTTTACCGAGGTATAGTCTTATTATTTTACCCATACAAATTTTATTATCAATTAGTTGCATAAAATTCTTCCTAAGAAAAATTTTCAATTAGCTCATTAATAATTTTTTTAATAGAATATTTCTGTTTCCATTTTGGATAATCTTTTTTAAATCTTTTCATATCTGAGATGTACCAAATATGGTCGCCAACTCTATTGTGTTTTATGAATTTTTTTTTTATTTCAACGTTCATAAAATCTTCAACAATATTTATCGCTTCTAAGACTGAACAGTTTGAAAATCTTCCACCACCTGTATTATAAATTTTACCTGGTTGGGGTTTCTTATAAAATTCCCAAAAACAATTTACTAAATCATAACTGTGAATGTTATCTCTAACTTGTTTGCCTTTATAACCGATGAGAGTATATTTCCTTTGTCTAATAGAAGCTTTTACTAGATAAGATAAAAAACCATGCAATTTTGCTCCAGAATGATTGGGTCCAGTTATACATCCAGCTCTGAAGCACGCAGTTTTTAATCCTATGTTTTTACTATATTCTTGAGTTATTATGTCCGCATATGTCTTAGATGCTCCAAAAAGACTATGAGTGCAATCGTCAATAGACATGGATTCGTTGATACCATTTCTAAATTTATGCTTTGGGTTTATTTCCCATCTAGTCTTTTTTTCAACTAACGGTAAAAAATTCGGATTATCTCCATATACCTTGTTTGTAGACATAAATATAAAAGGAGCCTCAGGACAATAATTCTTAGTTAGCTCTAAAAGATTAAGAGTTCCTTTAGCATTAATATCAAAATCGATGAAAGCGTTATTTTTTGCCCAATCATGTGAAGGTTGTGCAGCACAGTGTATAATAATCGATATTTTTTTTTTACATTTTTTAAAAACTTTTTTTAAAAGTTCATAATTTCTTATATCAATATTATAGTGCTTATAAGTTCGAATATTTTTATTTAGTTTATTTTTAATCCAAGAAATATCACCGTCTTTACCAAAAAAAAATTTTCTCGCGTTATTATCTATTCCGATAATATCAAATCCCTTCTTTGAAAAAAATAGAGCTGATTCAGAACCTACCAAACCACAAGAACCAGTAATTAATGCTATGCTCATTTGAAATATTTTAATAATATTTTATTTTGATTTAACCAAATAAAAATATCCCCGATAATTTTATCAATATTTTTTTTTGGCAACCAATTATAAAATTTTTTTAATTTCTTGTTATCAGTAATGAAATATGGAATATCATAGTTTGAGGTTTTCTTTACACTATTTATTATAGTTTTTCTTTTGGTTATTCCCTGGCATTTAATTGTTAATTTATTAAGAGAAATCGCATTAGTTAATCCACCGCCAATATTAAACGTATTATTATAAATTTGATTAAATTTTTTTAATTGTAAATAAATTATCTCACAAACATCATCTATATGAATTACATCTCTTACCTGATTGCCAAGTCCCCCGAAACCAATATAGGAAATTTTTTTTCTTAAAAGATGCCTTGCTACCCACAAAGGGACAAAACCTTGATCTTGCTTTCCAAATTGCCATGGTCCAGCTATGACACCAAATCTATTTATTAAATATTTTTGTTTCAAGCCAAAAAACAATTCTTTTATAAGTTTTTCTGAAGCTAATTTAGTAAAACCATAAAGAGAACTAACCTCTGATGTATCAAATTCTTCATTAATTTTATGCTTTAATTTAAGTGATTTTTTAAGATTTAAATTTTTAACTAAATTTCTTAGTTTTTTAATTGAATATACCCTACTGGATGAAAGGAATATTATATTACTTTTATCTTTTACGCATTTCTTCAAAACATTATAGGTTCCAACTAAGTTAGTATTAAAAACTCTGTCTGGTTCTTTTTTTGAAATTTCTATTGCAGGTTCGGCACAACAGTCAATAATTACATCAAATCTAGGAAGTGTTTTTATTTTTGTAAACTGCTCAATATTTATTTTATGGTTTCTAATATTTACTTTTTTTAATCGCTGTTTATTTACATAGGAACCTTTCCTACTTAAATTATCTATAGTAACAATCTGCACATTTTTTATTTTCCTTTTTAAAAAAATAGCGATATTTGATCCTACAAATCCGCATCCACCAGTAATAAGTATTTTCATTACAAAATAAATATCTTACAAATAGAAAAAAATATACTAACTTATGCTTACAATTATCGTACCAGTCAGAAATGAGTCAGATTATATTATTAGTCTTTATGATTATTTCTTAAATAACCTTAAAAACATAAATTATGAGGTTTTAATAATTAATGATTTTAGCAATGATAATACCTTTGAACAGTGCCTTATGTTGGAAAAAAAAGATAATCGTATAAAAGCACTTAACAATAAAAAAAAAGGGTTAGGTGGAGCTATAAATCTGGGAATTAGAAAAGCTTCAGGAAATTTTCTAACAATTATGATGGCTGATCAGTCCGATGATATAAATGATTTAATCAAGTATTATGAAAATATTAATGAGAAAAATTATGATGCTATTTTAGGCTCCAGGTTTTTAAAAGAGTCAAAAGTTGTCAACTATCCATTTCAAAAACTTATTTTAAATAGAATATTTAATTTTTTTGTGAGTATAATATTTTGGAATAAATACAACGATTATACTAATGCTTTCAAGATTTATAAAAAAGAAGTTCTTATAGAAATTATGCCATTAATTTCTGAAAGTTTTAATATATTTTTAGAAATTCCCTTAAAAATTATTTCTAGAAATTATAGTTATAAAGTAATTCCAATTAATTGGACAGGTAGAGAGAAAGGAGTCTCAAAATTTAAAATTAAAGAGCTAGGTTCAAAGTATTTATTCACTTTAATTTATTGCTTTATAGAGAAATATTTATTAAATATAAAAAAATGAAATTTTTATTAAATTTGTCTTTACAAAAATCAGTAATAGTTTTTTTTATAATTACTCTAATTCTTCTTTTATTATTAAGCGTAATTTTATGAATAAGCTAAAACTAATAGAAATATTCCTAATATAACTCTATAATAAACGAACAAGTTTAAATTAAATTTACTTATAAACTTTAAAAAATATTTAATAGTAATTAACGAGAAAAAAAAAGATAATAAGATCGCAATTAAATTTATTTTTGTAAAACTATAATCTTCAAAAAATATAATGTTTTTCAATCCGAAAAAAGAAACAGCACCTAATATTGGAATAGATAATAAAAAAGATATTTTTGCTGCATCGACTCTCTTAAATTTGAGAAATCGAGCAGCTGTGATTGCTATCCCAGATCTGCTTACACCTGGCACTAAAGAGATAATTTGTAGAATTCCAATAAAAATCGCTGATTTTAATGAAAAATTATTTTTCAGATTTTTTTCCAATTGGAACTTATCGCTTATATGAAGCAATATGCCGAAGATTAAAGTTGACCAAGCTATAGTTTTAACATTTCTAATTTTTTCTATGTAGTCCATTTCAACTAGTAAAAAACCAATAAACATTACTGGAAGTGAAGAAATTAAAATTCTAAAAAAAAGAATTTTATTTCTGTAAAAATTAATAATGTCTTTATAAAAATAAAATATAACTGCAAGAAACGAGCCTATATGTAAACTGACGTCTACAGAAAGACTTTGATTTTTAAAATTAAAATACTCAGATGCCAAGATTAAATGGGAAGAAGAACTAACAGGTAAAAATTCTGTTACTCCTTGAATTATTGATAAAATAAAAATTTCAATCATTATTAAAAAATAAAATCAAAGGTTGTTTATTTATTGTCAATTTTTAATGCATATCAGGTATGCATAAAATGACATTAAATATTTAGAGTTTTTGTAATATAGGTAACTAACATTGACCTTTAAAAACTATCATTCTAGAGAATTTTAACTAACTTGGCGTGAATATGAAAAAAAAAATGCTTCAGTTTGTAGATCTTAGACAAGAGACCCCAGTAAAAAGGAATACTGACAAAAGAAAAGGTGACTTTAAGGAAATTTATAAGGATTACATAACTAATAAAGCAACTGAGCAATCCAGCAGATGCTCACAATGCGGAGTACCTTTTTGCCAAATTCATTGCCCATTGGGAAATAACATCCCTGATTGGCTTAAACTAACAGCCGAAGGTAGACTTAAAGAAGCTTACGAGGTTTCCCAAAGCACAAATAATATGCCAGAAGTGTGTGGTAGGATTTGTCCTCAAGATAGACTTTGCGAAGGTAATTGTGTGATTGAGCAATCTGGCCATGGGACAGTAACCATAGGATCTATAGAAAAATACATAACTGATACAGCGTGGGATAAAGGTTGGGTTAAGCCTTTTAAAGTTAAAAAAGAACTTAAACAATCAGTTGGAATTATAGGCGCCGGCCCAGCTGGAATGGCTTGCGCAGAGGAGTTAAGAAAGTCAGGTTATCAAGTCACTATCTATGATAGATATGATAGACCAGGTGGCCTTTTAATATATGGAATACCAAATTTTAAATTAGAAAAGTTTGTAGTTGAAAGAAGAACTAATCTACTTAAAGAAACTGGAATTAAATTTGTACAAAATTTTGAAGTAGGCAAAGATAATACTCTGTATGAATTAAAAGAGAAACATGACGCGATATTAATTTCAACAGGAGTTTATAAAGCCAGAGAAATTAATATACCTGGCCATAATCTTAAAAATATTTTTCCAGCAATGGAATTTTTAACTGCTTCAAACAAAAAAGGCTTAGGAGATAAAGTAAAATTATTCGATGATGGAACACTAAATGCCGAGGGAAAAAATGTCGTAGTAATAGGTGGCGGAGACACCGCTATGGACTGTGTAAGAACTTCAGTCAGGCAAAAAGCAAAATCAGTTAAATGTTTATATAGAAGAGATAGAGAGAACATGCCAGGTTCTGCAAGGGAAGTTGGAAATGCTATAGAGGAAGGAGTAGATTTTGTTTGGCTAACCAGCCCTAAAACTTTTATAGGAAGTTCTAAAGTGGATGCAGTCGAGGTAAATAAAATGAAATTAGGTGAGCCTGACTCTTCAGGTAGAAGAAGACCAGAAATTGATGTAGGTTCTGAATATAAAATTCCTGCTGATCTTGTTATAAAATCTTTAGGGTTTGATCCTGAAAACTTGCCAAAGTTATTTAATGCTGAAGAATTAGTCGTCTCTCAATGGGGTACAATAAAAATAGATTTAAAATCTATGCAAACTAACATAGATGGAGTTTTTGCGGCAGGTGATATTGTAAGAGGAGCATCACTAGTAGTATGGGCAATAAGAGATGGCCGAGACGCAGCAACCCAAATAGAAAAATATTTACAAAAAAAAGTAGAAGTGAAAAAATCTGTAGAAGCAGCTTAATCAAAATGAAAATTTACAAAAAAAATAAAAAAATTTTGGAGAGTAGTTTTAATTATAATCAAGAAATGGAACATGACGCGTGCGGAGTCGGCCTTATTGCCTCTACAAATGGTAAAAAATCCAGAAAAATTATTGATTATGGCATTCAAGCTTTAAAATCTATTTGGCATAGAGGAGCTGTAGACGCAGATGGAAAATCAGGTGATGGTGCAGGTATTCAAATAGAAATAGCACCTGATTTTTTTAGAGAAAAAATTTTATCTACTGGGCATACTTTGGACGAGAGTAAAAGAATATGCGTTGGAATGATTTTTCTACCAAGAACAGATTATTCAGAACAAGAAAAATGTAGAGAGATAATCGAGGCATCGTTGTTAGCTGAAAATTATTATATTTATGGCTGGAGACAGGTCCCAATTAATCCTAGTGTTCTTGGAAAAACTGCAGAGCAAAGCCGTCCGGAAATTGCTCAAGTAATGTTCAAAAAAAATGAAATTCTTGAGACCAACGATCTTGAAAGAGACTTATTTGAAACTAGAAAAAAAATTGAAAAGGTAGCTAGGGAAAAACAACTAAAGGACTTTTATATTTGTTCATTAAGTTCGAGATCTATTGTTTACAAAGGCATGTTCTTAGCAGAAATGTTGTCAGATTTTTATACTGATCTTAATGATGAAAAATTATCCTCTAGGTTTGCGATATTTCATCAAAGATATTCTACTAACACTTTTCCAAGTTGGGACCTAGCCCAACCTTTTAGAACTTTAGCTCACAATGGAGAGATAAATACTGTTAAAGGAAATATCAATTGGATGAAAATTCACGAACAAGACATGTCTAGTAAATTATTTAAGAATGTAAAAAATTTAAAACCAGTAATAAGAAGCTCATCTGACTCAGGGGCTTTAGATAATGTTTTTGAACTACTAACGCACTCTGGAAAACTTGCTCCACTTATAAAATTGATGATGATTCCTGATTCATGGTCAAAAAGAAGCAAAACAGTTCCAAAAAATCATCAAGACTTATTTAATTTTTTAAATAGTACTATTGAACCATGGGATGGCCCAGCAGCGATTTGTGCAACAGATGCCAAATGGGTTCTAGCTTCATCTGACAGAAATGGTTTAAGACCATTGAGATATTCTATAACTTCAGATGATTTATTTTTTGTGGGTTCAGAAACTGGAATGATAAAGATTCCTGAAGAGAAAGTCATAGAAAAAGGAAAACTCGGTCCAGGACAGATTATCGCCATAGATTTAAAAAAAGGTAAGTTATTTAAAGACAAAGAGATAAAGGATCTTCTGGCTAAAGATTATAAAAAATATAATAAACAGATTATAGATCTTGAAAAAAAACTAACTTTTGAAAACGAAAGACCTAACTTTACAGATGAAGAATTGAGAAAGAGACAGTACTTGTCAGGTTTAAGTATTGAAGATTTAGAATTAATTCTGCACCCAATGGCCGAAGAAGGCAAAGAAGCTGCAGGTTCAATGGGTGACGATACACCTGTAGCGGTGTTATCAAGTCACTTTAGACCCGTATCTCATTACTTCAGACAAAATTTTAGCCAAGTTACGAACCCTCCAATCGACTCGTTAAGAGAAAATAAGGTTATGAGTCTAAAAACTAGATTTGGAAATTTAGGTAATATTTTAGATTTTGATAATCTAACCGAAGAAAATATATATGTTCTCGATAGCCCTATACTAACAAATTCTCAATTCAAAAAATTTAAAAAATTTTTTTCAAAAAAAATAAAAGTAATTGATTGTACTTTTGATATTAACAATTCTTTGAAGGATAGAATAGAAGCTATCCGTGAGGAAGCAGAGACCGCCGTAAGAGAAGGAAGCACATGCATAGTTTTATCTGATAAAAATTTTTCTAGTGAAAAAGCAAGTATACCTAGTATTTTAACTGTAGGTGCAGTTCATTCCTATTTAGTAAAACATGGTCTTCGCGGCTATTGCTCTTTAAATGTTGAGTGCTCAGATGCCATGGATACTCATTCATTTGCTATTTTAATCGGTGTGGGCGCCACAACAGTAAATCCATACTTAGCTATAGATAGTATTCATCAAAGATTTGAAAAAAAACTTTTTGGTAAATCAGATTTTGAGACTTGTGTTAGCAAATTTAAAAAGTCAATAGATGCCGGGCTTTTAAAGATAATGTCTAAAATGGGTATCTCAGTTATAAGTTCTTATAGGGGTGGATGCAATTTTGAGGCAGTAGGTTTAAGTAGAGCTATCGTTTCCGACTATTTTCCAGGAATGTCGTCAAGAATTTCGGGGATAGGTATTATTGGAATTGAGAAAAAAATTAAAGAACTTCATCAAAAATTTAATGCGAAAAATGTGTTCACATTACCTATTGGAGGACTCTATAGATATAGAAAAAGCGGTGAAGATCACCAGTATCAAGGAAAACTTATTCATTTGTTACAAACCGCAGTAGGCAATGGTTCATATGAACAATACAAAAAGTATTCGGCTGGTATACATAGTTTGCCACCAATAAATATTAGAGACTTATTAGAATTTAAAAATAAAAAAAAACCAATCAACATTTACGAAGTAGAGCCTGTAAGTGAAATCTTAAAACGTTTCGGAAGCGGAAGCATGTCCCACGGAGCATTATCTGCTGAAGCACACGAAACTCTAGCAATGGGTATGAATCGAATTAAAGGAGCATCATGTAGCGGAGAAGGAGGAGAGGATGCAAAAAGATTCACAAAACTTCCAAATGGCGACAGTGCAAATTCAAGAGTGAAACAAATTGCATCCGCTAGATTTGGAGTAACTGTAGATTACTTAAATAATGCAAATGAGATCGAAATAAAAATTGCTCAAGGAGCTAAACCAGGCGAGGGAGGACAGCTTCCGGGTTTTAAAGTCACTGAAGAAATAGCAAGACTTAGATACTCAACAAAAGGTGTTACTTTAATTTCACCTCCGCCTCATCACGATATTTACTCTATAGAGGACCTGGCGCAATTAATTTATGACTTAAAACAAATTAATCCAGGCGCAAGAGTTGGGGTTAAGTTGGTTGCATCAACTGGTATTGGAACTATAGCTGCAGGAGTTGCTAAAGCTAAAGCAGATATTATTTTAATTTCGGGACATTCAGGTGGTACAGGCGCAAGCCCGCAAACAAGTATTAAATATGCAGGCATTCCATGGGAGATGGGTTTAACTGAAGCTAATCAAATTTTAACTTTAAATAATCTAAGGCATAACGTTACTCTAAGAACTGATGGAGGATTAAAGACTGGAAGAGATGTAGTTATGGCTGCGATGATGGGAGCAGAGGAATATGGCATGGGTACATCCTCTTTGGTTGCTATGGGATGTATAATGGTTAGACAATGTCATTCTAATACTTGTCCAGTTGGTGTCTGCAGTCAAGACAAAGCTTTAAGAGAAAAATTTAATGGTACACCAGAGAAAGTAGTCAACTTATTTACCTTTGTAGCAACAGAGGTAAGAGAAATACTCGCTTCTCTAGGATTTAAATCTGTAAATGAAATTATAGGTAGAACTGATTTATTATCTCAGGTTAATAAAGGAGCGCCGAATTTAGACGATTTAGATTTAAACCCTTTATTGGTTCAAGCTGATCCAGGAAAAAATTTGAGATATTGTAAAGAAAAGCATATTAATGAAGTTCCAGACACACTTGATGAGAAAATTTGGTTTGAAATTAAAGATAAGATCAAATTAGGATCTCAAAATAAATTTAATTATGAAATAGAAAATACTTTTAGATCTGTAGGTACAAGATTATCTCATCATATTTATAAAAAATTTGGTAACAACAAATTAAAAGAGGATACAGTTGAAATTAAATTAAATGGTTCTGCTGGTCAGTCCCTTGGAGCTTTTTTAACAAAAGGCATTAAATTAATTGTTGAAGGTGATTGCAATGATTACGTAGGAAAAGGTTTATCTGGTGGAAAAATAATTGTCTACCCATCTTCAAAAAGCAAATTAGTCTCCTATGAAAATACAATAATTGGAAATACAGTTCTTTATGGAGCAACTGCAGGTAAACTATTTGCTTCAGGACAAGCAGGAGAAAGATTTGCTGTAAGAAATTCTGGTAGTTTATCAATTGTAGAGGGATGTGGAGCTCATGGATGTGAATACATGACAGGAGGAACAGCAATTATATTAGGTGAGGTTGGAGACAATTTTGGAGCAGGAATGACCGGAGGTATGGCTTTCGTATATGATAAAAAAGATACATTTGAAAATTTTGCAAATCCATCATCAATTATCTGGCAAGAAATTGAAACAGATTATTGGAAAAAATTTTTAAAAGAGCATTTAAATAGTTTTTTTAAAGAAACAAACTCAAAAATAGCAAAAAAAATATTAGAAAATTTTGAAAATGAATTGAAGAATTTCAAACAAATATGCCCAATTGAGATGTTAGATAAACTAGACAACCCCATCACATTTAAACCTACTATTAAAAAGGTCAGTTAAGTGAAGTCAATGAATATTATTTGCTTTGGTTTTGGGCAAGTAGCAAAAAACTTTATTAAAAAACTAAAAGACCAAGGAACCACTTTCAAATTAACGACTACATCAAGAGAAGAGTCTAAAACTAAAGAATTTGAAAATATAAATTATGAAAGCTTTCAATTTACAGAAGAAGGTTTTGATAAAAATTTTTTAAAAAGATTTAATGAAGCAGATCATATTTTGCTATCTATAGCTCCAATTCATGGAGTTGATATAGTTATAAAAAATTTTAAAGATAATTTTAAGTCAAACAAATTAAAATGGATAACTTACCTTTCAGCGACGAGTGTTTATGGAGATCATAATGGAGAATGGGTAAATGAAAATAGCGAGACCAAACCAACCTCATCGAACGGCATTGAGAGACTTAAAGTTGAAAAAGAATGGATGCAGATAGCGAATAAATTTGATTTACCATTTCAAATTTTTAGATTATCTGGAATTTACTCAAATCAATTTAATATTTTAAAGAGATTAAAGTCAGGAGAAGCAAAGATAATAAATAAAAAAAATCATTTTTTCTCACGTATTCATGTGGAAGATATTGCAAATATTTTATCAATCTCTTTAAATAATTTCAAAAAAAAAGAAATTTATAATATTTCAGATAATTTACCTGCGTCTGCAGAAGAAGTCGTTATGTACGGAGTTAAACTGTTAGGAATAGATAAGCCTAAAACTATAGAAATTAATGAAATAGAAAGCGAGATGTTAAAAAATTTTTATAAAGACTCAAAAAAAGTAAATAATAAAAAGATGAGACAATTTTTTAATCATAAATTAAAGTACCCAACTTATGTTGAAGGACTAAATTATATCTTTAACAACAATATTTAATTCTTTAATTATTTTTTTAAGAGGAACTTGATTTGATAGGCTGTGGTCCCCGTTTTTAATAACTACTAATTTTTTTTGCGCATTTGGAAATACTGAAAGAACCTTTTTTGAAAAGGACACTGGTACAACTTCATCTTTGCTACCGTGAACCATAGTTACTTTAATTTTTGATCTTATTTTTTTAGATAGAATTTTATTTTTTCTTCCATCTTTTATTAGTTGGAATGTAATAGGATATTCATATTGTCCCTTTTTAATAATACTTAATCCTCTAGTAATAATTTCATTCTTATTTTTTTTTGAAAACTTTTTCCACATTAATCTTTCAAGAAATTCAGGAGCTGAGCCTATGCCTACAAAACCCAGTATTTGTTTTTTAAAGTATTTAAACTGATTTAAAGAAATCCAGGCGCCCATGCTAGAACCAACCAGTATAAATTTGTTTTTTTTTACAATTTTTTTTATTGAATTTTTGGCATCATTTGACCATTCAGTTATATTTCCTTTTGTAAATTCTCCTGATGAATTACCGTGTCCAGAATATTCAATTGCTAAAAAACCTAATTTTTTTTTAACAGCATATTTCATAAAGGATCGAGGTTTTTTTCCGTCAATATCAGACATAAACCCTGGAAGAAAAACTAAATAAAGTTTTTTTTTATAGTAATTGTCTATAAATCTTAGTTTTTTTGTATTTGAAATTTTTAAATATTTAAATTTTTTCATATAATTTTTTTATTTTGTTATTATATATCAATTAACATGAGTACAAAAATAAATGTCCTTCAAGTAATACCTAAGCTTGGTTATGGCGGAGCGGAAACAGGATGCTATGACATAGCTCATTTTCTATCAGAAAATGATTGCGGATCTTTTATAGCCACATCGGGCGGAGGATTATTAAAATTTGTTAAAAAAGATAAAGTTAAAGTGTTCAGGCTGCCTGTTCACTCAAAAAATCCTCTTATAATTATTTTTAATTCTTTAATGCTATCTTTATATATTATTATTTTTAAAATAAATATTGTCCATGCAAGAAGTCGAGCACCTGCATGGGCATGTTATTTTGCCTCTTTTTTGACTAGACGAGTGTTTGTAACAACTTTTCATGGAACTTATAATTTTAAGACTAATATCAAAAAATTTTACAACAGCATAATGTTAAGAGCAAAATTAACAATTGCTGGATCAAATTTTATCTTTAGTCATATTAACGAAAACTATAGCGAATACCTAAGTAAAGAAAAAAAACTTAGAGTAATTTATAGAGGAATTAATGTTGATTATTTTAATTCAAAAAATATATCATTACTTAAACAAGAAAAACTTAAAGAAGAATGGAATTTATCTTCTAATAAATTTACGATACTTTTACCTGGTAGATTAACCTATTGGAAAGGACAAGAAAAATTTATTGAGTCACTAAATATTTTGATAGAGGATTATAATATTACTAATTTTCAAGCCATTATACTTGGTTCTGAACAAGGAAGAAAAGTATATAAAAAAAAATTAGTTAATTTAGTAGAGAGATATAGCTTAAATAAAAAAATTAAATTTATTCAACACTGTAAAGAAATGCCGCTAGCTTACTCTTTGTCTGATGTTGCAGTCTCAGCATCTATAGAGCCAGAAGCTTTTGGAAGAATTTCGGTCGAGGCCCAGTCTATGGGAAAACCAATTATTGCAAGCAATATTGGAGGATCAAAAGAAACAGTGATTAATAAAAAAACTGGTTTATTATATAAGCATGACGATCCAAGAGAACTTGCTAAAAGTTTAAATACTGTTATTCAATTATCTCCAGATGAATTGAAATCAATGGGAAATGAGGGCAGAAAAAATATTGCTAAAAAATTTGATGTTGAAACAATGTGTCAATCTAATTTAAAAGAATACAGAAGATTAATAAAAAATTAATGCCTCAAATTCAGTTATTAAACGGAAAAAAAATAGATTTTGACAAAGCCATTAATGGTTTTGACTTAACCAAAAAAATTAGTAAATCAATTGAAAAAATTGCTTTGATCATGGAAGTAGACGGCGATCTCAAAGACTTAGGTTATGAAATTACTAAAGATGCAAAGGTAAGAATAATTACTCCAAAAGATAAAGAGGGATTAGAGGTTATAAGACATGATGCTGCACATATAATGGCTATGGCAGTACAAGAATTATTCCCAGGAACACAGGTTACTATCGGACCTGTAATTGAAAATGGATTTTATTACGACTTTGCAAGGAAAGAACCTTTTACAAGTGAAGACTTAAAAAAAATAGAGATCAAGATGTCAGAAATAATTGATAAAGACGTTAAAACAAGGAGAGAAGTTTGGGAAAGGGATAAAGCGATCACTCATTTTAAAAAAATAGGTGAAAAGTATAAAGCGGAGATAATTGAAAGCATCCCTAAAGGCGAAGAACTTACTGTTTATCATCATGGTGATACTTGGCACGATCTATGTAGAGGACCACATTTGGTATCATCAGGTAGAATAGGTAAAGCCTTCAAATTGACTAAAGTTTCTGGAGCTTACTGGAGGGGTGACTCTAACAATGAAATGTTGCAAAGAATTTATGGAACATGTTGGAGCTCTAAAAAAGAACTTGATGATTACCTACATCGACTTGAAGAGGCAGAAAAAAGAGATCACAGAAAACTTGGAAAAGAAATGGATTTATTTCATTTTAGAGAAGAAAGTCCAGGCTCAGTATTCTGGCATGAGAAAGGCTGGGTATTATTTCAAAGGTTAATAGAATATATGAGAATGAAGCAAAGATTAGCAGGTTATAAAGAAATAAATACTCCAGAACTTCTAGATAAAACGTTATGGGAAAAGTCTGGTCACTGGGAAAAATTTGGTGAACACATGTTTACCTCTGAAACACCAGATGATAAAACTTTTGCAGTTAAACCTATGAATTGTCCCGGTTGTGTTCAGGTTTTTAATCAGGGATTAAAAAGTTATAGAGATTTACCGTTGAAGCTATCCGAATTTGGTAAAGTCCATAGATATGAACCATCGGGAGCACTTCATGGACTACTTCGAGTAAGGGCCTTTACACAAGACGATGCTCATATTTTTTGTACTGAGGATCAGATAACTCAAGAGTCATTAATCGTCACAAATTTAATTTTAGAAATTTATAAAGCACTTGGATTCGAAAATGTAACATTAAAATATTCCGATAGACCGGAAAAACGAGTTGGAGATGATAGTGTATGGGATAAATCTGAAGCTGCACTTTTAGCAGCTATAAAAAAATCTAAACTTGAATATACAATTAATAAAGGAGAGGGAGCGTTTTACGGACCAAAAATAGAATTTGTTCTTAGAGATGCAATAGGCAGAGATTGGCAGTGTGGGACATTGCAAGTCGACTTAAATTTACCTGAAAGATTAGGTGCAACTTTTATTGATAAAGATGGAACAAAAAAAGTTCCAGTGATGTTACACAGAGCTTTATTCGGATCATTGGAGAGATTTATTGGAATTCTTATAGAAAATTATGCTGGCAAATTACCCTTTTGGTTGTCACCTACACAAGCTGTAGTATGTCCCATAGCAGAAGAGAACAACGATTATGTAAAAAAATTATTTGAAGATTTGTTTAAAGAAGGTATACAATGCAAAGTGGATTTAAGAAATCAAAAAATAAATTATAAAGTTAGAGAACATTCTCTAGCAAAAGTTCCATTTATAATAGTTTGTGGAAAAAAAGAAGTTGCAAACAACACCGTAACAGTTAGAAGACTAGGATCTGATAAACAAGAAACTATTAAACGAGATGATCTGATTAAAAATATGCTTTCAGCAAATAAATTACCTTTAAATTAAGTGTCAAGTTTTAAGCCAAACTACTTTCAAAGAAGAAGTAAACCCCAAGGACCAAAAGCTAACGAAAGAATTAGAGCTTTAGATGTTCAAGTTATAGGAAGTGAAGGAGGCAACCTTGGCGCTATGCCTTTAAACAAGGCCATTGAATTAGCCAAACAAGAAGGGTTAGATTTAATTGAAATTTCTCCTAACGCAAACCCACCTGTATGTAAGATTATGGATATGGGTAAATATAAATATGATTTACAAAAAAAAGCCAATCAAGCTAAGAAAAAACAAAAAACAGTTTCGCTTAAAGAAATCAAGCTTCGACCAGGAACAGAAACTCACGATTATAACTTTAAAATTAAAAACGCTAAAAAATTTATTACAAAAGGCGATAAAGTAAAGTTCACTGTTAAATTTAAAGGAAGAGAAATGCAACATACTGAACTTGGTAAAGATTTAATGAATAAAATTATTGAAGAAACAAAAGATATAGCCAAAGTTGAAAGCAAGCCAAAATTTGAAGGACGACAAATGGTGATGATAATTCAACCTCTTTAAATCACTAATAATTGCATCTTGTAAACATTTATTAATGCCTATATAAGTCCGAAATATTTTATGCCTAAACTTAAAACAAAAAGCTCAGCAAAAAAAAGATTTAGATTTACTGCTTCAGGTAAAATAAAAATGCCTCAAGCAGGTAAAAGACACGGCATGATTAAGCGAACAAATTCACAAATCAGAAAACAACGAGGCACTACAATAATGACAAAACAAGATACTAAGATTGTCAAATCGTATATGCCATATAATTTAAGAGGATAATATGGCTAGAACAAAACGAGGTGTAGTTAGTAGAGCAAAACATAATAAAGTTTTAAAATTAGTAAAAGGTCAAAGAGGAAGAAGAAAAAATACTATTCGTATTGCTCGTCAAGCAATGGAGAAGGCAATGCAATACGCTTACAGAGACAGAAAAGCAAAAAAAAGAGAATTTAGATCACTGTGGATTCAAAGAATTAATGCAGGTGTGAGGGCAGAAGGTTTGACTTATGCAAAATTTATTAACGGTTTAGTAAAATCTAAAATAAAATTAGATAGAAAAGTTCTAGCAGAGCTTGCTTATAATAATCCCGAAGTCTTTAAATCAGTAGTTAAAAAGGTTCAATCCTCCCTAGCTTAAAAGGGTCTTTGATTTAATCTCAACTTAATATAAAAAATCAATTACCTAATGAGTGATTTAGATAAAATAAGTTCAGTCTTCAATGCTAAGATTGATACTGTAAAAACAAAAGACGACCTTCAAAATATTAAGACTGAATTTTTTGGAAAAAATGGTCAAATTACTCAACAGTTCAAAACTTTGGGAAATCTAGACCCAGAAAAAAGAAAAGATTTTGCCTCAAATTTAAATAAAATTAAAGATGATTTAACTAATCAATTAGAGCAAAAAAATATCGAGATTGAAACTAGTGAAATTAATGAAAAACTTAAAAATGAAAAAGTTGATGTTACTTTACCGACTAGACCTGCGCGGCTAGGAAAAATTCATCCAGTCTCACAAGTTATAGATGAAATATCTTCTATATTTTCAGAAATAGGCTTTTCAGTTGCAGAGGGACCTGATGTCGAAACAGAATATAATAATTTTACAGCGTTGAATACTCCTGAGGAGCACCCGGCTAGAGATATGCATGACACTTTTTATTTAGAAGAAAATAAAAAGTTATTGTTAAGAACACACACATCACCGGTTCAAATTAGAACAATGTTAGCTAGCAAACCGCCTTTTAAAATAATTGTACCTGGAAGAACTTACAGGTGTGACAGTGATCAGACTCACGCTCCAATGTTTCATCAACTTGAAGGTCTCCATATAGACAAAGGTATCACAATGGGACATCTCAAAGGTTGTCTAGACTATTTTATAAAAGAATTTTTTGAAGTTAAAAATGTAAAAATGAGATTTAGACCAAGTCATTTTCCTTTTACTGAACCATCAGCGGAAGTCGATATTAGATACAAAATTGAAAAAGGAAAAATTGTTATTGGAGAAGGAGACAAGTGGTTAGAAGTTTTAGGATGTGGAATGGTTCATCCTAACGTTTTAAAAAATGTAAAAATAGATACAAAAAAATATCAAGGATTTGCTTTCGGAATAGGCATCGATCGTTTAGCAATGCTAAAATATGGAATAAATGATTTAAGAGCTTTTTTTGAAGCGGACTACAGATGGTTAAGTCATTTTGGATTTGATCCACTAGATGTTCCAACAAACTATAGAGGGCTAAGCAAATGATTATTACAATCCCTTGGCTTAAAGAGCATCTTAAAACAGCCGCTAAAGAAAATGAAATTATTGATCAGCTTACAAATATAGGACTTGAAGTTGAAGCCATCAAAGAAAACTCTGGTGAGATGGGTAAGTTTAAAATTGCAAAAGTTTTAAAAGCAGAAAAACATCCCAACGCCGATAAGTTAAAAGTTTGCGATGTAACAATTGGAGGGAAAGAGATTTTAAAAGTTGTTTGTGGAGCGCCTAATGCTAGAGAAGGCTTAATTACAATCTATGCACCCCCGGGCGCTGTAATACCTAAAACAAATTTTGAATTAAAGGTAGCAAAAATAAGGGGTGTAGAGTCGAAAGGAATGCTCTGCTCGGAAAGTGAACTCAATTTATCTAATGAAAGCGAAGGGATAATTGAACTTAAAAATAACGAGAAAGAGATAGGAAAAAGTTATTTTAAAGGAAGTTCACAAAGAGCTATTGATATTTCCATAACACCAAATCGAGCTGATTGTTTAGGTATCAGGGGTATTGCAAGAGATCTTTCTTCAGCAGGAGTTGGAAAATTAATACAGCCAATAAGAAAAAAAATTAAACAAAATACAAAACATCAAGTTAAAACATCAATCGCAAAAGAAAAGAGTCAAGGATGTTATATTTTTGGAAGTTGTTATATTAAAAATATTACAAATAAGGAAAGCCCCGAATGGCTTAAAAATAAATTAATCGCATTAGGTTTGAAACCTATCTCTGCAGTGGTGGATATCACTAACTATGTAATGTTTGATTTAAACAGACCATTACACGCTTATGATTCAGATAAGATAAATAAAGAGATCATAGTAAGAAACGCCAAGGAGGGGGAGATATTCGATGCCCTTGATAAAAAAAAATATAAACTTAAAAAAGATATGTGTGTTATTTCTGATAAATCCGGTGTTTTAGGTTTAGGAGGGATTATTGGAGGAACGACTACTTCGACTGAATTAGAGACAAAAAATATACTTTTAGAGGCTGCTTATTTTAGTCCTTCATCAATAAGAAAAACAGCTAGAGAACTAAATATAAATACTGATGCGAAATATAGATTTGAAAGAGGAATTGATCCAAACTCGATTAAAGAGGGATTAGAGCTTGCGACTGAACTTATTTTAAAAATTTGTGGAGGTGAAGCTAGCAAATTTAAAATTGTCGGAAAGACGAATAAAAAAAATAAGATAATTAACTTTCAAGTAGAAAAATTTGAAAAGCTGATTGGCGTTTCAATCACTGCTAAAGAAATTGATAAAATTTTATCTTCTTTGGGTTTTAAATGTAAAAAAAATCAAAAATCTTTGAAAATAGAAGTTCCAAGTTGGAGACCAGATGTAAGTTTGGACGAAGATCTAATTGAGGAACTGATTAGGATTAAAGGATTTGATAACATAAAATTAATTGAACCAAGTAAAAACAGAACTCAAGATACTTTAAACTTTAAACAAAAACTTTTCCATTTATCACAAAGGTCTTTAGCTTCAAAGGGCTATATGGAAATAGTTACTTGGTCTTTTACTGACTCTAAAATTGACAAACTGTTTTCTAAAGGTGAAAAAGAAATTCCAATATTAAATCCTATTTCTTCTGATTTGAATGTTTTAAGACGTTCGATTTTCTCTAATTTAGCTTTTTATCTAAAAAAAAATCAGGATAGAGGTTACGAAGACCTATCTTTGTTTGAAATAGGCCCAACATTTTTTGGAAAAAATCCAGGTGAACAACAAATTGTGGTTGGAGGATTGAAATCTGGAAAAATTAATAGAAAAAGCTGGTTAGACAAGGAAAGAGATGTAGATGTTTTTGATATAAAAAGTGACACTATTAAAACTTTAATTGAACTTGGTATTGAAGAGAAATATCTTTTTGTCAGTGATAATACGAAACATAGTTATCATCCGGGAAGATCAGGATCTATTACTTTAAAATCAGAAAAAGGACCTCACTTAGCTTATTTCGGTGAAATACATCCTGCCATAATCAAAAACTTAGATTACAAAGATAATAATATTTTTGGATTTGAGATATTTTTGAAAAATATACCTGAGCCAAACAAAAAACTAAGACTTAGCAAAAAAAGCTTTCAAGCTTCAGACTATCAAAAATCAGAAAGAGATTTTGCTTTCGTAATAGATAAAATCTTTAAAATTGGAGCCCTTGAGAAAATTATAAGTGAAGTTGATGAGAGTTTAATACAAAAAGTATCAACTTTTGATATTTATGAGGGTGAAAATATTCCAAAAGATAAAAAGTCAGTTGCAATTAATGTTACTTTACAAGCTGTCGATAAAACTCTTACAGAGAACGACTTAGATGAGATCAGCAAAAAGATTATTGACACAGTAAGTAAAAAAACTGGCGCTACAATTAGGTCCTAATGTCAGATATAAAAAGAATACGTAATTTTTCAATAATTGCGCATATAGATCATGGTAAATCAACAATTGCCGACCGAATTATACATAAATGTGGTGGGTTAACAGATCGTGAAATGAAACAACAAGTTTTAGACTCTATGGATATTGAAAGAGAAAGAGGAATTACAATAAAAGCTCAAACAGTAAAACTTAATTATAAGGCTAAAGACGGCAAAGATTATATATTGAATATTATTGATACCCCAGGCCACGTAGATTTTGGTTACGAAGTAAGTCGTTCTCTATCAGCATGTGAGGGTTCTCTACTAATTGTTGATAGCACCCAAGGAGTAGAAGCTCAAACCTTAGCAAACGTTTACCAAGCTTTAGAAATCAATCATGAAGTTATACCCATCTTAAATAAAATAGATTTACCGGCTTCAGATATCGAAAAAACAAAAACAGAAATTGAAGATGTTGTAGGAATAGAAACAACAAATGCTATTTCTTGTTCAGGTAAAACTGGTGAAGGTATTGATCAAATCTTAGAAGCAATCATAAATAAATTACCTTCTCCAAAAGGTAATCTCGATGAAAAATTGAAATGTCTATTGGTTGATAGTTGGTATGATAGTTATTTAGGAGTAGTGATATTAGTTAGAGTTATTAATGGTAAATTAAAAAAAAATATGAAGGTTAAACTAATGTCTAATGATAAAGAATACATAATAGAAAAAGTTGGCGTGTTTACACCAAAGCCAAATGACATAGGGGAATTAAATTCTGGAGAAATTGGTTTTATAATAACTGGAATTAAGTCTCTTTTAGAAACTAAAGTTGGTGATACGATTTGTGATGCCAATGACCCCATTACTAATCCATTACCAGGATTTAAGCCGAGTAAGCCCGTTGTATTTTGTGGACTTTTTCCTGTTGATAGTTCCGAGTATCAAAAACTTAAAGACGGTTTAGCAAAATTAAAGTTAAATGACGCAAGTTTTTCTTACGAACCGGAGTCTTCTAGCGCTTTAGGATTAGGCTTTAGATGTGGTTTCTTAGGCCTATTACATCTTGAGATTATTACTGAAAGACTTGAGAGAGAATTTGACGTTAATCTAATTACTACTACTCCAGGAGTGATTTACAAAGTTCATAAAAATAAAGGCGAAATTATAGATTTGCAAAACCCCTCTAATATGCCAAATCCTTCCTTAATAGAAAAAATTGAAGAGCCTTGGATTAAGTCTACAATTATCACTCCGGATGAATACCTTGGATCAATCATTAAAATTTGCCAAGAAAAAAGAGGCATTCAAACAAATTTAAGTTATTCAGGGAAAAGGGCTGTATTATCATATGATCTCCCGCTCAATGAAGTTGTTTTTGATTTTAACGATAAATTAAAATCTATTTCAAGTGGTTACGCTAGCTTCGATTATGAAATTTCTGATTACCGAGAGGGAGATTTAGTTAAATTAGGCATTCTAGTTAATGCTGAACCTGTAGACGCACTAGCCATGATTATTCATAAAGATTTTGCACAAACTACTGGACGTCAAGTTTGTGAAAAATTGAAAGATTTGATTCCCAGACATAATTTTATGATACCAGTTCAGGCCGCTATAGGAGGAAAGATAGTAGCAAGAGAGTCAATTAAAGGATTTAAAAAAGATGTACTCACTAAAATACATGGCGGAGGTGCTACAGATCGAAAAAGAAAACTTTTGGAAAAACAAAAAAAAGGAAAAGCTAGATCCAAACAATTTGGTAAAGTAGAAATACCCCAAGAGGCTTTTATTGGCGTTTTAAAAATAAATAAAGAAACTTAAAATTTGGAGAGGTGGCCGAGTGGTTGAAGGCGCACGCTTGGAAAGCGTGTAAACGGGAAACCGTTTCGAGGGTTCGAATCCCTCTCTCTCCGCCATTTTTTAAAGATCTTCAAAAAATAAGAACTTTTCTATCCACATACAACCTAAAAGAGTCTTAAATTTTTTAAGCGAATCTAATAATATCAATTTAAGGGCAGCGGAGGGAGACTGAAGCTGCCTTTGCTATTTATATCTTTTTTATTCCAGTTACTTTTAAATTAGCTGTTTCGTCTATTCTTTTTATTGTTTTTGCAATATCCATGATAACAGTTTTTTTCATCGGGCCGTATGCGTGAATAAGCTTTTTACTTGAAAGAGCTAATGCAACATGACCTTTCCAAAAAATTATATTATTTTTTTTAATACTTTTAAGTTTTACATTTTTTTTAAAGTATTTAATTTGATCTTTCGTATCTCTAGGACAGTATTTATTATTAAAATTTAAGCATACTTGTATTAGAGCTGAACAATCAATTCCTTTATAGGACTTTCCTCCCCATTTATATTTAATATTCTTAAAAATGTTTATTCTTTTAAAGGGATTTTTCTCAATATATTTAATTTGTTTTACTTGATTTTTATTAACCCAGCCTTTTTCAAATTTTAAAAAATTATTTTTACTTCTAGTAACTTTTATTTTTGAATTAAATGAGAGTTCATTTAATTTTCTAGTCTTATTAGGCAGTTTGTAAATTTTTGCATTTAAAACACTAATTTTGTGTGTTGGTTTTTGATATTCCAAATATTTTTTATTTTGTACATAACCATTATAATTGTCCTCTTTAGTTTTTATTTTGATCCAACGTGCTGTTTTTTTCAATATCAAAAAACTATCACCGTAAATCATTTGACTTGTTACCTCAGATTTTAATGAAGGCTTTTTATAAATATTTAAAACGGTAATTGTATTTGTGTAAAATTTAGTCATTTAACTTCATTTTATGTCTAATCATATAAAGAAAAATTAAAGAAGGAATTACCATTATAGCTGTTAAAATAAAAAATATACCCCAGTCTCCATTTAACCAATCTACTAAAGCTCCAGAGGAAGCAGCAAGAGATGTTCTTCCAGCTGTACCAATTGATGCTAGTAGCGCATATTGAGTAGCGGTGTAAGTCCTGTCTACTAACATTGAAATAAAAGCAACAAAAGCAACAGTTGCAAATGCAGCTGCCATATCGTCGAATATTACTGCAATGGCAAATAATAATTCAGACTTTCCAGACCAGGCCAATATAGAAAATAATAAATTTGTTGAGGCCATTAATACTCCAGAGACAAACAAGGCTTTTATAACCCCTGACCTGATTGCAAATAAACCACCTAAAAGAGTAAAAATTACTGTAGTTACCCATCCAAGACCTTTTGAATACAGAGCTATATCAGACTTAGTAAAACCTATTTCTTTATAAAAGATCACCGACATTCTACCGAGAAAAGCTTCACCAATTTTAAAGAGAAAAATAAACGCCAGTATCGCAAGCGCAATATTGAAACCATTTTTTTTAAAAAAACTAATAATTGGTCCAACAACTGTACCAGTCAACCAAGCGATAATTTTTGTTATTAAGTTTGAAGACCCTAATTTATCTTCAATCATTTTGTCTGTTCTTCTTTGGGATTCTTTGCTGTCTGTTTTTGCAGTTTCATTTATAAACATCAGGCCTATGTTACAAGCAATAATTAAAATACCTAAAATCAGAAAAGTTATTTGCCAGTAATTTTCAAACCCAAAACTTTGAAAAAATTCTGCTGATGTAAGAGCAACTACACCTCCTAATTTATATCCGGTCCACCAACCAACAACTGCCATTGCAGCACCAGCTTGCATAGATTTGCCTTCATTTTCCCCGATTTGCTCAATTCTTAATGCATCAACTGTAATGTCTTGAGTAGCTGATGCTATAGCAATAATGAGGCCTATAGTTATCACTAATGCTAAATTTGTAGTCGGATTTATTAAGCTCCAACAAATTAAACTTAATAAAATGATTGTTTGCATTAAAACAATCCATCCACGCCTATGACCAATTTTATTTGTCAACCATGGAATCCTTACTCTATCTATTATTGGCGCCCATAAGTAATTAAACGCATAAACAGCAAATATTAATCCAGCCCAACCGATAGTGCTTCTACTTAAACCATCCTCCTGCAACCAGAGACTTAAGCTACTACCAATGATAACCCATGGAAAACCACTTATTGCACCAAGTAGTAATATTTTGATCATTCTATGATCAAAATAAACTGAAAAGGTTTCAGCTAAGCTTTGTTTTTTTTTAATTTCCATAATTTAGTTTCTCCAAAAAGATGGAAAGAAAAGCACAAGAACTGCAAATAATTCTAATCTTCCAAGCAGCATACCGCTAGCTAAAATCCATTTAGATAAATCTGGTAAACCTTTATAATTTCCATCAGGCCCTATTATCTCACCTAATCCTGGTCCAACGTTAGAAATCGAACTCGCTGCTCCCGATATAGATGTAACAAAATCTAATCCACTTATAGAGAGAAGCATTGCGATAATTAAAAATATAAATAAAAAAGAGAATATAAATATAATTACAGATCTTATGAAATCGTCAGAAATTTTATGATTGTTGTATTTCGTGATTATTACACTGTTTGGATAAATTAACTTTTTGATTTGATTTTTTAAAAAAATCAATAGCATCTGTAATCTGAAAATCTTAATACCGCATGCAGTTGATCCTGCACATCCGCCAATAAACATTAAAAATAAGAAAAAAATTAAAGAAAATTTTCCCCACAAGCCAAAGTCATCAGTAACATAACCCGTACCAGATAATATCGAGATAACATTAAATGAAGAAATTCTTATTTTATCAAATAAGTTACTTTCATAATTTATAAAGAGTAAATATAAAAACATTACTGCTATAGAAATAGCCAATAAATAAATTAATCCTTTTATCTGAACATCTTGAAAAAAAATCTTTCTATTTCCTTGGGAAAACTTTAGATAAGAGATGAAAGGAATACTTCCTAGAATTATAAATATACTTGCTACAATTTCTATATTTGAATTTTTGAAAAAACCAATAGAGTCATTATGAGTTGAAAAGCCTCCCGTAGCTATAGTTGTCATAGCATGGCAAACACTGTCAAAAACAGTCATGCCAAATATCCAATAAAAAAAACCACAAAATAATGTAAGGACCAAATAAGTAGAAATTATAATAGCGGCTACTTCAATAGTTCTTGGTAAAATCTTTTCAGTAGTGTCCGGTCCTTCCATTTTAAAAAGCTGCATTCCACCTACCTTTAATAAAGGTAGTATAGTAATAGCCATTACAACAATTCCTATCCCTCCTAACCACTGCATAATAGCTCTCCATAATAAAATGCTCTTAGGACTATTATCTAAATCTGAAATAATTGTTGCACCCGTGGTTGTAATACCAGACATACTCTCAAAAAAAGCATCACTAAAAGAAAAAGGCTGGTTAGATAATAAAAAGGGCAAGCTACCAAAAATTGCAACCGTGACCCAAGCGAGAGTTGAGAATAAAAAAGTTTGTCTCAAGTTTAATTTCAAATCTTTTTCTAAATTCGCTAATACGCAAAGAATTCCTATAAATATAGTCACAAAGGAGGATGAGATAAAACTATGACTATTTTCTTTATATATCACTTGCATTGAGTAAGGCGCGAACATTGAAAGTCCTAGCACTATAAGCAACACACCGATTAAGAAAAAGACTGTTTTGTTACTAGCCATCAAAAATGAGATTATTTAAATAGTTTTAAAATTCAACTTAATATGACTCAATTATATCTGTATTTTGCATATAAAATTTAATAAACCTTTACTATGCTAGATAATAACTTAATTCAATCAACTTCATCTTGGCCCTTCGTTGAAATTAGAAAGCTGTTAAAAGATAGAAAAGATATTATAAAAAAAAAGAATAAAATAACTTTTCAGACAGGCTACGGCCCTAGCGGACTACCTCATATAGGAACTTTCGGTGAAGTTGCTAGGACAACTATGATGATTAATGCCCTAAATCATATAGAAAAAATTAATCACGAGCTTATTACTTTTTCTGATGACATGGATGGTTTGAGAAAAGTTCCGGAAAATATCCCTAATGATCAAGTTTTAAAAGATAACTTGGGAAAACCTTTAACAAATATTCCAGATCCCTTTAAAAAGTATAATAGCTTTGGAGAACACAATAATGAAATGCTTAAAGAATTTTTAAATAAATTTAAATTTGAATTTACTTTTAAAAGTTCAACAGAAAGTTATAAAAAAGGAATATTTAATAATTCTTTGATGAGAGTTTTAGAAAAATATGAAGATGTGATGAATATTATTTTGCCAACACTAAGAGATGAGAGACGAAAAACGTATTGTCCCTTTTTACCTATTTGCCCAAATACCGGAAGAGTGCTGGAAATTCCTCTGAAAGAAATGAATAAAAAAACCGGAAAAATTATTTTCGATAATAATGGAGATAAAATAGAGACAAGCATATTAGATGGAAATTGTAAGTTACAATGGAAAGTTGATTGGGCAATGCGATGGTTTACATTTGATGTTGATTTTGAGATGTACGGAAAAGATTTGACCGAAAGTGCTATTTTGTCAAACAAAATTTGTAAATCACTAGGAAAAAATCCCCCCAATGGTTTTGCTTATGAACTTTTCCTAGATGAAAAAGGAGAGAAAATTTCTAAATCAAAAGGAAATGGAATTTCTATTGAACAATGGCTTAGATACGCCTCACCTGAAAGTTTGTCTTTATACATGTACCCAAATCCAAAAAGGGCAAAAAAACTTTATGCTGAAGTCGTACCTAAAACAGTAGACGAATACTTAACTAGTATTGAAAAATTTCAAAGTCAGAAAGAAAAAGACCAAATTTTAAACCCTGTATGGCATGTTCATAGTGGAAAACCTCCTTCTGAGAAAGTTGTAATGCCATTCTCAATGTTATTAAACTTAGTTGGTTCAAGTAATGCAGATAATAAAGAAATCCTTTGGAAATTTATAAATAGATTTTATCAAGAGATGAAACCAAAAGATTATCCTATTTTAGATAGTTTAACCGAATACGCCATTAATTATTTCAAAGATAAAGTTGAACCAAATAAAAAATTTAAAAAACCATCTTCAATTGAAAAGAGAGCTTTAGAAAATCTTATTATTAAATTGTCTGAAATTGATCAATCTCTGAAACCTGAAGAAATTCAAACAATAGTTTATTCAACTGGTAAAGAGAATGGGTATGAAAAAAACTTAAGAGATTGGTTTAAACTAATTTATGAAGTTGTATTTGGAGAAGAAAATGGTCCTAGGATGGGATATTTTGTCAGCTTCTTCGGATTAAAGGAGACAATTGCACTTATGAAAGATAAAATTAATAATAATTAATGTTTTCAATTTTAAGACCTTATATATTTTCCTTAGATCCAGAAGTTGCACATGATTTAGCTATTAAATCGTTAAAGGCAAATATTTTACCTAAAAGTTTTTTTAAAGTTGATGATGAAGAAATGTTAGAGACCACACTATTTGGAAACATCATTTCTAATCCGATAGGTTTAGCAGCTGGATTTGATAAAAGTGCAGAAGTTTACAATTCACTTTTCAAATTTGGTTTTGGTTTTATAGAAGTTGGTACCGTTACACCAAAGCAGCAATTAGGTAATCCGAAACCAAGAATATTTAGACTTGAAAAGGATCAAGCACTTATAAATCGACTTGGTTTCAATAACCACGGATCGGAAATAATATCAAAAAGAATTTCTAACAATCATCCTGAGGGTTTTTTAGGAATTAATATTGGGCCTAACAAAGAAACAGAAAATAAAGAGAAAGATTATTATATATGTCTTTCTAGATTATCTATGTTTGCAGGTTATATAACAATAAATATATCTTCACCAAATACAGAAGGGCTAAGAGATTTTCATGATCAAGGAGAATTAAAAAAACTTCTGACTGGATTAAATAAAATTATAAATGAAAAAAAAATTGAATGCCCAATTGCTATAAAAATTTCACCAGATATAAAAGACGAAGAAATAAGTAAAATTGTCGACTTAGTCAGCAGTCATAATATAAAAGGAATTGTTGTTTCGAATACAACAGATAGCAATAGAGATAATCTTTCTGATATTAAAAAACACGAAGTAGGGGGGCTATCAGGCCAGCCATTAAAAGATATTTCTACAAATTTAATAAAAAGATTTTATAAAGAAACTAAAGGAAAAATTAAGATAATAGGTGTAGGCGGGGTAGACTCCGGTCGAAGCGCCTATGAAAAAATTACAGCAGGTGCTGATGCAGTTCAACTATATACGGGCATGGTATATAAAGGACCTGGTATAGTTAAAGAGATAAAAAAAGACTTAGTATCAATCCTTAAAAAAGAAAACATCAAGAACATTAGTGAAGCGGTTGGAATTAACGCTTGACCCTGCTATTTTCAAGAATTATATAACAATTGTAAAAATTATGTCTAAAAGATGCGAATTAACAGGAAAATCACCTTTAAAAGGCAACAACGTTAGCCACGCAAAAAATAAAACTAAAAGAAGGTTTTTGCCTAACTTGAAGAAAGTTACATTTAGAAGCGATATTTTAAAAAAGGATATTAAATTAAATGTAGCTAATGCCGCTTTAAGATCCGTAGACTTTAAAGGAGGTTTAGACAAGTTTCTAATTTCTGCAAAAAACACAAAACTTTCTAAAAAAGTAAAAAAAATTAAAGCATCTATTTCAGCAAAATCATAGTTAACTGATGAACTTATTTTACAAACTCTCAATTCTAATGGGTTTGATAGTAGTTGCCTCTAACTACTTAGTTCAATTTCCGATACAGCAATTTGGCCTGAGTGAAATTTTAACTTACGGGGCATTTAGTTATCCAATTACCTTTTTGATCACAGATTTAGCCAATCGCGCATATGGCAAGGTAGTGGCGAGAAAGATTGTATATGTGGGTTTCACAATTGGGGTACTTTTAACTTTATTTGTATCAACAAATTTTTCAGATATCATATCTATAAGAATAGCAATTGGCTCGGGAGTAGCATTTTTTATCGCTCAAAATTTAGATGTCCAAATTTTTGACTCTTTAAGAAAAAAAACGTGGTATGTAGCACCTCTAATGTCCTCAATTTTGGGATCAATTGCAGATACATTTTTATTCTTTTCTATTGCCTTTTATGCAACCGGAATACCTTGGATAACTTTAGCTTTTGGAGATTTAGCAGTTAAATTATTTATCTCCCTAGCAATGCTAATTCCATTTAGATTACTAATTGAAAAGATTAAAGACTTTTCAGAAAGCGCATCCAATTCTAAAGTTAAAAATTAGTGAATAGTCTTTCTATTTTTCTCTACAAAAAGGTCGGTTAGTTGATTAATCATAACATCCCCTAAGTCTTGAACATCCGTAATTTTAATTGCTTGATTGTAATATCTAGTAACATCATGGCCAATTCCTATAGCTAATAGTTCAATATTGGTTTTATTTTCAATCCACTTAACGGTTTTTTTTAGGTTAGACTCTAAATAATCGCTTGTATTAGTAGAAAGAGTAGAGTCGTCCACGGGAGCTCCATCCGAAATAACCATTAAAATTTTTCTCTCTTCTTTTCTTCTACTCATTTTATTGTAAGCCCAATTAAGAGCTTCACCATCTATATTTTCTTTTAACAAACCCTCTTTCAACATAAGACCCATATTATTTTTAGCTTGTCTCCAAGGAGTATCTGCTGATTTATAAATAATGTGTCTAAGGTCATTCAATCTACCTGGTAAATTTGGTTTATCATTCTTCATCCATTTTTCTCTTGAGGATCCACCTTTCCAATGTTTTGTTGTAAAGCCGAGTATTTCAACTTTAACTGCACACCTTTCTAAAGTTCTCGAGAGAATATCAGCACATATTGCTGCAACAGAAATAGGTTTCCCTCTCATGGAACCTGAGTTGTCGATTAATATTGTTACCAACGTATCTTTAAACTCAATATCTTTTTCTTTCTTGAAAGATAAAGAATTATATGGATCCATGACAATTCTTGGTAATTTCGAAGTATCTAGCAATCCCTCTTCAAGATCAAAATTCCAGGACCTATTTTGTTTTGCTAAAAGTTTTCTTTGTAATTTATTAGCAAGTTTGGAAATAAAATTTTTTAATTGCAATAGCTGTTGATCTAAATTTTTTCTTAATCTTGTTAACTCTTCTATATTCTCTAAATCTTCGGCTTTTATAGTTTCGTCAAATTCTTCAGTATAGGATTTATAATTTATATCACCGAAAGTATTTGTGCCTTTCTTTCTCAAATCAGATTGAGAGTCATCATCAATTTCAACTTCTTCATCTGTTTGATCAGATTCTTTTGCTTCATTTTCTAGATCAGGCATTCCTGAGTCTATTGACATTTCTTCTTGTTTATCCTCCTTTTCTTTAGCACTTTTTTCTTGGTTGTCTGGTTTGTTTTGCTTATCATCATCATTTTTGTCTTCATCTTTATTTTCTTCCTTTTCAAAATTTTCATCTAAATTCATATTTGTAATAAGTTCGGATATTAAAGAATTAAATTTTTTTTGATCTAAAGCACACTCATTTAGAAGACTTATTTTACCTTTAAATTTTTCATTTAAATCTTTTTTGTATGATTTTAATTTTTTATCAATTTGGCTATTATTCTCAAAATCAAGAAATTTTGTTCTTAAGTAATTTTCAAAAGACTCTATTATCTTATCTTCACTGCTTTTAAGATCTAAACCAGATATTCTTTCTTGATAAAAAGTCTCAATATTATTTTTCACTCCCTTAAAGTAACTTGAGCCTATCTTTTCGCACCTTATTTTTTCAGAAATTCTATATAGCTGTTTAGAAATATCTCCTTTAGGTTCGAATTGCTTGAATATTTTTGCATCAGAAAATCTATGTCTTAATGATTTTGAGTCAGCAATTGCTCTAATTTTATTATAATTTAGTTTATTATTAACTTGTCCGAGATCTGGTAATCTTATTGAATTTTTTTCAGATTTGAGGTTTTCATTTCCAAACGAGACTTCAATTTTTTCAGAATTTGATAGCGACCTTACAGTTGAACTTATTGCAGTTTTAAAATCTTGAATTTTTTCTTTTTTATTTTCCACTTTACAAAGTGATGTTAATAGATGATTCTGGTAAATCTTCACCAAAGCATCTTTGGTAATACTCAGAAATTATTTTCTTTTCCAATTCATCACATTTGTTTAAAAATGTAAGTCTAAAAGCATATCCTTGATCTTTAAAAATACTTGTATTTTCAGCCCAGTGTAAAACTGTTCTAGGACTCATTACAGTTGAAATATCTCCGTTTATAAAACCTTTTCTTGTAAGATCAGCTACTTTTATCATATTTGATAAAAGTTCTTTTCCCTCTTTATTATTTAACTCTTTGTTTTTTGCTAAAATTATTTCTAGCTCTTTTTCGAATGGAAGGTAATTTAAAGTAGAAACTATATTCCACCTGTCCATTTGACCTTGGTTAATCTGTTGTGTGCCATGATAAAGCCCCGTTGTATCCCCTAATCCAACAGTGTTTGTGGTTGCAAATAATCTAAAAAAATCATGTTGTTCCAAAACTTTATTTTTATCTAATAATGTAAAATTACCTTCACTTTCTAAAACTCTTTGAATAACAAACATTACATCCGGTCTTCCTGCATCATATTCATCAAATACAAGAGCTATAGGGTTTTGAATTGACCACGGTAAAATACCTTCTTTAAATTCTGTTATTTGTTTACCCTCTTTTAAAACTATTGCATCTTTTCCAATTAAATCAATTCTACTGATGTGACTATCTAAATTGACTCTGACACAAGGCCAATTTAATCTTGCTGCAACTTGCTCTATATGAGTAGATTTTCCAGTTCCGTGATAACCTTGAATTAAAACTCTTTTGTTAAATGAAAAACCTGCCAAAA
>JACWEJ010000004.1 GCA_014653545.1 Pelagibacterales bacterium SAG-MED41
AAGATGATAAAGTTATCCTAACAGGTTTTAGAGTGGGAGAGGCTTTTTTTGGAGGTTTCGCACAATATGCAAAAGTTGACTCAAATTTTTTAGTTAAGATACCAAAAGATTTAGATAGCCATAAAGCGATGATGCTAGGCACGGCTGGATTTACAGCTTTGCTATGCAGTTTTGCTGTAAAAGCAAAAGAAGAATTATTATTGGGTGAAAAAGTGAAAGATGTTTTAGTTACTGGTGCAACAGGCGGAGTAGGGAGTATTGCAGTGATGATTTTATCAAAAATGGGCTACGACGTTCATGCAGTTACAGGAAAAAAAGATAAAAATGATTATTTAAAAGACTTAGGTGCAAAAAATATTATTGATAGAAAAGAATTTGAAGGTGAAAGTAAATTGTTAGAGAAAGGAGTATGGGACGGCGTAGTTGATACTGTTGGTGGCTCTGCATTAACTAAAATTTTTGCACAAACAAAACCAGGTGGAATAGTTGCTGCTTGTGGAAACGCTGGTGGAATTAAAATAAATACAACCGTAATGCCTTTTATAATTAGAGGTGTAAAACTTTGGGGTATAGATTCCTCTGGTTCATCATTAAAAAGAAGAGAATTTGTTTGGGGACAGGTAGCCAAATTAGTAGATTTTTCAAAAGTTCAATCTTTTACTAAAGAGCTCTCTTTTACTGAGCTTTTGGAAACTTATCCTAAACTTTTAAAAGGCGAGTTCTTTGGAAGAGCTATAGTAAATCCGAATAAATAAATTATAATTAATAATCATGGACTGGGATAAACTTAAAATTTTTCATACTGTTGCAGAAGCAACAAGTTTTACGAAAGCATCTACCATTTTAAATTTGAGTCAATCGGCAATTAGCCGTCAAATTCAAGCTTTAGAGACTGATTTAAAAGTTCAACTGTTTGAGAGACATGCAAGAGGCTTAGTTTTAACAGAAAATGGTGAGTACTTATTTAAGTCTGCTCATGAAGTTATATCAAAATTAAAAGACGTTGAATCTAACCTAAGTGGGCATAAAGACAAACTAAATGGAAAACTAACTGTTACCACAGTTGTTAGTTTTGGTACAACCTGGCTTACGCCCCGAATAAAAGAATTTATGGATTTACATCCGGATATAGAAATAGAATTAATATTTGATGATAAAGAACTTGATCTCAGTACACGTCAAGCTGATGTGGCAATTCGAATGAGAAGACCAAAACAACTGAATTTAATTCAAAAAAAGTTTGTTGATTTCAATTATCATATTTATGGTTCAAACGAATACCTGGAAAAAAATGGTTATCCAAAGTCTTTAAAAGATTTAGATAAACATAAATTTATAACTTACGGCAGAGGGGCTCCATCACCTGTTTATAATCCTGATTGGGTGTTAAAACACGGAACTAAAGAAGGAAAAAAAAGAAAATCTATTATGAAAGTAAATAGTGTATATGGATTATTATTAGCTGTGCAAAGCGGAGTTGGTCTCGCTGCTATTCCTGATTATATAGCTCATAATGTAAATAATATAACTAAAGTTTTACCGAGTGAATCTGGTAAGCCAACTGAAACGCATTTCGTTTATCCAGCATCCCTAAAAAACAATGCAAGATTAATGGCCTTTAGAAACTTTATATTTTCAAAAGTAAACGAATGGAAATTTTAATATCATTTATTATACCTTTTGTAATACTACTTACAGTTGTAGTTTTTATTCACGAATACGGACATTATTATTTTGCCAAAAAGTATGGTGTTGGAGTTACCGATTTTTCTATAGGGTTTGGCAAAGAGCTATTTGGTTTTAACGATAAATCTGGAACTAGGTGGAAATTTTGTGCGATACCTCTAGGTGGATACGTAAAATTTTTTGGAGATAGAAATGTTTTTAGTCAAGCAGAGCAAGAAGAGCTTTTAAAAGAATATAATGAAGAAGATAGAAAAAAGCTTTTCGTAGTTAAACCCCTTTATCAAAGATCTTTAATTGTGGCAGCAGGACCTTTTGCAAATTTTCTATTAGCTATAGTAATATTTGCATTTATCTATATGTTTGCGGGCAAAGATTTTACCCCAGCTCAAATTCAAGAAGTTCAGCCTGAAAGTCCAGCATTTGTTGCAGGTATTAAATCTGGAGATGTAATTAAGTCAATCAACAATAATGAAGTTAAAAGTATTATGGAAGTTTCAGCTTTTATAAACTCCTCTTCCTCCAAAACAATTAATATAAAGATACTACGAAATGATAACGAACTAGATTTTAACGTAAATCCAAAATTTATAAAAGGAGAGGACTCATTAGGAAATAAAATTAATAAGAAAATAATAGGTATTAAAATCGCCCCTCTAAATAACGAAATTGAAAGGCAAAGGCTAGGTCCAGCAACGGCTTTATTTTATGCTGTAAAAGAGACATGGTTTGTTATTGGTGCTTCTTGGGAGTTTGTGATCTCTATGTTTAAAGGTACTGGAGACACTTCTCAATTAGGAGGACCAATCAAGATTGCTAAGATATCTGGACAAGTTGCTAAATTGGGGTTCATAGCTTTTCTTAGTATCATGGCTTACATCTCCATAAGTTTAGGATTTATAAATCTGTTTCCAATCCCAATGTTAGATGGTGGACACTTAATGTTTTATGCTTTTGAAAAAATATTGGGTAGGCCTCTTACTCAAAGAACTCAAGAGGGATTCTTCCGAATCGGGTTGTTTTTACTGCTATCTCTTATGTTTTTTACTACATTTAATGATCTAAGAGATTTAGGCTTGTTTTAAGCCATTTTTTTTCCTTAAAAAAGTCAATAAAATCAACATTAATTTAACATACTAAATATAGTGTTAACATTTACGTGAAACACTAAAAAAATGTTGATTTTACTGGATTTTTTTGCAGATTAGAAAGTAACTAAAAAAGGGGCAAAAATGAACAAAAAACAACTAGTAGCAAAAATATCGACAACTTTGGGTCAAAGTAAGGCTGATGCTGAGAGAACATTTGACTCAATAACGACTATTATACTGGATGCTTTGAAAAACGACGATACTGTTAAAATAGCTGGTTTTGGCACTTATAAAGTAGCGAAAAGAAAAGCTAGAGTAGGCAGAAACCCAAGAACGGGCGAGTCAATTCAAATATCTGCATCTCAAAAAGTTAAGTTTTTACCAGCTAAAAGCTTAAAAGAAATGTTCAATAAATAAATTTCATATTTAATAGCTCTCATCTTATGAGAGCTATTAAATTTATGCATACCAATCTTTCTTCAAATACATTGCATTTTTAGCATAGCTAATCTTAAGTCATATCAATTCAATTCCTCACTTTATCGAAGTATAGAATTCTTTTATTCAAACAGGGAGAAATAACTATGAAAAAATACATTGGTTACTTTTTTGCAGGTGCAGCCATTTACTTTGGTTTTGCTGGTTTAGGTTATGCCGAAACTACAGTATCTGCGGAAGTACAATACATATTTAATACTATATTATTTTTGATGTCAGGTTTCTTGGTCATGTGGATGGCCGCAGGTTTCGCAATGCTAGAATCGGGATTAGTTACATCTAAATCCGTATCTGCAATCTGTGCAAAAAATATAGGACTATATTCAATCGCCGGAGTAATGTTCTGGTTGGTTGGTTACAATTTAGCATACGGTATTCCAGAAGGTGGATACATTGGAACATTTACTCCATGGAGTGATGCTTCCTCAGTTGATACAGGCTACTCAGACGGATCAGACTGGTTTTTCCAGATGGTATTCTGTGCAACGACAATGTCAATTGTATCTGGAACTTTAGCTGAAAGAATTAAAATTTGGCCGTTCTTCTTATTTGCTGCAATATTAACTGGAATTATCTATCCAATTCAAATGGGTTGGCAGTGGGGTGGCGGATGGTTGTCAGCTGCCGGTTTCTCAGATTTTGCTGGTTCAACATTAGTACATGCTGCAGGTGGTTCTGCCGCTTTAGCAGGTGCTATTGTACTTGGAGCAAGAACTGGAAGATTTAGTTCAAGTGGCGGAACAAAAGCTATGCCACCATTTGCGGCATCATCAATACCATTAGCAACCTTAGGAGTATTTATCCTTTGGTTAGGTTGGTTCGGTTTTAATGGTGGTTCACAATTAGCTGCAGGAACATTAGAAGATGTTTCTTCAGTAGCTACAATTTATATCAATACAAACTTAGCTGCCGGTGGTGGTGTTTTAACTGCTGCAGTAGTTTCAAGATTAATTGGTGGAAAAACAGATGTTGTAATGATGTTAAACGGTGCGATTGCAGGATTAGTAGCAATCACAGCGGAACCATTAGCACCTACTCCTTTAGCTGCGATATTTATCGGAGCAATTGGTGGATTAGTAATGTACTTCTCAACTCAACTTTTATTTAAGTTAAAAATAGATGATGTAGTTGGAGCGATACCAGCACACTTAGTTGCAGGTGTTTGGGGTACTTTAGCAGTTCCATTAACAAATGGAGATACTTCATTTGGAGCTCAGTTCCTTGGAACAATTTCAGTCGTAGTATTCGTATTTGTTGTATCACTAATAGTGTTCCAAATTATGAAAGCTACAATCGGTCTAAGAATCAGTAAAGAAGCTGAAAAACTTGGAACGGATAAAGCTGAAATCGGAGTGATAGCTTACGGTATCAGAGACTAAAAATAATTCCCTCCCTCGTTAGTTGGGAAAAATTGTAAGGCCTGGTTGCGCCCCCCGCACCAGGCCTTATTTGTTTTCGGCATGACTAGTATGCATTTAAAACATAATTAAAACTTCAGTATTTTGATAGTTCATTGGCAACAAAAGGGGGAAATAATGAAAAACTTAACTTTCATTTTTTTAGGTTGTATTTTTGCAATATTTTTTAACGTTAATAGTTTTGCTCAAACAACAATGTCTCAAGAGGGACAATATATTTTTAACTCATTAGGTTTCTATATTGGTGGAGTACTAGTTGCTTTCATGGCTGCTGGGTTTTGTATGTTAGAAAGTGGTTTAGTTACAACTAAGAGTGTCTCGACAATTGCCGCTAAAAATATAGGTAAATTTGCTATATGTTCACTAATATTTTTCTTAGTGGGTTACAATTTAGCCTACGGTGTGCCCGAGGGTGGTTTTATGGGATCATTTTCAATTTGGACTGATACTACTGATGCTGAAACAGGTTATTCAGGATATTCAGATTGGTTTTTTCAAACTATGTTTGTTTGTGCAACTGCTTCAATCGTATCCGGAGCTGTGGCAGAGAGAATAAAGATCTGGCCTTTCTTCATTTTTGCGGCGATCATGGCAGGAGTTATATATCCAATTTCAATGGGATGGCAATGGGGCGGAGGTTGGTTAGCAGCTTCTGGTTTTTCAGATTTTGCCGGGTCAACATTAGTACATGCTTGTGGTGGGGCGGCAGCTTTAGCAGGCATAATGGTTTTAGGTGCAAGAGAAGGAAGGTTTGGAAAAAGAGGTGAAAAAAGATCTATGCAACCTTTTGCTGCTTCAAGTATTCCACTTGTAACTCTAGGAACTTTTTTACTTTGGTTTGGTTGGTTTGGGTTTAATGGGTTCAGTCAATTAGCAATGGGTACATTTGATGATGTAAACGCAATTTCTAAAATTGCAGTTAACACCCATTTGGCTGGCGCTGCAGGAACAGTAACTGGCGCTGCATTAACAAGATTAATAGGTGGTAAAACAGATATTATAATGATGTTGAATGGAGCTTTAGCTGGTTTAGTAGCAATTACAGCAGAACCTTTAACACCAGGACCTATAACTGCAATGATTATTGGATCAATAGGTGCAGTAATTATGTATTACGGAACCAAGATGTTAGAAAATTTAGGGTTGGATGATGTTGTTGGAGCAATTCCTGTCCACATGTTTGCTGGAATTTTTGGTACTCTAGTAGTTCCTTTTACTAATTCGGATACATCATTTGGTACACAATTTATTGGAGTTATATCAGTATGTGTATTTAGTTTTGCATTATCTTGGATTACTTTTAGTTCTTTAAAATCAACAGTTGGTTTAAGAATTAGTAAAGCTGCTGAAAAGCAAGGAACAGATAAAGCAGAAGTAGGTGTAATAGCTTACTCTATAAGAGACTAATAGTTAAATAAAATTAAAGGCCTGAGAAATCAGGCCTTTGTTATTTATATAATTTTATATATTCAAAGACTTCATTGGCGTGATTTTTTACTCTTACATTTGTCCAAATTCTCTTTATTTTACCTTTATCAATAAATACTGTTGATCTAATTGTTCCTAGAAATTTTTTTCCCATAAAGGATTTGATACCCCATACATCATATTTTTTTTGCATTTTAACATCAGGATCTGAGAGTAGCTTAAATGGAACTTTATACTTTTTTTTAAACTTTTCATGACTTTGTATAGAGTCTTTTGAAACTCCAACTAATTCACATTTTATTTTTTTGAATTTTTTATAAAGTTTAGAAAAATCTTTAGCTTCAATAGTACATCCTGGCGTATCATCTTTAGGATAAAAATATATTAATAATTTTCCTTTAATATTTTTTAGATTAAAATCAACACCACCTGTACTTGGCAATTTAAAAGATGGCGCTTTTATACTTTTTTTAATTTTCATTTTCGTCCCAAATTTTTTTCCAATCTACGTTTGGAGACAAACCAAAAATCGAATTAATATTTGTGAAATGTAGTGCTAAAGAAGGGATTGGTGATATACATAATTCTTTTTTATAAATATCATGTAGGGGTTTTTCAAAAGGAGCATGTTCTTTTTTACACATTTCAATGTATTTTTCCCAATATTTCTCAATTATATTTTTACTTGTTAAAAAGGTACACAATGTTTCATTAACTCTTCGCCAATGATATTTATGACCTAAAAAGTTTTGAGTCATTTCGGATTTTGCGTATAAATAAGGATAATCAGTAGGACAAATAATAATTTCTTTATTTAGTTGCGATGTTATTCTTTCATAAGTAAAAATCATCTCTTTTATAGAGTTTTTTCTATGCAAATAATCATCTTCAACAAAATAAATCAAATCTTCACAATTCTTAGACTCTAACAATGATTGGTGAATATTAGCCATATTAGATATTTGATTTGATGTAACATCTTTCCCTCTCTGATTAATTTTCTCTATTTGATTTTTAAATTTCGAAACGTCTAGATTAATCAAAGAATATTTTTTACCAAATTTTTTAAAAACATTATCAATTTCTTTTAAATTTTCATTTGTTGAATTATGGTCAATGACTTTAAAATTAATATGAAGGCTAGTTAATCCTGGATCTAATACTGAATTTAATAAAGATTTGATAGTTCTAAGAGTATATACAATTTTTTCTTTTTCAAATAATCGCTTTTTATTCTGTGTGAGCATATTTACGCTAGCACATGTTCTAATAATTATATCTAAGGCTCTCACCTTCCTGGTAATTTTTATTTCTCCTAAAGGAAGATTGATAGATTTATACCCAAGTATGCTTAACTCCTCATTTAATTTTTTGTTAGAGGTTAAGACTTCAAATTTATTTTGATCAATAATTTCATAACCAAGTTTTCTACAGATTTTAATAAAAATTTTTTTCAAAAAACCAGATTTATTTGAATAATTAATATTTTTCATTATAATAAATTATATATATTAGTTTATTACATTCATCTATGAGAATTAAATCATCACAATTTTTAGTAGAAGAAGCTCAAAAAAAAATCCAAACTTTAAACCCTAACGAAGTCAAAGAATTATTAGAAAAAAAAGAAATTACCTTGATAGATGTAAGAGATATAAGAGAACTGTGGAAAGAAGGTACAATAGAAAATTCAAAACATATACCAAGAGGCATGCTAGAGTTTTGGTTAGATCCAGAAAGCACATACTATCAAGCTAACAAAATTCAAAATATAAAAAAAATGGTACTATTTTGCGCACTCGGATGGCGATCTGCTCTTGCAACAAAATCTCTAGTAGAAATGGGTTTTAAAAATGTTGCTCATGTAAATGGTGGATTTGATGCTTTAAAAAAAAGTGGACTAAAAGTAATTACAAAAGAAAAAAAATAATTTATTTACTAGCTTCTCTAAAAGCAAATTCAATTCTATCTTGGCCCCAAAAAATTTTATTATTTACAACAAATGTAGGTGCTCCAAACACACCTTTTTCAAAGGCTTCACTAGTTTTTTTTTTAAGCAAGTCTTTAATTAATGAAGAAGATGTTCTTAACAAAAATGTTTTTGGATTTATATTTAAATTTTGTAAAATTTTTTGTATAACTATTAAATCATTCATATTTAATCCGTCTTGCCAAATAGTATTGAATATATTGTCTATATAATATTTTTTTATATTATCTTCCTCTGCAACCAAAACTCCTCTCATTAAGTTTAAGCTTCTTATTGGAAAGTATGCATTGAATTTAAAACTAATATTATTTTTTTCAGCTATAAGTTTGCAGTCTCTTACCATATGTTTTGCTTTAGCTGGAATGAAGGCAGGTGCCTTAATACCATGTAAATTATGTAGCCCACCCAAAAGAACAGGTTTATAAATTATTTTTACACCCTCATGATTTTCAATTTTTCTTATTTGTTTATGCGCAAGAAATGAGTAAGGACTAATAAAATCAAAATAGAATTCTAATGGTTTAATCATTAAAACTGATTTTCTTCGCAAAAAAAATTCTTAAAAACCAATAGATTACTAACCCTACTGGTCCAGTAAAATAAGTTAAAATCAAAGAGGGGATAGTAACAATTTTTGAAACCATATATTTTCTACCGTCTCTCACGATCCATGCTCCCATAAATAAACTTAATGAAAGAAAGTGAAGCCAAAAAACTAATAATAAAGATTCATTAGAAAACATCGAGTAAAGACCATCTAGCCCATTGTATAATTCAAAGCCATCAAGAATGTTATTTTCTAAGTAAATTTTATAGGAAAGATAAGCGTAACCAACTCCAAGTAGTAAAAATGGAATTATCGATTGGGCAAAAAAATTTGTTATTTGATTATTTGGTAAAAAGATTAATAAAAGCCAAAAAGGAATTACACCCCAATTAGCTATGAGATAAATATTTTCATAAGTTAATAAAGTTAATAAATTATTTATCATTAAAAATAATATAGTATATTAACTTAATGAATCCCATAGTTAATAAAAGTGATTTTGAAGATTTAACTACAAATCTTAGAGACTTAGCTTATTCATATTTAGAAAAATATAGTCCCTCTAAACAACAGTTGAAAGTATATTTACTCAAAAAATATTTAACAAAAATTAAAGGAACAAAATCTAAGAAAGAAGTTTCCTCAATTATAGACGAAATAATTTTAAATCTAGAAAAAAATAGAATTATAAATGATGAAATGTATTCAGACTCGAAAGCAAGAATGTTTTTAAGAAGAGGGTATTCTTTAAATAAGATTAATCAATCTCTCAGAAATAAAGGTATAGATAATAAATTTATAAAACAAAGCATTGATAAAATTAAAGAGGATAATATAGAGCCTGATTTTGTATCTGCTTTAAAGCTCTGTAAAAGAAGAAGAATAGGACCTTTAAGACCAGATGAAAACCGAGAATTATTTTATAGAAAAGATATGGGTATTCTAGCTAGAGGCGGATTTAATTTTGAACTATCAAAAAGAGTATTAGATTTAGAAAAAACAGAATTTAATAAGCTAATCAAGATTATCTGATTTTTTTTTTTCCTCTTCAACTAATATATCAAGTTTTCTCTTGAGAGCGTTTCTAACTAAAATAAAAAATAAAACTCCAAAAAAAGTTACGGATAATATTATTATTGCAATAGTTTTAATCATTTAAGTTTTCTGCACGCTTAATTAGTAAACTAGGATTTTTATAATCTTCTTTACCGTATAAAAAAGGTTTTTCATCAAGTGTTTTAATAATTGCACCAGCATTTGCAGCCACAGCATGTCCAGCAGCGTAATCCCACTCATTGGCTCTTTCTTTAGCAGCGTAAATATCGTACTCACCCGAAGCAATTACACAGAATTTATAGGAACTAGCCATTTTAACTATTGAATTAACATTAAATTCTTTTAATTTATTTAGAATAACGTCAGATGGTTTTATTACACTTGATAGTGCTACGACTTTACCCTTTGGTTGTTGCTTAGTGCAATTAATTTTCTTAGTTTTTCCACCTTCAATTAAATAACTTTCTCCAGGTGCATAAGTATAAAAAAGCCTATTTTTTTTTGGTACTCCAACTAAACCTAATACAGGCACAGCATTAATTACCAATGCTGCATTTAAAGTATATTCATCTTTACCAGCAATATATTCTTTAGTCCCATCTATAGGATCTATTAGCCAAAAAATCTTTGCAGTATTTTTTACATTTAAATCTACAGTTTCTTCAGAAACAATTGGTATATTTGGAGTAAGTTCTTTGATCTTTTTAGTAATTAACTCATTTACTTTTAGGTCTCCATTGCTAACAGGTGATTTATCTTCTTTAATTTCTATTTTTAGACCATTGGCGAAAAGGTCTATAGACTTTTTCCCGGCAATGTTAAAAGTATCAATTAAATTTTCACATATAGATTTTAATTCGTTAATTTTCATAGTTTATTTTTTCCAGTATTACATTTTCAACATTTATCACTCTTTTTCCGCAATTTTCAAAATTAACAGTTACTTTACTGCCAATAATAGATTGAATTTGTCCTACACCCCAATCTTTGTTTGCAGGGTTTGTGACATAATCTCCTGGCTCAAAATCAATAAGCATTATGGAAAATCTCTACTTTCTATTATACATTTAAATAATGAATTCACTAGGAATTAATAAGCCAAAAATAGAAACTAAAGTAGTTGTAGCAATGTCTGGAGGTGTAGACTCCTCAGTTGTTGCCGCACTTATGAAGCAAGAAGGTTATGACGTTACAGGTGTAACATTAAAATTATACGATGACACTAAACAATCTAAAGAGGGTAGACAATGCTGTGCTGGACAAGATATTTTGGATGCTAAAAGAGTATCAGAAAATATTAATATAGATCATAAAATTTTATTTTATCAAAAAAAATTTAAATCTGAAGTAATAGACTCATTTATTGATAGTTACGCTGCTGGAGAAACACCTATACCTTGTGTGCAATGTAACCAAACAGTAAAATTTAGAGATTTATTCAAATATTCCAAGGATTTAAATGCCGACGCACTTATAACAGGTCATTATGTTTCAAGAGTACAGGTAAATGGCCATGCAAATATGTATAAAGCAAAAGATCAAAATCGAGATCAAAGTTATTTTTTATTTAGTACAACCCAAGAACAATTAGACTATTTAAGATTTCCTTTAGGAGAAATTGATAAGTCGGAAACTAGATCAATAGCTGAAAAATTAAAGTTAAATGTAGCCACAAAACCAGATAGCCAGGATATATGTTTTGTTCCTAATGGAGATTATTCATCAGTTATAAAAAAATTTAGACCAGAGTCATTTAAACCTGGAAAAATACTTGATATTGATGGAAATCAAATTGGTGATCATGAAGGTATTATTAATTATACAATTGGTCAAAGAAAAGGAATTAAGATAGCAAGCAACAACCCCCTGTACGTAGTAAATATAGATGCTGACAAAAATACAATTGTTGTAGGTAATAAAGATTGTCTTAAAGTTAAAAAAATAAAATTAAGAGATCTAAATATACTAGGATCAAAAAAAGAGTTTAATAAGGAAATAAATATAAAAGTAAGATCAACTGGTAGACTTTTAAAAGCTAAAGTAAATTTATTAGAAAATTCGGCAGATGTAGAAATTTTAGATGAAGAAACAGGAATATCTCCTGGCCAAGCTTGTGTATTTTATTCAGAAGATAAAATTGGGGATAAGGTTCTTGGTGGTGGCTGGATACACAAGACTTTTAATAAAAATTTATCCACTAAGTTAACAACCTAATTTTCTGCACGTTTAAAGTGATAACATTTTTTTCATAATATGATTTAATGATTTTAATTAAGGGGCAACTCTTAACTGGCCATTTAAGGAAAGACCGAGAGGTTCAAGCTTAAAGGGCAGAAAGGTGGACCTAGTAGCGCTAGAATAGTTCATCGGGATGGCTTGGCGGTAGCGCCTACAACGACGAGCCTAAACTACTAAATTTCTGGGCGAAAGCCTAGAAATTTATGTGGTTCTCTTCCAAAATAATCTTGTCAACAAATAAAACGTAACTACGCCTACGAAATAATTCCACTCCAAAGCATGTTTAAAGTGAGTGTTGCCTTTATCAAGAAGTATTGGCAAACTCAAAATTGCAACAGTAGCTAATATCGAAACAAGTATTGCTTTTAAAATTAATACTTTTTTATTTATTAATCCTGAAATTTTTTCTTTAATTTTAAAGAAATGATAAACTAGCATTCCTTGAGCTATAATTTCAAATATAATGAAGAGTAATAAAACAACTCTTCTCATTAGTTTGTAAATTTGAATATCAAATTTAATACCTAAAAAAATTGAGTGAATTGCTAAAAAAACTGCGGATAAAATACCAAAAGTTTTAAATTTGTAATTAATAGCAGTAATTTTATATTTATTTACTAAACGGTTATTATTATTCCAATAATAATACAACAATATAGCTGTTATAATCATAATTGGTTTAAAAATTAAATATTGGGGAAAGGTTCTTGAAGCCCTGCTAATTGATAAACTTCCATCCAAATAAGGTATGGAAAATCCTGACCTGCCGAGTTGATCAACTGTAAATATTGTTCCCTCTAGAAATTCATAATTCTGGGAAATTAATAAGCAAAAATTGATTGCTATTAATGGAATAAAAAATATCCATAAACTCAATTTTCTTATTTGAGTTATTTCATTCATAAAATTTTAATGATTATTTTTTCTTATTTCTTTTTCTTGCTCTTCTTTTTTTTGAGCCAATTTTTCTTCTGCCACGGTGCTTTTTTGGGTAACCCATATTTTTGCCTCCTTTTTTATATCTTAATTAGGTAATTATTATATAAAGTTCAAATACACTTATTTTATGAAAAAGTCTATTAACACATTTTTAAAACATCCCACAAAGGATAATACTAATAGATCTGCAAACCCTCCTGTTGCTAGAGCGTCAACAATTTTATTTGATACAATGCAAGAAATGTACAAGCACGAAGCAAAAATCAAGCAGCATAAAAATGTAACTCATTATACCTATGGTCGTTATGGAAGCACCACAACAATTGAACTTGAAAATATTTTAAAAGAGTTAGAAAAAGCTTATCATGTTTTCCTCACTGGAACAGGATTTGGTGGAATAGCTTTAGCATTAATGAGTTTATGTAGACCAGGAGATGAAATTATAGTTTCAGATAATGTTTATGGACCAACAAAAGAGATATCTGAAAAACTTTTAAAAGAATTTAATATTAATGCAAAATTTTACGATCCTAATTCATTCGATGATTTGAAAGACAAAGTTACAAAAAAAACTAAAATGATTTTAGTTGAAAATCCTGGAAGTAATACATTTGAATTTCAAGATCTCTCAAAAATAGTAAGTTTAGCTAAAAGAAAGAAAATACTAACTTTGTTGGACAATACTTGGGGAACACCTTTATATCTGAAACCCCTAGAAATAGGTTTTGACATGTCTTTTTCTTCAGCGACTAAATATTTTTCAGGCCATTCAGATGCAATGGGTGGATCTTTAGCAGTTAATAAAAAAGTATTTAAAAAAATAATGTTTTTTTATAAACTTTCTGGATACCGAATGTCGGCTGATGAGGCTTACTTAATTATAAGAGGTTTACGTACGTTAGATACTAGGCTAAAGCAGCATTTTCAAAATACAAAAGCAGTGATCAATTTTTTAAGAAAACAAAAAAAAATTATTGAAATACTATATCCTCATAAGACAGGTAGTAAAAATTTTAAGCTTTGGAAAAAATATTATACAGGTGCAACAGGTTTATTATCAGTTGTTATAAAATCTAAAAATAAATCTTCAGTAATTAAATTTGTTAATTCGTTAGAACTTTTTGGAATAGGGTATAGTTGGGGAGGATTTGAAAGTCTTGCAATTTTACAGGAATTAAAACCAAGTAAAGATGAATATAGTCAAGGAAGAAGATTCTTTAAATATAAAAAGAATGAGCACATTGTTAGGTTACACATTGGTCTTGAAGATCCAAAAGATTTAATTAATGACTTAAAACAATCTTTAAGATACATTAAATAATGTTTAAATTTATTCCCAATAGAGTAGCTCTAATTGTTTTAATATCTGCATGTAGTATTATTTTTATATCAATGGGTTTAAGACAAACCTTCGGTCTATTTTTTGAAGTCTTTGAAGATGGTTTAGGTGTAACAAGAACAGAGTTTGGACTAGCCATAGGAATACAAATGCTATTTTGGGGAATATTTGCTCCAATATTTGGTTTTCTAGCAGATAAATTTGGAGGGAGTAAGGCTGTATTAATTGGTTTTGTAATTTTCGGATTAGGTATTTTTACACTCTATGCTGGTCCAAATACTGGAATTTATTTTCAAATAAGTTTAGGTGTTCTAGTAGGTACTGCACTAGGAGCTACAGCTATCGGAGTTCCAGTTTCGGAAGTAGGAAAACATTTTCCAAACGAGACAAGAACTTTAGCAACCGGCTATGTTACTGCTGCAGCATCTGTAGGTTATTTTTTATCTCCACTTTTCACTCAATATAGTCTTGAAGGAGTTGGTTGGGAGCAGACGTTGAAATATTTTATGTATTTAATTGTTTTTGGATTGTTAGCATCTTTTTTTTTATTTCCCTCGAAGACTATTATAGATTCATCTCAAGCTGACAGGGATCAAACCTTTACTTCCGCAATTAAAGAGGCGTTTGCGCATAAAGGTTATATTTTACTTGTTTTAGGTTTTTTTGTATGTGGCTTTCAAATTACTTTGGTTGGAACTCATGTTCCAGGATATATGCAAGATAGAGGTATGGGAGGCTGGTCAGCCACAATTATTTTAGCTCTAATTGGTTTTTTTAATATTTTTGGAACACTTGGAATGGGATTTCTTGGAACAAAGTATAAGAAGAAAAACTTACTTTGTATTCTCTATGCTCTTAGAGCAGTAAGTATTTGTGTATTCATTTTTTCTCCTCCATCACTTTTAAACTCGATTGTTTTTGGAATAACATTTGGACTTTTGTGGCTTTCAACAGTTCCACCCACTAATGGTATAGTTGCTCAAATCTTTGGAACTAAATATCTTAGCACTCTATTTGGAATAGTTTTTTTGTGTCATCAGTTTGGTGCCTTTGCAGGCGCATTTTTAGGAGGATATTTCTACGATCTTTACGGTTCTTATGATTACGCCTGGTACATGGCCATAGCACTTTCAATTTTTGCTACTATTGTTCATTATCCAATTGATGAAGCCAGGTTAGTACGTGTTGATAAGACTATCTAGGGTTGTAATTTGAGTCTCAAAGTGAATCAAAAGTGAATCAAAAGGTGAACATTTAAATTAAATCAACCAATGGGTGTGGATAATTTTTTTGTTTAATCTGACGGTTTTTTTTAATACGCTCAAATTAACTAAGGAGCCAAAATGTTTTCAAAAATATTAAACAAAAAGTTAGACCAACATCATTTACTAAATCACCCTTTTTACAAATCATGGAATGAGGGAAAACTTACTAGAGAAATTATTAAAGATTACGCTGAACAATATTATCAGCATGTCAAAGCCTTTCCGAGATACATAAGCGCTACTCATTCAATTTGTGAAGACATTGAAAAAAGAAAAATTCTTTTAGAAAATCTTCGGGACGAAGAAAATCCAAATGCTGATCACCCAAAACTTTGGAAAAATTTTGCACTAGCAATGGGAGCTGATCCAGACAAAATAGAAAATGTTAAAAGAGAATGGTTTACAAATGATATGATTGAAAACTTCTTTTACCAAGCAAGAAAATCATACGCTGAAGGTTTAGCTTCTTTGTATACTTACGAGAGACAAATTCCTGAAATTGCTGAAACTAAAATTAAAGGCTTAAAAAAATTTTATGGAGTAACATCTAAAGAAGGTCTTGAGTTTTTTGAAGCTCATAAAGCTGCTGATGTGATCCATAGAAAAGAATGTGAGAAACTCTTAGACGCTTTAACAGAGGAAGAAAAAGAAAAAGCAGAAAAAGCTTCTGTGCTAACGGCAAGGTATCTTTGGAACTTCCTAAGTGGGATGACTAGTAAGCACAATCTACAAGCAGCAGCTTAAATTTATTTAAGATGAAAAACGATGATCATAAGTGGGATAATAAACATCCCACTGCGCAAATGCTTGGTCGTTGGCAACCTTGGCATGCTGGCCATCAAAAATTATTTGAAGAAACATTAAAAAAAACAGGCCAAGTCAATATTATGGTTAGAGATGTTAAAGGTGTTAACGATAATCCATTTGATTTTGAGACTGTAAAAAAAAATATTTTTGAAGCTCTTCAAAATTATAAAAACAGAATTCAAGTTACCTTAGTACCTAATATTACGCATATTTGCTATGGGCGAGGTGTGGGGTATAAAATAGAGGAAATCGTTTTAGATGAAAAAACTCAACAAATCTCCGCTACAAAAATTAGAGAGGAGATGCGAAAAGAAGGTAAGCTTAAATAATTGAGAACTGTTCTCACTTGACCTACAAAATAGGCCTAGATATAAAAGCTATTCGATAATTATGATTACAAACAATCCATTTTCAACTTTAGCTGAAACAATACCGTCAGTGGCTATGCAAGGTTTTGTAATTGCTATGGCAGCCCTAACTTTAATTGGTGTTTTAATCGATATTCTGCATAAAAAAAATGTAAAATATTTTTTTGATAATGCAAAAAAAGCTAAAAAAAATGCAAAGATCGAATTAACCTCAGGAAAACGAACTACTGTTATTTTAAAGACAGTTGCGCATGATATTGCAACAACTTCAGAACTTGGTTGGGGTAAAAGAAGATTAGCTCATGTCTTAGGGATGTACGGCACAATTATTTTTTGGATTTGCTCAGCTATTTTAATCTTTTCTTATTCATCGGCCGGCATTCAAACTCCCGCTTCATTAACTGCTTTGTGGCACATAGGTGCAATATTAACTTGTTTAGGTGGCTATTGGTTTTGGTTTTTTTTAAGAGTTGATGTTTCAGCAGAAGCCCACCCTTGGTATAGGATTATAAAAGCTGACTTATTTGTACTAGCTTTATTAGCTTGTGCAACATTCGGTCTAGCATGGTCATACACTCAGTATTCAGGAATGACAGGTTTGAGTGTTTTATTTTTAGTATTATTTATAGTTTCAAATTTAGTTTTATTCGGCGGCGTTTATTGGTCAAAATTTGCTCATATGTTTTACAAACCAGGCGCAGCGATTCAAAAAAATTTAGCAGAGGCTGATGGCTCTAGAGACAATTTGCCTCCACCTGCTGATGCACCAGAACAATTTGGGTTAGGCATTAAAAGAGAACAACCAAAGCATTATTAAAGAAATTATGATATAGAAATTTATGGGAGAAAAATAATTTATGTCAACTTTTGTATACATGACAAGATGTGATGGTTGCGGACACTGCGTAGATATATGTCCGTCAGACATTATGCACATCGATGAGACGATTAGACGGGCAAAAAACATAGAACCAAATTTTTGTTGGGAATGTTATTCATGTGTAAAGGCTTGTCCCAATCACGCGATAGATGTTAGAGGTTACGCTGATTTCGCACCAATGGGCCACAGCGTTAGAGTAAGAAGAGAAGAAGAAAAAGGAACTATCTCTTGGAGAATTAAATTTAGAAATGGAACCGAGAAGAATTTTGTGTCTCCAATTACTACTAAGCCTTGGGGTAAATTTATTCCTAAACTCGCTGAGGAAGATAAACCAAATCAAGGTGAAATTACTACTCAAAGACTTTATACTGAACCTAAAGGACTAAATATTGACGGAGACCTTCCGACAGTAAGCAAAGATTCATTTAAAAAAGGTGTTTATTATTAATGGCTAAAGTCAAAACACATGTCGAAGAGACTGATGTATTAATTATCGGCGGTGGAATGGCTGGCACAGGTGCAACTTTCGAAGCTCGACATTGGGGAAGAGATTTAAAAATAGTTTGTGTTGAAAAAGCAAACATCGACAGAAGTGGTGCAGTAGCTCAAGGTCTATATGCGATTAACTGTTACATGGGCATGCAGTGGGATGAAAATCAACCCGAGGACCATGTTAGATACGCTCGAAATGATTTAATGGGAATGGTTAGAGAAGACTTAGGTTATGACATGGCTCGTCACGTAGACTCCACAGTTCATATGTTTGATGAATGGGGCTTACCTATGATGAAAAATGAAAAAACTGGAAGATATTTAAGAGAAGGTAAATGGCAAATTATGATCCATGGTGAAAGTTACAAACCAATTGTTGCAGAGGCTGCAAAGAAATCGGCAAATAAAATTTACAATAGAATAATGGTTACCCATCTTTTAATGGACGATGAGAAAGAAAATAGAATTGGAGGAGCAGTTGGATTTAATATGAGAACTGGCGATTACCATGTGTTTAAAGCAAAGGCAGTTATCGTAGCAGCTGGTGGAGCATCACATATTTTTAAACCAAGAGCAGTAGGTGAGGGAATGGGTAGAACTTGGTACGCACCTTGGAGCAATGGTTCAGCTTACGCACTTCCAATAGCTGTTGGTGCTAAAATGACTCAAATGGAAAATAGAATTGTCTTATGTAGATTTAAAGATGGTTATGGCCCTGTAGGAGCATATTTTTTACATTTAAAAACTTATACTCAAAATGCGAATGGCGAAAATTACGAGAAGAAATGGTATGATCAAACTAAATCATTAGTTGGAGAATATATCGATCACCATCCAACACCTACGTGTCTAAGAAACCATGCTTTTATTCAAGAGGTGCAAGCTGGTGGTGGACCAATTCAAATGGTAACTAAAGAAGCATTTCAAGATCCTCATTTAGAAACTGTAGGTTGGGAAAACTTTTTAGGCATGACAGTAGGTCAAGCTGTAGTTTGGGCTTCACAAAACATTGATCCAAAATATACTAACCCAGAGCTCACTACTTCAGAACCTTATGTTATGGGATCACATGCAACATGTTCAGGCGCTTGGGTAAGTGGACCAGAAGATTTATCCCCTCCTGAATATTTCTGGGGTTACAATAGAATGTTAACTGTAGATGGATTATTTGGAGCAGGTGACACAGTCGGTGGAAGTGCTCATAAATTTTCTTCTGGATCATTTACCGAAGGTAGACTAGCCGCAAAAGCCGCTGTTAAATATATTGAAGACAAAAAAGCTGAAGGAATAAATGTAAGCGAGAAACAATATACAGACCTTAAAGAAGTTATTTATAAACCATTAGAAAATTACACAGTAGGCAGAAATGAAATCACAGGAGGAACAGTATCTCCAAGTTATATTTCACCTATCCAAGGACTTCAAAGATTACAAAGAATAATGGATGAGTACGTTGGTGGAATAGCAACAAATTACATGACCAACGAAAATATGCTTAATAGAGGTTTGGAGTTGTTAAAATGGTTAGAAGAAGATTTAGAAAATGTTGGAGCCGAAGACTATCATCAACTGATGAGAGCTTGGGAACTTAAACATAGAACAATTACTTCTCAATGTGTCACTGAACATACTAAATTTAGAGAAGAAACTAGATGGCCAGGATATTATTATAGAGGAGACCATTTAAAACTTGATGATGATAATTGGCATTGCTTAACCGTTTCAAGAAGAGATCCTAAAACTAAAAAGTTCACTTTGGAAAAAGTGCCTGTTTACCATATCGTAGACGAAAAAAAGGAAAAGAAAGCTTCATAACTTTAAATGGAGTTGATGGATAAATCCGATCAAGAAATAAAAGAAATTGCACAACCCATCTGGGATAACCTAGTTAAATGTTCAAACATTAAAGACTATGGTGGGTTTACAAAAGATTTTTCATCACAAATGCTTTATGGCGCAAATGAAGTTGAACTTGGAAAACAGTGGGCTAATAATAAATTACTTACAAGTCTATCAGAAAAACAAGAATTTTTAGGCACTATAAGAAGAAATCAATTCATTACTGTAATTTACAAGCAAACAAGTCAAACGATGCCAGGAGAGTTTTTAGGAAGATTGGTTCTAGGCGTAGAAGATAATTTGATTAAAGTTTTTGGTGCAACGATTTATTAAGATTGACAATACAGCATTACAGGACTACTTAGAATAATGCTTGAAATTTATCTTCCTATAGCTCAAGTAAATATAGATATTTTTTTATTATTATTCGTTAGTTTAATTGTTGGAATTCTATCAGGTTTGTTTGGAGTTGGTGGTGGTTTTTTAATGACACCATTTTTAATTTTTATGGGTATCCCCCCAGTTTATGCAGTGCCAAATGAGGTAAATAATATATTAGCTACTTCAGTTTCAGGCTCGCTCACACATTGGTACAAAAAAACTTTAGATTATAAAATGGGATTGATGATTGTTGCTGGTGGAGTTGTTGGAACTTTATTAGGAATAATGACTTTTACATATTTTTCTGGAATTGGAAAAATTAGTTTAATAATTTCGTTATTATATATGTATCTTTTAGCTATTGTTGGAACTTTAATGTTGATTGAGTTTGTAAGAGAAAAAGTTCGTCAAAAATCAAAAATAAATACTAAAAAAAAATTACACGAACATAACTGGCTTCAAGGTTTACCTTTGAGGATACGTTTTCATAAATCCAAATTATATGAAAGTGCTTTAACCCCTATATTACTTGGATTAGTAGTCGGCTTTGTTGCGGCTATGATGGGAATTGGAGGAGCATTTCTAATGGTTCCTGCCATGATTTATATTGTAGGAATGCCTGTAAAATTAATTCCAGGCACGTCTTTATTTGTTACAATTTTTATAAGCGCAATAGTAACCGTACTTCATGCTTTTAATTATGGTTCTATAGATTTGTATCTTGTTCTACCTTTAATTTTAGGCTCTATAATTGGAGTTCAATTGGGACAAAAGGTAGGTCAACTTTTAGATAGTACAGAACTAAAATCCTTATTTGCTATGCTTTTATTATGCGTGGCAGTCGCAATAGGGTACGACTCTTTCTTTAGAGATAAAGCAGATACGTTTAATGGATCGCAAGTTATCAAAACAGATTTAAGTGCTTTTGCAGAGTTCACTATAAAAATGTCAGATGAGTTACCAATTTTATACGGTGCTTTTTCAATAATCTTAGCAATATCTTTAGGAGTATTAGCTGCTGCAGCAAGAAAATTTGTTAGCCCAATAGCTAGAAAATTGTTAAGTGAGTTTAAGAAAAAAGACCAGACAAAAAAAGAAGAAGTAAAATTTCCTGAAAAATAATATTAAGCGCTTCTATAGAGTTTTGTCATAACAAATTCTCTATGACCCAAAGCTTCTGCGCAAGTAAGTCTACCATTAGCTACTCTTAACATCGTTTTAATCAATTCATCACCTGCTTGAGATAAATTCATTTCTCTTGATAAAATCTTTGATACATCGCAATCTACGTGTTCTTTCATCAATTTTGCGGTTAGAGGGTTAGCAGTAAGTTTAACCACTGGCTCAATTGGGTTTCCAATAATATTACCTTGTCCAGTTGGAAATAGATGAATATTGAAGCCTCCTGCAGCCTGTAAAGTTACACATTCCGCTGCAGCCGATGAAGTATCCATAAAGTATAAACCTTTACCCTTTTTTGGTTCCTCTGCTGGTTCTAAGACATCTATAAATTTCAAGTTTCCGATTTTTTGAAAATTTCCAAATGCCTTTTCTTCTATTGTTGTTAATCCTCCTGCAATATTTCCAGCGGTTGGTTGGCTCTCAGAAAGATCATCAGTTGCTTCTTTTAAAATAAAATCATTATAGGCATTCCAGGTTTTCATAAATTTTTCAGATGCCTCTTTAGTTGCCCCTCTTGTTGCGCAAATTTTTTCAGCCCCTGTTAATTCTGAAGTTTCTCCAAAACATAAATGAACTCCAAATGGTTCAAGTTTTTCCATTAAATTGCCCACAGTTGGATTTGATGCTAATCCAGAAGTAGTATCAGACTCCCCGCACTTGACTGATATCCATAAATCACTCAACGGACATTCCTCTCTTTGTTTCTCTGAGGCCCATTGAGAAAATTCTTGAGCTTTTTTTGACGCCTTCATTATTGTTCCAATATCTCCTGTTCTTTCGATATGAAACCCCTCAACTGGTTTTCCAGTTTTAGCAATTTCGTCTACAATTCTTTTTGTCCATTTAGGCTCTATACCAATAACTATTACAGCTGCCACGTTTGGATTTTTTCCTGTTCCTATCATTGTTCTAAAATGTAATTCAAGATCTGCTCCGAATTGCAATCTTCCATATGAGTGTGGTAGGGCGATAGTACCTTTAATATTATTTGCAACTGCTTCTGCGCAGGCATTAGAAATATCATCTACTGGAAGAATAATTACATGATTTCTTGTTCCAGCTCTTCCATTTTCTCTTTTATAACCTAAAAAACTTTTTGAGATTTCCATATTAATTTACCATTTTTTTGTTTTCACGTTATGCACATGGACGTGTTCACCTTTCTTAATTTCCTTAACAACCTTGCCTATATCGTGGCCATATTTAAAAATTGTATCTCCAACCTTTAAATCCTTTAATGCAATTTTATGACCCAAAGGAACTTCATTAGCTGATGACACATCAACGGTCTTATCATTTTCCATGATCCAGGCGTTACAATTTTGACCTTTTTTTGTGGTCTCAATTACAACTACTCCTACGTTATCTTTTTCGTCATGTATGATTAGGTCAGGCTGTGACATAAATAATCTAATGGATATAGACTAAAAATTAGTATAATTAAAGTATGTTTTTATAAATACTTATAAGGATTTCATATGGCTAAAATGACAACAGAAGAAGCTTTTGTAAAAGTTTTACAAAAACATGGTATTGAACATGCTTTCGGTATTATTGGTTCTGCATTTATGCCAATTTCTGATATTTTTCCAGATGCAGGAATTACTTTTTGGGACGTAGCACATGAAACTAATGGAGGTTTGATAGCAGATGGATATACAAGAGCTACAGGAAAAATGTCTATGGTTGTTGCTCAAAACGGACCAGGTATAACTGGGTTAGTAACACCAATTAAAACAGCTTATTGGAACCACACACCTCTTCTTGTAGTAACACCTCAAGCTGCAAACAAAACAATGGGACAAGGAGGTTTCCAAGAAGTTGAACAAATGAACTTATTTAAGGATATGGTTTGTTATCAAGAAGAAGTTAGAGATCCCTCAAGAATTGCAGAAGTTTTGAATAGAGTGATTGAAAAAGCTATACGAGGTTCAGCACCTGCTCAAATTAACGTACCTAGAGATTATTGGACACAAGTTATTGATATAGAATTACCTCCAATAGTAAGGCTTGAAAGACAAGCGGGTGGAGTATCTGCAATAGAAGAAGCCGCAAAATTACTTTCTGATGCAAAATTTCCAGTAATTTTATCTGGAGCCGGTGTTGTAATTGGTGGAGCTATCGAAGATTGCGTTAAGTTAGCTGAAAAATTAGACTCACCGGTCTGTTCAGGCTATCAACATAATGACAGTTTTCCTGGAAGCCATCCGTTAGCTGTAGGTCCTTTAGGTTATAATGGATCTAAAGCCGCAATGGAATTAATTGCAAAAGCTGATGTTGTTTTAGCTTTAGGTACGAGATTAAATCCTTTTTCAACTTTACCCGGATACGGTATTGATTATTGGCCAAAAAATGCAAAAATTATCCAAGTTGATATGAATTCTGACAGAATAGGTTTGACTAAAAAAGTTACAGTTGGAATCTGTGGCGATGCAAAACTAGTTGCCCAGCAAATTTTAGGAAAATTATCTCCTAAAGCAGGAGATACTGACAGACAAAAAAGAAAAGATCTAATTCATCAAACAAAATCAGCATGGCTCCAAAAACTTTCTGGTTTAGATCATGAAGACGACGATCCGGGAACAGTTTGGAATAAAGAGGCAAGGGACAGAGACAAGGATAGAATGTCCCCAAGGCAAGCCTGGAGAGCAATTCAAGCAGGTATGCCAGAAGATGTAATTATTTCTAGTGACATAGGAAACAATTGCGCAATAGGAAATGCTTATCCAACTTTTGAAAAGGGAAGAAAATATTTGGCACCAGGTCTATTTGGGCCTTGTGGTTATGGCTTCCCTTCAATCTTGGGTGCTAAAATAGGTTGTCCGGATACTCCTGTAATCGGTTTCGCGGGCGATGGAGCTTTTGGAATTAGTATGAACGAAATGAGTTCTTGTGCTAGAGAAGAATGGCCAGCCATATCAATGGTAATATTTAGAAATTATCAATGGGGTGCGGAAAAAAGAAATACAACATTATGGTTTGATAATAATTTTATTGGTACTGAATTAGATCCAGAATTAAGTTACGCAAAAGTTGCTAACGCATGTGGTCTAAAAGGTGTAAGCGTAAAAACTATGGAAGAAACTACAAAAGCTATTAAACAATCTTGTGAAGATCAGAAGAAAGGTATCACTACTTTTATTGAGGTTATTTTAAATCAAGAATTAGGTGAACCATTTAGAAGAGATGCTATGAAAAAACCAGTAAGAGTTGCCGGTATTAAAAAAGAGGACATGAAACCTCAAAAAAATCTCAACTAAATAAAAAAAATGAAACCAAATTATCAGAACAGAAGTTTTGGACTGCTGTTTTCTATTGTATTTTTCATTTTAGCATTATGGCCTTTAATAAACAAAGGTGAATTAAATATTTTTTTAATCTCAATTGCTTTAATTTTTTTAACATTAGGGATACTGAATTCTAAATTATTATCTCCTTTAAATAAAATATGGATTAAATTCGGTGAAATTTTAGGTAAAATAATTGCTCCAATAGTTATGGCTATTGTATATTTTCTTGTATTAACACCAATAAGTTTATTTGTAAGATTATTTGGTAAAGATTTGATAGGTAAGAATTTTAACGCCAGTAAAAAGACTTATTGGATTAAAAGAAAAAATTTTTTGATGAGAATGGATAAACAATTTTAATGATCGATTTTTTAAAAGAATTTTGGGAATTTTTAATGGAAAGAAAAAAATACTGGTTATTCCCAATTTTAATAGTTCTTGCATTATTTGGTGTATTAATTGTTTTAAGCCAAGGATCAGCAATAGCTCCATTTATATATACAATTTTTTAGTGACATCAATCTTGGGTATATCAGCATTTTATCATGACAGCGCAGCATCACTAATTATAGATGGAGATATAATAGCTGCAGCACAAGAGGAGAGATTTTCAAGAAAAAAACACGACCCAAGATATCCATTTAATGCTGTGAATTATGTTTTATCAGAAGGGAAAATAAAGCTAAGTGAAATTGATCAAATTGTTTTCTTTGAAAAACCATTTTTAAAATTTGAAAGATTGCTTGAAACCTATATGGCTTTTGCACCGAAAGGATTTAAATCATTTAGCCTTTCAATGCCTATTTGGTTGAGGGAAAAACTTTTTCAAAAAAAATTTTTATTTGAAAAATTAAAACAACACGATGATAGGTTTCAAAATATAGAAAAAATTAAATTTTCTGAGCATCATTATAGTCATGCTGCAAGTGCGTTTTACCCTTCACCATTTAAAGAAGCAGTTGTTTTAACTCTAGACGGTGTTGGAGAATGGGCAACAACAACTGTAGCTATTGGCAAAAACAATAAACTCGAAATGAAAAAAGAAATACATTTTCCACATTCTCTTGGGTTGTTATATTCTGCGTTTACTTACTATACGGGATTTAAAGTTAACAGTGGTGAATATAAATTAATGGGGTTAGCACCATATGGAAAACCAAAATATAAAGATTTGATCATAAATACTTTAATGGATTTAAAAGAGGACGGCTCATTTAAATTAAATATGAAATTTTTTAATTACGCAACAGGTTTGACGATGACAAATGAAAAGTTTTCAAAACTTTTTGGTCATTCTGTTAGAGACTCTAAAAAAGATTTATTAAACGATTTTCATATGGATATAGCCTCATCCATACAAGCTGTTACTGAAGAAGTTGTAATCAGATTAACAAGAAACATTGCTAATGAATATAAAATTAAAAATTTATGTTTAGCTGGAGGAGTTGCATTAAATTGTGTAGCTAATGGAAAAATATTAAGAGAAAAAATTTTTGAAAATATATGGATACAACCAGCTGCAGGAGATGCTGGGGGATCACTTGGTGCTGCTCTCGCATATTGGCATCACGAATTAGAAAAACCTAGAGAGAATTTTAAAGATAAAATGAAAGGGGCATATTTAGGTCCTAAATTTTCAGAAAATTTCATTGAAGATAAATTAAATAAATTAAACGGCAAATTTGTTAAACAAAAATCAGATCAGATTTCTTCTATCGTAGCAAAAGAATTATCAAATAGTAAAACAGTTGGATGGTTTCAAGGAAGAATGGAATTTGGACCTAGGGCTTTAGGATGTAGATCAATTTTGGCTGATCCAAGATCGGAGAAAATGCAAAAGGAATTAAACTTAAAAATTAAATTTAGAGAAAGTTTTAGGCCATTTGCGCCCTCAGTCTTAAGAGAAGAAGTACACAACTGGTTTGAGCTTAATAATGACAGCCCGTACATGCTTTTGGTTTCAGAGGTAAAAAAAGATAAGCAAATATCTATGTCTGAGAAAGATAATAATTTATTTGGAATTGAAAAACTTAACATCAAAAGATCAAGCATTCCTGCTATTACGCACGTAGATTATTCAGCTAGAGTTCAAACTGTTCATAAAGAAACAAACCCAAAATACTACAATTTAATAAAAGAGTTTGAAAAAATTACTGGTTGTCCAGTGCTAGTAAATACTTCATTCAATGTCCGAGGAGAACCCATTGTTTGTTCGATTGAAGACGCTTTTAATTGTTTTATGGGGACAAATTTAGATATTTTAGTGATTGAAAATTTTATATTATTTAAAGATGATCAAGATAAATCACTTAAAAAAGATTATAAAAATATATTTGAACTTGATTAATGAGCAAAGCAAAAAAATACTTTAAAGTTTTTTTAATCAATTTTTTCATATTTTTCCTGGGTATTTTAATTTTAGAATCATTTTTTGGAGGATGGTTGAAAAAAAATAATTTTTCAGATTTAATTGTAAAGAAAAATATCACTAAGGTTTGGTCTCCCGTGCACTATAAGAGTGATCACAATGCCATGTATAAGAAAGATAAATACGGTTTTAGAGGAAATTATGAAAATATAAGTCAAGTTAAAATAATAACTGTAGGAGGCAGCACAACAGATGAGAGATGGATAGACGAAAATTTAACATGGACTAGAATGCTTCAAGAAAAGATTATTAAACATATCAATGACAAAAATTATAAAATTGCAAATGCCGGAGTCGACGGACAATCAAGCTTAGGACATTTAAAAAACTTTGATTACTGGTTTAGTAAAATTGAAAAATTAAACCCTAAATTTTATATATTTTATATTGGTATTAATGATGCTGTTATATTAGCAGATAGTCTTGAAAAAAATAGTTCAGAGAATTTCAATAGAGCAGATCATTTAAAAGATAAAAATCCTAGTGAAAAAATTGTTAATTATATAAAAAATAATAGCGCAGTATATAATTTACATAAAATTTTAGATGGATATTTAATTGCAAAGAAATACGGAGTTTCTCATGGAACTGATACATGGAAGGGTAGTTTCGAAAAAAAAAAAATTGAAATTTACGATAAAAGTGATCAGATTGATAAATTTTTAAAAGATTATAATGACAGATTGATAAAAATCTCAAATAAAGTAAAAAAAGAATCAAGCACATCTATATTTATTACTCAACAAGTACCCCAAGGACATTACTTAGAAGAATTGTTAATATTGGTGAATCAACAAACAATTAAATTTTGCAAATTTGAAAAACAAGTATGTTTAAATTTACATCAAAAAATTAATTTAGAAATGGATAAAGATTTATATGATGCATTTCACACAAGACCTAATGGTAATAAAAAAATATCTAAATTCATTTTTAAAGAATTAGTATCTAATCCAAAATTAAAAATCTATTTCTCTAAAATACAATAAATATTGTAAGTAAAATATTCTTTCAAGAAATTAATTTTGCTAAAAAAATCGAAAATAAAACTTACGGGATGATCAGATTGATTATTAATATAAAAACTAATTTTAAATTTTGATTCTTTAAAAAATTTTTCGTATTCTTTCAGCGAATATTTACTCAGACCTAAATCTTGAATTGAATTAACTTGAATTGTTTTAATTTTATTAAGGCGATTAATTATAAATTTCTCTGAAAATACTAGATGCAACCAAGGTAAATATAACTTAGTCCTACCATGATCACCGTTATAAAAATTATATAGTGGACCAAATCCAATATACGCTTTTCCACCTTCATTTAATAAGTTATACATTTTCTCAAGAACTTTAGGTAATTCAATAGAATGTTCAAACGTATCTTTAGAAACAATGTAGTCAAATTTTTCATCTATATTATCTAAGATTAAATTTATCTTTTTAAAACTTACTATCTTCGAATAATAAGAGTAATTTTTAATTAAATTTTCTTTCGCGAAATTCAATAAATTGTCTTCTAAATCTATGCCTAGGATTCTCCTAGGACTTAATCTTGCCATATCCAAACACAATGCGCCATGACCGCATCCAAAATCTAAAACGGACTTATTTTTAAAATCAGGTTTTTCTCGAAGTCTTCTCCAGAATTTTTCATTTTCAGAAAATCCATTGTTGAAATATTCAATATCTTTTTCTTTTAACATCTATTTTTTCAAAATTGACATCGGATCAAGTTTTATATCGAACCAGTTCAATCTAATGTCAAGATGTGGTCCGGTGGCTCTTCCACTTTTTCCTAATTCGCCAACTATTTCCCCTTTTTTAACTTTTTGTCCTAACTTAACATCAATACTTTTCATATGCATGTATAGAGTACTAATACCGTGACCATGATCAAAAATAATTGTTCCACCCGTAAAATACATATCATTTTCAGATAGTATAACTGTTCCATCCATCATAGCTTTAACCGGGGTTCCTTCTGGGGCATGAAAATCTACACCATAATGTGGTCGTCTTGGTTCACCATTTAAAATTCTTTGACTACCATAAACACCTGTAATTATATATTTGTCTATAGGATATATAAATTTCTCTTTAAAAAAATTATTTGAACTATTTAAAGATCTAGCTTTTGAAATTAATTTATTATCTTTTTTAATACGTTCATAAACTTCAGGCGGTGGAGTTACATGTTTTTTTTCTAAGCCATCAATTCTTTGAATTTTATATACTCTTTTAAGAACTTTTTTTTGAATAATCTCCAATTTTTCATCTTTTAATATTTCAATTAATAAATCTGTCTTTCTATCTCTACCCAAACCAAATGCAAAATAACCATCATCAGTGACTTTTACATTTTTGTTATCAATTTTTACTTTTGAATTTGGCTCCGTTTTACCAAGAATAAATGCACCTTGCTCAAATTTTCCTTCAAAATTAACAGCTAATAAATAGTTAGTTAATATTAAGTTAAAAATAATAATTTTAAAAATTAATTTCACGGTCAATCAATTCAAAGACTTTTTTATGTCCTTTATTTGATAAATGCATTGGATCAAATTTATAAAAAAGTTTTTTAGGTTTTTTAACATTACAAAATTCTTGGAAAAAATCAAAATAATTTATTCGTAAATTTTTTAATTGATCTTTTATTTTTAATTGGGGAAAAGGAGATTTATTAGTTTTACAATTTCTCGTTTGAAATTCATAAGGTAAAATTATGACATATAATTTTGCATTATTTTTTTCAGAAAATTTATTAAGATTTGTCAAATACGAAGATAGGTGGTTCACTTTATTCTCTTTGTAAAATAGGTCAATATTTGAATACCATCTCTTAGAAGGATCCGTTAAAACACCTTTTAAAAACATAAAAGTATAAGACTTGTTTCGGAGATAAAAATTTAAATTTCTTAAATATTTATTGCTAATAATTTTTTGAACCATTCCTAATTTTTGCTCCAGCTTTTTTTCATTTCTTTTATGCCAAGGAATAATTGTATTTGAATTCAAAACGTCATTAAGAGTGAAAAAGTATAATACATTTTTTATATTTTTATAATTTAAAATTTTTTTTAAATTTTCCTCATAATGAAGAAGGTCATAGCCAGGTACAGAGGTATTAAGAAATTCATATTTTTTATATTTTTTACGCATCAACCCTACAAAAGTATTTTCTTCATCAACACCATTTCCAAAAGCAACACTGTCTCCAATGACTAAAATATTTTTTTTATCAATTGACTTTTGATAATTTTTTGGAACTCTATTACCATCTTGATCAATAAAAACTTTTCTAGAAAAAACATAGCCAGAAGTATTTGGTTTTAACTTATGAATTTCTGTTTCATAATTAAGAATTTTAGAGTCAATCCCCATTAGTTGTGAAAGTTTTAGGGTTTTTATTGAAATTTCACTTATAAATATTAGACAAATTAAAATTATTAAATTAAATAGTAAAATTTTCTTCATTTACTCATTGCGCTGTCCACCCACCATCAACCATAATTGATGATCCAGTGATCATCGATGAGCTATCAGAAGCTAAAAAGGCTACAGATGTAGCTACATCGCTTTGTTCAGCAACTCTGCCCAATGGAATATTTCTTATCATTTCTCTCATAAATTTTTTATTTTTGAAAAATCTTTTCACCATAGGCGTAAGCACAAAAGTCGGACAAACAGAATTAACTCTGATATTGCTTTTTGCTAAATCGATCGCCATACCCTTTGTAAGACCTTCAATTCCAAATTTGGTCATATTGTAAACGCTTCTTATTGGTCCGCCAACCTTTCCCATTTGAGAAGACATATTTATAATTGAACCACCAATTTTCTTTCTATTTTTACTCTCTAACATTTTTTTTGCACATATTTGAGCAACATTAAAACAAGCTTTTAAATTAAGATTTACAAGATAATCCATATCCTCTTTCTTAACTTTTATAAAATGTTCTGGACGATTACTGCCAGCATTATTCACTAAAATATCTAGTTTAGGAATTTCTTTCATAATCGTTTTGAATTTTTCATCATCTGTTACGTCACAAATAAAAGATAAACTAGTACCTTTTGTTTTTTTAATCTTTTTCGATACTTCTTTTAGATCATTTGGAGTTCTACTTATTAGTATTACCTTAGCACCGGCTTGGGCTAGAGCTATTGCACAAGCTCTTCCTATACCTTTGCCAGCACCCGTTACTAAAGCGACTTTATTTTTAAGAATAATTTGTTTTAACATTAAATTAATATTTTTATATCTGTGTAAATTAAATCTACGGCTACAAATAATATAGCTAATAAACCTATCCAAGCAATCCATTTATATTTTTTAATCCAACCCGAAATTAGGTTAGCTGCTACTGCCATTAAAATAATCGATAATATCAATCCAAAAATTAATAAATGATAGTGATGTCCCGCAGCTCCGGCTACCCCAAGAACATTATCTAAGCTCATAGTAAAATCTGCAAGAAGTACAGTCCAAATTGCTTTAAGTAAACTTGAGTTATCAACTTTGATATTTTCTTCTTTTGAAGATCCTTTAATTACATCGATATAAAGTTTGTAAACAATATATAAAAGCAATATTCCTCCAATTAATCTTAAACCAGTTATTTGAAGCAAATAAGCAGTTAGTAAAGTTAAAATTATTCTTAAGATTACTGCACCGCTTATACCCCAAAAAATAACCTTTTTTCTTTGATCTGGTGGAAATTTTGAAGCAACCATTCCAATTATTATTGCGTTATCACCTGCTAAGACAAGATCGATAAATATAATTTGAGTTAAGATTGTAATTTGCTCTGGAGTTAGTAGCTCAGCTAACATGATTATTTATTCAATATCATGTCAGAAGCTTTTTCCGCAATCATTATTGTTGGAGCGTTAGTGTTACCAGAAGTTATATTTGGCATTATAGATGCATCAACAACTCTCAAATTTTGCAGACCATGGGCTTGTAATTTATCATTAACCACTGCCTCTTCTCCTTTTCCCATTTTACAAGTTCCAACAGGGTGAAAGATAGTTTGAGCATGATCACTTGCAGCTTTTACTAATTCTTCATCATCAGTAATATGAGTCCCAGGTCTATATTCTTCTGGTTCATATTTTTTAAAAGTTTTAGTATTCATCATGATATTTCTTACAATTTTTAGTGCCTTTGCAGCTACATCTCTATCTTCTTGTGTAGACAAGTAATTCATTTTTATTTTTGGATTGTCTCTACTGTCTTTGCTAGCAATATTTATCTCTCCTCTACTTGTTGGTCTTACATTAGCAACTGTTGGAGTAATTCCATCAAAGTCGTGCATTTTAGATGCACCTAAAATATCAGTACTAATTGGTTGAACATGGAATTGAAGATTAGGGGTTGCTCTAGACGGATCACTTTTTACAAATCCACATACTTGACTCGCGCCCATTGTCATAGGACCACTTTGTTTGAAAACATATTCTAAACCAATGAAAAAATTACCAATTAAACTATTTATTTTGCTATTTAATGACTTCAAATTTTTTACCTTATAAACAGGTCTAAACATCAAATGATCTTGAAGATTTTTTCCTACTCCTTTTAACTCGTGAATGGTTTCTATACCGTGACGATTTAATTTGTTGGAATCTCCTATTCCTGAAACTTGTAAGATATGAGGTGAACCAATTGATCCCGCAGATAAAATTACTTCCCTGTTTGCTTTAACTGAAACTAGTTTATCTTTTAAATAATAGTTTACGCCAACAGCTTTTTTACCTTCAAAATTTATTTTTTGAACATGGGCTTTAGTTACTATTTTAAGGTTAGATCTATTTTTAACTGGGCTTAAATATCCTTTTGCTGCGCTACAACGCAATTTTAATAGTTTATTTCTACTTGTTGTGAATTGAAAATAACCGATACCAAAATTATCTCCTGTGTTAAAATCTTTTGTTCTTGGTATTCCAGTCTCTTCAGCAGCATTTTGAAATTCTTCTAGCATATCTAAATTTATCTTTTTATTTGATACGGTTATGGGACCTTTATCATTGTGAAATTCATTTGGACCAAGTTCATTATTTTCAGATTTTAAAAAATAAGGAAATACATCATCCCATCCCCAGCCAGAGTTTCCCTGTTGTCTCCAATTATCATAGTCATTACTTTGCCCTCTAATCCATAAAAGACCATTTATAGATGAACTCCCTCCCAATGTTTTACCTCTAGGATATCTAATTGATCTATTGTTCATCGTCTCATCTTTTTCAGTATGAAAACACCAATCAACTTTTGGATTATGCATTGTTTTAAAATAACCAACTGGAATATGGATCCATGGATAAGTGTCCTTGCCACCAGCCTCGATTAAAAGAACTTTATTTTTAGGATCTGCGCTTAACCTATTAGCAAGCACACATCCTGCTGAGCCAGCTCCAATTATTATAAAATCAAAATTATCCATGTTAAGAAACTAACTTATACGTCAGAAAAGCCATTCTTGCCAATATGTCAAATACAACTTTTGGTTTAATCTTCTTAGTTTGACTCCTGCGGTCAGATCAAGTTTAATTTTGATAATTAATAAAAAAACGGGGGAAATAATGAGAAAATTATTTACTATAGTTTTAAGTTTAGTTGCATTTATCGGAATTTCGGTATCTACAGCAAACGCTAAAACATTAAAGTGTCAAACCGTTCTTAACACCAAAGCCGATGAGGTAAAAATGTTAAAGGACTTTACTGACACAGTAACAACGCTAACTGACGGTTCATTAAAATTTGAAATTTTGCCAGCTGGTGCTGTAGTAGGAGTTAAAGAAACATTAGACGCAGTAGATAAAGGATTGATCGATTGTGGGTTCGCATGGACACACTATTGGTCAGGTGATCACCCTGCAGCTATGCTATTCGGTTCGCCAGTAGCTGGTGGTGGAGTAGGTATAGATAACTTAGCATTTTTATCTTGGTTCCAATATGGTGGCGGTAAAGAATTATACGACCAATTATGGAAAGAAATGGGAAGAGACATAAAAGGATTTATGCTTCAACCAGTAGGTCCAGAAGCTTTAGGCTGGTTTCCAAAACCAATTAAAGATATGGCTGACTTTAGAAAATATAAATTCAGAACGCCTCCAGGAATTCCTGGTCAAACATATAAAGACATCGGTATCGCATCTGTAGCAATGGGTGGAGGAGATATTCTTCCAGCATTACAATCAGGTACTATTGATGCAGCAGAATGGTGTTGTCCAAAACCAGATTTAACATTTGGTTTCCAAAAAGTATTAAAACACTATTACCTACAAGGTTTACACCAAGTAGTAGTAAATGCTGACTTTTATATTACTGGAAAAACTTATAAAAAAATGACTGCTCACGAGAAAAAATCTCTTGAAGTAGCTGCAAATGCTTCATTAGCTAAATCTCTAAGCTACAGAATCTATGAAAATGGAAAAGCTTTAAGAGAATTAACTACTAAGCATGGAGTAAAACTTGAAGATACTCCATCAGACTATTTCGTAGAGTATATGGCAGCAGCAAAGAAAACATTGAACAAAAACGCAGCAGATAATAAATTTTTTGCTAAAGTTTATGACTCAATGAAAGAGTTTGCTGATATTGCTGTTCCTTTCTGGAGTGGTGCTCAAATGTCAAATGCTAAGCTAGGAATGGCTCACGCAGCGACACTTAAGTAATCAGTAGAAATATTTAAAGATATATTAGAGCGGGTTTAATCACCCGCTCTTATTTTTTAAGACAAATAAAAAAATTATGAACGACGAACCTTCTAAAATCGATATTTCAGATGAAACAGCCCAAAGTCGAGGAGGAGCTGGCAAAATGCCAGTGGATATGCCTGAGTGGATGGCAAACACTATTACATCAATAGATAAATTCAGTAAGAAAGTAGGCAGTGTTGTTTGTTGGATTTTAATGCCCTTAATTTTTGCAATGACTTATGAAGTTATAATGAGAAAATTGTTTTTAGCACCTACAATTTGGGCTTACGACATTAGTAGATTTTTATATGGAGCATTATTTATGTTAGGAGCAGGTTATGCTCTTTCTAAAGGTGTTCACATCAGAGCAGATTTTTTATACAGGAATTTTAAAACTAAAAATCAAGGACTTATAGATTTTTGGTTATATATTTTATTTTATTTTCCAGGCTTACTAGTTTTTCTTTATATGACAATTGGTTATGTGGGAGAGTCAATACAAAGAGGAGAGAGGGGAATGGATACGACTTGGATGCCATATATGTGGCCAATTAAATCGTGTTTATTAATTGGAATAATTTTCTTACTTGTTCAAGGTATTTCAGAATTATTGAAAAGTTACTGGGCTGCAAAAAAGGGAGAGTGGCCAGGAGAGACTAAATGATAGCTGAATTAATCGATCCAGCAACGCTGGGTTTTATTTTAGTAGGAGTAATGCTTTTTGCAATATTTATAGGTTTTCCTATTTCTTTTACATTAATATTTTTAGGTTTTGTATTTGGTTATTTAGGTTTTGGAAAATTAGTATTTTACTTAATGACCTTACAGTTTTCCATGGTAATGACGGAGCAAACACTCGCCGCCGTACCGCTCTTTGTTTTTATGGGTATCATGATGGAGCAAGCAGGACTTATGGAACGATTATTCTCTGCTTTCCAATTAATGTTATCAAAAGTTAGAGGATCATTATATTACGCAGTGCTTTTTGTTTCAGTAATATTTGCTGCAGCAACAGGAATAGTCGGAGCTTCAGTGACTATTTTAGGAATAATGGCCGCTAAATCAATGAATAGATCAGGATATGATGTTAGGCTTGCAGCTGGAACTATTACAGCTGGAGGAACTTTAGGTATTTTAATTCCACCAAGCATTATGCTTGTTGTAATGGGGCCTATTATGGAAATACCTGTAATAGATTTATTTGCTGCAGCAATCTTTCCAGGAATTCTTCTAGCAACACTTTACGCAGCTTACACAACAATTAGATGCATGATTGATCCTAAATTAGGTCCAGTACTACCTGTAGAGATGCGAGCTACTAGCATGTCAAAAGTTTGGATAGAATTTTTCTTAGGGTTAGTTCCACCAGCTGCATTAGTTTTTGCAGCACTTGGAAGTATATTATTTGGTTTTGCAACTCCTACAGAGGCAGCAGGTTGTGGAGCTATGGGTGCACTTCTTTTATCATTAGCTTACAAAAAATTAACTCTACCTAAATTACAAGAAGCATTAGTAAAAACTTTAGAGATTACGGCTTTAATAATGGTTTTAGTAGCAGCTTCAAATTTCTTTGGCGCAGTATTTGCCAGATTAGGAACACCAACATTATTAACTGAATTTCTTTTAGGTCTAGAAATGAACAGATATTTAATTTTAGCCATGATAATGGTGATGATTTTTTTATTAGGTTGGCCTTTAGAATGGGTCCCAATAGTAATGATAATAATCCCAATTATTTTACCATTAGTTGAAGCTTTAGAATTTAATTTAACTTGGTTTGCAATACTAGTTGCAGTCAATTTACAAACCGCCTGGCTGTCTCCTCCAGTGGCCTTATCGGCCTACTTTTTAAAAGGAGTAGTACCTGAATGGGACTTAAAAGACATTTATATCGGAATGATGCAATTTATGGTCTTGCAAGTTATTGGTTTAATATTAATAGTAGTGTTTCCACAAATTGCTTTGTGGTTACCGACACTTTTATATGGCAATTAAATATTTAAAAAAAGCACCTAAAACAGCATCTACGGATGATGCAAAAACTCGTGAAATCGTTCAAACACTTTTAAAAGATTTAGAAACATCAAAAGAAACTGGCTGTAAAGAACTAACAAAGAAATTTGATAAGTATGAAGGAGATATAATTATCACTAAAGAAAGAATTGAGGAAATAAATAAATCTATAGATCAAAAAACTAAAGACGATGTAAAATTTGCTCACGATAGAGTAAGAAAATTTGCAGAAGCCCAATTAAAAAATTACGGTAATGATTTTGAAATAGAATTATCCAAAGGTTTATATGCGGGACAAAAACTTGTGCCAGTCAATACTGCAGGCTGTTATATCCCAGGAGGAAGATTTGCACATATTGCTTCAGCTGTTATGAGTGTTACAACAGCGAAAGTAGCTGGTGTTAAGAACATTATTGCTTGTAGCCCTCCAAAACCAAATGTTGGAGCTCATCCTACTATAATATATACCGCTAATTTATGTGGAGCAGATGTAATTATGAATTTAGGTGGTATTCCAGCTATTGCTGCAATGACTTATGGATTGTTTAAAAATGCTCCAGCTGACATGTTAGTCGGTCCTGGTAATCAATTTGTAGCGGAGGCTAAGCGAATTTTATTTGGAAGAGTAGGAATTGATTTATTTGCTGGACCAACAGAGATAGCAATAATAGCCGATGAAAATGCAGATCCTGAAATTGTTGCAGTTGACTTAGTTGGGCAAGCAGAGCATGGTTACAATTCACCAGCTTGGCTTTACACAACAAGCAAAGATTTGGCAGACAAAGTATTAAAAAGAGTTCCAGAATTAATTAAAGAACTTCCTGAATTACCAAGAAAAAGTGCCGAAGCTGCATGGCAAGATTACGGAGAAGTTATTTTGTGTGACACTGATGAAGAAATGGTTCAGATAAGTGATGAATACGCTCCAGAACACTTAGAAGTTCAAACAAAAAATTTAGATTGGTTTCATAAAAAACTTAAAAATTACGGATCATTATTTATTGGTGAAGAAACAACTGTTGCCTACGGCGATAAGTGTTCTGGTACAAACCATATTCTTCCAACAAAAGGTGCGGGAAAATATACTGGTGGTTTATTTGTAGGAAAATTCATTAAAACTTTAAGTTTTCAAAGAATGACAAAAGAGTCTACTAAACTTGTTGGAGCAGCAGCAGCAAGACTTTCAAGATATGAAGGGATGGAAGCACATGCAAGAACAGGTGATGCAAGATTAAGAAAATACGGATTCTCAAATTAATGCATGCATTAGTTTATACTGGCACAGAAAAAATAGAATACAGAGAAGAAAAAGATCCAGTTGTTAAAGCAGGAGAAACATTAATAAAGGTACAAGCTTCAGGCATATGTGGTTCAGACATGCATGCATATCATGGGAAAGATGAAAGAAGAATTCCGCCATTGATATTAGGTCATGAATTTAGCGGGACCAGTCTAGACGGTAAATTTAAAAATAAACAAGTTGTTGTAAATCCACTTATTAGTTGTGAAAATTGTACTTATTGTCAAAATAAAAGAGAACACCTATGTCCCGAAAGAACAATGATAGGTATGAGCACACCAATGAAAAGAGATGGCGGATTAGCAGAATTGGTATCTGTACCAGAAAAAAATATTTATGAGACTCCAAATAATATAAGCATTAAAGAGGCAGCTTTAGCAGAGCCTGCCGCAGTTGCTTTACATGCTGTTTTATTAGCAGAACAAAATTTAAAAAAACCTTTATCTGAAAGTAAGATTTTAATTCAAGGAGCAGGAGCCATAGGATTGTTATGTGGATTGGTTTTAAACAAGGAAAAAAAATCCACAAATATAATAATGTCTGATCCTAATAAAAAAAGATTAGATGAATGTGATAAGTATTTAAAAGCAGATTTTGTATCTCCAGACAGTAAATCAATTAAAGAAAATAATTTTGATCTAATATTAGAGTCCGTTGGTCTAGAAGTTACTCGTCAACAGGCTATAAAATCAATTGCTCCTGGAGGCACTATTTTACACATTGGATTAACACAGCCTTCTGGATCTTTTGATTTTAAGAAACTGACAATTCAAGAAGTGACTTTGGTTGGAACTTACTGTTATACAAATAAAGATTTTGAACAAACTTTAAAAATTCTTAATGAAAAAAAACTAGGTGATTTGGGCTGGATAGAGTACCGAGATTTAAAAAAAGGGTCTGAAGCTTTTAATGAAATACATAATGGCACTTGTGTAGCTCCAAAAATCATTCTTATTCCTTAGTTCTACTCATAGTTGTGCAACAAAATGCATAACTGAAATAAAAAATTAACAAAGCTATGTTTAAATACTTTTAGTTATCATTTTGAATTAACGAAGAAATAAATATGAAAAAAATTTTTACAATTTTACTTTTAACATTTTTTACATCTGCTTATGCAGGTGGTCACATTACTAAAGCACAAAAAGAGCAAACTATTCAATGCTTAGGTCATTATAGTGCTACAGCTGTTTTACCTGCTGATAGTATAGAAGTAGAAAATTTAGAGATGGCGTTAGCTTCAGTTAAAGTAATTCGAGAATATCTTAAAAAAGAAAAAGTTAAAGAAGATGAAATGAACACTGGTATGAATAAATACGTTGATAAAGTTTATGGAAAACCTTTTGACAAAGGCATGAATGATAAATGCAATATATTTATATATAAACAAATACCTGGATCAAAAGAGGAAATAGAAAAATTATCAAGAACTATTTATGCAGGATAATTATGAATGGTTATGTAATAGCTAATATAGATGTTAAAAATATAGAAGCTTACAAAGAATATGTTGAAAAGGTTTCTCCTATTGTCAAGAAATTCGGTGGAGAATATTTAATTAGAGCAGGGGAGTACAAAGTAATAGAAGGAAAGTGGAAACATCCAAGAACTGTAGTAATTAAATTTCCCTCATATGAAAAAGCTTTAGAGTGGTATAACTCTGAAGAATATAAACCGGTTAAACCAATAAGGTTAACCAACTCAGACGCTAATGCAATAATAATTAAAGGAGTATAATATGATAGATAAATTTGGAAACGCATTTTATTTAATAATTTACTTAGCCCATTTCATAATAGTTGGTAGTTACGCCTATCAATTAGTATTTGATACTAAAAAATTTCTTAAAGGTAGAGGAGTAGATAAAACGGCAACATTAATAACTAGATTCGCTGGTTCATTCATGATCGCTACTGTTTTGATGGCAATTTATATCGCTTTTATTAGATCAGGCGGTGTAGAGGCCACTTGGGCGTTCTTCAACTTAGTTTTTATAATGAATGTTTCGATTTTATTTACAAATTTTTATACATTAAAAATTGATAAAACAGGTTTAACTAAAAAAACAAAAAACGACGGGATTTATGCTCCACTGGTTTTAGTTATTATAAGCGCTGTTCTTTGTTATGGATTAGCTGATAAAATATACGTCTAAATAATAGAAAGGAAAGAAAATGGCAAAGTTTATGAACTTAGTTAGATGCAAAGTTAAAGCATCACACAGAGAAGAGTACTTAAAAAAAATGGATGAAAGACAAAAATTCGAAGGAATGACTACAAGTAAAGTTGTTGAAGTTAAACCTAATGAATTTTTTATGACAGGGGAATGGAAATCAGAAGAAGATATCGCAAAAGCTAGACCACAGATGATTGAATTTTTGGATAGTTTGAGACATACTCTAGAGGAATTATCCCCAGAGTTAGGTGTTACAGACCCATACTCTGGTTCAGTGGTAATAGAAAAATAGAAAGGAGAAACGAAATGGCAAAAATGTATATAATGGGGAAATATTCAGAAAAAGCTTTTTTAGGTTTTTTGAAAGATCCTACAACAGATAGAAAAGCAGCAGTTGAGAAACTTACATCTGCAGCCGGTGGAAAGATGTTATCTATGGATATTGTTAGAGGACCATATGACTTTATAGTTGTAGCAGAAATGGCAAATTTTGAAGCATTCGCAGCTGTCAAATTAGCAGTAGAGTCAACTGGAGCTGTAAGAGAGCTTGTGGCTTTAGAGGCTATGGATTTAACTAGTGCAGCAAAAAAAGCTGGTGAGTTAACTGGAAACTACAAGGCACCAGGACAATAATTATATCAAATTTACCTAGTATAGTTTAAAAAAAAACTATGTTAGGTAAATTAATAAATAGATTACACATCTTACAAAATATTTACTTAAAAAATAGATATCTTTCAAAAAAAGTTTCTTATGCTATGGACGGAGAAGACATAGCAATTAACTTATTTAATAAAAAAGAAGGCAAAGGTTTTTATGTTGATATCGGGGCCCATCACCCTATTCAAAGAAATAATACAAATTTATTATATCAAAAAGGGTGGGAAGGAATAAACATAGACATAAATGAATTTTCAATAGATTTATTTAATTTTTTAAGACCAAATGATTTAAACATATTAACAGCAATTTCTGACAAAGAGGGTGAAATTTCTTTTTACTACCAAAAAAAATTCAGTCAATTAAACACAACTGATAAAAAAATTGCTAATGAAAACTTTCAAGGACATTTCAAAGAAAGAATTGTTAAATGCCAGAAAATTGAAAACATTCTAAACAACTCTAAATATAAAGATAAGAAGATAGATTTTTTAAATATTGATATTGAAGGCGCTGAGATGAAGGTTTTAAAAACATTAAATTTTGAAAAATATAATCCCACATTAATTTGTATTGAGATACTAGGATATAGAAATCTAAATTCTAGGGAAAGAGAAATACAAATAAAAAACGATGAAATTTATAAATTTTTATTGAATAAAAATTATAAAAAAGTTTGGTCAGGATCAAGTTATTGCAGTCATTTATTTGTTAAATGTAATACACTTTAAAGAGTCAACAAAACTTATTTTTTTTTTATATTTAAATTTTATTTGTTCAGCACCTTTTTTAAGATCTTCATTAGATAAATCTAACAAACAAGAGATATATCTCGATTTAATCATTTGAATATACTTTTTAGTTGAAATTTTTACTTCATAATTAAAATAATTTTCCTTAATTTTTTTTAAATTATTTTTAATAACTTTAAAAATTAATTTATCCTTGGTAAGACTTTTTTTTAATCTAACTCTCATTTTTTCGAAACAAGGCATTTTATTATTTTTAGTTTTAAGATGAAAAATTAATAGTTTACCATTGTGATTAAGTTTTTTTTTAATTAAATTAAAAACCTTGTTTAATTTTTTTTGATTTATTAAATGAATAGATTGTTTAATTAAAATTAGATCATATTTAATTTTATCTTTAGCTAAAAATTCTAAAACATCAGCATTTTTAAATGTAATATTCTTTTTAATATTTTTATTTTTTACAATATCAATTCCGACAGGCTTAAATCTAAAATTATATTTTTTGTGAAGTGAACTTATTATATTTGCCCTGCCACAACCTATATCTAAAATTCTAGTATTTTTGTTAATTTTAACTTTTTTTTTAAGAAAAGAATTAAAAGCTGAAATATATTTTGTTGAAGATAACCAGGTTTTGTTGTCCCAGTTTGTTAATCTTTTCATTAAAGAGCAACAATAGCAGCTGCGATAGAAGCTAATCTAGCAGGAGCACTGTCAGCGCGGCTGGTAATAACCACTGGAACTTTACCACCTATAACAACACCTGCAGCACATGCACCCATAAAATAAATCATCATCTTTACTAGACCATTACCGGCTTCAACATTAGGAACCAATAAAATATCAGTTTTACCTGCAACAGCATTATTAATTCCTTTAATCTGAGCAGCTTTTTCTGAGACCGAATTATCAAAAGCCATAGGTCCGAATACATCTGCATCAATTCCTTCCTTTTTTGCTCTATCAGTCAGTTCCTTGGCGTCTACTGAGCTTGGTACGCTTTCTAATACTTCCTCTGTAGCAGATAGTACTGAAACTTTAGGTTTATTTATTCCAATTCTTTTCGCAAAATCCACAGAGTTTTTAAGTATGTGCATTTTTGTTTCTAACTTTGGCAAAACGTTTAAAGCACCATCTGTGATAATAAAAGGTTTGTCTTTTTTATCTAATGTCATATGCCAAACATGACTTAATCTTTTTTTACCTATTAAATTTAAATCTCTTTTAAGAACAGCTTTCATTAGTATATCTGTGTGAATATGACCTTTAACAATAATTTTAACTTTTCCTTCACTAGCCATCTTAGCTGCTATAGGCGCGGTATTATTTTCTATTGGTTCATTAATAATCTCAAAGTTTGAAATATCCCACTCCATATCTTTTGCTATACCCTCAATTACTTTTTGGTCTCCAATGAATATTGGATCGATTAAACCTTCTTCGACAGCCTGTTTAGTAGACTCTATGGAAACTGCTTTACCAGCATTAACAATAATTACTTTAACAGGGCCTTTTTTTTTAGCCAACTTAATTAATTGCTCAGGACAAATTATTTTTTTATTTGATAGCATTTAAATAATTAATTTCTTTCAAGATTTTAGAAGGTATAAATATATCTTTATTAAGATTTTTTCTATAAGTTTTATTTTTCCTCTCCCCTGGATACAATATTGACGCGAAACCTTTAGCTTTAGGGAGCCTCTTAATTCTAGAGACATTAATTTTCATTTCTTTTAAAAAGTTTCCCCCAATAAAAATTTTTGGATTTATAGTTATAAATAGATGGCCCATGTTTTGTGGACCCGTAAAATCATCAAAAGGATCTTTAGTCTTTCCTGAATGACTTGATCCTGTTAAAACTCCACTTAAGATATCTACCATCCAAGCCAGTCCAGAACCTCTAAAAGTTGAAATAGGAATTTGTGATCCTTTTAGAGCTTTATTTGGATCTGTTGTTATTGTTCCATTTCTGTCTAATGCTACTCCATACGGAATTTTTTGACCAAGTTTGCTTGCTCTTCTTATTGCCCCTCTATTAATCATTGAAGTGGAAGTATCTAGTATAAAGGGAATCTTGCCAGTTGGAGCTCCAAAACAAATTGGATTAGTGCCAAACAAAGATTTTTTAGATCCATGAGGAGCTACAGCAGGAGGACCATTTGTAAAACAAAAAACCATTAGATTTTTTTTGACTGCTTGTTCAGCGTAAAAAGTTGAAAGACCATAGTGCCCACTGTTCTTAACACCTACGAGACCTATTCCAGTTTTTTTTGCATTTTTTATTGCTTGCTTAATTCCAATATCAGCAGCAACAAATCCAATACTATTATCAGCATTTACACACGAAACTGAATTACTAATTTTTTTAATCTTAATTTTAGGTTTTGGATTTATTACTTTTGCTTTTATTCTATCACAATACATTTTAAGCCTTGCAAGACCATGGCCTTTTGCTTCTAAAACTTCTGCTTTAATTAAATAATTAGAGCAAATTTCTGAATGATTTTTTGATAATTTATGTTTTAAAAAAATTTGATTAAGTATTGTTTTTAAAAGTTTTTTTTTCACTTAAACTTTATTTTCCCTTTTTCTTCCCAAAAATTGGTTCTCTGTTCTGGATTTTCAACCAAATTTTTACACATTAGTCCATACTTTTCAGCAAGTGACGAAAAATCTTTTTTTGCTAATTCTACAAAATTATTGAAATTATCTTCTGTTATTTGGGACATAACTTCCGGATTAAATCCCATTATTTCACCTAAATCATAAGTATATTTAAGGGAAACATCCGCACTATTTTCTAAATTATCAATAATGTTTTTATCTTTTCCAGCTTTTTTAAAACTTACTGCTGCTACTTTATAAAAGCTGTAACAGTTTAAGTATTCTTTTTGAATATTCTCCATTACATATTTAGCAACCTTACCCTCATTAGCTTGATCGTTTGCATTTAAAGGAAAAGATATACCAACAAAAATTATTAATAATATTTTTTTCATTTATATTTTTTCATCGAAGCTTCAGCTAAAATTAAATTTGGATCCATAAATATTCTTGATAGCTTAGCTTTCTTAAAAGATTTATACGCAAAGATTGCAATTGGCAACTCTGTACAGCCCAAAATGATTTTTTTACAGTTCATTTTTAATAGATAATTTACTGCTGGTTTTAAAGCTTTCTCCGCATCCTTAGTTTTGCCCATTTTAACCAATTTTATTGATTTGTTTACGTTCTGAATTTGCAACTTTTTAGGTGGAGAAATTAAATTAAACTTTTTATTAAAGAAATGATTATAAATTCCAGTTTTAATCGTTGTATCTGTTGCAAGCAAACCAATTTTAGATTTTGCTTTACAGTTTTTCTTTGCGTTTAAATATACAACTTCTGGCATATTCAAAATTGGTATTTTAATAAACTTCTTAAGATCTTTATACCAATAATGAGCAGTGTTGCATGGTATAGAAATGAATTTACATTTATTTTGTTGCAAAAATTTACAGCCTTCGACTAAGCTCCTTAAAACTTTTTTATATTTTTTTAAGTTTTGTTTTCTGTCTGGTATATTTGCTTTGTTATAAAGCAAAAATAAAGGATAATTTTGATCAGACTTTCCTCTATTAAGTTTTGCTAATTTAGTGCAAAAGTCTAATCCGGCTTGTGTTCCCATGCCTCCAAGTATTCCAATCATAAGAATGAAGTAATAAAATAATATGAACTATTAGTCTAATTAAAAAATTCTAATTGCATTGAATTTTAAATAGTTTTGATGGCCTATCCCGTTTTTATCTACTCTATTGATTGTAGTCGTTAAATCCCAACCATTATTAAAATTCCAATCAAAACCAGTTTCCATACTCACCATTGATGAAAAACTTTTTCCAATATCAGTAGTATATTGATTAGAAGAACTAGATAAATAATTTGCTTTAAGTGTAGAATTTTCAGTTAAATCCTCATTGAACTCGATCTTTAAATACGGAAATAACGTAGATTTTGTAAAATTAAAATCAGAAGAAACAACGGTTCCAAAATTTACAGATGTGCTTTCAAGATCTCTATCATCATAACTTAGTTTCAAGTTACTATCTCCTGTTTCTGAATAATTATCAAACATTACATAGCTAAAATTTAAGCTAGAATAATTACTAAAAGTTATATCTTTAAAATTTTTTGCAAAATTATACTTTACTGCTCCAAATATTTGCTGGCTTTTTAATTCACCAGCTACTTTAGTGTTATTAGCAACATCAACAATTCTACTCGTAACTTGTGTGGTCTCACCAAAGCTTAAAAAAGTATCTATAAAATTTCCTTCTTTAGGTTTCCAGGTATTGTAAAAGGATATACTTAAATTATCAGAATTAAAATTAGACCCATCAGTACTAATTTTTACATCTTCAGTTCCATCTCTTAATGCAAAACCAAACAAAGAATTTTCTGCTAAGTTAAAATCTGCTCCAATAGTAAACCCCTCAGACTCACTTCTTCTACCTAGTTCGCCTACACTAAAATCAACTCCCCCAGAAGATATTAAACCATTACTCCAAACAGCCCAGTTTTTAGGTTCCATACTAAATTCATTTTTTAAATATTTTGTCAAAGGAAGACCGCTAATAAAGTTTTCAACATTATCTTTTGTAAGTCCTTGATTATCTAAACCCGCTTTTGAATATTTATCTATGTAATGTTTTTTTAACTTGTCTTCTATACTTTGATTTCCACCATTATTGGCTAAAGCTAATTTAAAATCAGAAAACTTTAATCCATTATTTAGTCCTGTTCTTCTATATTGTTCCATTCTTCCCATTACAGAATTAGTAGAATTAAACATCCACCTTTTTACACTTTCTGTCTGTGCCTCAACCATACCTGCCAACTGTTTGTCATCAAATGCTTGGTGTGTACTTCCACTTGCTTCAATTGAACTGATTGTAAGTGTCGTTAGTCCTGTAGTCGTAGCTGTCTCACCTTCAATACCGCCATATTCAATTACATAATATTGTACGTTCTGACTATTGCTATAATCATTCCAAGTTCCGTCTGTTTTTATATGCAACCTATCTTCACCTCCAGCATCGTTCGGTTCATTGGTATTCCAACCAAATTCTCCAGCTCCAAATGGTTTTTCGTATACTGTGTAGCCAGTATCCACTGTGCAACCCCCACTTGATGTGTTATCAGCGTCGTTACCAACTGTGAAAATTTTTCCATCATCAGGACCACCCGACCATTTCCAACATCCTTCTTGAGCAGCGTCAGTTCCGCCTAACCATGCATTCACTCCAGCTTTGTCATCTATAAAGGTATTTTCTTGATAACTTGTTATAGAAGCAAGATATCCTGATAGCCCGTTTAAAGTAGAAGCTTCCGCAGCAGTTTTTGCTGCAGACCAAGTTATATTACTTCCATGATTTACGACTTTGTAATAATGCCCATTAGCTGAATTATAAAGACTTCCAGCTGGTGTTATGGATAATGTTACTGTAGGTGATCCTGTAGTTCCATCACCCTTAAATGATAAAGTAGCTATCGCTGCATTTATTTCAGCCTGTGTTCCTATAAATCCTATTTCTTCATGATCGCTAGCTTCTAATTTACAATTAGTTGGTTCACTAGAATTATCAGAGGTGTAATCACAATACCCAGAAGCTTGTTCCAAACCTGTAGTAGTTGTAACAACGAGGGTTCCTGCCGAAGCAGTAATAGTTGCTAATAAATCAGTTGCAGTAAAACCACTTATGCTTGGAGTAGTTCCAGAGTCTGATAACAGCACAAAGCTAGAAGTATTAGCAGTCAAAGTGCTAGGCATAGTAATTGTTTCAGCCCAAACTTTATTATTAAGTATTAAAGTTACACCGATAGCAGCTATTTTTAACCATGCTTTCATAAAAACCCAAAATGATTATTTATCGATTATTTATATTAATTAAGAACTAATTTTTCAACAGTTAGAATCTCTACAATTATCAATTGAAAAAACAATCTTTTATCCTTTTCCACGCCATGGGATCGTTTTATCTATTATTTTTCTTATAGAAATGTCAAAAATTAGTCCAAGCATTCCCATAATAAATATTGTTATCCAAATTACCTCATATTGGAAATATTTTTTTGCTACGTTTTCTACAAAGCCTACGCCAGTTGTTCCTGCTAAAAACTCTGCAGCAACTAGAGTTCCCCAACACATTCCTGTAGCTACTCTGATTCCTGTTAAAATTTCCGGAAGCGAATTTGGAAATATTACGTGTCTTAAAATTTGCCATTTAGACGCTCCAAGTGAATGAGCAGCATGTATTTTTGATAATTGTGTTCCTGAAGCACCAGCTCTCGCTGAAATTATCATGATTGATAATGACACCATAAATAATAAAAAGACTTTTCCAAGATTATCAATTCCTAGGACAGAAATAACTAAAGGAGCCCAAGCTAAAGGAGGAACAGGTCTGTATAATTCAATTAAAGGATCGAAGAAACCTTTAGCAAACCTATTTAGACCCATAAACAATCCTAAAGGCACACCAACAATTATCCCTGCTACTAGTCCAAGAAAAACTCTTAAAAAAGAGTCCCAGATATGACCAGTAGGGATTGGAATTTTAAATAATTCAAAATCACCAGTAACTAAACTTAATACTTTACTCTTAAAGTTTGATTTAATTTCTCCTTGTTCGTTGTGAACTGGATATTTTCCAGGAAGAACGTCAGCAATCCAATCAGGAAGAATAAAACCAATAATTTTACTAACATCCATCATTTCATACCAAATTAATGGAATTTGTTTAAAACCAACTTTAGGATTTAACATTAGTGTAAATTTATTAATTGTATCTGAAGGTTTAGGTAACCATCTTCCAGATCCTTGCTCAGAACAGCTAGGTCCACTAGAGATAATAGTTCCAGATGGAAACAGAAGAATATCAATCCATCTCAATCCACCTTGCTCTTTTTTTTGAATGTTATCAAAAGATACTATTGATGCCTCCATATCTTTTAAAGTATTAGGAGGAAATATACTTGCGTATTCAATTCTTCTGGCAATTTTAAGAATATCTTTTGCTAGGGAAGATGAAATTTCATCAGAAGAATCGAATTTAGATCTGTATTCTTTTATTTCTTTTTTAAGATTTTCTAATGTGAAAGTATATTTTTCATTATGATTTCGTAAATCAAAAAATTCATCGCTTATTGAATTTAATTCTTTCGCAGCAGTTTGAAATTTTAAACCTCTCTCGGTTTTGGGTATTGAAGGAATTTCAACAGTATTTTCTATCGAGGTGCTTGATGCGCTCCATGTTCCTTCTTGTCCAGCTGCTTGTATTCTTTTAATTTTCTCCTCATCACTTTCATTAGCATAATCATTTCTTACAAAATCTTTTGACAAACCATTAATTCTTTCAGTCAGAGTCCTTATATTTTCTTTAGTTTCAAAACTTAGAAGTTTTTCATTTGTCAGCAATGGAATTGTACTTTTAGTCTCTGTTATAAAATTTAATAGTTCATCTTTATCCTTTTCACTAACTTCTTCTGTATTTTTAATTTCAAATATTATTTTATTTAAATTTTCTGTTTCAGTTTCTATGACTGAAGTGCTCTTCAATTGACGTTCATTTATAGGAAAAAGATATTTTAGTGACATTAAGGACTCATTCACTTTTCCAACCTGACAAAGCTCATTTGCTGATCTTGGGAAGAAAGATTTAGCTATATCCCATGAGTAATAGAGCCAAACTAGTAGTAAAAAACTACTTCCAACAATTACCCAATGAATTCCACCTTTAGCTCGTTCTGGATTACCAAAAACTGCATCTACTCTTTCTCTCTTGATTAATTTTCTTCCGTATAAAATACATCCCACAATAGCAAAGAAGAATATGAAAGTAAGAAAACCAGTTATCATTTAAATCTCTTTTCCCATAATCTCTTCTTCCATATCCCAAATCATTGAAAGTATTTCCTCTCTTTTGGTGACAAATTCTTTATCATTTTTAATATCTCTTAAATCTTGCTTAAGCCCCATTGATGCAAAAGGTAATTTATATTCTTTATGAATTCTTCCTGGTCTTGGAGCCATTACGTATACTTTTTCACCCAGTAATAATGCTTCCTCAACCGAGTGCGTTATCAGAATAATTGTCTTACCTGTTTCTTTCCAAATTTTAAGAACCAAAGATTGCATTTTTTCTCTGGTTAAAGCGTCGAGTGCGCCTAACGGTTCATCCATTAAAATTAAATCTGGATCATTTATTAAACATCTCGCTAAAGCTACTCTTTGTTGCATCCCTCCAGATAATTGATAAGTCGGAGTATTACCGAAACCTTTAAGCCCAACTATATCTAGCCATTCATCTACTTTCTTTTGAGTGAGAGCTTGATCTTGATCTTTCATTCTTAATCCAAAATTTACATTCTCAGCAACAGTAAGCCATTCAAACAAAGCACCTTGTTGGAAAACCATACCTCTATCTACACCAGGTCCATTTATTTCTTTATTATTTAAAACAATTTTTCCAGAGGTTGGCCTTATGAAACCTGCTGCAATATTAAGTAAAGTTGTTTTTCCACAGCCTGAAGGTCCTAGAACAGTCAGTAATTCTCCTTTTTTAATTGTAAAATTTAAATCTTTAAGAGCGTGAACCGTTTCTCCTTTAGGAGTTTTAAAAATCATATTTAGATCGTGAGAAACTAGATCACTCATAAGATAACTATATTAGATATTTAGAAAAAAAAATAGGCACCAATTGATTTGATTGGCGCCTATAATTTCGTTCAAGAACTACGGTATAAACTTAGTAGTTACAGTACCTCTTGGAGTATCAAATCCTTTTAAGAATTTAGAAAGATTTCCACTCTTCATTGATTTTTTAGTCTCTTTTGGTGTTAAGAATTTAAAGCCACTTAAAGTGTCATTCATGTCAGCAACTTTCATTTCTGACTCTTTTGACATAGCTTTTAAATCACTTTTACCACTTCTAAATCTGTCATTAGCTTCGTGTGTTAACTCAACAAAAGATTTCACCATACCTGGATTCTCTTTCATGAATTTATTTGTAACAGAAACAATATCTATTCCCATGATACCGCCCGCACGTGCTTCATCAACTGATAAAAGTCTTGAACCAACAGCTGTTGCAGATTTAATAGAGTTACCTCCAAATAAACATGCCATAACAACATCACCGCTTACAAGTGCTGCAGCTCCTTCTTCAGGGTCCATTGCTATGATTTCCATTTTTTTTCTGTCAGCACCAACCATTTTCATACTTTCAGTAAAAACATACTCAGCCATAGTTCCTAAAGGAACTGCAACTTTTTTACCTTCAAGTTCAGAGGCGTTAGCTTTAGTAATACCAGATTTGTTAGAAGTAACACATGTAGTTCCTCCCATTCCGTATTCCATCGCTACGTCTACCAAACTAATTGGAGCTTTAGCTTTTACAGCATTGATGTAAGGCATTAAACCTTGTGAGTAAGAGATATCAATATCTCCTGCTAACATGGCATCAGTCATTGCAACACCGTTGGAAAAGTTTGTCCATTTTACTGGTACGCCAAGTGCTTTTGAATATGCTTTCTTATTCATGTCCTCAAGATTTGGAGATGGCCACTCCAAAAAGTACGCAACCCTTACTTCTTTTGCAGCTGAGTTAGCTACTGTAGCAGTTAGAGTAAACGCAAATAAAATCCCAAGAACTGTACTAATTATTTTTTTCATAGTTCTCCCATATGGTTTGTTAATTATTAAGATTTAAAATTAAATTTTTATTGAAGTAAATAGCAACAATACGAAATTTAGATATGTTTAGTTTTCAACCCCTTCTAAAGAGTAACCAAAAGGTGCTCTTTTTAGGTTCAATTAGGGGTTGTATACAATATTTCTTGATTTAATTTAGCAAATGTCTACTAGTTTGTTTATGAGTTCATCAAACAGAACAAACATACCAAACTCTTTAAATGAGCATTGGATGCCATTTACAGACAATAAAACGTTTAAAAAAAATCCAAGATTAATTACGGATGCTAAAGGTGTTTACTTAACAAATCATCAAGGTAAAAAAATGATCGATGCAAGTTCAGGATTGTTTTGCAACCCTTTAGGTCACGGAAGAAAAGAAATTACTGAAGCAGTCTCAAAACAATTAGACAAATTAGATTATTGCCAACCATTTAATCAAGGTTACGGTGGCTCATTTGAATTAGCTACTAGAATAGCGAAAAAAACACCAGAGGGAATTAATAGAATTTTCTATACTATTTGCGGTTCAACAGCTGTTGAAACGGCAATAAAAATTGCCATTGCATATCATAGAGCAAAAGGAGACTCGAAGAGATTTAGATTTGTTGGTCGTGAAAGAGGTTATCACGGTATGAACATTGGTGCCACTACTGTTGGTGGCATGATCAATAACATAAAAACATTTGCTAGCGTTTTAATGCCTGGTGTTCAGCATATGAGACACACTCATCTACCAGAACATAAATTCGTTAAAGGACAGCCTGACACGGGAGTTGAGATGGCAGAAGATCTTGAGAGAATAGCAATGAATTTTGGCGGAGAAAATATTGCTGCTTGCATCGTGGAGCCAATTGCAGGTTCTACAGGAACATTAATACCTCCAAAGGGTTATCTAAAAAGGATCAGAGAAATCTGTGATAAGCACGGGATACTTTTAATTTTTGATGAAGTAATAACTGGTTGGGGAAGAACAGGTTCCGCTTTTGCATCACAAGAGTTTGGTGTTACTCCGGACATGATTACAATGGCAAAAGCTACAACAAATGGAGTTATTCCAATGGGCGTAGTAGCTGTCAAAGAAGAAATGTATGATGCAGTATTAGACTCATCATCCTCAAATCCTGAGGGAACTCCAGAATTATTTCACGGCTATACTTATTCAGGAATTCCAGCTGCAGTAGCTGCAGGTTTAGCTGTTCAAGATATTTTTGACAAGGAAGATATATTTAATAGAGCAAAAGAAATGTCACCATATTTGCAGGACGGACTGCATTCTCTAAAAGATTTAAAAGAAGTTGTAAGTATAAGAGGTTATGGAATGATGGGCGGTATAGAAATGAGAATGAAAGATAAGCCTGGTAAAGCAGGATTTCAGACATTTAAACATTGTTATGACGCTGGAGTAAATTTTAAAAACACCGGAGACTCACTAATTATTGCACCTCAATTTATATGTGAAAAAAAACATATAGACGAAATTATAGATAAATTAAGAACGGGTATTTCAAATTACTCAAAATCATAAATGATCATCGGAGTTCCAAAAGAGATCAAGCTTCAAGAGCATAGAATCGGATTGACCCCAGATAGTGTAAAAACACTTACAAATAAAAAACATGAAGTATTAGTTGAGAATAATGGAGGGTTTGAAGCAGGTTTTACAAATGAAGACTACTTAAAATCTGGAGCAAAAATAATTAAAACTCCTGAAGAAATTTTTAAAAAAGCAGAGTTAATTGTTAAAGTAAAAGAACCTCAGATGAATGAAGTAAAGATGATAAGAGAGGATCAAATCATTTATACTTATCTGCATTTAGCTGCTGCAAAAGAATTAACTTTAGGTTTGATGCAAACAAAGTCTATTTGTATAGCATATGAAACTGTAACAGATGACGATGGCCGATTGCCTTTACTAGCCCCCATGAGTGCTGTTGCAGGAAGAATGTCAATTCAAGCTGGTGCTCACGCTTTAGAAAAAAATCAAAATGGTAGAGGTTTATTGATTGGAGGTGCGCCAGGAGTAGATTCTGCAAATGTAGTTATATTGGGTGGAGGAGTTGTTGGAGAAAATGCTGCTATTATTGCAACAGGAATGAGGGGGAATGTTTATGTAGTTGATAAATCAAAAAAAAGATTAAAAGAATTACACGAACAATTTGGAGATAAAATTATTCCAACAGAAAGTGACAAGACAGATTTAAAAAAATTAATTTCAAAATGTGATTTATTAGTTGGTGGAGTTTTAATTCCAGGAGCTGAAGCGCCAAAATTAGTTACAAAAGAAATGATAAAATCAATGAAAAGAGGTTCGGTAGTAGTTGATGTTGCTATAGATCAAGGAGGATGTATAGAAACAAGCAAACCAACGACTCATGCAAATCCTACTTACCTAGTTGATGATGTAGTTCATTATTGTGTAGCAAACATGCCAGGTGGAGTTCCTAGAACCTCAACTATGGCACTGAATAAAGCTACATTGCCTCTACTACTAAAACTGGCAGATCAAGGTTATAGAAAAACGTTAATAGAAAATAAAAATTATTTAGCAGGTTTAAATATTTATAAAGGTAAAATTACTTATAAAGGCGTATCTGATGCGTTAAATCTAGAGCTGAATGATGCATACGATCTAGTTAATAGTTAATTTACTCATTATGGGCTAATTTATTTTTAATAACCCATTTTGCTCTTTTATAACATTTCAAAAGACGTAAGATCTGATTTAATTGAAACATGAGCACAACTTTCAATTCAGAAAAACAAGATAATAGCTACACATCCCATAACAAAGTCAAAGTTACAGATCTTTTATCAAGATTGAATGAGGAAAAAAGAATTGAAAAAAAAAGAAATCTAGCTCTGGGTGTTGCAGCTGTATCTGCTGTAACAGTTTTTGGTATAATTCTTACTATTTAATTTACTATTTTTAGCAATTTTCAACATTAACTAAAATGATGATTTAGTTAGTTAAATATATTATAAACTTCGCAATTGGCGAGGTAGCTCAGTTGGTTAGAGCACAGGACTCATAAGCCTGGGGTCGGCGGTTCGAATCCGCCCCTCGCTACCAATAAAAACTATTTAAAGATATTTAATGCGTGCTTTAAATTTAGCAAAAGTCATTAATTGACGATCTTTTTTTGAAACATTTATTTTTTTTGGTAGTTTCAAATTTATGTCAGGATCATCAAATATAATTCCATTTTCTGCTTTTGGATTATAATAATCATCTAATTTATAATAAATTATATTTTCTCTTTCATAGCTTAAATAAGCATGAGCAAATCCAGCTGGTATAAAAAGTCCTAATGAGTTTTTTTTTGACAAAACAATACTAAATTTTTTTCCAAAAGTTTTTGAATTTTTTCTTAAATCGATAACGATATCTAAAATTTTACCTTTGATCACATTTACAAATTTAGATTGCTTATTTTTAGTTTGAAAATGAAAACCTCTAAACACATTTTTTTTTGAAGTTGTACAATATTCAAAAACAAATTTTTTATTTAAAATTTTTTTATTGAACGTTTCTCTTAAAGTTCCCCTACTATCAATATTATTTTTTTGTTTAACTATTACTAAATCTTTTATTAATGTCTTTTTTACAATCATAATCTTATTATTTTTTTTAATTTTTTTAAACTCATGTCAGTTCTTTTTGGAAATTCACCTTTAGAAAAAATTTTCCTCAATTTTTTATTGTTTTTTTTTGCAAATTTATAAATCGTCTGACTTGGCCCTCCTATATTGATAATACCTTTTTTGTTAAGCACCCTTAAGATTATTTTAGCAGCATCTTCTTGATAGATAAAATTTGACTTTACGTTCGCATAAGCTTTTTTATGAATAAAAGGTTTTTCTGTCATACACAACCTTATGACTAGAGAATTTTTATACATCTGAACTGCACATTCACCACCTAACTTAGACCATGAATAATTATTCCATGGTTTAAGTGCATCTTCCTCATTATAATTTCCTTTTGTTCCCGGATAAACATAGCTTGTAGATAGATAAACAATCTTAATATTACGTTTTGATGCTTCTTTAACTAAATTACAAGTCCCAACAATATTAAGATCAATACTCTTTATTATATCTTTGTTATGAATATCCATAGGTCTAGATAACCCAGCTAAATGTAAAACATGAGTAGGTTTAAATTTTTTGAAATTTTTAGAAATAGAGATAGGTGATAAAATATCAAGTTGTTTTTTATTAGTAAAAATAAATTTATTATTTATTTTTTTTAAGATTTTTCCAAATCTCCCATCAGATCCTGTAATAAGAATTCTTAACATTAAACGATTAAAGATTGAAGGTATTTAGAATAATTACATTTACCATAGAAATTTATAGCATTTTTCATTTGTTTTTTGTTTATCCATTTATTTTTAAAAGCCACCTCTTCAATACATCCAATTTTTAAGCCTTTTTTGCTTTCTATATTTGACACAAAATTTGAAGCACGGTAAAAACTTTTTATATCTCCTGTATCTAACCACAAACTCCCATTACCAATAAATTCTGCTTTTAACTTATTTAACTTTTTGTAAAATTTTAGCAAATCAATTATTTCTAACTCGCCCCTTTTTGAGGGTTTAAGTTTTTTTGTTAGATTAATTACTTGATTATCAAAAAAATAAAGACCAGTGACAGCAAACTTTGAATTAGTTTTTTTTGGCTTTTCAACCAAATTTATAACTTTTTTATTCTTATCGATTGTTGCTATGCCGTAAAGACTAGGCTTTTTTACAGGGTGAATAAAAATCTTTACTCCTGAGTCTAAATTAATATTTTTTCTTAAAATTTTTGAAAGATTTTTACCATAAAAAAAATTATCACCTAAGATAAGTGAAACACTATCATTTCCAATAAATTTTTTGCCTATTGTAAATGCTTGAGGTAATCCACCGGGTTTAGCTTGCTCTTTGTATTTAATTGATATTCCTAGATTATTTTTTTCAGGTAAAATTTTTCTAAATTGTTTTAGTTGACCTTTGTTGACAATAATAAGTATTCTTTTTATACCAATCGACATCAAAACAGATAAAGGATAAAATATAAGTGGTTTATCGTATAAAGGTAAGAGTTGCTTATTTACAGATAATGTAAGAGGACTCATTCTCAAACCTCTGCCACCAGCTAATATAATTCCTTTTCTAATCATATTTTTAGACCAAATCTTTTCTCATAATTTTTTTTGGAAATATTTTTTAGGAAATTTTTATTTTCCAAATACCAGATTATTGTATTTTTTAATCCATTCTCAAATTTAATTTTTGGTTTCCATTTCAATTGTTTAAATATCTTTTTATTGTCTAAGCTATATCGAAAGTCATGACCAGGTCTATCTTTGACAAATTTTATTCTAGTTTTTTTACTAATTTTAATCTTCATTGTTTTGCAAATTTTTATTATTTGCTTTACTAGATCAATATTTCTTAGACTTACACCAGATCCAACGTTATAACTTTCGTTTTTTTTTCCATTTAAATAAAGCTTGAATAAGGCGTCACAATGATCATTAACGTGTATCCATTCTCTCGTATTTTTTCCTTTTGAATAAATAGGCAATTCTTTATTATTAAATATATTTAAAATCATTTTTGGAATTAATTTTTCGGGGAACTGATAGGGACCATAATTATTACAACAATTTGTTATTATAATATTTAATTTATAAGTTTTGATATATGAGTTTACTAGATGATTTGAACTTGCTTTAGATGCAGAGTATGGCGAACTAGGATCATATCTGTGTTCTTCATCAGACTTTGTACCTTTTTTTATATTACCATAGACTTCATCTGTTGAAACATGAATTAATTTTGGAGTAATATTTTTTTTTTTTAGAAACCTAAGTGATTCTAACAATCCAAAAGTTCCAAGAATATTAGAATGAATAAAATTACTAGGCCCATCTATTGATCTATCAACATGTGTTTCAGCAGCAAGATTGAATATTACTTTTGGATTATATTTTTTAATTATTTCAATAATTCTTTTTTTATTTGCAATATCGACTCTAATTAATTTATAATTTTTTTTAGATCTAAATTTATTATGATATTTATTAGATGCATAAGTTAATTTATCTAAATTAATTACAAAATATTTTTTATTTATTAGGTAATCAACTAAGTTACTTCCAATAAATCCACATCCACCTGTAACGATGATTTTTTTCATTTATATAAAGAAATATTAGCTTAATGTGTTAAATTAGTAAAAGAATTATCATATAAAATTAAATACTATAATAATGACATGGAATCAAAAGAACTTACTGTTATAATTGTAACATATAAGAGTGAAGACAAAATATTTAATTGTTTAAAATCAATTTCTAACGACATTCCGGTAATTGTAGTTGAAAATTCAAATAATTTAATACTTAAAAAAAAAATTGAAGATAATTTTTCCAATGTGAAATGTATACTAACTGGGGAAAATAAAGGATATGGGGCCGCTAACAATATAGGATTAAAACTAATAAAAACAAAATACGGACTTGTTTTAAACCCAGATACAATTTTAGGTAAAGATGCCGTAAAGAATTTTTTAATAACCGCAAACAAAATAAAAGAATTTTGGCTAATAGGTCCAGCTAATGATCAAATGGTTAATCTAGATTATAAAGAAGATCTAATAGATGTTGATAATCTTAAAGGTTTTGCAATATTTTTCAATATTTTAATGTTCAAAAATAACTATTTCGATGAAAACTTTTTTCTTTATTTTGAAGAAATAGATCTTTGTAAAAGAGTTAAAAAAAGTAAAGGTAAAATTTTTTTAGATAAAAATATTTTAATTAATCATGAGGGAGCAAGTTCAGTTGATAAAACTAATATATTAGAATTAGAAAAAAATAGAAATTGGCATTGGATGTGGTCAACCTTTTATTTTCATAAAAAACATAAAGGTTTTTTATTGGCCTTATTTATAACATCTCCAAAAATATTATCAGCTATAGCAAAGACTTTATTTTATTTTCTTACGTTAAATAAAAAAAAAAGAGATATTTATTTCTGTAGATTAAGTGGTATTTTAAATTCTATTATTGGTAAAAAAGCTTGGTACAGGCCAGCAATAGATTGATTTTTTAATTTTAAAAATATAAACAAACTTAATGCCCAAAAAAAATAAAATTATTGTAACCGGTGGTGCAGGATTTGTTGGCACAAATTTAATTAAATTATTATTAAAAAGAACTAAATATAAAATTATAAGTATTGATAATTACTCAAGTGGAAATAAATCTAACCACATAAAAAATAATAGAGTAAAATATTTTAAGGGTAAGACAATTGATATTTCTAAATTAATAAAAAAGCCAAAAGAAGTAAAAACAATTTTTCATTTCGGTGAGTTTGCAAGAATCTATCAAAGTTTCCTAAAAATGAATGAGTGTATAGACTCTAATTCTGTAGGTTCAAATGCTGTCTTTAACTTTTGTTTAAAGAATAAAATAAAGCTTCTTTATTCTGCTACCTCCGCATCGCTAGGAAATTATGGGAATGATAAAAATTTATCACCTTATGCATTTTCAAAATCAAAAAATTTGGAGTTATTAGAAAATTTAAAAAAATGGTTTGATTTTAAATATGAAGTAATTTATTTTTACAATGTATATGGCCCTCACCAAATAAAAACAGGTCAGATGTCCACAGTCATTGGGATTTTCGAAGATCATTATAGAAGAGGAAAATTCTTACCCGTAGTAAGACCAGGAACTCAATCTAGAAGATTTACACATATAGACGATACTATTAATATCTGTTATTTAGCTTGGAAAAAAAATCTTTGTAGACATTATAGTATTGCTAATAAAAAATCGTACTCGATTTTTGAGGTAGCTAGAATGTTTAAATCTAAAATTAAATTATTACCAAAAAGACCAGGAGAAAGATATGCTTCAGCACTTATTAATAAAAACTTATCTAATAAAATATACAAATATTTTGGTAGAATTAGTCTTAAAAATTATATTGAAAACTTTACAAAAAAAAATAATTAGTGTCCGGGAAATTCTACTAAACTTTCAGTTTTATAGCCCTTTTTTTTTAGTAAATCATTTCCAGGTAAATCAAATAGATTAATAACAAAAATAAAACCAGCCACTTTTCCACCTGAAATCTCGATTAGTTTAGCTGCAGCATCAGCTGTCCCGCCGGTAGCTATTAAATCGTCAATTACAAGAATTTTTTCATTTTTTTCAATCGAGTCTTTATGAACCTCGATTGTTGCTTTTCCATATTCAAGTTCAAAATCTACTGAGTGGACATCTGCTGGTAATTTATTTTTTTTTCTTAAAAGAATGAAAGGTTTATTTGAAAGATAAGAAATAGTTGATGCAAAAATAAAACCTCTCGACTCAATAGCTGCAACTTTATCAAATTCAATTTTTTTTGATATTTCCAAAATTTTATCATTAACGTATTTAAAGGCCTCTGAATTTTTTATCAAAGTCGTGATATCTCTAAATAAAATTCCTTTTTTTGGGTAGTCAGGAATTGATCTTATATGTTTTTTGAGGTTCATTATTAACTTCAAGTTTTAACAAAAAAGCATTAATAATTAAACGATGAAAAAAAGAAAACTCGGGATAATTGGTGGCAGTGGTCTTTATAAAATGGAGGGTTTTGAAAAAACTAAATGGAAAAAAATCAAAACTCCTTGGGGTAAACCCTCTGATGAAATTTTAATTGCTAAACTAGGTAAAGAAGAAATTTGTTTTCTTCCAAGGCATTCTAGAGGTCATAAAATTAATCCTACTAATATAAATTTTAGAGCAAATATTGACGCGTTTAAACAATTAGATGTTACAGATATAATTTCAGTTTCTGCAGTTGGATCTTTAAAGGATAACTTAGAGCCCGGTAAATTTGTAATTATAGATCAATTTATAGATAGAACTTTTTCAAGAATTAAAACTTTCTTTGACGAAGAAATTGTTGCTCATGTATCAATGGCAAAACCTACAAGCCCTGGTTTATCAGATTGCTGTGAGACTGCTTTAAAAAAATTAAATATTAAAAATCAAAGAGGTGGGACATATGTTGTCATGGAAGGCCCTCAATTTTCAACATTAGCAGAGTCAAATTTATACAGATCGTGGGGAGCAGATGTAATTGGCATGACCAATATGCCAGAGGCTAAATTAGCTAGAGAGGCAGAGATAAGATATTGCACTGTTGCAATGGTTACTGATTATGATTGTTGGCATCCAGATCATGAAGAAGTAGACGTAAGCATGGTCATACAAACATTGATTAAGAACGCAGCTAATGCTCAAAATATGATTAAAGAGGTTATTAAAACATTTAAGGATTTTTCAGTAGATAAGGATCCAGCAAATAATTGTCTAGATGTTGCGATCATAACTGATTCTAAATTAAGTTCAAAAAAAACAAAAAAAAAATTATTACATATTGCTGGAAGAGTCCTTAAAAATAATTAATATTTAAATAATGCCAACCTACACAGTCAAATATTCAAATTTTAAATTATCATCAAAACAAAAAAAATTTATAGCTGATGGAATAACAAGAACGCATAGTGAATTTACAGGAGCAAACACTTTTTTTGCACAAGTAATCTTTCAGAAAAATGAAAATAATTCTCATTTCATGGGTGGTAAATTAGTTAGAAATAAAGAGATTTTTCTTAATGGACAAATTAGAGCTGGCAGAAGCTCAGCAACCAAAAAGAATTTAATTTTAGGACTTAGGAAAGTTTTAATGCACAATACAAAATTAAAAAAAGACTTTGTTTGGATTTATTTAGAGGATTTGCCTCCAAAACAAATGATTGAATATGGAGAAATTTTACCTAAATCAGGCGAAGAAAAAAAATGGTTTAATTCACTATCCATTAGTTTGAAAAAAAGACTTAAAATATTAGAAAAATAATGAAGATTAATGGAAAATCTTATAAAACTATTTGGTTTGAAAATAATTTAGTAAAGATTATAGATCAAACTAAACTACCTCATCAATTTATAATAAAAGAATTAAAAACCGTAAAAGAATCAATAAATGCAATTAAACAAATGGAAGTTAGAGGAGCGCCACTAATAGGAGCTACCGCAGCTTATGGATTAGTTTTATCTATAATAGAAAATAATGATCTATCATATTTAAAAAAATCCAGTGAACAACTAGTTAATTCAAGGCCGACTGCAATCAATCTTAAATGGGCAGTTGATCGAATGATGAAAAAACTACTAGGAGTTAATAATAGTGATATTTTAAAAATAGCATTAGATGAAGCAAAAGCGATTACAATTGAAGATGAAAATTTTTGTAAGAATATTGGACTTAATGGTCTTAAAATTATTGAAGATATAGCTAATAAAAAAAAAGACACAGTAAATATTCTTACCCATTGTAATGCGGGATGGTTAGCAACAATAGATTGGGGCACAGCAACATCGCCGATATATCATGCTCATCAAAAAGGAATTAAAGTTCATGTTTGGGTGGATGAAACAAGACCTAGAAATCAGGGAGCTAATTTGACTTCTTATGAATTAAATGAAGAAGGAATTCCAAATACAGTTATTACGGACAATGCTGGTGGAATTTTAATGCAAAGAGGACAAGTCGATATGTGTATTGTTGGCACAGACAGAACTTTATCTAATGGAGACGTCTGTAATAAAATAGGAACCTATTTAAAAGCATTAGCTGCAAAAGATAATAATATTCCTTTTTATGTAGCGTTACCTAGCTCAACTATTGATTGGAATATAAAAGATCATAACAAAATTCCCATTGAAGAACGAAACCCAAAAGAACTTTCTTATGTAGAAGGTTTAGATGAGGATAATAAAGTAAAAAAAGTAAGAATTTATTCTGAAAAAAGTAAAGCAATGAATTTAGCTTTCGATATTACACCCGCTAAGTATGTAACAGGATTAATTACAGAAAAAGGAGTCTGCGAGGCATCAGAAAAAGGATTAAAAGGATTATTTAAGTGAGCAAATTGAAATTAGAAGTAATAAAATATTCAAAAAAACTTAACATTACAAATTTATCAGCGTTAAGATCAGGGAATATCTCAGTAAGAGCAAAAGAAAAGGGAGTAGAAGGATTTTATATTACACCATCTGGTATGAAATATGCTTCATTAAAAACGAAAGATATTGTTTTTGTTTCTTTAAAAGGAATCTTTGATAAAAAAAAGAACAAACCATCCTCTGAATGGAGGTTTCATCTAGACATATATGTGAATAAAAAAGAAGCTAAAGCTATTGTCCATGCACATTCAACATGTGCTACAGCTGTCTCATCACATCAAAAAAGCATACCAGCATTTCACTATATGGTTGCAGTAGCTGGTGGCGAAGATTTAAAATGTACTAAATACGCAACTTTTGGAACAAAACAATTATCAAAAAATATTATCAAAGCACTAAAAAATAGAACTGCTTGTTTGATAGCAAATCACGGACAAGTTGCTTTTGGTGATAAATTAGAAAAAGCTTTTGAGCTTGCCCAAGAAATCGAAAATATTTGCCATCAATATATAAATGCCCTAAGAATAGGAATACCTAAAATACTTTCAAAAAAAGAAATGAAAATAGTTTTAGGAAAGTTTAAAAATTATAAAAAAGGATAATTTTAAATGATTAAAGTAGGCGAACACATTACTTTAGATTTCTTAGGTGTTAAAAAAGACTATAATCCAGAATTTTACGAGAAAGTTATTTACAAAATTGCAAAAGCAGCAAAAGTAGAAATTCTCAATGTCGCTTCTCATAAATTTGAACCTCAAGGTTTTACTTTAGTAGCTTTGTTGTCTGAGAGTCATTTTAGTTTTCACACCTTTCCAGAAAGAGGTGTAATAAGTTTTGATTTCTTCACTTGTGGTAAAGTAAATCCAAAAGTTGCCTTGAAAATTTTAAGAAATGAAATTCAACATGAAAGAGTAGTAACAAATGCTTTTAATAGAAGTAGTATTGGCCTATATGATGATATTTATAGTACGCCTGGTCAAAAGAAATACTATGTTGTTAAAAATGTACTTGAAAAATTTACTTCAAAAGTAGGTCAATTTGTTGAAGTAATGGATATTGAAGAATTTGGTCATGCCTTATTTATAGATCATGAGATACAAGTCGCTGAAAAAGATGAAAAAATTTACAGTTCAACATTTTTTAAATCTAGTTATGATTTAAGCAAAAAAAATAATAATGTTGCTATCATTGGTGGTGGCGATGGTGGAGTTGTAAGAGCTTGTTTAGAAAACAACTCTAATTATATCGATTGGTTTGAACTTGATCCCGAAATAGTTGATGCATGTTACCGTCATTTACCTAAAGTATGTTCCAAAGTTAAAAAGAGTAACAAAGTTAAAACATTTTGGGGGGATGCATTTAAAAGTATAAAAGAAATTGAAGAATCTAAATATGATAAAATTTTTGTAGATTTAAATGATGATCAATACTGCATTGATTTAGCTAGAAAAAATATGAAAGGATTAAAAAGAATTCTTAAAAAGGGCGGCGTGATAACTGCTCAAGTAGGTAGTAATGATAAAAAGCCTAAGCAAGTGGAGAATTGGTGCAGGGTATTAGACAAAAGCTTTGGAAACGTTAGTTTGTCAGGTGCTTACGTACCAAGTTTTGACTGTAATTGGAATTTTGCTTCATCTATAATGGAGTAATGTTTCGTGTATCCTGCATTCAATTAAGATCTACTAATAATATTTATCAAAATTTAAAAAAAACAGAAAAATTAATCATTAAAGCTGTAAAACAAAAAACAGATTTTATTATTACACCAGAAGTTTCATCTTTATTCTCATTAAATAAAAAACAGTTAATCAAAGTTTGTAAATCCATGACTGAGGATATTTATCTAAACGGTATAAAAGTATTAGCAAAAAAATATAAAAAATGGATTTTAATAGGATCTTTAATTATTAAAGTTTCAAACAATAAATTAGTAAATAGATCTGTATTAATTGATAATAAGGGAAAAGTTAAAACTTATTATGATAAAATTCATATGTACGATGTTGTGTTAAGCAAAAGAGAAAAATATTTCGAGTCAAAAACTTTCTCTGCAGGAAAAAAGATAAAATTTTTTAAGCTTCCATGGGGTAAACTTGGTCTTACAATTTGTTATGATTTAAGATTTCCAAATTTATACCGTAAGTTATCAAAATCAGGTTGCTTATTTTTATCAGCTCCCTCTGCGTTCACAGAAACAACAGGAAAAAGACATTGGCATTCTTTACTAAAAGCAAGAGCAATAGAAAATTTTTGCTATATTTTTGCTCCCGCTCAAGGAGGAACTCATTATAATGGAAGAAAAACTTTTGGTCACTCGATGATTATTTCACCTGATGGACAAATTTTGAGAGAATTAAACAAATCTGAAGGCGTGATAACCGCACTTATTTATCCAAAAATATCAAAAAGACTGAGATCCATTATCCCTAGTTTAAACTCAGATTAATTATTCGTAAGATTTTACTTCTTTTATATTTGATCCTAATGTCTCGTTTATAGCTAATTTTATTTTAGCTCTTTCATCATTAAATTTGTAAACATTTCTAGCAAGTTCAATAAATTTTTCTCCAAAATTGTCATTTTTTTCTGCAGATCTTTTTCCATCTTCAATATCCCAAAGTATTAAATTAATTTTTTTCAAATTATTTTTATATTCAGTAATTGAAATTTCATCAGGTATAAATTTTTTCATTGTACTATTTAAGGATGATAATTCTTTTTCTATTTCGGAAAGCTTTTCTTTATTTGATATTTTTGATTTTTTAATTTCTAAAATTGTAATTTTATCAATAAGTTCACCAGCTGAAATCTCTGCTAATATTTTGCCTAATTTATTGCTCATTTTTAATATTTACTATATCACTCTTTAATTATACTCAGAATTAATAATGTCAAATATATTGATAATCAAACATGGTTCTTTAGGAGATTTAATTCAAGCAAATGGAGCTATAAAAGATATTAAAAATTTTTATAAAAATAGAAAAGTCTTTTTGCTTACAGTAGAAGCTTACTCGATATTTATGTCTGAGTGCCCCTATTTAGATGGAGTAATTATTGATAAAAGACTACCTAGGTGGAATTTATTTTATTTAAACAAACTAAAAAAGAAATTACTTAGGTATGATTTTTCTAAAGTGTTTGATTTACAAAATTCAAGTCGAACAAAATTTTATAGAAGATTTATATTAAAAAATATTGAGTGGTCTTCTACAGAGACAAGTTTAGAACCAGGTCAAAAAAAAAGTGATTTTGATCAAGATCCTGTTTTAGACAGGTTAGAAATACAATTAAAAAAAAGTGGTATTGATACTGAATTTACTAAAAATATAGATTTAGATTGGGCTACATCAGATATTTCAAGGTTATTAAAACAGTATACAAACAATGAATATATTTTATTATTTCCATTTTGTTCAGCCAAGCATCAAAACAAGAAATGGCCTTACTTTAGAGAATTAATATCGCAATTAAAAAAGGATTATAAAAATAAATATCCGATACTTTTGGCACCGGGCCCTAAAGAAATTGAGGAAGCTAATAAGCTTAATGGTAAAGTTGTTTTGGATAATAACGAGCCAGTAAAAATTAAAACTTTAGTTTCCTTAATAAACAAAGCTAAATTTGTAATAGCCAATGACACAGGGCCAGCACATATAGCATCTCACCTAGATAAAAAGGGCTTAGTTTTATTTGGGAGTCATACAACTGCAAAAAAAGTTAGTATTGAAAATTTTAATTTTAAATCAATAACAGTTCAAAATCTGAAAGATTTAAATTTGGAGACAGTTATAAATGAAGTTAAATCTAGACTAAATTAATTCTATATATTTTTTTATTATTTTATTCCAACTAAAATTTTTTGAAAATTCTAAAGCATTAGAACCAAGTTCTTTGTAATGACTATTCTCTAGAATTTTTGATAATGTTTCATATAATGCATTTAAATCATTTCCATTACACAAATAACCTGTTTGGCCGGTTTTAATAGCATCACCTTCTCCTCCATAAATACCTCCAATAGATGGAGTTCCGTAGGAAGCGGCCTCAATAAAAGTAATTCCAAATCCTTCAACTGATTTTTTATAAACTACAGACGGCATAACAAAAACATCCGAATGTTCTAAAAGTGCTAACTTTTCTTGCTCTGTAGATTTAAAAATTAATTCAACTTCTTTATTTAACCTAAGCTCTGCTCTTAGTTTTTCTAAATTCTTTCTTTCATCACCGTCCCCAATAGAAATGTATTTTAAATTCGGAAACTTTGGTAACAGGTTTTTTACAGTCATTAAAATATTTTGATGACTTTTTCTTCCGTCTAGTCTTGAAATAGTAATTAATTTAGGGAATGCTCCATTGAACTTTTTTTCTGCAAATTTTTTCGCCTCCTCTTCTAATGGGATAGGGTAATTACATCCAGGATTAATAACTTTAATATCTTGAACTGGCACACCTAATTTTATTGCAAGTTCTTTAGTAAATCTTGAATTAGCTATAACATGATCTGCTTTGGCTAAAGCCTTAATTACTCTTTTATTTAAAGAGGAACTAACAGGGTGATTAATTTCTTTTGAATGTATTAAACAAAATGATTTTGTTTGTTTTAACACTCTATCGTCGATATTTTCAATACTTTTCCAATGATCAAAAAAAGAAGCTCTAAGATCATTTGTTTCAAGATATTCTTTTATTAAATTGGCCTTTCTGTATTTTCTAAATATTTTTAAACCCGAGACCCTTTGGATAGATAAATTAGAATTTTCATCATATGTATTAGCGTTTTCTGAGTTATCAGCAAAAACTTTTACAGGTCCATGATTTAGCAAAGCATTTGATAAACCTTCCATGAGATTTTGCATTCCACCTAATTCTGGTGGAAAATTTCTTGTTGCAACTAAAAACATTAATTAAACCACTTTATGTTACAGCCCATACTTGGAATTTGCTCATCAGGGCCTTTTTGCGTTTGGCCAATCATTTTCATGGCTATTTTTAAATTACTATCTTCATTGTTAATTGGTTTTAAATCTTTTAACTCCTTGTATCTACCACGGTACTGC
>JACWEJ010000005.1 GCA_014653545.1 Pelagibacterales bacterium SAG-MED41
GAATTTTAATGATATCTCCATTTTCTATTAACAAGGCTTTTGGAACTTGCATCTCCTTTGCGAAAGATACATGTTCTACCATATGTCTATGCTCTCCATGTACGGGTATAACACATTTTGGTTTCACCCATTTGTACATATCTTTTAAATCATCTCGATTAGGATGACCTGACACATGAACAAATGCGTTCTCCTCAGTAATAATTTCTATTTTATTTTTTACTATCAAATTCTGGAGCTGGTATAATTTTTTTTCATTTCCAGGAATAATTTTTGATGAGAAAATAACACAATCCCCAGATTCTAAAAAAACTTCTGGATGCACTCCGTTAACTATTCTAGTCATTGCTCCCATTGGTTCTCCTTGGCTTCCAGTTGCTAAATATAAAATTTTATTTTTTTCAATTTTTTTGGCTTCTCTTGGCTCAACAGGATTAATCAGTCCTTTAAGGTAACCGCATTTTTTTGCAGCTTTGTAAATTCTTTGCATAGACCTTCCGACTAAACAAATGTTTCTTCCAGTTTTTTTCGCGCAATAAAAAATAGACTCCATTCTTGCGACGTTAGAGGCAAAAGATGTTATTAGTAATCTTTTGGTTTTTAATTCCATGATTCTTAAAAGACTATCTCTTACTTCTGACTCAGAACCTGCTCTTCCTGGGCTAAATATATTTGTTGAGTCACAAATCATAGCAGAAACTCCATTATCACCAATTTTTTTTAGTTTTGCTTCATCAATTGTGCCACCTATTAATGGATTAGGATCAATTTTCCAATCTCCTGTATGCAATATGGTCCCTAGTGGAGTTTTAATGCAAAGACCATTAGGTTCAAGAATAGAATGTGTTAAAGTTACAAAGTCAATTTCAAAGAGACCAAGTTTAATTTTACTATTTAGTGCTACAATTTTTAAATGTGAAGTTATGTCTATTTTCTTTTCTTTAAATTTCTCTATTAGTAATGTCGCTGTAAAAGGAGTTGCATAAATTTTACATTTTAGTTTTGGCCAAATATGAGCTACAGCTCCTATATGATCTTCATGAGCATGCGTTAAAACTATGCCAAGTAAGTCATCTTTTTTGTCAATTATGAAACCTGGGTCAGGCATAATTAAATCTATTCCTGGAATAGAGTCATCAGCAAAAGAAACACCCATATCTACAATAATCCATTTATGATCATTTTCTTTACCATAAGCATAAAGGTTCATATTTGCTCCTATTTCACCAGAGCCACCTAAAGGACAAAAAAGTAGTTCTTCTTTACTCATATAAATTCTTTATAAACTTTTGAGATGCCTTTAACAGTAATATTTTGATCAACAAATATTTTTCTTTTTACCACTTTTTTGAAAAAATTTGCATAACCTCCTGTAAGTATGATTTTATACTTAAGTTTTTCCTTAGAGATAATTTTGTTGATAATATTGTTTATTAAACCCTCGTAACCCCATACAAAACCAGCGTTAAGTGCTTCTTTTGTATTTTTTCCATAAGTTCTTTGATGATTTTTTAAATTTATTTTTGGAAGTAAGGCGGTTGATTTAATTAAATTTTTCATAGAGAGCTTTATTCCTGGAGCGATTACACCTCCCTCGTATTTGCCATTTTTAATCACATCAAATGTAGTAGCTGTACCAAAATCTAAAACTAAGCAATTTTTATACTTTTGTACACCTATTGCATTTGCAATTCTATCTGAGCCTAATCGATGTTTATTCTTAACGTTTATTCTTATAATTTTTTTTAAATCAAAATCTTTTATTTCTAAAAATTTATATTGAGATTTTTTAAATTTTTTTTTTATTTCTTTAAATGCTTTTGGGACCACACTTGAAAACAAAAAAACTTTATTTAGATCTTTTGTTAATTTACTAGAAAGAAATTTTTTTAAAAAACTACCTTTATAAATTTTTTCTGTTTGAAATTCATAGGATCTAAAAATTTTAAATTCTTTGTTAAGAATACATAATTTTGTTGAAGTATTTCCTATATCACCAATTAAATATTTCATACTTTATTAGTATATTTAATTAATTCTAAATAAGAATATTTCTGTGTTTTTGTAAGAAATTTTTCATATTTTTTTTTTATTATGTAAAGCAGCTTATTATTGTTAATATTTCTATTAATTATATATTTTAAACAAGTTGATGAAAAACTTTTAATATTTGGGTCGAAATTCGTATTTATTCCCATTCCAACTATTAAGAATTTCTTTTTTCCGTAAGTAATTGTTTCTTGTAAAATTCCACAAATTTTTTTTTTACTAAACAATAAGTCATTTGGCCACTTGATCTTAATTTCGCTTTTAAATTCTTTTGAAATTATGCGTTTTATCAAATAAGCATTTAAAATAGCAAAATGTTTAAAATTAATTTTTTTTTGATTTAACTCAAAAAAAATAGTAAAAAAAAGGTTGCCTTTTTTTGAAATCCATTTCTTTCCCATTGTTCCTCTGCTTCTTGTTTGCTTCAAAGAAGTAACTATAGTTGGTTTAGAATATTTAATCTTAATAAGTCTTAAAGCTGTATCATTCGTACTTTTTACACTTTTAAATTTCAATAATTTTATTTTCATTAATAAATAAATAACGTCTCTGCTACATTGTTTAATACTGAAGGATATAAAAAGAAGGTTAATAAAATGATACAACTTACTAAAATTGATAATTGTGCAAATTTATTTTTGGGGGCATCAAATGTTATAACGCTATCATCAAAATATATCGTTTTGATTATTTTAAGATAATAAAATGCTGATATTACTGTGGTAAGTAAACCAATTATTGCTAGTGCATACATCTTTTGTTCAAGTACTGCCGTAAATACATAGAATTTTGCAAAAAAACCTCCAAGTGGCGGTATACCAGCCAAAGAAAATAATATTACTAAAAATGAAATAGCTAAAATGGGATGTTTTTTTGAAATTCCAGAAAGATCTGAAATTTTTTCTTTATATTCACCATCTTTTTTCAATAGATATAGACATGAAAAAGCTCCTATATTCATTATTACGTAAATAGTTATATAAACTATTGCGCTTTCATATCCTGAAATTACACCAGTAGCCAAACCCGCTAAAGCGTATCCTATGTGACCAATAGAACTGTAAGCTAAAAGTCTTTTTATATTTGTTTGACCAATTGCAGCTACTGCTCCTAAAATCATAGATGCCAAAGATATAAAAATAATAATTGTTTGCCATTCCAATAATATATTTGAAAAAGGAATATGCATAAACTTAATCAGAACTGCTAGACCTGCAACTTTTGGAACTACAGCGAAATAACTTGTAATTGATGTGGGGGCACCTTCATATACATCTGGTGTCCACATGTGAAATGGAACTGCAGAAACTTTGAAAGCTAAGCCAACTAAAATAAATACCATAGCGAAAACTGCTCCAATATTTTCTTTATTTAATTCGTTTGCTATTAAATCAAAATTCGTTGAGCCAGTAAAACCATATAATAACGAACATCCATAAAGAAGTAAGCCTGAGGATAAAGCACTTAGCACAAAATATTTAATGCCTGACTCTGATGACCTTAAATTGTCTCTGTCAATTGATGCGAGTATATAAAGCGATAAAGATTGAAGCTCTAAGCCAAGATAAAATAATATAATGTCATTAGAACTTACCATGAAAAACATTCCTAAAATTGAAAGTAAAATAATAATTGGGTACTCAAATTTTCCTAATTTACTGTCAATTATAAAAGCTTTTGATGAATTAAGGACGAATAAACTTGAGATCAGTATTAAAATTTTGAAAAAATTTGAGTAAGTATCTCTTGAAAAGCTATCTAAGAATATTTTTTCAGAACTATTAGAATTATTTAATATAATAGCAATAGTCATTAGAATTATTATTGAACTTAAATTAAAGATTTTATTAAAACTATTCTTAATAAAAACTCCAATCATTAAAGCAGAAAAAATTGATATAGTTAAAAATATTTCTGGGAGTAATATACTTAAATTGTTTATCATTAATTAAACCCTTTTGATTTGATTGCTAACTCATAATTATTTATCAAATTATCTACAGAAAAGTTTATAGTATCCATTAATGGTGCAGGATAAAAACCAAAATAAATTACTAGTAGACCTAAAGAAACTAACATCAATGTCTCTAATTTATTAACATCTTTCAGAGTTTTAATTTCACTATTATTTGTAATTCCAAAAATAACTCTTTTGCTAAGCCAGAGCATATAGGCTGCTCCCAGAACAACACCAAAAGTAGCAATCATTGCAATTAAATAATTTTTTTGAAAAGCTCCAGTCAAAACCAAAAACTCACCTAAAAATCCTGAAGTTCCTGGAAGACCTAAACCTGCTAAAGCAAAGAGTATGAATAAAAAAGAATATCTTGGTAGATGATTTACCAATCCTCCGTATGTACTTATCATTCTCGAGTGCAGTCTGTCATATACAACTCCCACACATAAAAAAAGCGCTGCAGAAATTAATCCGTGACTTATCATTTGAAAAATACTTCCCTCAATACCTTGTTTTGTAAAAGTGAAAATACCTAAAGTAACGTATCCCATGTGAGCAACAGAGGAGTAGGCGATTAGTTTTTTCATGTCCTCCTGCATTAAAGCTACTAATGATGTATAAATAATTGCAATTATACTTAGGATAAAAATTAATGGTGTAAAGTATTCAGATGCTAAAGGAAACATAGGTAAAGAAAATCTTAAAAAACCATAACCCGCCATTTTAAGAAGTATTGCAGCTAATATCACTGAACCCGCAGTCGGTGCTTCAACATGGGCATCTGGTAACCAAGTATGAACAGGCCACATTGGCATCTTAACTGCAAAAGAACTAAAAAAAGCTAGCCATAATATGTTTTGATATTCTTCAGGTATTTTTATCTCGTATATTTGTGTGATGTCTGTTGTGCCCGTTAACCAATAAATAAATATTATAGCTGCTAACATTAAAACGGAACCTAAAAGGGTAAAAAGAAAGAATTTAAAAGCCGAATAAACTCTTTTAGGTCCACCCCAAACTCCTATAATTAAAAACATTGGAATTAATCCTGCCTCAAAAAAAAGATAGAATACTACTAAATCTAAAGAGCAGAAAACCCCTAACATAAATGTTTCAAGTATTAAAATTGCAATCAGAAACTCTTTAACTCTTGTTTTTACGCTATTTACACAAGATATAATGCAAATTGGAGTTATGAATGTTGTAAGAACTATAAAAAGAATCGAGATACCATCAACACCTAATTTAAATTTTATAAAATTATTTATCCAAGATTTTTCCTCTAAAAATTGAAAATCCGATGATGATAAATCTAATGAAAACCAAACAAATAAGGACAGTATAAACGTAGCTAAACTACTAAAAAGAGAAATATAAATTGCACTATTATCATTTTTTTGTGCTTTTGATAAAAAAATAAAAATAGAACTAACTAATGGTAAAAATATTAGAGTTGATAAAATTGGGAAATTCATTTTAATTTAAAATTAAATAAGTTAATAAAACTGATAAACCTATAAGCATTGCAAAAGCATAATCATAAATAAAACCTGTTTGAAAAAGACCTGCTTTGTTAGAAAGTTTCTTAATCAGTTTTGAGATGCCATCAGGTCCAAATCTATCTATGAAGCCTAGGTCCCCTTGTTTCCAGAAAAAAGATCCAATTTTTTTTGCAGGATATACAAAAAGCTTTTCATATAATTCATCTATATACCATTTGTTAAGTAAAAAATAATAAAGTGGTAGGTTTGTTTTTTTGAAGTCATCTAAAATTTTAGTATTATAAATAAAATAATAATAGGCAATTGGAATAGATATAATTACCAAAGTTGGTGTTAAAAATAAAAACCAAATAGGAATAGGATCATGTTTAATCTCATCCAAAAAAAATACTGATGCTTGCCAAAAATCAGTACTATGATGCCCTATAAATATTTCTTTAAATAAAAATCCAGAAAAAACTGCTCCTATTGCTAAAAGCAGTAATGGAGCTAACATTACAAAAGGAGATTCGTGAGTTTCATTAATTGGTATGTTCTTATTATTGTAGGAGCCATGAAAAGTTTTAAAAAATAGTCTCCAAGAGTATATTGAGGTCAAAAACGCGGTAAATATTCCGATTGAAGCAGCATAATTTCCTAATGATGAGCCTCTTAAATAAGCAAATTCAATTATTGCATCTTTTGAGTAAAATCCTGATAAAAAGGGAAAGCCAGTTAATGCTAGAGTTCCTATTAACATTAAAGCGTAAGTAAATGGAAGTTTTTTTCTAATCCCGCCCATATTTCTAATATCTTGCTCATCTTTAAAAGCATGTATTACTGAACCAGATCCTAAAAATAACAATGCTTTAAAAAAAGCATGAGTGAAAAGATGAAACATAGCTACATGATAAGCTCCAACGCCAGCAGCAAAAAACATGTATCCTAATTGACTACAGGTAGAATATGCTACTATCTTTTTAATATCATTTTGAACTAAGGCGACGGAAGCTGCAAAAATCGCTGTTATCATTCCAACAATGGTCACTAAATTTAAAGCAGTTTCGGAGTATTCAAAAAGCGGTGAACATTTTACCACTAAGAATACTCCTGCAGTTACCATTGTAGCGGCATGAATTAGTGCTGAAACAGGTGTCGGACCCTCCATTGCGTCTGGTAACCATGTATGTAAGAGAAATTGAGCAGATTTACCCATAGCCCCAATAAATAAAAATATACAAATTAAGGTAATCAAAGATGACTCGAAGCCAAAAAATACTAATTTATTTTCTATGAATTTTGGAGCTATATCAAAAACTTCCTTAAAATTTATAGTTCCAAAATAAAAAAAAATAAGAAAAATTCCTATTGCTAAACCAAAATCACCTATCCTATTGACTATAAAAGCTTTAATTGCAGCATTATTTGCACTTTCTTTTTTATACCAAAATCCAATTAATAAATAAGAACATAAACCAACTCCCTCCCAGCCAAAAAATAATTGTAAAAAGTTATCTGAGACAACGAGTACAAGCATTGAAAACGTGAAAAGAGACAAGTAAGACATAAATCTTGGTTTGTGAGGATCATGGCTCATATAACCAATTGAATAAATATGAACTAATGCTGAAACAAAAGTTACTACCAAAAGCATCACTGAACTCAATGGATCAATATTAATTGACCAGTTAGCTACAAAATTTCCAGAACTAATCCATTCAAGTACTTTGTAATTACCGTACTCTCCAGTTTGCAACCCTTTCCAAAATAGTATTATTGAAAAAATAGCAGACAAGCTTACAAATAAACTAGTAGTTATCTCTGCAAAGTATTTTACTAGTTTTCTACCTAGGTAGCCTAAAATTGAACCTAACAACGGAAGAAAAATGATAGCGTATTCCATCTATCCTTTCATGCCGTGAATATCTTCAACTCGAATTGACCCTTTGTTTCTATAATAAATTACAATTATTGCTAAACCAATGGCTGCTTCAGCTGCTGCAACAGTTAAAATTAACATTGTAAAAATTTGCCCAACTATGTCACCTGAAAAAATTGAAAAAGATATAAGATTTATATTTACAGCAAGCAAAATCAGCTCAATTGACATTAAAATGACAATTACATTTTTTCTATTTAAAAAAATACCTATTACTCCTAAAAAAAATACAATAGCTCCTAAGGATAAATAATGGCCAAGTCCAATTTCAATCATCAATTTTAACTCCCTGGTTCGATTTAACTTCTATGAGTTCAATTGATGACGAAGGATTTCTAGAAATTTGATTAAAATAACTCTGTTTTTTTAATCCTTTTCTTTGCCTAAAGGTTAATAGAATAGCTCCAATCATGGAAAGTAAAAGTATTACCCCAGACAATTGAAAGTATAAAATGTAGTCAGTGTACATGACTAGACCTAATTGATGGGTGTTAGAGACATCAGATATATATAATGTGTTGCTGGACATAAGATCGTCTTTATATTTCCAACCACCAACAACCACTAATAATTCTAAAAGAATTAGTACACTTACAATCAATCCTATAGGAATATGAGTTGATTTTTTCCCGATAAACCAAGACTGTTTTTGTTCAGCTACATTAAGCATCATTACTACAAATAAAAATAGTACTGCTACCGCTCCAACATAGACGATTAATATTATCATGCCTAAAAATTCAGCTCCGACCATGATAAAAAGACATCCTACTGAAATAAAATCTAAGATTAAAAAGAAAACCGAGTTAACGGTATTTCTTGAAGTAATAACCATTAAGGAAGAAAAAATAGCTATTACTGAAAAAAAATAAAAAAAGATAGAGTGTGTTAACATTTATCTGTACGGTTTATCTAACTTAATATTCTTAGCTAAAACTGACTCCCATCTATCTCCGTTGTCTAACAGTTTTTGTTTATTGTAATAAAGTTCTTCTCTCGTTTCTGTTGCAAATTCAAAATTAGGACCTTGAACTATTGCATCTACGGGACAAGACTCTTGACACAAACCACAGTAAATACATTTTAACATGTCGATATCATATCTAGTAGTCTTTCTGCTTCCATCACTTCTTTCAGCTGACTCAATAGTAATTGCTTGAGCTGGACAAACTGCTTCGCAAAGTTTACACGCAATGCATCTTTCTTCTCCATTAGGGTACCTCCTTAAAGCGTGCTCTCCTCTCATACGTGGGCTGATAGGTCCTTTTTCAAAAGGATAATTTATAGTTTTTGATTTTTTAAACATCTCTTTAATAGCCATTATTAAACCTTTTACAAAATCTACTAATAAAATAGTTTTTAAAATTCTAATCAAAGTCATTAAAAATTTCCTTTCGGAAGTTTATCAAAATAAAATAAAAAACTTGCAGTTAAGACCAGATATATCAAAGAAAAAGGCAATAAAATTTTCCAACCAAGTCTCATTAATTGATCGTATCTATATCTAGGTACAATTGCTTTAACTAGTGCAAATAAAAAAAATAAAAATATAATTTTCAATATCATCCAAATTGGCGCTGGAACTAAATTAAATGGGAAGATGTCAATAATTGGTAACCAACCGCCTAAAAATAATATAGCTCCTATAGCACACATTAAAAGTATATTTGCATATTCTCCAAGCCAAAACATTGCATACATCATTCCAGAATATTCAGTTTGATAACCTGCAACCAATTCTGCTTCTGCTTCAGGTAAATCAAAAGGAGGTCTATTTGTTTCTGCTAAAGCGGAAATAAAAAAAATTACAAACATTGGAAATAAAGGAATCACATACCACAACTCTTTTTGAGCTAAGACAATATCTTTAAGATTTAGAGAACCAACGCACAAAAGCACATTAATAATAATAATTCCAATTGATACCTCGTATGAAACCATCTGAGCTGCAGATCTTATAGCTCCTAAGAATGGATATTTTGAATTAGAAGCCCATCCTCCCATAATTATTCCGTAAACCCCAAGAGAAGAAACGGCAAATAAATATAATACACCAACATTGATATCAGATAAAACAAAGTCTTCACTCATTGGGATCACCGCCCAGGCAACTAAAGCAAGAGTCATTGTTACAATTGGAGCTAAAATAAAAACAGCTTTGTTGGCACTTGCTGGGATGATTATTTCCTTAAAAATATATTTTAAAGCATCTGCTAATGTTTGGAGTAAACCAAATGGACCAACAACATTTGGACCTTTTCTTTTTTGAACCAAACCCCAAACTCTTCTATCTAACCATACAACCATAGCTACAGATACTAATATTGGCACTAGCATAAATAGAATTTTGTAAACTTCCTGTCCTAAGACCAGTAAATATTCAAACATTAATTATTAGTTCCATCTTTTATAGTTTTTTGTCGGATTTGCCTGCACTCACTCATTGTTTTTGAAGAACGGGAAATTGAATTTGTGTAATAATAATCAAGTTCTCTGACTAAAATTTCTTCACTGATAAAATCAGCTTTTATTTCATTCTTTTTTATTACCTCTTTTTTAGGTAAATCATTTAAATTAGAGAAGTTTGGAATAATATTTAGAACTTCTTGTCTCAATTGATCGAAATTAGATGTTTTTTCTTGAACACTTAATTTTTTAATAATTTTGTTGAATATTTTCCAATCTTCTAAAGACTCTCCAATTGGATATGAAGCTTTTTTACACTCTTGAAGTCTACCCTCTAAATTTTCATATAAACCATTTTGCTCTGTGTACGTCGCACTAGGTAAAATTATATCTGCTATTTCTGCCCCTCTGTCTCCGTGACTACCTTGATAAACTACAAACTCATTTTCTTTTTTAAAATCAAGATTATCTGAGCCTAATAAATATAAAAATTTAAATTTATTGTTCTTTAAATTACTAAAAAATTGATTATGTGTTTCAGCTTTTAATATTTTTAAATCCAATAGGCCTACTGTGGAAGCATTTTGCATTAATATATTTAATGAGTTCCAATTCTCATTGATTAAATTATTATTTAATAAGAAATTTTTAAGTGTTTCAAAAATGTACTTTCCGCTTTTAAGCTCTAACGCAGACTCCCCGATAATAATTATTGGTTTTTTTGCTGCTAAAAGTTTTTTAGAAAATTCGTGTTCATTGTTTACAATTTTTTTAATATCGTCTGTCTTATTGCCGATTATTTCATAGTCATAAGTTAAATCGCCAGGATCGCCTATTGAGAAGATTGGAACTTTTTTCTGTACAAATGTTTTTCTTATTCTCGCATTTAAAATTGTCGCCTCATGTCTAGGATTTGACCCAATTAGTAATATTAAATCTGAGTCCTCTATTCCAGATATTGTGGAGTTAAAAATATAATTTATTTTTTGTTCGGAATTAATATAATAATTCTTTTCTCGAAATTCTAAATTCTTACTTTTAAATATATTAAATAACTTTTTAAAACCCAAAGCGTTTTCCATATTAATCATATCACCAATATGACCTGCTATCTCATCAGGCTGAATAGATTGTATTTTTTCAACCAATATAGCAATGGCCTCATCCCAGCTAGATTTTTGTAATTTATTTTCCTTCTTTACATATGGAACATCTAACCTTTGTTTTAAAAGCCCATCACAAGAATATCTGGTTTTATCAGAAATCCACTCTTCATTAATTTCATTATTTAATCTTGGTAAAATCCTTTTCACTTCCCAGTTATAGGTGTCTACTCTTATATTTGATCCCACAGCATCCATTACATCAATACTTTCGGTCTTTTTTAATTCCCATGGTCTGGCTTCAAATGCATAAGGTTTAGATGTTAATGCTCCAACAGGACATAAATCAATTACGTTTGCTGATAACTCGGACTCCATAGATTTTTCTAAATAAGTTGTTATTTCCATATTTTCACCTCTACCGATAGCTCCAATTTCTGGGACTCCCGCTACCTCAGTTGCAAATCTTACACATCTCGTACAATGAATACATCTTGTCATTTGAGTTTTTATCAAAGGACCCATGTACTTTTCTTTTACATCTCTTTTATTTTCAACAAATCTAGATTTGTCTACTCCATAATAAAGTGACTGATCTTGTAAATCACATTCTCCACCTTGATCGCATACAGGGCAATCTAATGGATGATTAGCAAGCAAGAATTCCATCACCCCTTTTCTAGCTTTTTCAACAAAAGCGGTATTAGTTTTAATGTTCATTCCTTCAGCTGCTGGCATTGCACAAGAGGCTATAGGTTTTGGAGATTTTTCCATTTCAACTAAACACATTCTGCAGTTTCCAGCTATAGAAAGTTTTTCGTGGTAACAAAATCTTGGTATTTCTACATCTGCAAGCTCGCAAGCTTGAAGAACTGTCATACCTTTTTCAAATTCTATTTCTTTGCCATTTATTAAAATTTTAGGCATTTTTATTCTCCAGTAAATGCTGGTCCACTAAATAAGGGTTGTTTAATTTTTTCTTAACTAAAGGCTTGTCTCTGCATCGACTTTCTACTTCTTTTCTGAAATGTCTTAATAAACCTTGAACTGGCCAAGCTGACCCTTCGCCGAAAGCACAAATAGTATGTCCTTCAATTTGTTTAGTAACATCTGCTAGTAATTCTACATCATTATAAGTTGCTTTTCTTTTAACTACTCTGTCAAGAATTCTCCACATCCATCCTGATCCTTCTCGACACGGAGTACACTGACCACAACTTTCATGTTTATAAAACCTAGCTATTCTAGCCATACACTCTACAATATCCTGATCTTTATTAATAATTACAATTCCTGCAGTACCTAAACCACTTTTATTTTCTATTAACGAGTCAAAATCCATTGTGATCGAGTCGCAAATTTTTTTAGGTAATAAAGGCATTGAGGATCCACCGGGTATAACTGCTTGAAGATTATCCCAACCGCCAATTACACCTCCAGCATGTTTTTCGATTAAGTCTTTTAAAGGAATGCCCATTTCTTCTTCAACATTACAAGGAGAGTTTACATTTCCTGAAATACAAAATATTTTTGTTCCAGTGTTCTTTGGTTTCCCTATTGAAGAAAACCATTTACTACCTCTTCTTAAAATTGTTGGAACTACTGCTATTGTTTCTACATTATTCACTATAGTTGGACACCCATATAAACCTACTAAAGCAGGAAAAGGAGGTTTTAGTCTTGGTTGTCCTTTATTGCCTTCAATGCTTTCTAAGAGAGCGGTTTCTTCACCGCAAATGTAAGCACCAGCTCCATAATGAATATGAATATCAAAATCCCATCCAGAACCACATGCGTTTTTTCCTAAATATTTTTTTTCATAGGCTTGATTAATAGCCTCTTGAAGTCTTTTACCCTCGTTAAAATATTCACCTCTAATATAAATGTAGCATGTATGGGCGTTTACTGCGTAGCCAGCTATTAAACATCCCTCTATTAATTTTTGAGGCTCAAATCGTAAAATATCTCTATCCTTACAAGTTCCAGGTTCAGACTCGTCGGCGTTAATTACTAAGTAGTGAGGACGTGAACCAACTTCTTTAGGTGCAAAGGACCATTTAAGTCCTGTTGAAAAACCTGCTCCACCTCTACCTCTTAACTCAGAAGTTTTAATTTCATTAATAATCCATTCTCGACCTTTTGAAATTAAATCTTTTGTATTTTTCCAATCATCTCTTTTTAATGAACTTTCTATCTCCCAACCCAATTCATTGTAAAGGTTCTTAAAAATTTTGTCTTCTTTCTTAAGCATGTTTACCTCCATTAATACTTACTAACTTTTCAGGGGCTGTATTTTTTCTACCTCTATATGAACCTGGTTTTATAGGTTTATCGTTAATTAAAGAATCCAATATTTCAGTCGTACTTTTCTCGTCTAAATCCTCAAAGTAATCATCATTAATTTGTATCATTGGAGCACTCACACATGCGCCAAGACACTCAACTTCAATCCAAGAAGAGTTACATTTTTCAGAAACTTCATTTTCATTCGGAGAAATTTTTTCTTTACAAAGTTTTATTATTTTGTCGGCTCCTCTTATTAAACATGGTGTTGTAGTACATACTTGAATGAAATTTTTTCCAACAGGAGCAAGATTATACATACTGTAAAAAGTCGCTACTTCATATACAGAAATGTATGGCATAGTTAAATAATTGGCTATATATTTCATTGCAGCTAAAGGTATCCAATTTTCATTCTGCCTTTGAGCTAAATATAGTAAGGGCATGACTGCGCTTTTTTTATTTTTATCGGGATATCTTTTTAATATTTCCTCTACCTTTTTTAAATTTTCATTTGAAAATTTAAATTCTTTTGGTTGTTCACCATGTACTTTTTTTATACTCATCGATCTACCTCGCCAAAAACTATGTCTAAAGAACCAAGAACAGCAGGAACATCTGCTAACATGTGGCCTCGAATTAAATAATCCATAGCTTGAAGATGTGAAAATCCAGGAGCTCTTATCTTACATCTGTAAGGCTTACTGCTGCCATCTGATATCAAGTAAACTCCAAATTCACCTTTTGGAGCTTCTACAGCTGTATAAACATTCCCTTTTGGAACTCTATATCCCTCTGTAAATAATTTAAAATGATGAATTAAAGCTTCCATTGACTCTTTAATTTCATCTCTGTTAGGTGGAGAAATTTTATTATCAATAGATTTAACAGGGCCTTTGGGTAATTTATTAATACATTGTAAAATTATCTTAACACTTTCTCTCATCTCTTCTATTCTACAAAGATATCTATCGTAACAATCTCCATTTTTTCCAATTGGAATTTTAAAATCTAAATCTTTGTAAATTTCATAAGGTTGCGATCTTCTTAAGTCCCAGGGCACTCCAGAGCCCCTTAACATAACTCCAGAGAAACTATGATCTAATGCTTCTTGTTTAGAAACGATTCCTATTTCAACATTTCGCTGTTTAAAAATTCGATTATCTGTAAGCAATCCCTCTAGATCATCAATTATTTTTGGAAAAGATTGACAGAATTTTTCAATGTCTTCTACAAGTTTTAAAGGAATATCTTTGTGAACACCACCAGTTCTAAAATAATTAGCGTGTAATCTAGATCCAGATGCTCTTTCATAAAATGTCATTAAAGTTTCTCTTTCTTCGAAACCCCACAGTGAGGGAGTTAAAGCTCCAACATCTAAGGCTTGAGTCGTAACATTTAAAATATGACTTAAAATTCTTCCAATTTCGCAAAAAATAACTCTGATGTATTTAGCTCTAATAGGTACTTCAACATTGAGTAATTTTTCTGCAGCTAAAGCAAAAGCATGTTCTTGGTTCATAGGAGCAACATAATCCAGTCTATCAAAATAAGGTAAAGCTTGAGTGTAAGTTTTTTGCTCAATTAATTTTTCTGTTCCTCTATGCAGTAACCCAATGTGCGGATCTGCTTTTTCCACTACCTCTCCATCTAATTGGAGTATTAGTCTTAAAACACCATGAGCCGCTGGGTGTTGAGGTCCAAAGTTAAGGCTTAATGATTTAGTTTTTTTTACCATCTTTATTTATATCTTTTACTTCTTTTATATAATTTGTACCTTCCCAAGGACTTTCGAAATCAAAGTTTCTGTAATTTTGTTCAAGTTTTACCGGCTCATAAATAACTTTCTTATCTTTTTCACTATATCTAACTTCATTAAATCCTGTTAATGGAAAATCTTTTCTTAAGGGATGACCTTTAAAACCATAATCAGTTAAAATTCTTCTGAGGTCAGGATGATTTTTAAATTTTATACCGTACATATCAAAAACCTCTCTTTCCATCCAGTTTGCTGAAGGGAAAATTTTAGTAATAGAATCTATAGTTTGATTGATTTCAAATTTAATCAAAAGTTTAATTCTTGTATTGTTTTCGTGTGACAAAAAAAGATAAATAAGTTCAAATCTTTTTTCGTTTTCGGGGTAATCAACTCCTGCAATATCAATAAGTTGTTTAAATTTACAACTTTCATTTAATTTTAAAAACTGAACTGTATCAATTAAATCTTTTTCATTAATTTCAATTAAAAGTTCTTCGTTATTTATTGAAGAACTTTGAACCTTTGACGAAAGTTCTGAATTAATTAATTTTTCTAGATTTTGTAATTTTGAAATCATTATTATCTTTGCAATGAACCTTCTCTTCTTATTTTTTTTTGTAATTGTAGAATTCCATACAACAAAGCCTCAGCTGAAGGAGGGCAACCTGGAATGTAGATATCAACAGGAACAATTTTATCGCAACCTCTTACAACCGAATAAGAGTAATGGTAATATCCTCCGCCATTAGCACAGCTTCCCATCGATACGACATATCTTGGTTCTGGCATCTGATCATAAACTTTTCTAAGAGCTGGTGCCATTTTATTTGTTAATGTTCCAGCGACAATCATAACATCTGATTGTCTAGGTGAAGCTCTAGGTGCTGCACCAAATCTCTCAAGATCATATCTTGGCATTGAAGTTTGCATCATTTCTACTGCGCAACATGCAAGGCCAAAGGTCATCCAGTGTAAAGATCCTGTCCTTGCCCAGTTGATTAAATTATCACTAGAGGTTGTTATAAATCCTTTTTCAGCAAAATCTTTTGCCAAGTTTTTAAATTCTTCTGGAATTTCTTTTTGTTTATTGGCAAAAGCGTCTTTTATTATTCCCATTCTAAAGCTCCTTTTTTCCATTCATAAATAAAGCCAATTGTTAATACTCCGAGAAAGATCATCATTGACCAGAAACCCAAAGCACCTATCCCGCCTAAAGAAATAGCCCAAGGAAATAAGAAAGCGATTTCTAGGTCGAATATAATGAAGAGTATTGCAACTAAATAAAATCTTACATCGAATTCCATTCTAGAGTCGTCAAAAGCCTCAAATCCACATTCATAAGCGGACAGTTTCTCAGGATCAGGATTTGAAGGTGAAGCTAAGTAATTAGCTACTACAAAACCTATGCTTAAAAATATAGCAATAAATAAAAAAATTATTATGGATAAATATTCAGATAGAAAGTTATAAATCATTTTTTTAATCAATATCTACCTTAATGCACATGGCTTAAGGATTCTTATATTAACTATATCTACTTATAACATTTCACCTTAAAGTGTACAGGACAGAAAGAAGCATTTTTGTAGATCAATTAATGTTTGTTTATTTCAATCTACATGAAAATGATTATCAATTAGTGGCGGGAGTGACCGGGCTCGAACCGGCGACCTCCTGCGTGACAGGCAGGCGCTCTAACCAAACTGAGCTACACCCCCACATTCATTGAATTTAATGGTGGGCGGTAAAGGACTCGAACCTATGACCCTCTCGGTGTAAACGAGATGCTCTACCAACTGAGCTAACCGCCCTATTAAATAAAATCGAGATATACAATAAAAACTTTATAAAGTAAAAAAGTATTTAAATACTGATGCAATTTCCATAAATACCAGTATTATTAATAAGTATGATAATTACTTGCAATTGCGGAGAAAAAAAATTTAGTCTTCCAGATAACTCTATACCAGTAGCAGGTAGAATGGTTCAGTGCGGCTTTTGCGGAATAAAATGGAAACAATTCCCCCCTCAGAATTTAAATAATGAAACTATAATTGATAAAAAAATTAGCTCTCCGGTTAAAAAGCCAGTAACAAAAATATCAAAACCAAAGACAAAAAAAGTTAAAAAGCCTAGGGAGATAAATTTATATTCGCCAGAATACTTACAGAAAAAACACGGTATCAGCTTAAATAACGTAGAAACAAATAAAAAACTAGTTGGTGTTAAAAAGGTTTCTTTCGGTTTCTATAGCTCACTATTACTTTTTTTAATTGTAATTATCAGTATTTCAAGGGGCTTGTACTTTTTCCAAGATTTTATAATTCAAGCCTTTCCAGTCACTGAATTTTATTTAAATTATTTTTTTGAAAGCATGAGAAATATGTTTGAAATCTTTAAAAATCTTATTTCCAATTACTAGACTCTAATTCTTTAATATTTATAAAATTATCAGACAAACTAAGGTTATTCTTTTTAATATCTTTGTAAAAATTCCATGCTAGCACTAAAAGAGTATTTTTCTTATTTTTTATTTGAGATTTATCTTTAATCGGTATTTTTACACCTGGTATAAATTTGTTATGTTTTAATTTGTTATCTTCAACAATAAAATCGATTTCATTTGAAATTCCGAAAAAATTTAATGCAGTCGTAGCTTTTGCTGGTGCGCCATAACCTATAATAGTCTTATTTTGATCTTTAAGTTTTTTGATGTTAGTTAAAACATTATTTCTAATTTCATAAACTTTATGACCAAATTTTTGATAAGTTTGAAAGTCTTTAATTCCAAAATTTTCCTCATTCTTAAGCATTGTTTTTACACTTTTTTCTATTTTTATTTTCTTATCTTTTTTAATATAAATTCTTATTGACCCTCCATGCGTATCAACTGTTTCAGATCTAAATATTTTTGCGTTAAATTGATTAAAAAAATAAACTAGGGAGGTTAATGACCAATAATTGTAATGCTCATGATATATATTATCAAAAGTTAAATCCTTTAAAGTGTTCATTAAATACTGGACCTCTATTATAATGGTTCCTTTTTTGCTCAGTAGACTAAACATACACTCTGCCATTTCTTTTAATTTATCCGAGTGTGCAAAAACATTAGAGGCTAAGATTAAATCTGCATTTTTTTTGATCTTTTTAATGTTATTTTTCTCTAAAAAACCATTGAAAGTTTTTATCTTATTTTTATTTGCAAGTTTAGCTAGATTTTTAGCTGGTTCAATTCCTAGAATTTTTTTAAATCCTAAATCTAAAAAAGGCTTTAAAGCGACTCCATCATTGCTGCCAATATCTATTATATAAGATTTTTTTTTATTTAATTTTAAATCTTTAGTATATTTTTTTGCTGCATCTACAAAATGGTTTCTAAAAACTCTAGAGGTAGACGACGTATAAAGATAATTGGAAAACATTTTTTTGGGATCAACTGCAACTGATAGTTGGCAATTATGACATTTATTACAATAGTTTACTTCTAAGGGATACAAGTCACATTTTTCATTTTTTTTATTGGCTAAATTATTTGCTAAAGGTTGATAACCTAGTGAAACTACTCTTTTGAGATTTGTATTACCGCATGATCTACAATCAAACTTATAACACCCTAATAATAAATTTTTTTCTTTTTCATCTACAAAAAGATGCCTGATAGTGTGAGTAATGCCATAATTTTCATGATCTCTTTCACCTCTAACAAGATTCAAGAACGTTGTATCTTTTGTAAAAACCATTGTATGAGCTACATTTGGTTTTATAATTGATAATTGACCCTCATTAACTACTTGTGTAATTTTTGGAGCATTAGGATTAATGATATCCTGAAAAATTTCAATAATTTGTCCTTTGGTGAATAAACATTTTTGTTCTTGTTGAGGATGATAATGATTAGCTCTAATTGTGCCTTTTTTTGACTCGATCATTCCGATTAAATTTATCGGCTCAGTTAATTCATGGTTGCTAATAGCCCCTCTTTCATCGACAAATAAATTTTTCCCGTCTTTAACATGTTCTAAGTCTTTTATTAAGTCTTGCTTAGACCATTTGTAGATCATTTCTTTTATATTTTGATTTAGATTATAAAGAAATTCAAAACCTGTATTAAGAAGTTTTTTGTTTGATAGAGAAAACCCTAGATTAGGAACTTCATCGTTAGTCTCTTTTAATTTAATTTTTGGATTATGTTTTTTGCAAATTTCTGCCACTTCTTTTACTGTTAAAGTTTCTTTTGTTAAATTAAACATTTCAGAATTAATTTCATTTTTTTCTTCCATAAATTTAAAGCATCTCGCTACGTCAATTAGAGGAACAAGGCTTTTAATTTGTCTTCCACCTGCGAATAATTTTAGCGTCCCGTTTTGAGAAGAAATTTTTGAAAATAAATTGGGCATTATATCAATTCTCATCGAGTCCGATGAATATCCATAAACCGAACCGAGTCTTAAAATAATATAATTTTTACCAGAATTTTTTAATTGTTTTTCATTTATTGCTTTTGAAGAAGAATAAGATAGTACAGGTTTTGTTATTTCATTCTCTTTTATATCAGTTTTTATTTCATCGATACCTTCATAAACGACATGAGTAGAAGGAAATATAATTTTACATTTATTGCTTATAACATCTAAAATATTTTGAGTTCCTTTTTCACCAACTTCTCTAATCTTTGAATCTTGTGTGATCGAAGTTTCACTTTTTGTGCGTGGTACATCTGTTATTCCTGCTAAATGGTGAATTACATCTGCATCTTTACAATAAGTTTCAATTAGATTTTTATCTAAAATATCACCTTGTACAAAATCCATATTCCAATTACGAATTTGATTAACTCTTTCTGATATAAATCTATTATCAATAACAGTAATATTATGATGCCAACTTACACCAGAATATAATTTACATAGTTCCGTGCCTATATAACCCAATCCTCCTGTAATAACGATTTTTTTTTTCATAGATATTTTAATTAATATTTACTTATATTATTTTTTATTATAACTCAATTAAGATGAATATATATGACTGCTTCATGTACTTTGACGAAGATCTGTTATTAGATATTAGGCTAAATATATTAGATAAATATATTAAAAAATTTATTATTACAGAAGCTACTTACTCGCATAATGGGAGTAAAAAAAAACTTAATTTTGAAATTAATAAATTTAAAAAATTCAAAGATAAAATAGAATATATTGTTGTTGATCAATTTCCTTCAAACATTTTAACCCTTAATCAACGAGACACAAGTAAAGAAAAAAAAGATAAACTAATATTAAACGGCATGGCTAGAGACTATTTTCAAAGAGAAAATCTTACTAGAGGATTAAAAAATATTAATAATGATGATTTAATTATTATTAGTGATTTAGACGAAATTCCAAATCTAGCAAATTTAAATTATAAAAAAATAGGTAACAATATTGTTATATTTAAACAAAAAATGTTCTACTATAAATTCAATTTACTTTATGAAGATTTTATATGGGCTGGATCAAAAGCAGTTAAGTTTAAAAATTTTATCTCGCCACAATGGTTAAGAAATATAAAATCTAAAAAATATCCTAAATGGAGGTTTGATACTCTTTTTTCAAAAAAAAAATATTCTAACTTATATAATGTAGAAAATGGTGGTTGGCATTTTACATGTATTAGGGAACCTTATGATTTAGAAAAAAAATTACTTAATTTTGCTCACCATTATGAATTTGAAGAAAGTGGATTAGATGTAAATGATCTTAAAAAATTAGTTTCTGAAAAAAAGGTAATGTATGATCATAATGTTGATCAAAGAGGTTATAAATGGTCAGGATCGTCAGTTTTAAAAAGTATTAGCATCGATCAATTGCCTGAATACATAAAAAAAAATTCTGAAAAGTTGAAAAAATGGTTAGATTAACTTTAATGTGTACTTAATTCTTCTTTTAATTTTTCTTTTTTCGATAATTGATCTACTTCTACCCACTCAACTCTTTTTAAAGGTTTAGTAAGTGCAACTTTTAAGACTTCATCTACATTTTTAACAGGGATTATTTCAACAGAGTCTAAAACTGTTTTAGGCACTTCAACTAGATCTTTTTTATTCTCCATCGGAATTAAAACTTTCTTAATTCCAGCTCGATGAGCGGCTAGTAATTTTTCTTTTAATCCGCCAATAGGTAGAACTAATCCTCTTAAAGTTATTTCGCCAGTCATAGCAACATCTTTATTTACTGGTATTTCTGTTATAGCTGAAATAATTGATGTCACCATACCAACTCCTGCTGAAGGACCATCTTTAGGTGTTGCTCCTTCTGGAACGTGTATATGAAAATCTTTTTTATCAAAAATTGGCGGGATGATTCCATAATCCAAACTTTTTGATCTTATGTAAGATTTAGCTGCTTTTACTGACTCTTGCATTACGTCACCCAGTTTTCCAGTGATTTGCATTTTACCTTTTCCTGGCATAACAGCTGTCTCGATTTTTAAAATTTCACCACCAACTTCGGTCCAAGCTAATCCGGTCACTACACCTACTCTATTTTCTTCTTCTATTTCTCCATAATTGAATTTTTGAACACCTAATAAATTTTTTAAATCTTTCTCGTTTATTGGATTATTTACTTTTTCTTTGTTGTCTATTCTTTTAACTAATTTTCTAGCAACTTTAGAGATTTCTCTCTCTAAGTTTCTTACGCCCGACTCTCTTGTGTAATGTCTGATAATTTTTCTATTGATATTTTCATCTATATTCCATTCCTCTTTTTTTAAACCATTGTTTTTACTTTGATTAGGTATTAAATACTTTTGAGAGATATTTACTTTTTCATCTTCAGTATAACCGGCCAATCTAATTACTTCCATTCTATCCAACAAAGGTGGTAGAATGTTAAGAGTATTTGCCGTTGTAACAAACATTACATCAGACAAATCATAATCTACTTCTAAATAATGATCATTAAATTCTTTGTTTTGCTCTGGATCTAAAGCCTCAAGCAGAGCTGATGATGGGTCACCTCTGTAATCATTTCCAACTTTATCTATTTCATCCAATAAAAAAAGTGGGTTCTTTGTTCCAGCTTTTTTCATCATCTGAATTATTTTTCCTGGTAAAGATCCAATATAAGTTCTTCTATGACCTCTTATCTCTGCCTCATCTCTAATGCCACCAAGTGAAATTCTTATAAACTTTCTGTTAGTTGCTTTTGCAATTGATTTTCCAAGAGAAGTTTTTCCAACACCTGGCGGTCCAACTAAACATAAAATAGGCCCTTTCATTTTCTGAATTCTTTTTTGAACTGCTAAAAATTCAATAATCCTCTCTTTTACTTTTTCTAAACCATAATGATCTTCATCAAGAATTTTTTGAGCATTATTTAAATCGGTATTTATTTTTGATTTGTTTGACCAAGGCAGTTCTGTCATCCAGTCTAAATAATTTCTTACAACAGTGGCCTCTGCCGACATGGGGCTCATAGATTTTAGTTTTTTTAATTCAGAAAGACATTTCTCTCTAGCAAGTTTAGGCATTTTTGCATCAGATATAGCTTTTGACAGAGAGGTTAATTCATCTTTACCCTCGTCAATTTCGCCTAGTTCTTTTTGGATAGCTTTTAATTGCTCGTTTAAATAATACTCACGTTGAGTCTTTTCCATCTGATTTTTTACTCTTCCACGAATTTTCTTCTCCACTGAAAGAACGCTAGTTTCTTTTTCAATTAATTGATGAATTTTTTCTAGTCTTTTTTTGAGATCTAAAATTTCTAGCAGCTCCTGTTTTTCAAATATTTGTATGTTAAGATTAGAGGAGATATTGTTTGCTATTTGAGAAGGATCTTTTAGATTTTTTAAACTGTTTGATCCTTCATTTAAATCTTTCTTAGTTAAAACTTGCAATCTATCAAACTTCTTAACAAGTCCTAAAGCTAAAGGCTCGAGTTCTTTTGATATATTTTCATCATCCGAAATTTGTACTTCACATGTTAAATAATTATTTGTGTTTTCGTTATGTTTTAAAATTTTAATTCTTTTCTCTCCCTCTACTAAAACTTTTACAGTTCCATCTGGAAGTTTTAAAAGTTGTAAAACTTTACTTAAACAACCGTATTGATAGAGGTCTCTACTAGTTGGATCATCAATTTCAGAATTTTTTTGTGTGACTAAAACTATAGATTTATCTGTTTTCATAACTTCTTGTAGAGCTTTTATGGATTTTTCTCTCCCAACAAAAAGTGGAACAACCATGTTAGGAAAAATCACTATGTCTCTAAGTGGTAATAAAGGTTTCAAATAAGAAGCTTTCATATGAATATAATATGGCGATTAATAAACTAAATTCAAGAAACAAATTAGTATTAAGCTACTGATGTTGATGTTTTTTTACCATATGTGACAATGGGTTCTGAAGAACCTTTTACTGAAGCTTTATCCACTGTAACTTTAATAACATTATCCATATCTGGTAGCTCAAACATTGTTTTAAGCAAAATATTTTCAAGAATAGATCTTAATCCCCTTGCTCCAGTTTTTTTTTGATATGGCTTTTTTTGATATTTCTATAATTGCTTCATCCTGAAACTCCAACTCTACTTCCTCAAATTCAAATAATCTTTGATACTGTTTGATCAATGAATTTTTTGGTTCTTTTAGAATTTTTACCAAAGATTTTTCGTCTAAGTCATCTAAAGTTGCTATAATAGGCATTCTTCCAATAAATTCCGGTATCAATCCATATTTTATTAAGTCTTCGGGTTCCAACATTTTCATAATCTCTGAAAGTGGTTGTTCTTTATAATTTTTTACTTTCGCTCCAAAACCTATTGAACTTCCTTTTCCTCTGCTATCTATCAACTTATCTAATCCTGCGAAAGCTCCACCACATATGAATAAAATATTTGTGGTGTCTACTTGTAAGAACTCTTGTTGTGGATGTTTTCTTCCGCCTTGAGGTGGTACACTAGCAACTGTACCTTCCATTATTTTTAGTAAAGCTTGTTGAACGCCCTCTCCTGAGACATCTCTTGTAATTGATGGATTTTCAGATTTTCTACTGATTTTATCAACCTCATCTATATAGACTATTCCTCTTTGAGCTTTTTCAACGTTATAATCTGCGGCTTGTAAAAGTTTTAAAATAATATTTTCTACGTCTTCACCAACATACCCTGCTTCTGTAAGAGTAGTTGCATCTGCCATTGTAAACGGAACATCTAAAATTCTAGCTAAAGTTTGAGCTAATAAAGTTTTACCACAACCTGTTGGTCCAACTAGGAGAATATTTGATTTTGAAAGTTCAATATCCTTATTATTTTTTGTCTCGTGATTTAATCTTTTATAGTGATTATGCACAGCTACAGATAAAATTTCTTTCGCAAATTTTTGACCAATTACATATTCGTCTAGTACGTTACAAATCTCTTTAGGCGATGGAACTCCGTCTTGGTGTTTTACAAGCGAGCTTTTATTCTCCTCTTTGATGATATCCATACAAAGCTCAACACATTCATCACAAATAAAAACTGTTGGTCCAGCAATAAGTTTTCTTACTTCATGTTGGCTTTTTCCGCAGAAGGAACAATATAAAATATTTTTGTTATTTTTTTCTGACATATCGAATCAATAAAACTAATATAAAACTCTGCTTATTGCTTAGCAAGTTGAAGTTGCAAAATGAACTACATATTGTGTGTTATTTTCTTTTCTCCACAACAGAGTCTATTAAGCCAAATTTTTTTGCCTCGTCCGCAGTCATAAAATTATCTCTCTCTAAAGCGTCAGATATTTCATCAACTGTTTTTCCTGTGTGTTTTGAATAAATTTTATTTAATCTTTCTTTTAAAGATAAAATTTCCTTAGCGTGAATTTGAATATCAGTTGCCTGGCCTTGAAATCCTGCTGAAGGTTGATGTACCATAATTCTGGAATTAGGAAGAGAGTACCTTTTCCCTTTTTCGCCAGCAGCTAGAAGAAAAGATCCCATGGATGAAGCTTGTCCAATACAAAGAGTTGAAACTGGAGAATTGATATATTGCATTGTATCATAAATTCCTAATCCAGCAGTAACTAAACCTCCTGGGCTATTTATATAAAAATTTATTTCCTTATTCGGATTTTCCGACTCTAAAAATAATAATTGAGCAGTAACAAGCGATGCAACTGCATCATTAACCGGTCCAACTAAAAATACAATTCTCTCTTTTAAAAGTCTGGAATAAATATCATAAGCTCTTTCCCCTTTGCTTGTTTGTTCAACAACCATAGGAATTAAGCTGTTCATTTTTTCTTCAAGTTCACGACTCATATTTGGTTTATACAACTATTGATTACTTTTTACTAATTTTTTTTGTCTTGGACTTAGTTTTTGCAGATGATGCGGTTTTTGATTTATCAGAAATATTTAGATTAGGTTTATTAAACTCAGAAATTATTTTTTCAGCTTCCTTTGAATTAATTTCTTTTGAAGAAAGGTTAATTTTAGATTTAATTAGTTCGATAATTTTTTCTTCATATAGTGATCCTTTTAAGCTTTGAGATGCACTGGGATTTTTTTGATAATATTCAAGAACCATTTTTTCTTGTCCGGGCATGCCTTTAATTTGTTTTTGTATTTCAGCTCTTACTTCATCGTCTGATACTTTTAGATTATTTTTCTCACCATATTCATTTAATAAAAGTCCTAGCTTAATTCTAGATTTAGCTAATTTTTCATTGTTAGACTTATTTTTTTCTTTTTCTTCTGGCTTTAAATTTTGTGTCATAGTCAAAATTTCTTGATCAATTAAGTTTTGAGGTAAATCTACTTGATGGTTTTTTTCAATTTGATCTAAAATTTCTTTTTTAGTTATAGAATTTAATGCTTGCAAGTATTGACTCGAAATTTGTTTTTCAATCAAAGACTTTAAATCTTTTATATCTTTTGCTCCCATTAACTTAGCAAATTTGTCATCTATTTTACTAGCTTTAGGTTTTTTGACATTTAAAATCTTACATTCAAATTTTGTTTTTTTATTTGCTAATTCTTTCTTTGGATGATTTGCTGGAAGTACTGCATCAAGTGTTTTTTGTTCGCCTTTTTTCACTCCAACTAATTGTTGATCAAAACCTTTTAGAAATAGGTCTTTGCCTAACTCTAGTTGCACACCCTTGCCTTCACTACCTTCAAATTTATTTCCATCTACCGAGGCTGAATAATCAAATATAACCTGATCTCCGTTTATCGCTTTTTCATTTTCATTTTTATCTTCAAATTGTTTATTTTGATTTACAATTTCTTTAAGTTTTTCTTCAATAATTTTATCTTCAATTTTTACTTTAAAATTTGTCGCTTTAAATTTATCAAAGCTCTTTAAAGCAATACTTGGTAAACAGTCTATTTGAAGCTCATAGTTTAAATCTTTTCCTTCCCCAAACTGTTTGAGATCAATTTTAGGTTGACCTGCAACTTTAAGTTTTTTTTCATCGATTGCTTTTGAGCTAGTTTCTCTTAATATTTTGTCTACTACTTCTCCATAAATTGATTTGCCAAACTGACTTTTAATAACTGTAGGAGGGACCTTGCCTGGCCTAAAACCTTTCAAAGCAACTTCCTTTTGAAGCTCTCCTAGCTTTTCTTCCATTTTTGTCTGAATACTTTTTTTATCTACTATCACTGATAAAATTGTTCTTAGACCTTTTTTTGACTTTACTTCTACTTTCATAATATTTTGGTGGGCAAGAAGAGACTCGAACTCTTAAGCCTTGCGGCACTGGTTTCTAAGACCAGCGCGTATACCAATTCCGCCACTTGCCCAATTAATAATCGTTGTTTTATATATCAATTTAATTTTTTGTTAAACGATAAAGTCTTAAATAAATAAATAAATAAATTACTATTAAAGAAAAGAACCAATATCTGCTGACAAGCGGATCTTTAGCAAAAACAAAAGCTGGTAACACGAAGGATAAATATCCTAAATTAATAACTAAAGAGCTTATATAATTACCTTTATCTTTTCCAAAAATAAATGAAACCTTTTTAAAAACAAGCATATGTAGATGTTTATCATCTGGATAAATAGGTGATTTTTTTTGTGCAATTTTTCTAAAGAAAGAAAAAAATACTTCAAAGAATAGATAAAATAAAAGAGTACAGAAAAAAAATGACGAATAATCAGGATTTAGGTTATTCGTTATAATTACGTTAAGTGCAACTAAAGAACCCAAAAAGTAAGAACCGCTATCCCCTAAAAAAATTTTGGCACTTGGAAAATTAAATAGAAGAAATGAGAATAGGATTATTATTTGTCCAATGATTAAAACGGAAAACTCGTTTATTCCATCTGCTAAATTAATATAGGCTAATATTGAATTGATAATTATTAAATTAATGGTAAGAAGCCCATTAAATCCATCAATTAAATTTGCACCATTGATTATGAATAAGAAACACAAGAGAACAAATAAAGATGAAAAAAAATTATTACCTAATAATGCAGATAAAAAAGGAATATCAATATTTAAAATTTCAATTGGCACAAATCGAATACAAAGAAATAAAAAGATAATCATTAAAACCAGTCTTCTGGATGGACTGATCTTAATTTTTAAATCATCTAAAAATCCAATTAAAAACATTAAATTGCAGATAAATAAATATTCAAATAAAATATTGGAATAGATTAAATAATAAAATATTAGAAAAATGTTTAAAGAAATTATCCCTGCTATTCCTCCGCTTCTCGATACAGGAGATTGATGAAATGCTTGAGGTTTAAGGAAATCTTGATCAAAAAGAATACCATTTTTTATTTTATGAGAATATTTATTTATTATTAAAAAAATAAAAAACGTTATTAATAAGAATACTGATAAAAAACTAGATTCTAATGACTCGCTTTGCATTTATTAAGCTAACCCTTTGTTATTTTTCTTAAATATATAAATTCCAACAAGTATTACAACTAATGAAACGATTACCTTCCAAGTGATCACCTCATCCATTAGAAAAAATCCAAAAATAATTCCAAATACTGGTATTAAATATGCTACTTGAGTTTGAAATACTAATCCATTTACAGTCAATATTCTAAATCTTATTAACCAGGCTAAACCTGTAGCCACTACCCCAAGATATAATAATGATAATGTAGATTCTAATGTTGGATTAGCGTTCCAGGGTGCCTCAAATATTATTGATAAAGGTAATAAAAAAATTACTGACCAAAGAGTTGTGGAAGTTGTAACATTCTCATTAACCTTATTTTTAAGTTTAAGAGTTAATAAACCTCCTATACAATAAAAAGTAGAACCAAGGATTGTTATAAGAACAAATAAGTAATTTTCACTATTAATAACTACTCTGTCAAAAAATAATAAAACAATTCCGCTGAAACCAACTAAAACGCCTAAAGATTTCATATAAGATAATTTTTCATCCTTTGTAAAAAAATGAGCAAGTATTGATCCGCTTAAAGGTGTGGTGCTCATTAAAATAGCTGCTAAATAACTATTGATTTTTGCAGTTCCAATAGCAATTAAAACGAAAGGTATTGCTATATTACAAAGTCCTATTAATGCATAAGAGTACCAGTTTTTACCAAATGCTAGTAGCTGTATCTTTTTATATCTACAGAGCAAATAAAGAGGAACACTTGCAAATAATACTCTCACCAAAGCCAATGTAAAAGGTTCGTAAGAGTAAGTAGCAATTTTAATATTGAAAAAAGCAGATCCCCAAATAATTGAGAGTAATATTAAAAGAGTTAAGTCTTTGGTGTTAGCCTCTCTCATTTCAAGTAGAGATTGTATATATGTGTATTATGCATATCTGATATTTATATTTAATTATACTTAACAAAAACTTCATTATATATGTTCCATACAGTTTTAAACAATTTATACAAAGTTTTAATGGGAGATATACATGAGCTCGAGGGACATACTAAAGTTAATTAAAGACAAACAAGCTGAATTCGTTGATTTAAGATTTACTGATCCTAAGGGTAAACTTCAACATTTAACAATGGACTCTACTGTTGTTGACGAAGATATGCTTGATAAAGGAGTATTTTTTGATGGCTCATCTATTGCAGGTTGGAAAGCTATTAATGAGTCTGACATGATTTTAAAACCAGACTTAAGTAGACCAATTGTAGATCCTTTTAATTCTCATACTACAATAAATATTTTTTGCGATATTTTAGATGCGGTAAAAAAAGATCCTTACGAAAGAGACCCTAGAGGAACAGCAAAAAAAGCTGAAGCATACTTAAAAAAAACAGGTATTGGAGACAAATCTTATTTCGGACCCGAGCCTGAGTTTTTTGTTTTTGATGACGTTAGATTTAAAAATGATATGAATGAAACCAGTTTCAGTATCGATAGCTCTGAAGGTCCATACAATACAGGTAAGAAGTACGAGAACGGAAATATGGGTCACAGACCTGGCGTTAAAGGTGGTTACTTTCCAGTTCCTCCAGTTGACAGCGCACAAGATATGAGAGGTGAATATTTAAAGGCTCTTAAAGACATGGGTGTTAAAGTTGAAAAACACCACCACGAAGTTGCTCCAAGTCAACATGAGCTTGGAATGTATTTTGGAACTCTAACTAACATGGCCGACAATGTTCAACTTTATAAATATGCAGTTCAAATGGTTACACATTCATTTGGAAAAACAGCTACATTTATGCCTAAACCTGTAAAAGGCGATAACGGCTCTGGTATGCATTGCCACCAATCTATTTGGAAAGGAAGCACTCCTTTGTTTATGGGTAAAGAATATGCAGGTTTATCTAAACAAGCATTGTATTATATCGGAGGAATACTAAAGCATGCTAAAGCAATTAATGCGTTTTCTAATGCAACTACAAACAGTTATAAGCGTCTAATACCAGGTTTCGAAGCTCCAGTAATTTTAGCTTACTCTGCAAGAAATAGATCTGCGTCTTGTAGAATACCCGTTATAATGAATCCGAAAGCTGCAAGAATGGAAATAAGATTTCCTGATGCTGCAGGAAACCCTTACCTAACCTTTGCTTCAATGTTGATGGCTGGAATAGATGGTATTAAAAATAAAATTGATCCAGGTAAATCGTTTGATGACGACTTATACTCTTTATCTGAAGACGAGGTTAAAAAACTACCTACAGTTTGTGGCTCTTTAAGAGAAGCAATGCAAAATCTTGATAAAGATAGAAAATTCTTAACTGAAGGCGGTGTATTTACTGACGATCAAATCGACGCTTACATTGAATTAAAATTTCAAGAAATCTATAAGTTTGAACATACACCTCATCCAATTGAGTTTGAGATGTATTACAGCGGTTAAACGGCTTATTTAAAATTTTTAAGGTAGATGATTACAGATTTTCTTTTTTCTCTTTTAGCTTCATCTAATGGTGTTGATTTCCAACGATCTCTTACGTTTAAAGGGTGATTGAAATTAATCAAAAGTTTCACTGTTTCAAGATTTCCTTCAGCAGCTGCTAAATGTAATGCTGTTCTTGAGTCAAAATTTCCAGCATGCACAGGAACACCTTTTGCTATCAATTGACGAATACGAGTTGTATCATTTCTTGCGGCAGAGAATAGAAGCTCACTTACCATCAATTCATCATCATATTTTGCAATCCTATCAGTTTTACCTTCTGGGTCTTCAACAAAATGGTTTGGTTTTGAAAATTTAATATTTAGCTTATCTAGTTCATTTAAAATTTTTTTGTGATTATTATTTTTTGCATCAAAATAACCATACCCACCCCAACGATCTGGAACAGGATTAACACCGTTTTTAAGCAAAAACTTTACTACTTCTAACTGGCCCTCAGCTGCAGCTAAATGCAAAGGAGTTCTCATATCTGCATTTCCAACACTTAAATCTTTTTGTTCGCTTGCTAGTCGTTCTAAAGTTCTAATATCTCCATTACTGGCTGCCCAAATTGCTTCACCACAACTATTTGCACGCCATCTAGAAATAGGTATTTTTGGATCGATACGATCGGCATTAGTCATAGCTCCGTCAAAAATATGAACCAAATATTTTGAAGTAATTTGTTTTGCCATTTCAATGCCTCGCACACTATTACCCTGTTCATCTAATCTAGGTGAAAAAATACATATCCCCATTAGCTGAGGTACAACTAAAAAAACTCCTCCGCCCACCCCACTTTTTGCTGGTAAACCAACTTGTTGGAAGAAGGCTCCACTTGCATCATACATACCGCTACTTTGTAAGATAGGTAAACAATCTCGTACAGTTTTTTGTTTAAGTATTCGATTTTGAGTTACAGGACAAACTCCATTATTTGCTAATGTTGAAGCTGCTGTAGCAATTTCTGTAGCAGTCATTTCTAATGAGCATGTACTAAAATAAAGTTTTAAAGCTTCTGTAACTGATGGCTCAATATAAAAATCAAATTCATCTTTATTAGTATTTATATTTGTTTTAGGTTTTTTTTTTTTACTAGGAAGATTACCTGTGGCCATTAATAAATAACCTATAGCTAAATTATTATGACCTGTAAAATTCTCTTCTCGGGCTACATTTTTATTAAACCTTGGAAACTTTGAGTCGAATTTACTTTTAGCAGACCATCCTATTAATTTTCCGTATTGTTCTTTCACAAAATTTAGTCTTTTTTTATAACTATCGTCTGAGTTTATGAGACAAGCTGTCATTATAGCCCCAGCATTAACCATAGGGTTAAAAGGTATGGTCGTAGTTTTTTTTTGAGATTTTTCTACAAGTGAACGAGTTAGTAAAGTTAGGTCATTAAATTGACGGCCAGATGGTTCTTTTCCTACATGTTTATGTACTAATTCTAAACCTAATTTTTCTAATGCAAAACAATAATTAAAAGGTTTACACATTGATTGTAATGAAAAATCCACATTATAATCACCTTTCTGATATATTTGACCGTCTACAGTAACAATAGAAATTCCAAATTGATCTGGATCAACTTTAGCAAGTGGAGGTATATAAGATGCTAATTCTCCTGATTTATTTTTAATGACTTCATCAAACATTTTATCAATGCTTTTAGAAAAATCACTAAAATCTGGTAAAGCTAACTCTCCACGTAAAGCTTTCTCAACAAGTAATTCTGATGAACTAATAATTTTTTTAAAATCCTCGAAATAAATTTCGTCTCCTGAAGAGTCTAATTTTCGGAAAAGGTTATGCAGTCTGTTATCATTAATTTTTAAACCAGATTTTAATAACGCATTCTTAAAATTTTTTGTTTTAATTACATTAGGTTTTTTATCACACAAAGAATAAAATAAGTCTGCTTCACGTTTTGAAATTGTTTTTAATTTTTCTGATATAGTAGCTTTATTTTTATAAGAGTTCTTTTTCATACAAGGGTATCAAATTAGTAATTTGGTTAAAAAAAAACAACCCTTAATATATTTAGAAAAAACTATACTTTAAATGACTCTCCGCATCCACAACGCTCAGTTTCGTTTGGGTTTTTAAATATAAATTGAGATGAAAACTTCTCCTTTTTATAATCCATTTCTGTGCCTAAAAGATACATGATAGCTTTTGGATCAATTAAAACTTTAACTCCTCTATCTTCAATAATCTCCTCGTTAGGTTTAATTTCTTTTGCGTATTCCATTACATAAGACATTCCTGCACAACCGCCTGACTTAACACCTACTCTAACGCCTATAGCTTTATCCTCAGCTTTAGACAAAATTTCTTTAATTCTCTCAGCAGCGTTTTCGCTTACTTTTATAACTTGTTCGCTCATAAATTCAGCTCTAGTTTTGCAGCCTCGGAAATTTTATCTTTTGTCCAAGGTGGGTCCCATACTAACTTTAAATCAACGTCATCAATACAATCAAGCTTTAATATATTATTTTTAACACTTTTTGGCAAACTTTCAGCAACTGGACAATTTGGTGAAGTTAAGGTCATCTCTATGTTTACTTTATTTTTCTCAATAATTTCAATTTTATAAATAAGACCTAAATCATAGATATTCACTGGTATTTCAGGGTCATAAATTTTTTTAATTTCTGAAACTATTTTTTCTTTTAATTCGTTCATTTTTTTTCTATTGCTGACATTAAAGTATGCCATGCCATTGTTGCACATTTAACTCTCATAGGAAACTCTTGTACTCCTGACAATGAGGTTATCGTTGTCATTTGATCAGGTGTGAGACTGTTTATCGTAATTTTTTTTTTATTTTTTATCATATTTATAAAATCATCACTTACTCTTGTAATAAATGAAAGATCTTTTCCTTTAACTGTTTCTGTAAGAATTGATGCAGAGGCAAGAGAAATCGCACAGCCCTCTCCTTCAAAGCTTAAATCTTCAATTTTTTTATCTTTGTTAAGTTTTAAATAAATATGAACTTTATCACCACACAAAGTATTATGTGCTTTTGCATCATTTGTAAAACCTTCACACTTTCCTTTGTTCCTGGGATTTTTGCCATGATCTAAAATTATTTCTTGGTAGAGTTCTTTAAGTTCCATTTAAACCTGAAATACTTTCTGACAATTTTTTATTGACTCTGAAAATATATCCATATCTTCTTTGTTATTATAAACTCCGATAGAAGCCCGCGCAGTTGCTGCAATCCCAAGCTTATCATGTAAAATTTGACAACAATGATGCCCCGCTCTAATTGCTACTCCATCATCATCTAATATTGTCGCTATATCATGAGGATGAATATCTTTAATTGTAAAACAAAGAACAGAACCTCTATTTTTAGGACTACCAATAATATTAACAGAGTTATTTTTTCTTAGTTTTTCTAAACCATATTCTAAAACTTCATTTTCATGAGAGGCAATATTCTTAATTCCTATCTTTTCAATAAAATTAAGAGCTTCCGCAAAAGAAACTACTTCTGCAGTTTGCATAGTGCCTGCTTCAAACTTCGTATGTTCTTCTGCAAAAGTTATACTATCTTGCTTAACCTCATCAATCATTCCTCCTCCACCTTGATACGGAGGTAAATCATCTACCCATTTTTTTTTCATGTAAAGTATTCCAAGGCCATTTGGGCCATACATTTTGTGACAAGATATAGCATAAAAATCACATCCAATTTTTTGCATATCGATATGAGAATGTGGTGCTCCTTGTGTTCCATCTATTAAAACAGGAATATTCTTTTCTTTAGCTAGATCAACAATTTTCGTAATAGGTAAAACAGCGCCAGTTACATTTGAGATATGAGTAATTGCAATAATTTTAGTTTTGTTTGTGATTTGTTTTTTTATTTCATCAATTTCAACATCCCCATCCGAATTAACTTGGGCAAATTTAATTACTGCGCCTTTTTCAGATCTTAAATAGTGCCATGGAACATAATTTGAATGATGCTCTAACTCTGTAACTAATATTTCATCACCCTTATTAATATATTTTTTTCCAAAAGATGAAGCGACCAAATTAATACCCTCGGTAGCGCCTTTTGTAAAAATTATTTCTTCACGATGTTTAGCGTTAATGTATTGTTTTACTTTATCTCTTACAGCTTCAAACCTATTCGTAGCTTTTACAGCTAGCGTATGAACACTTCTTCCTACATTAGAAAATTCGGTTTCATAAAAATTTGAAATTTTATCTATCACTACTTTCGGTTTTTGAGATGAATTTGCACTATCTAGGTATACTAATGGTTTTCCATTAATCTTTTGTTTAAAAATTGGAAATTCTTTTTTGATATTTTTAATTTCCATTAATTTGACCTTCTAGTTTTTTTAATAAAAAGAATTTTACATTTTCTTCAATTAATTTTTCTAAAGTTTCACCTAAAAAACCGCTAATAAGCATTTTGTAAGCCTCTTTTTCTGGAATTCCTCTAGACTTTAAGTAATGTAAGGAGTCTAAATCTATACTTCCAGAAGTTGAGCCGTGGGAGCATTTTACGTCATCGGCATATATTTCTAACTCTGGCTTTGCATCAAATTCAGCATCATCGTTTAAGATTAAAGCTTTGCTAAGCTGATAAGCATCTGTTTTCTGAGCAATTTTTTTTACAAAAATTTTTCCCTGATAAACACCTTTGCTCTGATCGCTTAATACGTTTTTAATTTTTTGATAACTTTGACAATTTTGGGAATTGTGATTTATTCTAGTTTTTATTTCCTGATGTTCGGATTCTAATAAATTTAACGCAGAGAATATTGTGCTTTTTGCATATTCTTGATTTAGATTAATTTCAATGTCTAGCTTATTAAATTTTAAACCCGAAGAAAGTATATAATTTTCAAAAACTGAATTTTTTTCTAAATCACTTTTTATATACTTATAAAAATAACCAGCACTCTTTGAATTGTTAATAAAAATATTTTTTAGAAGAGCATCTCTTCTTATCTCGATGTTCTCCATGGAATTTACCATGAAATTATCTTTAGACTTATTATCAATATAATTGATTAGAGTTAATTCTGAATTGTCATTTAGAATTATTGAATTTTTATTATTAATAATTGTTTCTTTTATATCTTTAGAAAAATAATTATAAATAATTAAAGGTTTATTTAATTTATAATTTTTTGATACTTCTAATGTAAATCCTCCCATGGCCAATGCATTGTTAAGTAGATTTAGAGAATTATTTTTATCTATAGTTATATTATTTTTATAATTAAAATCTATTATAGAAATTTTATTCCTGTCCTCGTAAGTAAGATCACTAGAAATTAATTTGCCATCTAGCAGATAAATATGATTATGTTCGAATTCGTTGATAAAGTTAAGTTTTTTATTATCCAGTAAAAAATCTTTATTGGTAATATTGTCAAAATTTTTACTTAAAATAGAATTTAAATCAGTAAATTTCCAATCCTCTTCTTTTTTATTTGGAAATCCATTTTTATAGAAAAGATCAAGATATTCTTCCCTTAAATTTTTATCTTCAGGTGAAAGATCTTTTATTTTTTCAACTTTGAAATCGTAAAACTGTTTCATTTAACTTATATTTGCGTATCCTGTTTTCTCTAGTTCGATACCTAGTTCTGCACCACCTGTTTTAGCAATTTTACCGTTTGACAAGACGTGTATAAAATCTGGTTTGATATAATCTAATAGTCTTTGGTAGTGAGTTATAATTAAAAAAGCGTTATCTTTATTTTTATATGAATTAACTCCATCTGCGACTATTCTTAAAGCATCAATATCTAAACCAGAATCTGTCTCATCTAAAATTGATAACTTAGGTTGAAGTAATTTCATTTGTAATATTTCATTTTTTTTCTTTTCTCCACCTGAAAAGCCAACATTTAATTGACGGGATAAAAACTTTTCATCAATACCTAATTCGGAAGCTTTTTCTTTTATTAATTTTAGAAAAGTTAAAGTGTCTATTTCTTTTTCACCTTTTGCTTTTCTCACAGCGTTTAAAGAAGTTCTTAGAAATATATTTGTGTTAACCCCTGGTATTTCTAAAGGGTATTGAAATGCTAAGAATATCCCCTTTTGTGCTCTTTCTTCTGTACTAAGATCGTTAAGATCTGTTTCATTGAATTTGATTAGGCCTTTTGTTTCATAACCGTTTTTACCTGATAATACATTTGCTAAGGTACTTTTTCCCGAACCATTGGGGCCCATTATTGCGTGAACTTCACCTGGGTTAATGTTTAAATTTAAGCCATTTAAAATGTTTTTGTTATCAATTCTAGCCTCTAAATTTTGAATACTTAACATTAACCTACGCTCCCCTCTAAACTAATTGAAACAAGTTTTTGTGCCTCGACTGCAAATTCCATGGGCAATTGTTGTAGGACTTCCTTGCAAAATCCATTAACAATCAAGCTTACAGCCTCTTCTTGATCTAATCCCCGTTGATTGCAGTAATAGAGTTGATCCTCATTTATTTTTGTTGTTGTCGCCTCATGTTCTATTGTTGATGTTGCATTATTATTTTTAATATAAGGAACGGTATGTGCTCCACATTTATTACCCATTAATAATGAGTCACACTGGGTATAATTTCTTGAGTTACTGGCTTTATTTTTAATATCTACAAGCCCCCTATACATATTATCTGCATTACCAGCAGATATTCCTTTAGAAATTATTTTACTTTTTGTGTTTTTCCCAAGATGTATCATTTTTGTGCCAGTGTCAGCTTTTTGAAAATTATTTGTGATTGCTATTGAGTAGAATTCTCCAACTGAATTATCTCCTTGTAAAATACAACTAGGGTATTTCCATGTAATTGCCGATCCTGTTTCAACTTGTGTCCATGAAATTTTTGAATTTTTACCTCTACATGCTCCCCTTTTAGTTACAAAATTATATATTCCCCCTACTCCATTCTTGTCACCTGGATACCAATTTTGGACGGTTGAATACTTTATTTCTGCATCATCCAGAGCAACTAATTCTACATTAGCCGCGTGAAGTTGATTTTCATCTCTCATGGGAGCTGTACATCCTTCTAAATAACTTACGTAGCTACCTTTATCTGCAATGATTAAAGTTCTTTCGAATTGACCTGTTTCTGAGGCATTAATTCTAAAGTAGGTTGATAGTTCCATCGGACATCTTGTGCTAGGAGGAATGTAAACAAATGAACCATCCGTAAATACAGCAGAATTCAGAGTAGCGAAATAATGATCGCTTAAAGGTATTACTGAACCTAGATATTTTTTAACAAGTTCAGGGTGTTTTTGAATTGCTTCTGATATTGAGCAAAATATTATTCCTTTTTTTGTTAATTCCTCTTTAAAAGTTGTGGCTACCGAGACAGAGTCAAATACTGCATCCACAGCTATTCCATTTAATCTTTGTTGTTCAACTAATGGTATACCAAGTTTTTTATAAGTTTCTAAAATTTTAGGATCAATTTCGTCTAAACTTTTAGGTTTTTCAGATGCACTCTTAGGTGCAGAATAATAATATAAGTCTTGATAATTTATTTTTGGGTATTTAGGTTTTTGCCAGTTTGGTTCCTTTAAAACTTTTAATCTATTATAGGCCTTAAGTCTCCAATCCAACATCCATTTTGGCTCTTTTTTTATTTTAGAAATAAATTTAATAGTTTCTTCGCTAAGACCTTTAGGGGCCCTAATGTTTTCTACATCTGTAGTAAAACCATATTTATATTCTTGGGTATTTTTTAAATCTTCTGTTTTCATCTATTTAAAATTTGGTTTTTTTTAACTAAATCTTGTAATTTTACTTTTTCAAAAAAATTATTTATGTGCTGATCAAGCTGATCCCATAAATTATGTGTAATACATTTTGAGGATTTATTGTTACATCCCTTTTTTGATTCTTTTTTGCAATTCAAAGTTTTTATTTCTTCATCTACTGCTGAGATAATATTAGAAATTTTTATCTCATCTGGTGAAACTTCTAATACATATCCACCCTTGGCACCTCTAACACTTTTTACTAAATTATTATTTTTAAGTTTGATAAAAATTTGTTCTAAATAAGCTAAAGAAATATTTTGCCTTAAAGAAATATCCGTCAAACTTATAGGGCCTTTATCTTTAAACATGGCAAGGTCTGCCATAGCCATAACTGCGTATCTACCTTTAGTAGTAAATTTCATAAATTAACGTTGTAATACATCATTTTTTATTTAATTCCTACCAATTCAGTATGATTTAAAAAAATATATTTGCCGCAGAAAAACATGTTATAAAACATTACTTTTTTTTAAAAATAATAATCATTATCAAACATGAAACCTAAAAGTTTAGAAATTTTTATACCAGGACCTGCAGGAAGGCTTGAAGCTAAATATTATAAAAATCCAAAATTTGGTTCACCGGTTGCAATAGTTCTGCATCCACATCCACAATATGGAGGAACTATGAATAATAGAGTTGTTCAACTTATGTATAACATTTTTTTAGAAAATGGTTTTTCAGTAATAAAAGTAAATTTTAGGGGAGTTGGTAAGAGTGACGGAGTTTTTGACAACGGTCAAGGAGAATTATCTGATGCTGCTGCAGCATTAGATTGGATAGAAAGACAAAATTTAGATTATAGCCAATGTTGGGTATCTGGGTTTTCTTTTGGCTCATTGATTTGTATGCAATTAATTATGAGAAGACCTGAAGTAAATAATTTTATTTCCGTATCGCCACAACCAAATGTTTACGATTTTTCTTTTTTAGCCCCATGTCCTACTTCAGGTCAGGTTATTTATAGTGACAATGATGAATTAGTTACAAAAGAAAGTATTAATGAGCTAGATAATAGAATTAAAAGCCAAAAAGGAGTTGAGGTTATTTTTTCTAAAATAAAAAATTCTAACCATTTTTTTAAAGATAAAGAGAAAGATTTAGCTTCCGAAATTGAAAAGTATTTAAAAGAAAAAACTGCTTTAATTTAATTTTTAATTAATTCTCCTCCAATGCAAGCTTTTTTACAACCAGTAGTTCCTGGAAAAGAGATTGGTAATCCTTTAAGTGTTCTAATAGCTAAAAAAGCAAAAGCCTGGGACTCTATAAAGTCGCCGTTAATTTTATAATCATCTATTAATTTTAAATTAAAATTCGGTAATAAGTTTTCTTGAATTTTTTTAAGTAAAACTTTATTTTTTCTACCACCTCCGCAAATTAATATATCTAAAGTTTTTTCTTTGAATTGATTCAAAGATAAAGATAATTCCTCTCCAATAACACTTGCAGTAAAATCCGTGAGAGTAGCAACACCATCTGTAAGGCTTAGACCTCTCACGAAAGATATATCAAAATCATTTACATCAAAGGATAATTTTTTTTTACTATTTCTGTTGGCGTATAATTCTTGAGCTTGTTCAAATATTATTTCATTTTTTGTTCCGCTTGAAGCGAGATTGCCATCTTGATCAAATTTTTTATTTGAATTTTTTCTAACCCAAGAGTCAATAAGACAGTTTCCTGGTCCGATATCTTTACTTATTAATTCAGAGAGATTTTCTCTGTCTTTAACGATAGTTATATTTGAGATACCTCCTATATTAAGAAAACAAACGGGCAATTTAATCTCATTTTTTATACTAATTAAATGATGAAACACTGGTGTTAATGGTGCTCCCTGTCCTCCCTTTAAGATATCATTTTTCCTAAAATTAAAAACTATATTTCTGTTTGTTAATTGATTTAACAACTTACCATTTCCTAACTGTCTTGATATTTTTTCATCAGGATTGTGATAAATAGTTTGACCATGAAATCCTATTAAAGTGTTCTCACTTATATTTAATTGTTTAATGATTTCTGCATGAAAAATTGTTATATTTCTTTCTAAATTATTAATTTCATTTTTATATTTTTTTAAATGTTCAGTTTTATGAATTTTTTCTTTTAAACTGTGAATATCTTTATAAATTTTTAAGTCATATTCGAAATACTTATCTTTAATCAATTCATATTGATTTATTCCGTCAGTCCTTATGATGGAGGTGTCTACTCCATCCCCGGAGGTGCCGCTCATTAAACCCAAAGAGATCCAACTATTTTGCATATTTTTATTTATTTATAACAATTTTTGTATAATAGTTGCTTAAGTAAATAGCACTATGAAAAATGATTTTTTACAAGAAATGCAAGAAAGAGGGTTTCTCAATCAATGTACTTATTTAGATAAACTAAGAGAAATTTGCAATAAAAAATCAATATCTGGATATATAGGTTTTGATTGTACTGCCAGCAGTTTGCATGTTGGTAGCTTGTTACAAATTATGATTTTAAAGTTAATGCAAAAACATGGTCACCAACCAATTATACTATTAGGTGGAGGAACAACTTTAATAGGAGACCCTTCAGGAAAAGACACTACTAGAAAAATATTAGAACAAAGTGAAATTAAAAATAATATTAAAAGTATTAAAAAAGTATTTAATAAAATTTTAGATACATCAAATAAAGAAATATCCCCTGTATTTGTAGATAATGCTGATTGGTTAACAAAACTAAATTATATTCAGTTTCTCAGAGATACGGGTAGTCATTTTACAATTAATAAAATGCTTACTTTTGACAGCGTAAAATTAAGATTAGAAAGAGAACAATCTCTTAGTTATATGGAATTTAATTATATGATCTTACAAGCTTATGATTTTTATCAATTATTTAAAAATAATAATTGCGTTTTACAAATCGGGGGCTCGGACCAATGGGGGAATATTGTTAGTGGAGTAGATTTAATAAGAAGAAAATTACAAAAAGAAGCTTATGGACTTACTTCCCCATTGATTACTCTGGCATCTGGAGCGAAAATGGGAAAAACTGAAAAAGGAGCGATATGGTTAAATGAAGATAAACTTTCTTCATACGAGTACTGGCAATTTTGGAGAAATACAGATGACAGAGATGTAAAAAGATTTTTAAAATTTTTTACAGAAATTCAACCTAATGAGATAGACACAATTTTTGATAAAGAAAAAAATATTAATAATCTAAAAATTTTATTAGCTAATGAAGCAACAAAAATACTTCATGGAGAAAACGCTTCTAAAAAAGCAGAATTCACTGCTAAAAAAACATTCGAAGAAGGTGGTATAGGTTCCGATTTACCTGAAATTCAAATAAAATCTGAGGAGATTGAAAAAGGAGTTAACATTTTAGATTTTATAGCAAACTTTAAAATTTTATCTTCGAAGAGTGAGGCTAGACGTGTAATAGCAAATAAAGGATTTAAGATTAATGACACTATCATTGAGAACGAAAAAAGGGTGCTTGAATTAAAAGATTTTAGGAATAAAATTTTAAAACTTTCCTACGGAAAAAAAAAGCACTACTTAATTAAAATTATTTAGTTGCTTTATTTTTATCAATTACTTTTTGTATAAATCGTGGAGTGAGTGTTCTTATGGGATTAATTGTAGTTTTTATATTACCTTTTGGGCCTTTCATTTTAAAACTTATACCGAACAAGCCTTCACCTACTTCTTTAGGTATAACAATTTTTCCAATTACAGGAATTTTTGAAATAATTGTATTTAATGTTTTTGCTGGTACTAAAGTTCCTCTTAAACTGGTTAGATCTTTGCTTTGATAACCTTCCATTAAAACTGACATACTAGGACCTAAAGCAAGTATTTCATTTAATTTTAAAAAATCTTTATTTTTTTCCATATTAATTTCTAATAAATCAAATGATAGACCATCTCCCTTAGCTAAATCTTCTAATCCACTTAAATCAGTCAAAGATAATAATTTAATTAAACCCGGTGCATTAATTACTTTAAAATTTTCAATTTTAAGATTTGAATTAGATCTTGCATCATCGATTATAGATGTAAAAAGTAATTTACCACCTGAAAGACCTTTAAAAAAATTGAACTCAGTCAGCAGCGGATCAGTTAAATCTGAATAAATCTCTAAATATTTTTTATTGGTTTTATTATCTTTTTTCATTGTTATGTCTAAAAAATTATTATCTCCATAATCCCCTTTAGAGGAAATTTTTACAAATTGACCTTTATAAATTTCACCAACTAATCTAAAATTTTTTATATTTTCAGCCTTAGGTACTTTGATATTTTTGAAGTCTATTTCAATATTGCTATTTATATTTTGTAATTGATTTTCATTGCTTGGTTTACCAAAGAATTTAACTAAATTAGTAGCATCAAATTTAACACCGCTTATTGAAATTTTTTTTCCATTTTGAATAACAAAATTATTATTTTTAGTTGCTACTTCTATTTTTGTGAATTTAAATAATTTATTTTTTTTTAATGTTAATCCATTAATTTTAATTGAGTTATTTCCCTCTTTAAAATTAATTTTATTTATATTTATGTTATCTTTTTTTTTTTTTAAATCTAAAGATATACTGGCAAGAGAATTCTTAGGTTTTGTATAATTAATTAAATTTACTGCAAAATTATTAACATAATCTATATTTAGTTTTAGATTCATTAAGTCATTCTTTAAATTATTTTCTATATTTATTTTTGAAAAATCTAAGTTGTTAAATGAATATTGCCCTTCTCCGTTTATCTTAATATTCTTTGGATTAAAATTTGTCTTAATTTGCAAATCTGAAAAATAAACTTCTTTTATTTCTTCTGTAAAGAAGTTATTTTTTATAGGATTTAATAGCTGGATCTTGCTTTTTTCAATATTTCCTGAAATAGAATAATTATAATTTTTAATCTTATAAGTGTTATCTAGATTTAAAAATATATTATTGTTAAAATCTGCTTTTAGATCTCTTATAGAATTTATAAATTCGTTCTGGTTAAAAAATTTAGAATATTTATTTAAAAGTTTTTTATCAAAATTTAATTTAGAATTAAAGTTTGTATTTAAATTTATTCCGTTTTCTAAGTTTAGTTTTATATCTCCATCTGATATTCTTATATTCTCTAAATCCCCAAAAATATTTTTGATTAAAATATCATTTCTATCTGCAAAAAATCCAAAATTAAAATTTTCTATATAGAAATCATTGAATAAATCTGCTTTTAACTCTTTTGTCGTACCTCTAGCAATAAAATCTTTCAATTCTCCTTTTTCTGTCAAAAATATTTCAATTTGTAAAATTAATTTACCTTTTTTAATTTTATTATTTATTAAGCTTTTAAAATTTGACGGTTTCATTAATATTGATAACTTATTTAGTTGAGTAATATCTAATTCCTCTGAATTAATACTAATTTTTTTAATTTTTGGGTCTGATTTAAACAAAGATATAAAATCAATAAATACTTTAATATTTTGAGCGGGTAGCAATACTTCTTTATAAATTATTTTTGGTTTTTCAGTTTCTAAAAATAAATTTAATTCTTTTAAATTAATTTTGAATTTTACTGTATTCAACTTTAAATTAATATTTTTTGTTTGTGAGGTTTTATCTGATATTAATTTATTAAATCTATTTGTCTCGAAGCCTATCGTTGATAGTATAATAATCATAGAAATTAATAGAAAGATTAAAAACAAAATAAAATTTTTTATTAATTTTTTCATTTTTTATTTATTATTCCTTGTTCAATAAATTGGTCTATATTACCATTTAAAACGCTAGATGGATTTGTGCTCTCTGCTTTATTTCTTAAATCTTTTACCAATTGATAAGGTTGCAATACGTAAGATCTAATTTGGTGACCCCACCCAATATCAGTTTTATTTATTAATTCTTTTTGATTTTCTTCTTCTTTTTTTTGCATTTCGTATTCATACAATCTTGCTTTTAGCATTTTATAACAAGTTTCCTTATTTTTGTGTTGTGATCTCTCATTTTGACATTGCACAACAATTTTTGTCGGCGTATGGGTAATTCTAACAGCGCTATCAGTAGTGTTAACATGTTGTCCGCCAGCTCCACTTGACCTGTAAGTATCAATTCTTAAATCTTTTTCATCAATGCTTATATTAACGTCGTCCTCAACTGCAGGATAGACCCATATGCTTGCAAAGCTAGTATGTCTTCTAGCTCCACTATCGAATGGAGAGATACGTACTAATCTATGAACTCCAGACTCAGATTTCATAAGTCCGTACAAATAATCGCCGGTTACTTTTACAGTAGAAGATTTAATTCCAGCTTCCTCTCCTTTATGCTCGCTTATAATTTCATATTTGAAATTTTTTTTATCGAACCATTTCATATACATTCTACGAAGCATGTCGGCCCAATCCTGGCTTTCTGTACCCCCCGCGCCAGCGTGAATTTCAAGATAAATATCGTAATCATCGTTTTCACCAGACAAAAAACAATTAGTTTCACTTTTCTTTACTTCTTGTAAAATCTGTTCAATCTTTTTTATGCAATCTTGAATAGTTTCATCATCTTTTTCCTGGGAGGCTAAAAAGTATAAATCTTTGAGATTACTCAAATCTTTTTGTGATTTTTTGTAAGAATTTAAAATACTTTCAAAAATTTTTTTTTGCTTAACTGTTTTTTTTACTAAATTTTTATCTTTCCAAAAATTTTCTTTTAAAGAAATTTGCTCTAATTCTTTTATTTTATTCTCAATATTTTCGTTATCAAAGATACCCCCTGATATTATTTAAGGATTTTTCTATAATTATTAATTTTGAGTCAAAATTTTCCATTAATAAAATTGTCTAAACTTAATTGTTTTATCACGACCATTTGTTAAGATTAAGTTATTATTATCTATATTGTTAATATCTCTTAATTTCAAAGCTTCAGTAATAACGTTTTTGTCACTTGCAGCTGATTTTAGACCAGTATCATAGTTTAATGATGTTAAATATATATTTTCTGGTATTTCAAATTCTTGAAAATCTTCTTTAAAAAGAGCTTTTTCAACAAAATCTCTAAAAATAGGTAATGCTGCTTTTGAACCAGTTTCAAATTTTCCTAAAGTTTTTGGATTATCATAACCAATATAAACTCCGATTACCAAATTAGAAGAAAATCCTATAAACCAAGCATCGTAATTATCATTAGTTGTTCCAGTCTTTCCAGCTAGAGGGACATTCAAGGATTTTAACTTTTTTGCCGTTCCTCTTTTTACTGCACCTTGTAAAATTGACGTCATTTGATATGCAGTTTCTTCACTAATTACTTTTTCAAAATTATTTTCAATTTTTGGATATTTTGTTTCCTGTTCACTTAAAAATTTGTCACAACCTAAACAACTTCTATTTTTTTCATAAAAAATTGTTTTACCTCGCCTATCCTGTATACGAGAGATTAATTTTGGTTCAATTTTTTTTCCACCATTTGCAAATGGGGCATAAGCAGAGGTTAGATTAATCAGAGTTGTTTCTGCAGCGCCCAATGATACTGAAAGTAACTCGGGTATTTCATCATAAATATTTAATTTTTTCGATAATTGTAAAATTTCTTCTAAACCTAAAATTTTAGCAATTCTAACTGTCATTAAATTTCTCGAATATTCAATGCCTTTTCTAAAAGTTGAAGGACCATAAAATTTTTTTCCGTAGTTTTCCGGTTTCCAGTTTTTAAGACCAACACCTTGACTCTCAACAAAAGGGGCATCAAGTATTATTGAGTTAGGCGCAAAACCTTTTTCCAAAGCTGCGGCGTAAACAATTGGTTTAAACGCAGAACCTGGTTGTCTTTTGGCTTGTGTAACTCTATTAAATTCACTTGATTTAAAATTAAAGCCACCGACTAAAGCTAGTACATCTCCATTAAAAGGGTCTAAAACTACGATACCTCCATTAACTTTTGGGTATTGTTTTAGTAACCAAAAATTATTTTCTTTTTTTACAAAAATAATATCACCTATTTTATGAATATCTTTAATTGATTTTTTTTTTGGAATTGACCATTTTAAATTTTTGTAAACTAAAGTTCCAAAAAAATTTTTTTTATTGATTATTTTAAAACTTATTTCCTCATTATTTAAAGAAATTATTTCTGCTAAATTCCAATTTAAAGTTGGGTCAAGTTTGTATCTAGAAATTATTTTTTTCCAATTTTTATTTTTAATAGTATTAGTAATTGAACCTCTCCAACCTCTTCTACGGTCATAATTTTCAATTCCTTTTCTTAAAGATTTCAAAGCTTGAATCTGATAGTTTATTTTGAGTGGAGTACTTATACTTAATCCTTGTGAATAAAGTTTTTTAAAACCATAAATATCTTTTACAGTTCTTCTTACTTCTTCAGTATATGAATTAGCTTCATTAACAATTTCAATTTTTCTTCTTTTAAGTTTTAATTTTGAATTTTTGAATTCTTTAAAATCTTTTTTTGAAATAAATTTATTTTCCTCTAAATTTTTAAGTACTAAATCTCTCCTAAATTTTGCTATTTTTGGATACTTATAAGGATTATATTTGCTTGGGGCTTTTGGCAAAGCAGCCAATAAAGCAGCTTCCGGATAATTCAATTCTTTAATTGATTTATCAAAATATTCTAAACTTGCAGCAGCAACTCCATAGGTGCCTCGACCTAAATATATTTGGTTCAAATAAAGCTCTAAAATTCTTTCCTTAGTATAAGCTCTTTCAATACGAAAAGCTAAAATTGCTTCTTTTATTTTTCTCTTCATAGATACTTCGCTTGTAAGTAAAAAATTTTTTGCAACTTGTTGTGTAATAGTGGAAGCGCCTTCTAACCTTTTATTTTGTGAAATATTCTTCAAATTTTTGATAATTGCTCTTAGTACTCCTTTAGCGTCGACACCAGGATGGGTAAAAAAATTTTTATCTTCAGCTGACAGAAAAGCATTAATAATCTTATCAGGAACTGACTCGAAAGGTACAAATAATCTTTTTTCTAATGCATATTCAGCAATCAACTTACTATCTTCTGAATATACTCTGCTAGATATTGGTGGTTGATAGTTAGATAATTTTTTATAATCTGGCAAATCTATAGAAAAGTACCAAAAAGTTGAAAAAACAAAAAATACTAAAATACAAAAAAAAATAATTATAAATTTTAAAGAAAAATTAAGAAATTTTAACATTGGTATTATTTATAGTAACAATTCTGACTATCTTTGGGCATTCAAAGATTAAAATCGTGTATTTATTCACAAAATTGTATAAAATAACAATATGACAATTCTAAAAAAGTCAATTTTTAAACATCTAAAAGGAATTCTAATAAAATGGAAAAAAATTTATATATTGATGCCTCGCATCCTAATGAAACACGTATCGTTCTTAAATCTAATAATTCTATCGAAGAATATGAATTTGAAGACAAAAATAATTTAAATTTTAAGAATAATATTTATCTCGCAACAATAAGTAGAGTTGAACCATCTCTTCAAGCAGCTTTTGTTAATTTTGGAAAAGAGCGACATGGTTTTTTAGCTTTTAATGATGTTCAATCTGACTACTATCAATTGCCATCAGAGGATAAGGATAAAATTAGAGAAGCCGAAGAAAAAATTAGAGAAGAATTAAAAGAAAAAACAATTGATGTAAATCAAGATAATTTGCAATCTGAAGATAAAAGTGAAAAAAATGAGGAGAATGAAAATCAAGTTGACAAAGAAAAAAATAAAAAAGAATACCGGGAAAGAGTTAAAACTTCATTTGGTATAAAGAGGTACAAAATACAAGAGGTTATAAAGCCTGGACAAGTAATATTAATTCAAGTTATTAAAGAGGAAAGAGGTCAAAAAGGAGCTGCTCTTACCACTTTCATATCTTTAGCAGGTAAATATATAGTTTTAATGCCAAATACTCCGAAAGGTGGAGGGATTTCTAGAAAAATTTTTAATTCATCAGATCGTCAAAAGATTAGAAATATTCTTAATGATATAGAAATACCAAAAAGCATGGGAGTTATTGTTAGAACTGCTGGAGCAAATAAAACCAAAAATGAAATAGAAAAAGATTTTCAAAATACATTGAAAACATGGGAGGAAATAAAAGATAAAGCTTTAGACTCTAATGCCCCAAGTTTAGTTTATGAAGAGGGAGATATTATTAAAAGAACTTTAAGAGATGCATACGATAACGATACAAAAAATGTTTACATTGAGGGTAACGAGGCATATCAAAAAGCAAAGAAATTTATGAAAGAACTTATGCCCAAAAATGTTAAAAATATAAAAAAATACAGAGGTAAAATACCTTTATTTTATGATGCTAATATAGAAAAAGAGTTAAATAATATTTACGAACCAACAGTAAAATTAAAATCTGGAGGATATTTAGTGATTAATCCAACTGAGGCCTTAGTTTCCATCGATATTAACTCAGGTCAATCGACAAAACAAATAAATATAGAAAAGACAGCATTAAATACAAATTTAGAAGCAGCTGAAGAGATAGCTCATCAAATTAAATTAAGAGATTTATCTGGTCTGATAGTTATTGATTTTATAGATATGATGAACTTTTATAATAGAAGAATAGTTGAAAAAAAAATGAGAGAGAGCATTAGAAAAGATAGAGCTAGAATACAAATTGGAAGAATAAGTAATTTTGGCCTTCTTGAAATGACAAGACAGAGATTGCGAGAAGCATCAATTAAATGGGAAACACAATTATCGCTTTCTTCTTTTTCACAAAAAATTTTAAAAAAAATACAACATTTAGCTTTTACAGATAAAGTTAAGATTATTAATACTTATGTGCCTGAAAAAGTAAAAATCTTTATAGAGAGTAATTTATTAGATGAATTGAAGTATTTTGAAAAAAAATACTCTTTTGACATTAAGATAATTTCTGAAGATAAGTTTATTATTCCTGAGTATAGTATAGATTTGTTAAATAAATCTAAAAAAATAATTTTCAAAGTAGAAAATGTAAATTCTATTATTCAATTAACTAAAAATAAGAGTAAAAGTATTAATTCAAAAAAAATTGAAAATAAAGACAAAAATAAAGGAACTGTTAAAAACAAAGATAGAATTAAAAAAACTAAATCAAAAAAAAAAATAAGAACTCTATGGGTAAGGAGAAAAAAAAAAATTAAATAAGTCCTTTTTTAGGAGAGCTTGCGATTGCAAAATAATTTTTACTCATTCTGCCAGCAAGGTATGAATTTCTTCCAGATATAACTGCATCTTTAAAAGCCTTTGCCATTAAAATTGGTTTTTTGGCATTTGCTATAGCACTGTTTATCAAAACGCCATCACAACCTAATTCCATAGCGATTGTTGCGTCAGATGCTGTCCCAATTCCTGCATCAACAATAACAGGAATTTTAGATTGTTTAATAATCATAGAAATATTAATTCTATTTTGTAATCCCAGTCCTGAACCAATTGGAGATGCTAAAGGCATAATAGCGGATGCACCGTTATCTTCTAATTTTTTTGCTAACAAAGGATCGTCTGTGCAATAAACCATCACTTTAAAACCCTCTTTACTCAATATTTTAGTGGACTTAATAGTTTCTATCATATTTGGATAAAGGGTTTTCTTGTCTCCTAAAACCTCTAACTTAACTAGTTTCCAACCACCCATCTCTCTAGCTAATCGAAGAGTTCTAAGAGCGTCATCGGAAGTAAAACAGCCAGCAGTATTGGGTAAAAAAATTATTTTTTTTGGATTAAGAAAATCAGTCAATATTGGTTTTTTTTTATCTAAAATATTAACTCTTCTTACCGCAACAGTTACCATATCCGCACCCGAAGCCTGAACTGCTTTTGCAGTTTCAGAGAAGCTTTTATATTTTCCAGTCCCAACAATAAGTCTAGACTTAAGTATTTTACCTGCAACTTTTAAAAAATTGTTTTTCATTATCCCCCGCCAATAAAGTGAACTATTTCTACTTTATCGTTATTTTTTAAATTTTTTTTCTTATAGTTAGCTTTTGGAACAATTGAATTATTAAGTTCTATAGCAATTTTTTTGCTAATTAATCTGTGCTTCTTTAAAAGATCAAACAATGAATAATTTGATTTAATAAATACTTTTTTTCCATTTAATTGTATTTTTGCCATAATTAAGTTATTCAATAACAAGAAATTTATGAAGAAAATTATAATTCTTAATGGACCAAACCTCAACCTTTTAGGTGAAAGAGAAAAAAATCAATATGGAAATTTTACATTAAAAGATGTGGAAAAAAAATGTAATGATCATGCAAGCAAGAACAACATCGAACTCTCTTTATTTCAATCTAATATAGAGGGAGAGTTAGTAGACCAAATTCAAAAATCAAGAAATAATCAAGATGGATTGATTATTAATGCTGGAGGTTATACTCATACTTCAGTAGCAATCCACGATGCCTTAAAAATATTGAAAATTCCAATTATAGAATTGCATATAAGTAATATTTATAATAGAGAAGAATTTAGACATAAATCTCTAATTAGTAAAATTGCTAGTGGAGTTATTTGTGGATTTGGGGCTGATGGATATATAATGTCCTTAAATGCTTTAAACAAATTTATAAAAAATGAAAATTGATAAAAAACTTATAAAAGAACTTGTAAATAATCTTAAGGAATTCGAACTATCAGAACTAGAATATCAAGAAGGTGGCACTAAAATAAAAGTTTCGAAAGTATCCAAAGGAGTTGAACAAGTCAAAACAAGCGCTGTTGTTTCTCCGATCAAATCAGTTCTTAAGTCTTCGGATGATAGTGAAGGCATAAGAGTTAAATCTCCAATAATTGGAACTGCTTACCTGGCTCCTGAACCTGGCGCTAAAAAATTTGTTGAAGTTGGTGATAAAATCAAAAAAGGTCAAACGGTTATGATTGTTGAAGCAATGAAAACAATGAATCATGTTCCTTCAACTTCTGATGGTGAAATTAAAAAAATTTTAATTGAAGATGGTCAACCAGTGGAATTTGGTCAAACTTTAGTTCTTCTAAAATAAACTTAATAATGTTCAAAAAAGTATTAATAGCTAACAGAGGTGAAATAGCTGTTAGAGTTATTAGAGCATGTAAAGAATGGGGAATTAAAACTGTTGCAGTACATTCTGATGTAGATGCAGATTCAATGCATGTTAGGCTTGCTGATGAAAGTGTTTGTATAGGTTCGCATCAACCTCAAAATAGCTATTTAAATATTTCATCAATAATGTCTGCTGTCGATTTAACTGGCGCAGAGGCTATTCATCCAGGTTACGGATTTTTATCAGAAAATGCTAAATTTTCTGAAATTATAAACAA
>JACWEJ010000006.1 GCA_014653545.1 Pelagibacterales bacterium SAG-MED41
ACATGGAATTAAATTCATTGGGCCAAGCTCTGACATAATCTCAAAAATGGGAGATAAAATCGAGGCTAAAAAAATAGCAAAAAAATATGGATTACCTATAATTGAAGGTTCTGAGGGTGGTGTAAAATCTTTATCTGAGGCAAAGTCAATATGCAAAGAAATAGGGTATCCAGTTTTAATTAAGGCAGCTGGTGGTGGTGGTGGTAAAGGGATGAAGGTAGTTGAAGAAGAAAGTAATTTAGAAAGTTTATTTCTAACAGCTAAATCTGAAGCAAAAAAATTTTTTAATAACGATGAGCTTTATATAGAGAAATATTTTAAAAATCCAAGACATATAGAAGTTCAAATTATGTCAGGCAAAAATAAAACTGTACACCTAGGAGAAAGAGATTGTTCCGTGCAAAGAAGGCATCAAAAATTAATTGAGGAAACCCCAAGTCCAGTATTAACAAAAGAACAGAGAACCGATCTTTTAGAAAAAACTGTGAAAATGGTTGAACAAATAAATTATGAGGGTGCTGGTACAGTTGAATTTATATACGAAAGCGGAAAATTTTATTTTTTAGAGATGAATACACGAGTGCAAGTTGAACACCCTGTTACCGAGGTTCAAACTGGTATTGATATTGTTAAAGAACAACTTTGGATTGCCTTTACAGGTGATACTGCTTTAAAACAAAATGATATTGATCCTAGAGGTCATACCATTGAATGTAGAATTAATGCTGAAAATCCAGCCTTAGATTTTCAACCAAGCCCAGGAACAATAAGCGTCTGTCATCAACCTTCTGGCTTTAGAACAAGAGTTGATGGTTCAGTGTTTCAAGGGTGTAAAGTTACTCCTTATTACGATAGTTTAATAGCTAAAGTTATTTGCAAAGGCAGAAATAGAACTGAAGCTATTCAGAGAACATTGAGATCACTTGATGAGTTTGTATTAGAAGGTATAACTACAACAATTGACTTACATAAAAAGATATTAAATCACAAAAAATTTATAAACTCTGACTTTGATACGAATTGGTTAGGAAAAGAAAAATTTTATTAAGCGTTTTTACAATTTAAAAGTTGTAAATCATAAATTGCATGGTCAAATGGAGTTAAGCTTGGATCAGATGCGAAAGTCCAACCATTAAAAATAAATACTTGCTCATTTTCATTTTTTGTTAAATCTTTGACTTGCATATATGCAACGCTATCGATCTTATTGTTTACTTTGACTTTTCCACATTTTAGAATTTTTATTTCTAAAGGTCCAAAACGTCTACTTTCTTCAAGATTTACAACTAGTTTCGAAGATTTTGCTGTAATTTTATCAAGCCCAATTAAAATTGCTTGTGATGGTTTCAGACTTTGTATATTTTTTTTCTCTTTTAAATTCTGATTTAATGAAATATTTTCATTTTCATCAGCTGACTCTTCAAAACTTGGTTTTATCTCTTCTATGTTTATTAAAGGTGTAGTTATTATCCTCTCATCAGCATTAGCAAAATTCAAAAAGAGAAAAAATATAATTATAATTTGATAAATTCTATCTCCAAGTTTCATATTTTTTTTTAATACTATTTTTTTTTATTTTTATTGGTTTATAGCTGTTACTAGTCCCCGTTTGGTTTTCCAAATGCTCTTTTTGCCAAGAGTATTTAATAACTTTATTATCTGGAGTTTTGTCTATTGTATGATGGATCCATAGATACCAATCTGAAGTAATTTTAGTCGCTTCAATATTGTTATCGTAAATAACCCAGCGTTCATTTTTTTTACTTTGATAGTACTTATTACCGTGCTCATCTGTACCAACATATTTTCCAAAAAATAAAGTTTTTAAAAACGTTCCAAATGTTTGCTTGTTCCACCAGGTAAAAATTATTTTGAAGCTCATGTTTATAATTTTAAATCCACACAATTTTAAATTGTATTATTAAATAATAGACACCTTATACAATTAATATATATCTTAATAAAGAGATTCCATAAATTTTATGAAAAAATACATTGTTGAAACTTACTATACTTGCACTTTTAAGACTGTTCATACTTTAGATAATTTAGATGACTCAGAGTTATCTAAAATTGATAAAAGAACCGATGGTGATGTAGAAGTCATAGATGTAAAGCTTAATAACAGAAAAACAAAAAAAATTGGTGGAAAAAAAGACAATATTCCTAAAATTGACAAAATAGACAAGATTTTACCAAGTAATATTTCAGATCAGATTAAAAAATCAAAGAGTGAACAAATTGACAAATCGATAAATCTTAAGATCAAAAACAATGCTAGATTTAAAATGCCAGATAGACGGAAGGGATATATTCAAAAAGCACAAATTGGTGATCATAAAGTTTATCTGCACACAGGTGAGTACGATGATGGAAAAATTGGAGAAATATTCATTGATACAAATAAAGAGGGGGAACTGGTAAAAGCTATGATGAATAATTTTGCAATAGCAATTTCTTTAGGTTTGCAATATGGAGTTCCACTTGAAGAGTATGTAGATGCATTTATTGATACTAAATTTGAGCCATCGGGAAATGTAGTTGGAAATGATAGAATATTAAGTGCCTCATCAATTCTTGATTATGTCTTTAGAGAACTTGCGATATCTTATTTAGGAAAAGAGGAATTAGCACATACTCCGTCTATAGCAAGTGCAAAAAGTTTAGATGTAGGAGACGGCGAAGATAAGTTTCTTAAAATTGTAAAAAATATAACTTCAAAGGGTTTTGTTAGAAGTAATTATGAGGAAAAATTAGTAGACCTTTCTGATGTTAGAATTAATCTTAAAACTAAAAATTAATTTTTTTTAATATCTTTTTTCAAACCTAGTTCTTTCAACTGTTTTTCATCTATTTCAGAAGGAGCGTCCATCATTAAATCCTGAGCATTTTGATTCATTGGAAATAAAGTGACCTCTCTAATGTTTTCTTTTCCAGCTAGAAGCATTACAATTCTATCAATGCCAGGAGCTATTCCTCCATGTGGTGGTGCGCCGTAACTTAAAGCATTAATCATTCCACTGAATTTTTTATTAACTTCTTTATTGCTATATCCGGCTACAGAAAATAACTTATACATAAGTTCTGGAATATGATTTCTGATAGCTCCAGATGAAAGTTCAACTCCGTTACAAACAATATCGTATTGATAAGCTTTAATATCTAAAGGCTTATCAAAATTTAGATTTTCAATTTTACCCTGAGGCATTGAGAATGGATTATGGCTAAACACAATATTTTTAGAATTTTCGTCAAATTCATACATTGGATAATCCACGATCCAACAAAATGCGAATTGGTCGTTATTAATAATATCTAAATCTTCAGCAATTTTGTCTCTAGCTAGTGAGAGAATTTTTTCAATTTCTTTTTTGTTTCCACATGCTAAAAAAATACTATCACCTATTTCTGCATCACAATGTTTCATTATTTCTTTTAAGGATTCTTCGCTAAAAAATTTTCCAACAGGTCCTTTTCCTTTTATTTTTGTGTCTTGCTCTAATGTAAAATACGCTAGTCCAGAAGCACCTTGCTCTTTTGCCCATTTATCGATGTTATCAAAAAAACTTCTTGGTCTATCTTTAGTGTTTTTAGTAATTAATGCTCTTACAATTGAACCGGTTTTAACCATTTTCTTAAATATATGGAATTTGACGTCTTCTCTATTAAATATTTCTGTAATCTCATGAATTATTAGTGGATTTCTAAGATCAGGTTTATCTGTTCCATAATTTTTCATTGCTTCTTGGTAAGATATTCTTGGAAATTTTTTATTTAAAATTTTTTTTGATGTAAACTGTTCAAATAAATTTACCATCAGTTTTTCTATAACATTAAAAATATCTTCTTGTTCAACGAAAGACATTTCTAAATCTAGTTGATAAAATTCACCTGGACTTCTATCAGCTCTTGCATCCTCGTCTCTAAAACAGGGAGCAATTTGAAAATATTTGTCAAAACCAGAGACCATAATTAATTGTTTAAATTGTTGTGGAGCTTGAGGTAATGCATAAAACTTTCCTGGGTTCAATCTGCTTGGAACTAGAAAATCTCTTGCGCCTTCAGGACTTGAAGAAGTAAGAATTGGAGTTTGATATTCTAAAAAACCTAATTTTAACATTTCAGATCTTATGAAAGAAATTACTTTAGATCTTAAAATTATATTTTGATGCATTTCTTCTCTTCTTAAATCTAAAAATCTATATTTTAGTCTTATATCCTCTGGATAATCCTGTTCACCAAATACGGGCATTGGTAATTCTTTGGCGTTTGATAAAATTTCTAGAGACTCTATTGAGACTTCAATTTTACCAGTTTTTAAATCTACATTTTCAGTTCCATCTGATCTCTTAATAACTTTACCAGTAACTTTAATGACTGACTCCGGCTTCGTTTTTTCTAAAACTTTAAAAAAATTATTATTATTTTCAATTACACATTGGGTCATGCCGTAATGATCTCTTAAGTCTATAAATAATAAATTTCCATGATCCCTCTTCCTGTGCAACCATCCAGAGAGGTGAACAATTTTATTAATTTCTTTTTCACTTAATTCTGAGCAATTATGTGTTCTGTATTTATTCATTGATCTAGTACTTTTTTTATTAGATGAATATTAATTGATTTTCCAGTAGATAAAGACAATTCATCCAAATCTTTTAGAAATTTAAACATTTTTTCGTATGATCTATCAATATTATTTATAATAAAATTTGAGATTTTTGGGTTTAGAATAATTTGCTTATCAGAAAATGTTTTTGAGATTATTACTCTCAATAAATCATCAGTTGGCAGTTCTATGCCGATGTATAAAAAACTATTTATTCTTGATTGAACATCGTTTAATTGAAATTTTATTTTTTTAATTGAAGTTACAGAATTAATTAAAATATAATTCTCTAATTGTTTTGAGTGATTTAAAATTGAATATAATAATTTTTCATCTATATCATTATTGTAATTATCAATAATTAAACATTCTAATTCGTTTAAATCTTCCAAAATACTATTGTCTATATTTTTTGACTCGATTAATTTTATTTTATTAATTTTTTTTTCGAGAATATTTGATAAGTGAGTTTTACCTGAACCAGGAGAGCCAAAAATATTCAACCATTTTCCTGGCCAAGCCGGCCAACTTTCAATTAGCCTATACGCAGAGAAATTATTAGATGAAACAAAAAAATCTTGTTCATAGTATTTTTTTGAAAATGGGAATTTAAATATAAGTTGATCCATTGTTATAAAATTTTTATTAACCACTGATCATCAACTAATTGTAACTTTATATTTTCTTCTTTTAATTGATTAGTTAATTTTTCAAATTTTCCAAGATATTTAATTCTTAAATTAACATAATTTTTGTTAAATTGTTGTACATAAACATTTTCTACTAAGTCAATATTTTTAATTTTTGATTTAATTTTAACCAAATTATTTTTTTTTCCTAAGTTAAGTTTCGCATTTAAAAAAGAAGGTGTCCTAATATCAACAAGATTTTGTAATTTGACCAAATTAATTATCTCTTTTTTTGAAAGGGTAATAACTTTTTCATTTATTTCTTTTGAATTTAAGTTATTTGTAGCCAGAGTTAGACTTTTTGAAATTTTTTTTCCTTCTATTTGAGATTTAATATAAATTTTTTTATTATTTATTTTAGTGTAATCTATTAATATCATTGCAAAATTTTTATTAAAAAACTCTTTAAATAAATCATCAATATCTATACTAATTAAATTATCTTTTTTATTATTAATATTTTGAACTATTTCAATATTTTCTAATAAAATAATAAATTCTATCAAATCGATTTGATATATGTTGTTCCAATTCTTGAAGAAAAAATTTTTATTAAAAATAAAAATATCGTCATTTTTAATCAATACTGGTAGAATATAAAATTCTTTATCAGAGACATCTGAGTACAAAATATTTTTTTTGTAAAAAAGTTTATGGATTTTATCTTTATCAAATGAGACAGTAAAATTTAGAAATTCCTCATTATTATTTTCTTCATCAAATATTTTTGATATTTTGTAATATTTGACCAATTTTTTTATAGAGGAAAAATTTAAATCAGAAAGCTTGTTCGCATCTTGTTTTAATAAAATCTTTTTTACCAACTGATTAAATCCTTTTTTTATTGCTTTATTAGCTAATTCATTATCAGTAGATTTTGCATTGTTTTCGATTTGTATATTATCAACATCAAACAAATTATTATTAGATAAAAGAGTTTCAGTTTTTAAAAAAACAATTAAAATAATAATTATTAGTTTTTTAAATTTCATAAAATTACTTATCAATTTATAAATGAAAAAAAGTGAAAATAGTTATAAAAAAAGTGGAGTTAACATTTCGTTAGCTAATAAATTAGTAAAACACATATCTTACTTGTCAAAAAAAGATGTCCAAAAAAAGAATGGATCCATAAATAAAGATATAATTGGAGGTTTTGGTTCACTGTTTGATATCAGTAAAATTAAAATTAAGGACCCTGTCATAGTTTCATGTACTGATGGAGTTGGTACTAAAATAGAAATAGCAAATAAATTAAAAAAATTTGATACGATAGGCATTGATTTAGTTGCTATGTGTGTAAATGATTTAATTGTCCAAGGAGCAAAACCGCTTTTTTTTTTAGATTATATAGCTGTTGGTAAATTAAATTTTCATAAAACTAAAAAAATTATAAAAGGTATTTTTAAAGGATGTAGAATATCAGAGTGTAAACTTATAGGAGGTGAAACTGCAGAAATGCCTGGGGTATACTCGAACGATAAATTTGATTTAGCTGGTTTTAGCGTTGGTATAGTTTCAAAAAAAGAAATTCTTGGCAAAAATAATGTAAAAAAAAATAATATCGTTTTAGCAATTCCTTCTAGTGGAATTCATTCCAATGGATATTCATTACTAAGAACTATATTAAAAAAGAATAAAATTCCTAACAATTTAAAAAAAGAAATTTTAAAACCTACAAAAATCTATTGTAAAGAAATCTTAAAATTAAAAAAAAAAAATCTAATCAGTGCTGCTGCACATATAACTGGTGGTGGTTTAATTGAAAATTTATTAAGATCTGTTCCAAAAAATCTATCACTAAATATCGATCTATCGAAAATTAAAATTCTTAAAATTTTTAAATGGATTAAAAGTAAAAATATTTCAGATAAAGAAATGATAAGAACTTTTAATTGTGGGATTGGATTTTGTTTAATTGTTCAAAAAGAAAATGTTAAAAAAATTATAAAAATATTTCCTAAAAATTTAATACCTTATGAAATAGGTTATATTTCAAAAAGTAAGGAAAAAGTAAATTTATCAAATAGTTTGAAATGGTAAAAAAAAAAACTTGTATTTTTATTTCGGGTCAAGGCTCAAATCTTAAAAATTTAATTTCACACTCTAGGGGCTACAATTTTCCAATTAAAATAAGTCTGGTAATATGCAACAATAGAGAAGCAATTGGTCTTAACTACGCTAAAATATATGGAATACCCTATTTTTTAATCAATACTAAACTAAAAAATTATGAAAATAAAGTTTTGCAGACTCTTAAAAAATACAAAATAACATTTATTTGTTTAGCTGGCTATATGAAAATAATTTCAAAAATATTAACAAAAAATTATCCAAAAAAAATAATAAATATTCATCCGTCGCTTCTTCCAAAGTTCAAAGGTTTGAATACCTTCTCTAGAATTTTAAAAAATAAAGAAAAAGAAACAGGATGTACGGTACATTATATTAATGATAAATTAGATAGTGGAAACAAAATTGTTCAAAAAAAATTCTTTATCACTAGTAAAGATGACGAAAAAGTTTTAAAGATAAAAACGCAAAAACTAGAATATAAAGCATTTCCTGAAGCAATTATCAAAATTTTTAGAGATAATTAATTTTTAAAAAAAAATTTTATTTCTTTTTTTGCATTTTCAACAGAATCAGATCCATGAACAGAATTTTTATCAATTGAAATTCCGTATAACTTTCTTATTGTTTTTTCTTCTGCATCCTTAGGATTGGTTGATCCCATTATTTTCCTATTTTTTGAAACTGCATCCTCTCCTTCTAAAATTATAACTACTATTGGACTGGATGAAAGATAGGTACATAAATCATTATAAAAAGGTTTTGATTGGTGTACTTTATAAAATTCTGCTGCTTCTTCTTTAGTAATATGAATTTTTTTACTATCTTTTATCGCTAAATTATTTTTCGTATAAATATTTTTTATCTCATCAATTAAATTTCTTTCTACTGCGTCAGGTTTTATAATTGATAGAGTTTGCTCTATCTTACTCATAATTATCTTCTATTAATTGGTTTAATAATCTGACACCGAACCCTGTTGCTCCACTTGAGTTTAAGGCTCCACCATATTTTGAAAAAGCCATACCAGCTATATCTAAATGTGCCCAAGGAGTTTTATTTAATATGAATCTTTGCAAAAATTGTGCGGCTGTTGTCGATCCTGCTCCACCAATATAGTTTATATTTTGCATATCAGCGTTTTTAGAATTCATCAGCTTATCGTAATTTTTGTGAAGTGGCATTCTCCATAGTTTTTCCTCAACTTTTTCGCCCGCACTTGATATTTGTTTAGATAACTTATCATCATTGGAAAAAAGTCCTGCATATTCAGATCCTAAACAAACTATTATTGCTCCTGTTAAAGTTGCTAGATCAACTATTAATTTTGGTTTAAATTTTTTTTCAGTAAAGGTTAAAGCGTCAGCTAAAACTAATCTGCCTTCTGCATCAGTATTTAACACTTCAATAGTTTTTCCACTGTAAGATTTCACAATATCTCCTGGTCTCTGAGCTACACCGCTTACCATGTTCTCTACAAGCCCCACAACACCAACTGCATTAATTTTTGCTTTTCTTAATGCTAAAGTTTTCATCAAACCTACTACTGCAGCTGACCCTGCCATATCATATGTCATATCTTCCATAAACCTTGCCGGTTTTAATGAATATCCGCCAGTATCAAACGTAACTCCTTTTCCCACAAAGGCTAAAGGGGTCGATTTATTTTTTTTACCATTCCATTCTAATGTAACGAGATATGAACCTCTAATACTTCCCATGCCTACACCAAGTAAAGCATTCATACCTAATTTTTTTAATTTTTTTTGATCATATATATTTATCTTTAAACCAACTTTTCTCAAATAGTTTAACCTTTTTGCATATTCATCCGGGTGCAATATATTTCCAGGCTCAGAAACTAGATCTCTTGCATAAAATGTGCCTTCTTCAATAGCTTTAAATTTTAATTTATTTAAGGATGAAGGTTGATTTTTTTTACCAATAACATTGATAGAAATAATTCTCGATTCTTTCTTGGTTTTGTATTTTTTAAATTCGTAGGATTTTAATTTACAACCATGTAAAAAATGACTAATAAAATTCTCATATTTATTTGGCAGACTATCGGTATTTAGAAAGTAATCACAATTTTTTCCATAGTTCACTCGTCCATACAATTCTGCTCCTAAATTTTCTATATCTGAAAACTTTAAATTATTCTTAATTGAAATAAGAATAATTTTTTTTTTTGAATTTATCTCAAAAACTAATATATTCTGTTTTAGATCATTGGATTTTAACAAATCGTTTATGTATGAATACTCGTGATTAGATAAAAATTTTTTAAAGTCTTTAATGTTATACTTATCATTAGAAAATAAAATTAGATTTGAGGAAGATTTACTTACTTTATTTTTTGCAAAAGTTATATTAATTGACATATTTTTTTTTAAAATTTTTTTAAATTAATTTGACTGCTATATATGTCCAAATATGTAATATTTCAACGTAAAATTTAAAATAATTAAACCATTGATTGAATTTATTAAATGAATGCATTATCTTCAAGCAATTACTGCGATGCTTCAAAACAAAATTTATAAAAACTTTTCTATAGAGATCCTTAAAACGTTTTTCCTGATATTATTCGGCATTTCTTTAATCGCCTTAACTGTAAGAGCAGTTAATTTTTTAGATTTAATAGTCGATAGTGGATACTCTATATCGACTTATTTATATTATTCAGTTTTAAATTTGTTTGGAATAGCTCCTAAATTTATACCTTTATCATTTTTATTAGCTTTAACAATTTTTATTGTAAAACATTTAGAAGAGGGAGAGTTTATAATCTTATGGACTTCTGGAATCAGAAAAATTGAAATAGTAAAACTTTTTTTTTATATTTCAGTATTAATAACAATTTTCTACTTACTTTTATCTTCTTTAATCACACCTTTTTTTTTAAACAAGTCCAGACAAATATTGAGTGGAAATCAGTTTGATTCATTCCTGCCAACTGTAAGATCTCAGCACTTTAGTGACTCTTTTAAAGGTTTTACATTTATTGTAGAAAAGAAAATAGATAATAAAATTAAAAATATATTTCTACACGACACAGGAAATAATTTAAAAAATCTTTCTTCGAACACAAAAAAAAATCAAAAATCCGTTATAGTCGCTGAAAAAGGTGCTATTGAAGAGAAAAAAATTTTTTTGTTTAACGGTCAAATAATATCCTCAGATACAGACAATTTTAATAACGATATTATAAAATTTGATCAACTGAGTATAGACTTAAGTAATTTAGTTACCACCACAATTAAAAGTCCGAAATTACAAGAAACATCAACAATAAAACTTTTAAGTTGTTTAGACGAACATTTTTATTTTAATAAAGAATTATGCATCATGGCCAAAGAGGAAATTATACCAACACTTAATAGAAGAATTATTATGCCTTTATATGTTCCAATAATATCATTAATTTGCTGTTTTCTATTATTAAAAAATAAAAAATTTTTTCTTAATAAAATTTTAATATTTTCTTATGGTTTTACTATAGTGCTTTTCACTGAACTAACAGTCAAATTTACTGGATTAAATTTTTTTTTAAAATATTTTTTTTCGATTATTCCCTTTTTACTAATTTTTATAATATATTTTTTGTTGAAATATAACTTTTTAATGGAAAACAAAAATCATGAATAAAATAATTTTAAATTATATACTTAAAAATTTTCTAAAAAGTTTCTTTATTACTGTTTTAATATTTTATAGTTTTGGAATTATTTTAAACCTATTCGAAGAAATTGAATTTTTTAAAAATAAGAATGTAAGTATAATTACTCCATTAATTCTTACCTCTATATATATCCCTAGTTTAATAATAAAATTTTTACCTTTTATTATTTTTGTATCAAGTATGTGGTTTATGTTAAAAATAAGAAATAATAGAGATCTACTAACTTTAAAAGTTTATGGATATTCAAATATAAAAATTTTTTTTATTTTAGCTTTTACTTCTTTTTTTCTTGGATGGTTAATACTTTTTTTAATAAATCCAATTACCTCTTCTTTAGTCAGATATTACGAACAAACTAAATCAAATTACTCTAGAGATATAGATCATCTTATAAGTTTTAATAAAAATGGACTTTGGATTAAGGAAAATACTAAAAATGGATCAAGAATAATATCCGCAAGTAGACCGGAGGATAAAAATCTAATTGATGTCACCATATTCCACCTAGATAAAAATTACAGATTAGAGGAAAAAATTATATCTCAAAAAGCAGATATTTCCTCAAAAAATTGGATTTTAAATGATGTCAAGTTATTAAAAAATGATGCCGGTTTATTTAAATTAAAAGAAATAGAAAATTATGAGATTGAGTCAATTTACGATTATGAAAAGATTAATAATTTATTTAGAAATTTTGATACTATGTCATTTATAGATTTACTGTTAAATTATAATAAATTAAAAAAAGAAGGGTATAATAAAAACTACTTAGATCAAAGCCTACATTCTTTATTAGTAATTCCTTTTTTTTTATTTATAATGACTGCTCTTGCTTCAATACTTACTTTAAATACTCTAAAAAAATCTGATAGTTTTAAATTTATTGCATTAGGACTTATATTAACTGTGATTATTTATTATATTAAGGACTTATCATTGGCTTTAGGTCAAATTGATAGAATTCCTCTAATTTTATCTGTTTGGTCTCCAATTATTGCAATAAGCTTATTTACTTTTGTGGGAGTTTTACAAATAAATGAAAAATAAAATTTTGTTTTTTTTTTTCTTACTGTTTTTTCAAAGCACTTTATTTGCGAAGAATTTAGAAATTATATCTAAGAATATCTATTTAGACAAAAAGAGGAATATTTCTATTTTTGAAAATGAAGTAATAATTCAAAATAATTTTGGAGATATTATTAAAACCGATTATGCTGAGTATGACAAAAATAAAAAAATTATACTCTTAAAAAAAAATATTTCAGTGACCGACAAAAAGGGAAATATAGTTTTTTCTGATTATGCTAAATATTTTGAAGAGGATGAAATTTTTATAAGCGAGGGACCTACTAAAGTTATAACCACTGAAAAATACCTAATTGAAAGTAGTAATGTTTCTTTTGATAGAAAAAATAATGTTATTTTATCGAAAGATGAAACTAAAATAATTGACAAAGAAAGTAATAGTATTTTTTTAAATAATTTTGAATACCTCACAAAAGATAATATTTTTAAGTCGATTGGTAAAATTAGTGTGTTGGACAACCTGGGCAATTCATATAAATTTTCTCAAATTTATATCGACACTATTAAAAAGGAGATTTTAGGAACTGATGCTAAAGCATTTTTAAATGAAAGTAGTTTTAAAGATCATCAAGATAACAAACCAAGGATATTTTCAAATACATTAAAATTGTCAAAAAACTCCTCTGTTTTTGAAAAAAATATTTTTACTACATGTAATTACAGAACAAACGACAAATGCCCTCCATGGAGTATACAGTCTTCAAAAATGTTACATGATAATAAAAAAAAAACTATATATTATGATAATGCATTAATAAAAGTTTACAATATTCCGGTATTTTATACTCCAAGACTTTCACACCCCGACCCAAGCGTTGACAGAATGTCTGGTTTTTTAATACCTTCTTTTTCTAATAGTAAAAATTTAGGTTCAGCTTTAACAATTCCTTATTTCTGGAATTTGGCTAAAGATAAAAATTTTACTCTTACAAATAAATTTTATGTTTCTGAAAATCCTTTATTTGTTGCCGAGTACCAGCAAGCATTTGAAGATACAAATTTAATTACAGAAGTCGGTTATACTCAAGGTTATAAAAAGACTACAACAAAAAAAACCAAGGGTGAAAAATCACATTTATTTGCTCAACTTACAAAAAATTTTAAAAACAAGGGTGAAACTACTCTTGATCTAAAAATTCAGGATATTTCAAATGATAAGTATCTAAAAGTTTATAAACCTGAGTCAATTTTAGTAGATTACAATGAAGAAACTTTGGAAAATTCAATAAATATAATTCATGAAAAAGAGGATATTTTCTTCGGTTTAAATGCGCTCATGTATGAAACTCTTAAAGAAGATTATAATGATAAGTACGAATATATTCTTCCAGAAGTTACATTAGCGAAAAATCTTTTTAATGATCCATATTTAGGTAATTTTGAATTAGAAACAAACTTTAAAGTACATAATTACGATACAAATAAACTTGCCTCTTTTTTAATAAATGATTTAGACTGGAATTCAAAAGAAATTAATCATCAATCTGGCATTATTAGTAGGCTTTTAGGAAATGTTAAGAATATTAATTATGAAACGAAAAATTTAGAAACTTATAAAGAAGACCCTACCTACGAATTATATGGAGCTATTGGTTATTTAGGTCAATTGAATTTTGAAAAGAATAAAGAGGGAGCAAAACATCTATTATCTCCAAAATTATTTGTGAGATATGCCCCAGGGAACATGAGAAAAGAAACTAATGGTTTTCTACTTAAAACTCCAAATGCTTTTGAGCTAAATAGAATTAATAATTTAAACAATTACGAAACAGGACTAAGTAGTTCCCTGGGTCTAGATTACACACTTAAAAAAAATGAAAACAAATATGATTTTTCGATTGCGCAAATTATAAATCAATTAGAAAATAAAAAAATGCATTCAAAGACCAGTTTAGATGAAAAACTATCTGATTTGGTAGGAGAAGCAAATATTAATTTTAATAATAAAATTAATATGAAGTATAATTTTTCATTAGATCAAAATTATAAAGATATTAATTATAACGAGCTATCTACAAGTTTTGAACTAGACAAATTCAATTTAAGTTTAGGGTATCTTCAACAAAAAAAACATATTGGATCAGAAGAATACTTTAAAACAAACATAAAAATAACACCAGGTGATAACAGCTTAATTAGTTTTAAATCTAAGAAAAACTTGGTCACTAGTTCTTCAGAGTTTTATAATTTAAGTTATGAATATATCAACGATTGTTTAAGAGCTGGACTTGTGTATAGAAGAGAATTTTATCAGGACTCAGAACTGGAACCAGAAGACTCTCTTATGTTTCAAATTACACTTTCCCCATTTGGAACAACAGATAGTCCTAACTTTTAGAAAAGATGTCAAAAATTTATAAATTTTTAATAATTACTTTAACCCTTTATTCTAATATTTCATTCGCTAATATTTTGAATAATATTGAAGTTAAAATAGATAATAAAATTATTACCTCATTTGAAATTAAAAATAAGATTTTAACATCTCTAGTTTTAGATAATAAAGATATAAACCAAAATAATATTAATAAAATAAAATCACAAGTATTGGAGGTTTTAATTAATCTTAGACTTAAAGAAATAGAACTTGAGAAATATAATCTCAGGATTGAAAATCTTGAAATTGAAAATTATTTGAAACAAATTTCGCCAGGTGGTCGAGTAGAAATAAAAAGAAAATTTGATCTAAACAATATTAGTTTGGATTTATTTATTGAAGAAATAAAAATAGAGTTAGGCTGGAGAAAATTAATTTATCAAAAATATAATGATAAAATAAACTTAGACGAAGAAACTATTGAAAATGAAATTAAAGATATTTTAAAAAGTAAAAAACCAGTAAAAGAATATAATCTTTCAGAGATTGAAGTTTTAGTAAATAATAACGGATTAGAAAATCAAATTAATGAATTGAGAAAATCTATTAATGATATTGGTTTTGGGAAAACAGCTATAAGATATAGTATTTCTACTTCTGCAAAAAATAAGGGTAAATTAGGTTGGATTAGAGAGAATATTTTATCAGAGCAAATTTTAAAAGAAATCATTACGATTAGTACTGGACAAGTAACAAGCCCCATTAAGAGAGCAAATAGCTTAGTTTTTTTGAAATTAAATGATGTTAGAAATTTAGATGTAAAAAAAGTAAATAAAAAAGAATTAAAAGAAAAAATTATTTTAACTAAACGAAATAATCTTTTTAACTTGTACTCAAGTAGCTATTTATCAAAATTGAAAAATACAAATTCAATAAAATATAATAAATGAAAAAAAAAATTTTAATTATAAGTGGTGACCCTAATAGTATAAATTCTGAAGTTATATATAAAAGTTGGAAAAAACTCGATAATAAGTTGAGAAAAAAAATTTATTATGTGTCGAATTTTAATCTTCTCTCGTCTCAATTTAAAAAATTAAAATATAATATCAGATTATTGAAGGTAGATAGTTTAAAGGAAAAAGAGGACGATAACGGCTTTAAAATAATTAATTTAGATTTAAATTTTACAAATCCTTTTAATGTAAAAAAAAAAGATGCTTCAAAATTTGTAAAAAGATCTCTTAGTTTAGCACATAAACTTGCATTAAATAATGAGGTAAATGGCATTATTAATTGTCCGATTTCTAAAAAATTATTAAATAAAAAAAACATGGGTGTTACTGAATTATTAGCCTCTAAATGCAAAGTTAAAAATGGTTATGAAGCGATGATTATTAGGAATAAAAACCTTTCAGTGTGCCCAGTATCAACTCATATAGATATAAAAAATGTATCAAAAAAAATCTCAACAAAATTAATTATTAATAAAATAAAGACTATTAATAAATGGTTTAAAGAGAAAATAAATATAAAACCCAAAATAGGAATTCTGGGCTTGAATCCTCATAATGCTGAATTTAGAAATAATTCAGAAGAAAAAAAGATTATTATACCTGCAATTAAAAGAATGAAAAAGTTAAATTTAAATGTTACCGGCCCATTAGTTGCAGATACAATTTTTATTAAAGATTATAAAAAATTTGACGTAATTTTAGGTATGTACCACGATCAAGTTTTGGCACCATTTAAATCTTTATTTAAGTTTGATGCAATAAATGTAACTTTAGGATTAAAATATATCCGTGTATCGCCTGACCATGGAGTTGCTTTAGAATTAATCAAAAAAAATAAAGCTAACGCTCAAAGTTTATTGGAATGTATTAATTTTGTTAATAAATTTGGTAAATGAAATTTTTCAAAAAATCATTAGGGCAAAATTTTTTAATAGACAAAAATATAATAAAAAAAATAATAAACCTAGTAAAAATTAATAATAAAAATATAATTGAAATTGGTCCTGGAAAAGGAGCTTTAACTGATGAAATCTTAAAAAAAAATCCTAAAATGCTAAAGATAATTGAAAAAGATACTAAGTTAGCAAAAGATCTTGAATTAAAATATTCTCAAAATAAAAATGTTAGAGTTTTAAATGAAGATATTCTAAAATTTAAAATTGAAACAATATTAGATAAAAATTATACTATTTTTGGAAATCTTCCATATAATATTTCATCTCAAATACTTATTAAAATTCTAAAACTAAAAAAATTGCCTTCAAAAGTTGAGGATGTTATTTTTATGTTTCAAAAAGAATTAGGTGAAAAGATAGCGTGTAAATATCCCTCAAAAAGTTACGGAAGATTATCAATCTTTACTTATTATAAACTAGATATTATTAATAAATTTTTAGTTTCTTTAAATTGTTTTTTTCCGAGACCTAAGGTGACTTCTATGATTATTCACTTTAAACCCAAAAAATCACTTTATTATAACATTGCAGACCTTAAAAATTTGGAAAAAGTTACCAATATTTTGTTTTCAAATAAAAGAAAAATGATAAATAAAAGTATTAAAAAATTACTAAATAAAAATCAAATTGCAAAATTGTTAGATTTAAAATTAGATCTTAGACCAAACCAAATTAAACCAGAAATGTATTATAAAATTACTGAAATTTATGAAAAGAGCTAATTGACTTTTTTTCGTTTAGAATAATCCTTTCAATTTGTTTAAAACAAACCTCAAGATTTTTATTTACAACTATAAAATCGTAATCATTCCAATGTTTTATATCTTGGTCGAATGAACTAAACCTGTTCTCTATTTCTTCTTTGGTATTTTGATTTCTTTTAATAAGCCTTGTCTTTAATTCCTCCTTATTATCTGCAATAAGATATATTTTAACCAAATTAAGATTCTTAAATTTTGATAGCTGTTTTGTACCTTGCCAGTCAATATCAAATATGATGTCATTTTTAAGAATAATATTATCTACATTTTTTTTTAAGGTTCCGTAATAATTTTCAAATATCTTTGCATGTTCATAAAATTTATTTTCATTTATTAATTTTTGAAATTCTTTTTGTGAAATAAAATGATAATCTATCCCGTCAATCTCATTAGACCTTGGTTTTCTTGTGGTATGAGAAACAGATATCTTAAAATTTTGAAACTTTTGTTGAATTTTTTTAGTTAATGTAGTTTTACCCACTCCAGAGGGAGAGGATAATATTATCATGATATTTTTAACATCATGTTTCATTGCTTTTTTGTTATAAAAATCTAATTTTAATTATTTGCTTGCTTTACTCTCAATAAATTTAATTGCGTCACCAACAGTAAGAATTTTTTCTGCTTCACTATCTGATATTTCAGATCCAAATTCCTCTTCAAAAGCCATTACTAATTCTACTGTATCTAAACTGTCTGCGCCTAGATCATCTATAAAACTAGCTTCTTCAGTAACTTTTTCTTCTTCTATGCCCAAGTGATCTGCAACAATCTTCTTAATTTTTCCTTTTATTTCGTCTGACATGAAATCCTTTCATCTATGTTTAATTCTTAATAAATTAATAATTGGAATTGTCAAGCCATATACATTCCGCCATTAACATGTATCGTCTCTCCATTTATGTAATTTGAAAGATCAGATGCTAAAAAAGCCACGCAATTAGAAACATCTTCACCGCTTCCTAAGTTTCCTGAAGGTATTTTATTTATTAAAATTTTCTTAAATTCCTCGTTTATTTTATCAGTCATTTCTGTTTTAATAAATCCAGGAGAAACGCAATTTACATTTATATTTTTTTTTGCATATTCAATCGCTAAACTTTTTGAAAAAGCTATCATACCCGCCTTTGAAGCAGCATAGTTAGATTGGCCCAAATTGCCGGTATGTCCAACTATTGAGGTAATATTTATTATTTTTCCATATTTATTTTTTAACATCTTTTTTATTGCATATTTACACATTAGAAAACTAGCAGTTAAGTTTATATCTAAAACTTTTTTCCAGTTTTCTTCAGATAATCTTATAGACAAATTATCTAAAGTAATGCCAGCGTTATTAATTAAAATTTCTAATCCACCTAATTTTTTAGATATTTTATCTATAAAATTTTCAATCTTATTGTGTTCATCTAAATTAAATTTTTCTATTATTATTTTTGGAAATCTTACTTTTAATTTATTTAGTTTTTCCTCATTCGTACCACACGCAGAAATATTTGCCTCTAAGTTGTAAAATTTTTCAACAAGACAATTCCCTATTCCACCTGTTGCTCCAGTAATAAGAATTTTTTTTCCTTTAAAATTCATTTTGTAGATTTTTAATATCAGTTATTGAATTAATTGAGAAGCTTTTTACATCTTTAATTGTTCTTTTTACCATACCTGATAGGGCTTTTCCTGGACCAATCTCAACAAAATTTTTTATACCTTTATTAGACATATAAATTAAAGACTCTCTCCATCTAACAGTTGAAAATATTTGCTTAATTAATAAATCTTTAATTCTCTCTACATCGTTTTCTGTTTCAGCTGTAACATTGCTTACGATGTCAAATAAAGGTCGACTAAATTTTATTCTTTTAATTTTTTCTTTCATTATTTCCGCAGCAGGTTTCATTAAAGAACAGTGAAATGGTGCGCTTACTTTTAATGGAATAGACTTGATCTTATTTTCCTTTAGATAAAGTTGTAAAGATTGAACACTATTTTTTTCACCGCTAATTATTATTTGCCCATCTGCATTATCGTTTGCAATCTCACAAACGGATTTATATTTGCTTTCATTAATAATTTTTTTTACATCTGTTATTTTTAATCCTAAAATAGCGAGCATACTTCCTTTGCCAATTGGTACAGCAGTCTGCATTGCTTTACCCCTCTCATTTAATAAATATAAAGCATCACCAATGCTAAGTGCCTCTGAACATACTAAAGCACTATATTCGCCCAAAGAATGACCTGCAAAAAAATTAAAATCTTTGAAATTAAAACCAAATTGTTCTTTTAAAATTTTAAAAATGGAATAACTAACTACTAATATTGCTGGTTGTGTATTCTCTGTTAATTGTAATTTATCTTCTGGTCCCTCAAGTATCAATTTGGATAATGAATAATTTAATTTTTCGTCAGCTTCTTCAAATATTTTCTTTACTAAATCGAAATTCTTAAAAAATTCATAACCCATGCCAATAACTTGTGATCCTTGACCTGGAAATAATAAAGCATTCATTACAATAATATGGTTTAATATATAATAATTAGTATTGCTATAATTATTCATTATAGTATAAAGCTGTTCTTATAAATAATTAAATTAACCTGTTAGGTGCTGTAATTAATGGCTTTTTACGAAAACACAATAGTAACAAAACAAGATTTGGCAGACAAAGAATTAAAAAATATTAAAAGTAAATACGAACAATTAATTAACGATACATCCGGTAAAGTAGTAAAAATTGAGGAATGGGGTCTATTAAATCTAGCAACAAAAATTAGAAATTATAAAAAAGCTTTTTATATTCATTATAAATTTGAGGGAAGCGCAAACACATTAAAAGAAGTTGAAAAAAAAATAAAACTAGATGACTCAATTATAAGACATTTGACTGTTAAGTATAAAAAATTAGATACGGAAAATGAATTTTTTAAAGAAAAAGGTGATCTATGAAAAGAAAAAACAAGAAATTTCAAAAAAAAGGATCAAATTCTCTAAATAGACTTAGCCTTTTTCAAAAAAATGATGGTAGATTTTCTAAAAATTGTCCTTTATCAATTAAAAACGCACCAATCATTGATTATAAAAATATTCCATTATTGAAAAAATATATTTCTGATAACGGAAAAATTATTTCATCTAAAATAACTTCTGTTTCTTTTTCAAAACAAAAGAAACTTACTAAAGAAATCAAAAAAGCCAAAACTTTAGGGTTGATATAATGGAGATTATTTTATTAGAAAATATTTTAAATTTAGGAAACATTGGAGATAAAGTTACCGTTAAAAATGGTTATGGTAGAAACTTCCTTTTAAAAGAGGGTAAAGCTCTTAGATACAACAAAGAAAATGAAAAATTTGTTGATCTAAAAAAAACTGAATTAAATAAAAAAAATACCGAGATTAAAAATAAATTTAAAGAGATAGCAAAAATTGTTGATAATAAAACCTTTGTTTTTAATAAAGAAAGTAAAGAAAATGGAGAATTATACGGTTCAATAAAACCAAAAGAAATTACAAATATTATCAAAGATAAAACTGATACTGTTGTCGGACCCTCTCAAATCATTTTAAAAGAGGAGCTGAATAAGATTGGATTATATAAGGTTGAAATCAATTTTCATTCAGAAGTAAAAGCTAATATCTCTATCAAGATAGATAAAATACAGTCAAAATAACTTTTCCACAGTTCAAAAAAAAAGTGTGTAACTTTAAGCTTTATAGTAAACATCTTTCACTTATTATTAATCTGTGAAAGAAATCAAATCCGTTCAAAATAGCCAACAAAATACACAACCTTCAAATCTGGAAGCAGAGCAAGCTCTTCTTGGCTCAATATTGGTTAGCAACGATATTATTGATGAAGTCTCAACTTTAGTAAGCTCTAATATATTTTATGACCCAGCTCATATTAAAATTTATGAAGTAATTGAAAATTTAAATAATAAAGGAATGGTTGCTAACCCAATTACTTTAAAAAACTTCTTCGAAAAAGATAATATGCTTAATGAGGTTGGGGGTACAGAATATTTAGTTAAACTTACTAGATTTTCCGGATCTGTAAAACAAGCTATAGATTACGCAAAGATAATTCATGAAATGTATCTCAGACGGGAATTGGTTTTGATTTCTAACAAACTATCAGCAGATACTTTAAATGCAAATTCAGAAGAAAATAATGCTGAAAATATAATTGAAAATACTGAAAAATCTCTTTTTGATTTAGCAGAAAGAGGAAGTTTTTCTCAATCCTTTTTAAAATTTAATCAAGCACTTGATCAAACTATTGAAATGGCAACTTTAGCTATGCAAAATGATCAAGGTATTATTGGGGTCCCAACAGGATTGACAGATTTAGATGAAAAATTAGGTGGTCTTCATAAATCAGATTTAGTTATTTTGGCTGGAAGACCATCTATGGGGAAGACTGCTCTAGCAACAAATATTGCTTATAATGCAGCACAACATATTTTGAAAAGACAAGAAAAATCATCAGTAGCTTTTTTTTCTCTAGAAATGTCATCTGAGCAACTATCTACTAGAATTTTATCAGAGCAAGCCAGAATAAAATCTGATGATATAAGAAGAGGAAAAGTTACGGAGGAAGAAATTAATAGATATGTGGAAACTTCTCGAAATATTTACAATCTTCCACTTTATATTGATGAGACACCAGCGATAACTATCGCTACTTTAAGCAATAGAGCTAGAAGAATTAAAAGATTATTTGGATTAAATTTAATAGTAGTGGATTATATTCAATTAATGAGATCTAGTTTGAATAAAAATGAAGGAAGGGTTCAAGAAATATCTGAGATAACTCAAGGTCTTAAAGCTTTAGCAAAAGAATTATCAATTCCTGTGTTAGCATTATCCCAGTTATCTAGGGCTGTAGAGCAAAGAGATGATAAACAACCTCAATTAGCTGATTTAAGAGAGTCAGGATCTATCGAGCAAGATGCAGATGTGGTAATGTTTGTTTATCGAGAAGCTTATTATTTAGAGCGTAAACAACCAAAGTTAGGTTCTATTGAACATGCAGAATGGCAATCAAAAATGAATGACGTAAACGGTTTAGCAGATATTATTTTAGGTAAACAAAGACACGGCCCTACTGGTACTGTAAAAGTAGAGTTCGAGGGAATTTATACAAAATTTAAAGATTTAGGCAAAAATTAACCTCAATTTTTTCTTTAGTTATAATAAAATTAAGATATATCTGAAATGTTCTCATGTTTGCTAATATTTATAAAAAAATTGTTATAGACTTTTCAAAAATAACACTTTTTTTAATATTAATTGCAGTAATTTTTTCTCTTTATCAATCCAGGAATTTTAATTTAGATGCTTCATCTGATGCTCTGTTACTTGAGGGAGATCCTGATCTAAAATATTTAAGAGAAGTGAACAAGACTTACGGCTCTAAAGATTTTTTAGTTTTGACTTACACGCCAATTTCAAGTTTTACTGAAAAAGAAACTATACTTAATCTTCAATTGCTAAAATCAAAAATTGAGAAATTATCATGGGTAGATAGTGTCATAACTATAATTGATGTTCCTCTTTTAAAAAGCACAGATGAAGGATTAATGGAAAGATTAAAGAATTATAAAACTTTAGCTTATCCGGAAATTGATAGAAAAAGAGGATTTGACGAAATTATTAATAGTCCAATATATAAAAATTACGTTATTAGCGAAGATGGCAAAACTTCTGGTATCGTTGTTTATTTAAAAAAAGATGAAAGGCTATCTGAATATATTAAGATAAAGGAAAAATTCTTTACACAATCTAAGGATAACGGGCTATCAAAAAAAGAAAAAATTAATTATAAAAAATTTAATAAAGAATACGAAGATTATAAAAATTTATATAATATTAGAAACCATCAAAACATTACAGAAATTAGAGACGTAATTTATAAATATGGTCAAAGTGCTAAAATTCATCTAGGTGGTATTCCTATGATTGCCGACGATATGATGAGTTACATTAAAAGTGATATAATTGTTTTCGGTATTGGAGTTTTTATATTTATTGTTCTTACTTTATGGTTTATTTTTAGAAACTTGAAATGGGTAGCTATGCCGTTATTGGGTTGTGCAACCTCAGTAATTATAATGATAGGGTTACTAGGTTTAATTGGTTGGAAAGTAACAGTAATTTCATCAAACTTTATAGCCCTAATGCTTATACTGAACATGGCAATGAACATCCATGTAACTGTTAGATTTTTACAACTAAAAAAAGAATTTCCTCAGCTATCTAAAAATGAAGCAGTATTTGAAACCAGTAAAAAAATGATGCTTCCAATTCTATATACTGTTCTTACTACTATATGTGCATTTTTATCTTTAGTTTTTAGTGGAATAAAACCAATAATTGATTTTGGTTGGATGATGACACTAGGACTAGTGGTTTCTTTACTAATTACATTTTTATTATTACCCTCTTTGATAAATTTACTATCCTCAGATAATGAAATGGGTCTAAAGGATACAGAAAGGTCTTTTATCACATCAAGTTTGGGATCATTTACCAAAAAAAACAAAATTTTAATTTTTGGATCTACTTTTTTGATTGTTGTATTTAGTATTGTTGGGATATTAAAGCTTGAAGTTGAAAACAGCTTTATAAATTACTTTGATAAAGAAACAGAAATTTATAAAGGAATGAAAAAAATAGATGATGATTTAGGCGGAACTACACCATTAAATATAATTCTTAAATTTCCTAGTAAATCTAAAGATATTAAAGGGAAAGATGACGAACTTGATGAATGGGAAGAAGAAATTGAAACTAATGAGAATAAAGCTAAATATTGGTTTACAAGAGATAAAATGGATAAAATCATTAAAGTTCATGATTATTTAGACTCATTACCAGAGATTGGGAAAGTTTTATCTTTTGGATCAATTCTGAGAGTCGCTGAAGATCTAAATAACAAGAAGTTACAAAGTTTAGAAATAGCTGTTTTGTATAGCAAAATACCTGAAGCGATAAAAAAAGAAATAGTTTTACCCTATATTTCAGTTGAGAAAGATGAAGCAAGAATAAGTGTAAGAATAAAAGACTCATTAAAAGATTTAAGAAGAAATGATTTAATAAATAAAATTAATTTTGATTTAAACACCAAGTTAAATTTAGAAAAAAATGAGTATAAATTAGCAGGAGTTCTAATTCTTTTTAACAATTTATTACAAAGTTTATTTAAATCTCAAATACTTACATTGGGTATTGTAATACTTGGTATATTTTTGATGTTTTTAATTTTATTTAGAAACACAGTTCTATCTTTAATTGGAATTGTTCCTAATTTTATTGCAGCTTTTTTTATACTTGGAATAATTGGTTTACTTGGAATTCCTTTAGATATGATGACGATTACCATAGCTGCGATTACCATTGGTATTGCAGTGGACAATAGTATTCATTATATTTATAGATTTAAAGAGGAGTTTGAAAAAATTAATAATTACAATAAAACATTGGATAAATGTCATAGCACTGTAGGAGTAGCGATTTTAAATACTTCCATTACTA
>JACWEJ010000007.1 GCA_014653545.1 Pelagibacterales bacterium SAG-MED41
TGCATTTTTATCAATTACACTTGAGCTATGTATCATTGTTTTCTATCAACTATTGTTGCTGACCATTCAGCGTCAGCCATTCTTTTTCCATCTACTTTAGCAGTTCCTTTATATTTCCAGACTCTTCCGTGAGATCTTATAGCTTCTATTTCTAGATGTAGTTCACAATCTGGAAGAACGGGGTTTCTAAATCTAGCTTTATCAACTCCCATTAAATAAACTAATTTATTCGCATACTCTTTTGGATCAATACCATGAGCAGTTAAAGCTGCTGCAGCTTGTCCAAAGGCTTCAACGATTAATACACCAGGCATAACTGGCTGACCGGGAAAATGACCTTGAACATAAAAACCATTTTTTTTTACATACATAATTGCGGTAGCAGACTTTAAAGGTACGATATTGATTAATCTATCAATTAAAAGCATAGGATGCCTATGAGGTAGCAATTTTTCAATTGTTTTTTTATCTATTTCATTTTTACTCATCATTTTTTTTTAAGAAACTTTTTAAATTAACAGCGGGATATCCCATTATAATTTGATTGTCTGGAACATCTTTTATAACACCGCTTCCTCCTCCTATCTTTACATTATTTCCAACTTTTAAATGTCCAGAAACTCCTGCCTGACCTCCTATTGAAACATTATCACCAATTGTAGCACTACCCGCAAATCCAACTTGACCTGCTATCATACAATTAGATCCAATTTTTACATTGTGTGCCACATGAACTTGATTATCTAAGTATGTATTTTTTCCAATATAAGTATCATCAACTGAACCTCGATCAAGAGTACAACCTGATGCTATTTCTACTTCATCGTCTAAAACAACTTTACCAATATGAGGAAACTTAATATTTTTATTTTTCATTGGAATAAAACCAAATCCCTTTTGACCAATTTGACAATTATCTTGTATCACAACTCTGTTACCAATTATTGAATTTTTAATAATAACATTTGATCCAATTATATTGTCACTACCAATACGAACATCATGCTCAATTATAGTATTAGATCCTATTAGAGTATTATTTCCTATCTTCACATTTTTACCTATTAAAACATTATTTCCAAATTTTACAGTTTTATATTTATTCTTATTTGGTTTTTTTAATGAAAAATCAGGATAATCTATATCAGATTTTGGATAAATTTTTTTCAATAGAATTGCAAGCTCGAATAAAACATTCTCAACAATAACTTTTTCAACTTTTTTCGGTAAGTGTTCCGATAATTTTTTTGTTGTAATACAGGCTCCAGCTTTTGTAGTTGTTGCTTGAGATTTATATTTTATTGAGTCAAAAAAAGTAATTTCGTTTTTTTGTGCTAAATGTAGAGGTTTAATATCTCTTATAAGAAAATTTGTTTTCTTATTTATTTTTGGAAATATTTTATTTAATTTTAAGTTTTTTTTTTTAAAAAAAAAATTCAAACTCATCTTGATTTAATTAAGTTTTATTGATTTCAAATTTTTATTCAAGACTTTCATTATATCTTTTGTTATATCTAAATTTTCATCAGCTAATAAAAGACTTTTTTTATCTAGAACCATTCTTATCTTTTTTTGGTTCATATACTCTTTTATTATAGGATTTAAATTTTTGAGCAATTCATTTCTCGCAAAAGTTCTTTGTTTTGCTACCGACTCTAAAAGAATTGAACGTTTTTTTTGTAATTCTGAAACTTTTTTTCTTAATTCTGTAACTTTCTTTTTATATTCTTCAGAAGATATTAACTTTTTTTGTTGAATAATCTTTTTCTCTTCGGAAGAAATTTCCAATTCTGTCTTTTTAATACTGGCAAAACCCTTCTCTAATTTCTCTTTTAAAAAAGTTTGTGCTTTTTTTCCAGCATTACTTTCATTTAAAATAAACTTAAAATCTATAAAATAAGGTGTATCTGCTGAGTAAACTGATAATGTATTTATACTTAAAAGCAATATAGTTGCTAAAAAAAATTTCTTCAAATTTCTCATGATTAGAAAGTTGTTCCTAGGTTAAAATTAAATGACTCTGTCTTGTCTGTGGTTGCTTTTTTTAAATTTTGTGATAACGTAAATGTCATTGGGCCAATTGGAGACAGCCAACTTGCAGCTAATCCAGTTGATGACCTAATGACATTACTATCATCAATTGAACTGTCGTAATCAACTCCCCATACATTACCAAAATCTAAAAATAAACTTATATCAGTGTTGGTTTTTTCTGGTAAGAGATTTGGTAAATTTGCTTCAAAATTAATAGCAGTCGCATAATTTCCCCCAATGTAGTCGCCATTATCAACTGGACCGATCTTATTTTTTTCAAATCCTCTTAATTTCTTAGAAGAGAGACTTTTTCTTTTACTTAATCGAACATCATCCGAGCCTAATGAATTGACATTCGAGAAGAGAAACTTATTTGCAAAAATAATATCTTCCGAAAAAGATTTATATTTACTTGCAAGTAATGTGTTTGAAAAATATGGCTCTTCAACGATTAAAGGGAGTGCTTGTTCAAAACCAACTATTGATCCATCTGTTGGCATAAAAGCTCTATTTCTTTTATCGTAAGAAAATCCGTAAGTACCTATTACTTCGGTAAAAGATCCACTTTGTTTTTTCAAAGAATCAGATGCAGTGCTATCTGTTCTTAGATCATCATAGCTTGCTGAGACACCTAAAGTAGCTCTCAAATCTTTATACTGTTCAAAAGAAGTTGATATACCAGCTGAAAGAATAGAGTTCTCATATCCCTGGTCGGGTTTATCGTTAGACTCACTTGAAATAGAATACTGTAAGGAATTTCCCAAAAAATCATAATTAGGATTTTTATAAGCTATTGTGCCTTTAAGTTGCTCTTCATCCAATTCAATATTAAACTGTACAATTTTACCCTCACCAAGCCAATTATTTTCTTTAATGTTAAATGCTACTGTTCCTCCATTCGAACCTACTCCAGCTCCAGCACTTATTTCCCCGGTTGCCTTTTCCTCAACAGATATATTAATTTTTTTTAAATTTTGTTTTGTTCCTGGCAGGACTTCGTAACTTACTTTTTTGAAAATATTTCGTGATCTTAATTTCGCGATTGATTTCTCTACTGAAAGTTCACTATAAGGGTCTCCCTCGTCTAGAATTAGTTCACCTCTTATTACATCTTCATTAGTTATATTGTTTCCTAAAATATCTATACGTTCGACTAATAGTTTTTCATCCTCAAATATATTAAATATAATACTAATTCCATCGTTTTCTATAACTTCTTGAACATTGTGATTAACAAATTGTAAATTATTTTTTTGAATTAATTCATCTAAACTTTCCAACATTTTTTTAATTTTAAAGGGTGAATAATATTCACCAATATTTTTTTTATAGATTTTTTCTAAAGGAAAAAATAAATTTGCATCAAAAACTTTGTCTAAATTAGTTGAAATTTTATTAATTATGTATCTTTTACCTGCATCAATTGAGTAAACTAAATCAACATCTCCTTTTTCTTTGAACGTGGCTGAATTTGAGGTAACTTTTACATCTCTGTAACCAATAGATTTATAGTAATTGTTTAATAATCTTATATCAAGATTTACTAAATTTTCACTAAATTTTGTATTTTTAGAAATTACTTTCCAAAACTTATCTTCTTCACTTGCTACAACAGATTTAAGTCTGTTCGACCTTATTTTTTTATCTCCAATAAAATTAATTGATGAAATTTTAGAAATCTCTCCCTGGTCAATTTCGAATATTAAGTCTAAATTGAGTTCATCAATTTTTTTAATTTTAGTATCAATTTTTGCAAAATTATATCCAATAGATGAAAACAATTTTTTCATAGTATCTAAATCTTTTTCTAAATTAGACTCTATAAATGAACCGTTCTCTTTAGATAACATTAATTTTTTGATTTGATCTGTTTGTTTTGTACTTTTAACACCCAGTATTATCATTTGATTAATTGTGGGATACTCTTTTACAACAATTTTTAATGTTGAGTTTTGAGAAGATATTGTAACTTCTTCAAAAAAACCAGTTTCATAAAGATTTTTTAAAATTTGATCAATATCTTGGTTAGAATAATTTTTATTTAATTGCAGTTTACCATAAACTTGGATGGTTTCTTTTGAAACTCTTTTGTTTCCAGATATATCTATTTTATTAAAAACCTCAGCAAATAATAAAGATTTATTAAAAAATATCAAAATTATGAATATTAATAAGTTTTTTTTCATATTTATACGTTTGGACTTGTATATTTTTTTAATATCAAATTTCTTACCCAACTATCTATTTTTTTAATCTGGTGAATATTATTCGGTGTATTTATAGCATATTTTTTATAATTTCTATCGTTTAGAATAGACATTATGATCTTATAAATCATTAAAAAAGGTATTTTTTTTTTTAAAAATAGATCTACAGATGCTTCATTTGCAGAATTAATGATGATTGGAGTTGAAGAGAATTCTTGCAATCTATCTTTTAGTTTAATTGTAGGAAAAATTGATTTATTTACTTTTTTAAAAGTTAAATTTTTTATTTCCCTTTTTTTAGGATCAATGAATTTATCAAACCTAAAATTTTTTTCAAATAAAGCATTGCCAATAGGAATTGTCATTGAAGTTTCATGATATAAAAGTTTAGTCAATCCATTTTTAAATAGAACAATTGAATGCACAAGTGACTCTGGGTGTATAATAATATCAAATTTGTTTAAGGGTAATCCAAAAAGCTTTTGAGCTTCAATTAATTCTAAAATTTTATTCATTAATGTTGCTGAGTCTATTGATATTTTTTTTCCCATTTTCCATTTAGGATGTTTAATTGCATCTTTAGGGTCAATATTTTTAAATTTTTTCTTTTTTAAGTTTAAGAAAGGACCGCCCGATGCAGTTATGTAAATCTTTTCAATCTCGTTATATTTATGGTTTTCAAGTAATTTCATTGTAGAAAAATGTTCTGAGTCAATTGGGATTATTTTTGTCTTATATTTTAATAGAGTTTTTTTAATTAAATTCCACCCACAAATTACAGACTCTTTATTAGCTAAAAGCACTTTATCACTTAATTCTATCATTTTTAATGTTGGTTCAAGTCCTGATATTCCAGTTATAGCAGATACCGTTATATGATTTTCTTTTTTAATTTTTATAGAATCAAAATTGTTTAAAATAATAATTTTTCTTTTTTTAAATTTCTTATATATTTTTTCAAAAGTTTTCTTGTCTGTAATTATAAAATATTTGGGATTATATTTTTTAATTTGTTTATTAATTAAATTATAGTTTTTATTGGCACATAATAGTTTTATTGAAAAAATATTTTTTTTCTTGTCAATTAATCTTAATGTTGATTGTCCTATAGAACCGGTTGAACCTAATATTGAAATAAATTTTTTCATTTAATGAATTAAAGTTAAGCAAGCAAATCCCAATGGTATACCTAAAAATATTCCATCAAGTCTATCTAGTACTCCTCCATGTCCTGGTAGAACATTACCCGTATCCTTCATTTTTACTTTTCTTTTTAAATAAGAAAAAAATAAATCACCAATTTGACATCCTATTGATGTAATTATGGAAATAATTATCATAGATATACTTACTTCGTTAAAGAAATAATATATTGAAATTGAAAAGACCAATATTGAAAGAAAAATAGATCCCAAAGAACCACTGTAAGTTTTGTTGGGGCTTATTTTTGTTAATTTTGGTCCTTTGAATATTTTTCCAAAAACGAATCCTCCAACGTCTGAAGCTATACAACAAAATAAAAGTGAAAATAAAATTAACTTTAATTGAAAAATACTAGAAAAAAATAAAAATAGATAACAGAAGGTAAAAATATAAAATAAGAAAAACAAGTTAGACAATATAAAAAAAATTTTATTTTTAAATAATTTTTTTGCCAAATTTAAAAATTCTAATTGAGACAATACCCCTAATATCAATAAACAAAAAATCAAAAGTGAATTTAACTTCGAAATTAAAAATAATAGAATTAACAATAATATTGAAGTATAAATTCTTTGTTTTAAATACTTATTCATCATATTCCCCCAAAGTTTCTTTTGCTTTTTTTGTATTTATTTATAATATTGATAAGATCAGTAGATTTAAAATCTGGCCATAATTTTTTTAGAAAAAATAATTCAGAATAGGCAAGTTGCCAAAGCATAAAATTACTTAATCTCTGGTGACCTCCTGTTCGAATTAAAATATCTGGATCAGGAATATTTTTTGTATAAAGTCCTTTTTTAATTTTTTTTTTGCTTGGTTTTCCACTAATTTTTTTTATTGAATTTAAAATTTCGTTTTGTGAGCCGTAGTTTATTGCTAGATTCACTAATATTTTTTTATTTTTTTTAGTCAATTTTGTAGTTTTTTTTAGGATATTTTTTATTTCATTAGGAAGTTTGTCAATATCTCCTAAAATATTAATTTTAATGCCCTGTTTGATGATTTTTTTTATTTCTATTAAGAAGTATTTTTTAATTAGCTTAAACAAAAAATTAATCTCTTGCTTGGGACGTTTCCAATTTTCTGAAGAAAATACGTAAAATGTTAAAATTGGAATCTCTAATTTTACTGAATGTTGTACAACTTTTTTTACTGTTTCTAATCCATTTACATGACCAAAATTTCTACCTCTTTTTTTTTTCTCTCCCCATCTCCCGTTACCATCCATGAT
>JACWEJ010000008.1 GCA_014653545.1 Pelagibacterales bacterium SAG-MED41
CGATAACTTTTAACTTAAATAAATCTTTTGCTGAGAGTTTCATTGCTTTTGCAGCATCGAGCATTTTCTTTGGGTCTCTCCAAAGAATAGTTGCACATCCCTCGGGAGATATAACTGAATAGATTGCATTCTCAAACATTATAACTTTATTTGAAGATGCAAGAGCGATTGCTCCTCCAGAACCACCCTCGCCAATTATTATTGCAATTGTTGGGACCTTAAGTTCCATGCAACATTCTATTGATTTTGCGATTGCTTCTGCTTGACCTCTTTCCTCTGCGCCAACACCTGGATACGCACCTGGGGTATCTATAAAGGAAATTATTGGAATATTAAATTTGTTTGCCAAATTCATTAATCGAATTGTTTTCCTGTATCCCTCAGGTCTCATCATTCCAAAATTTCTCTCAATTCTGCTATCTAAATCCTCTCCTTTTTCTTGTCCAATAACTAAAACTGAATTTCCTTTAAATTTTGCAAAACCAGTTAAAACTGATTTATCTTCACCATAATGACGATCACCAGACAATGAAATAAAATCTTCAAATAAATTGTCTATAAAAAATTTAGATTTTGGTCTGTCCTCATGTCTTGCAACCATAGTTGTTTGCCATGGATCTAAATTTGAGTAAATATTTTTTAGTTTTTCATCTAACTCTGCTTGAGTGCTAGATATTTTTTGAGTATCAACCTCTGATAGCCCTTCTTGATTATAAGGATCCTTTAATTTTTCTATCTCATTTTCAAGATTTTTAATTTCATTTTCAAAATTAAGGTAATTTTTCATGATTTAGTTATATCGGATAGTTAAATTATAAAAAAGGCCATAAAATGATGAATTATTTTAAAGGTAATTGTTATTAATTGACTAAATAATTTTAACAGATAGAAATTCATGATCGGGAGAGACTAAGCAATTTTTAGCGCCGAAGGAGCAACCACCCCGGAAACTCTCAGGCAAAAGGACCGATTTAGGCATAACACTCTGGAAAGAGATTAAATTCCGCCGAAGGAGCAAAACTCTCAGGCAAAAATACAGATGGGGTCACGAAAGTGCTATGCAAGAAAAATACATAAATATTAAAAGTTTGAAAGTATCGAGTGATCTTGTTCAGTTTGTTAAGGATGAGTTACTTAAAGAAACAGAGATATCACCAGAAAATTTTTGGGCAGGTTTCGAAAAAACTGTAAATGAATTAGCACCTAAAAATAGAGAATTAATAAGCATTAGAAAAGATTTACAGAGCAAAATTGATAATTGGCATATCAAAAACAAGGGATCAGAATTCAATTTTGAAGAGTATAAAAAATTTTTAATTGAAATAGGCTATTTAAAAAATGAAGGACCTGATTTTCAAATTGAAACAAAAGATGTTGATGACGAGATAGCAAAAATTGCAGGACCTCAACTGGTAGTTCCGGTTATGAACGCAAGATATGCTCTGAATGCTGCAAATGCTAGATGGATGAGTTTATATGATAGTCTATACGGAACTGATATTATTGAGCAATCAGAAGATAGTGTTTCAGAGAGATATGACCCACTAAGAGGTGAAATGGTTATTAAGTATGGGAGAGATTTTTTAGACAAATATTTTCCATTGAAAGATTTAAGCTGGAAAAAAATAACAAGCTTTGCTGTAAAAGATGGAAAGTTAAAAATTCTTAAAGGTGCTGATTTAGTTAGCTTGATAGATGTAGATAAATTTATTGGTCATAGAGGCGAAAGTGATAATCCTTCTGCAATTATTTTAAGAAATAATAATTTGCATATTGAAATTTTAAAAGACTCTAGAGCATTTGCTGCTCAACAAGACCATGCAGGTATAAGTGATATAATAGTAGAGTCAGCAGTATCAACTATTTGTGATAATGAAGACAGTGTAGCGGCAGTTGACTCAGAAGATAAAATTATTTGTTACAGAAATTGGCTAGGTTTAATGCGTGGAGACCTAAAGTCAAAATTTGAAAAGGATGGAAAATTATATGAGAGAAAGCTAAATCCAAATAGAAGTTATATTTCTAAGGATGGTAAGGGTTTAAAATTACATGGCAGAAGCCTTCTGCTTGTGAGGAATGTCGGTCATTTAATGACAAACCCATCCATTATTTTAGATGATGGAAATGAAGTGCCAGAAGGTATTTTAGATGCATTTATAACGACAGCTGCAGCACTTCATGATTTAAAGAAAAAAAATAATTCAAGAACTGGATCTGTATATATCGTTAAACCTAAAATGCATGGACCAGATGAAACAGCATTTACAGATTTAATTTTTTCAAAAGTAGAAGAAGTTTTAGGATTAAAAAAATATACATGCAAAATAGGAATAATGGATGAAGAAAGAAGAACATCTTCTAATTTGAAAGAGTGTATTAGGTCCTTAAAAAATAGAGTATTTTTTATAAATACAGGATTTTTAGATAGAACTGGTGATGAAATGCATACATCAATGATGGCAGGACCTATGATTAAAAAGGGAGAAATGAAGTCATCAAAATGGATTACAGCTTATGAAAATAGAAATGTGGATATTGGATTAAAATGTGGTTTTTCTGGTAAAGCTCAAATTGGTAAAGGTATGTGGGCTATGCCTGACAAAATGAAAGATATGATGGAACAAAAAACAGGCCATTTAAAAGCTGGTGCAAATTGTGCTTGGGTGCCATCTCCAACTGCTGCTGCCCTTCATGCCCTACATTATCATGAAATAAATATTTTTGATGAACGGAAAAAAATTTTAAATAGGGATCAAGCTAAACTTGATGATCTTCTAACAATACCAGTAGCAGATAGAACTAATTGGTCTGTTGAAGAAATAAATAATGAAATAAGTAATTCAGCCCAAACATTACTTGGATATGTGGTGAGATGGGTTGACCAAGGAATAGGTTGTTCTAAAGTTCCGGATATTAACAACGTAGGTCTAATGGAAGATAGGGCAACTTTAAGAATTTCCTCGCAACATATTGCCAACTGGATACATCATGGAATTACTACAGAAATTCAAGTAACAGAAATTATGAAAGAAATGGCAAAAATTGTTGATGGTCAAAATAAGAATGACTCTAAATATGTCAAAATGAGTGATGACTTCGGAAACTCAATAGCTTTCAAAACTGCATGTGATTTAGTATTTAAAGGTAAACAGCAGCCCTCTGGATATACTGAACCATTATTACATATTAATAGATTAGAAAAAAAATCTAATCTGAATTAGAAATTAAATTTGAACGGTTTTTAAAAGCTGAAAATAAAGTTCCATCATCCAAACTTTCTATTTCGCCACCAACAGGTAATCCTTGTGCTAACTTTGTAATTTTTACATCTAAATTTTTTAGACTATCTTGAACGTAATATGCAGTTGTCTGTCCTTCGACTGTTGCACTTGTTGCTAATATTACCTCTTCAATTTTTTCTTTATTTACTCTCTCGACTAAAGAGTCTACTAGAAGATCCTCTTTTCGTTGGCCTACTGACGAAATAGTTCCACCTAATATATGAAAATAACCTTGAAAAATATTTGAATTTTCAATTGACCATTGATCAGCAATGTCTTCAACTACACAAATTTTGGAATACTTATTTTTTGTATTCTCACAATTAACGCATCCGCTCAAATTAGACTTTAGTGATCCACAAGAATTGCATCTGATTACATTTTTGTAAACCTGAGCCAAAGTGTTTGCCATTGGTTTCACTAATTCATCTCGATTATTAATTAGTTTAAGAACAATTCGTTTTGCAGATTTTGGACCTAAGCCAGGCAACCTAGATATTAATTTTATTAATTCTTCAATCTCACTAATATTTTGCATCTATTATAAGGGCCATTTAAAGCCTGGTATACCAAATCCACCCGTAGCTTTTGAAATTTCTTCAGAAGTCTTTGATTTTAACTGTGCTTTAGCGTTATTGTGAGCGGCAACAATTAAATCTTCAATAATAGCTTTGTCCTCTTTCATAATCTCATCAGATAATTTTATTGTTTGCATTTCACCTTCACCATCAAGAGTTATTGTTACAGAATTAGAGCCAGAAACGCCCTCCACTCTTATTTCCTTAATTTTCTGCTGGCTTTCTTTCATTTTTGCCTCAAGCTCTTTGGCTTTATCTAAAATCTTACTAAAATCAGTCATTCTGACCCTCATCCTTTTTTATTTTAACATCAATTAATTCTGCATCAGGAAAATTTTCTATTATATTTTTATAAGCTTCTGAAGATTTTGCTTCATCAATTAAAAGTTTCTTATTGTTAAGTTGTTTTTCTTTTACAGACATTTCGCCTTTAGATTTACTAAAAGTAATAATCCATCGCTCAGCAGTCCAACCAAAAAGTTTCGATGATAAATCTTTTACAAAATCTTTATCTAAACTATCATTAAAAGATATCTCTATTCTGTTTTTTTCAAATTTTACTAGATTGACATTTTTTTCTAATTCATATTTCAATTTAATTTCTTTTTTTTCAGAGCAGATTAATAATAGATCATCAAAAGAATTTATTAATATTTTATTTTCTGCCTTAATTTCAGTTTGTACTTGTGGTTTATTTTTTTCTTCTTGGGAAATATTTTTAATTTGATCTATTATTTTATTTGAGCTTATATTTTCTTCAATTTCATTAGTTGCTTTTTTTTCAGTTTCAGGCTCAATTTTTTTTTGAGATTTCACAGACTGTAAATGCATTAATCGGATTAGAAACATCTCAATCGATAAATGTTGATTTGAAACTATATCTAATTCTTCAAGAGAGCTAATTGCAAATTGCCAGAACAGCACTAACGCATCAGACTCTACTTTATTTGAAATACTTTTTATTTTCGAAAACTCCTCATCATTTAGAGAAAAATTTGTGCTTTCTAGTGTTAAAGAATTTATATTTTTAAAGTAATACAACAATTCTAAGAAATCATTTATGAATACTTTAGGTTCAACTCCTTGATCATAAATTTTTCTATAGATATTTATAACTTTTTTTTCTTCACCTTTTAAGACTAATTCAAATAAATCTATTAATTGAGATTTATCAAAGTAGCCAAATATTTTTTGTGCTGCGTTTAAATCTAATTCAGTATTTTCATCTAAACTTAATAAAGCTCTATCTAATAAAGATAATGCATCCCTAACTGATCCCTCAGAAATTTTTACTATTAATCTTAAAGCATCGTCAGTAACTTTACCATTTTCTTTTTCTTTAATTTTTTTTATAAACTCAAATAATTCTAATGATTTAATTCTAGATAAATCAAATCTTTGACACCTAGATACAACAGTAATTGGAATTTTTTTAATTTCAGTCGTTGCAAAAATAAACTTCAGATATTCTGGTGGCTCTTCTAATGTTTTTAAAAGAGCATTAAAAGCCTGTTTGCTAAGCATGTGCACTTCATCAATTATAAAAATTTTATATTTAGCTGAAGTAGGTCCATATCTGGAAAATTCTATAAGATCTCTAACATCATCTACACCAGTTTTACTAGCTGCATCCATTTCAAGGACATCAATATGGCTTGAGTTGATAATAGACTCACAATTCTCACAGAAATTTTCTCTACATATTTTTTCGATACCATTTGAACAATTTAATGCTTTTGCAACTATTCTTGCTGTTGTTGTTTTTCCAATCCCTCTAATGCCTGTGAATAAATATGCATTTGGAATTTTGTCTGCTTTAATTGAATTTGTTATTGTTTCTGCAACCACTTCCTGGCCTATTAGATCGTCAAAAGTTTGCGGTCTATATTTTAATGCCAGTACTTTCGAATTATTGTTCATATATATTAGGAGACTAGAACCTGAATAACTGTCTCTACGACTGCTTCCGTTAAGATCTGGTCGGGTTCAAGCAGCATCCACCTCTAGCCTCCAAAAGTATTATAGCAGTTATATTTTCTAATCTACAAGAAAAGATTATTACTTATTTTCTCTCAACTTATCTGCTTCAAAAACACCTAAGACGTGAAAATCTTCACAATGAAGACCTAGTTCCTCTAAAGATTTTTGAACTTTTTTATCTTCAATGTGTCCATCTAGGTCACATAAGAAAAAATAAGAATCGAATGTATTTTTTTCGGGATAGCTCTGAAGTTTAGTTAAATTTACTCCATTAATTGCAAAACCTCCTAGCGATTGATAGAGAGCAGCTGGTTTACTTTTGAGTTTAAATAAAAAAGATGTGATATAATTTTTATCTTTAAACTCAGGCTGGGAAATATTTTTACCCATTACTAAAAATCTTGTTAAGTTTCCATTCTCATTTTCAATATTTTTTTTTATTACCTCTAGTCCATAAATTTTTGCACTTAAAGATGAAGCTATCGCAGCTTGCTTAATATTTTTAGTTTTTGAAATCATTTCAGCAGAGCCGGCAGTATCTGCTCTAATATGTTCTGTTAAATTATTTTCTTTTATAAATTTTGAACACTGAGATAGTCCCTGTGCATGAGAGTAAACTTCTCTGATATCTTTTAATTTTGAGCGTGGTTGACCTAACAAATTATGTTCAATTTTTTGAAAATGCTCCATATAAATATTTAATCTATGT
>JACWEJ010000009.1 GCA_014653545.1 Pelagibacterales bacterium SAG-MED41
ATAAGAAGATTAGAAAATAGATTTAAATTTTTTGGTGAAGGTGTTTTAATAGCACCAGTTGCTTATGGTGTAGGTAAAGTTGGAGGTTTGTTAGCTAAAAAGGGTAAAGAACTTGCTTTTAGTAATTCTACATTTGAAAGACTTGTAGATAAATTTGCATCAAAATTTAGACCTAGAAGTAAAAAGTCACAAGAATTATTTGAAGGACAAATGAGAGTAGAAGGGGAAGAAGGAGCTGCAGCCATTGTAGCTAAAGATTTAGTAAAAGACATAGATCAATCTTTTAAACAAATATTTAATAAGTCATCACCTGCAGCAGATAAAATAAAAAATAAAGATGAACTACTTACACAAATGGATTCTTTGTTAAAATCAGGCAAAGATGTAATAAAAGATAATGAAGTAGTATTTAATAATTTTGATAAGAAAAAATTACAAGATTTTTATAAGTCTTTAGAAAATATTAAAGTACCTAAAAAACAACAAGAAGAATTAGTTACAGCTCTCACAAACTCTAAAAAAGCTTTTAATAGATTAGAGTCAGATTTAGTTGGTGGTGGTAATCTCACAGCTAAAAACAAAGAAGAATTACTACAGTTTTTTAGTAATAGATTAAAATCAACACTAAGTAACGATTATAAAATATTTGAAAATAGTAAAGTATTTAAAACTACAAACTACATACCAACAGATGAAAAAAGAGAAGCTGTTGCACAGTTATTTATAAACTACGCTAGAAATAATAGAGTAAAAAACTACACCGAAAAAGATGCAATGTTAGATGTAGACAAAGTTTTAGAAAATGTAAAAATGGACCCAGTAACAAAGTCACCAGTATTTAAGTTTGAAAGTAAAAGTGCAATGTACGATGGAGTTGTGCAAGAAATAAATATATCTAAAGCAATATCAGCAAATAAATTTGATCCTAAAGATTTAATTACAGGACAAAAAGATATTAAGGCATTTAGAGAATTGTTTGGTGAGGTAAAAGATGCAAGAAGAACTATTGTAAACAATATGCAAGCTATGTCTGCAATAAGTGCAAGAGATAAGTTTTATAATAAAATAGCACAAAGTGGTAAAATTGTTTTTGATAATCCAACACAAGCACAGTTAAATCTACCTAATAGACCTGGATATACTATGAGTAGAAATGGTATGCAGATTAAATCTGCTTTGGGTGAAGAGGCCTATGTTAATCCATTAAATGGTAAGTTTACTTCGTCTGAGTATGAAGCAGCTATAAAATTTGCGGAAGAGTTACCTCTTGAAGGTTTAATGAAAACTAATATTTATAGATATGGTATTGCAATACCAAAAGGGGTTGCACAGGTTGCTAAAACAGTTTTAAGTCCATTTACACACATGCGTAACTTTACAAGTGCTGTAGCATTTAGTTTAGGCACAGGTAATTTATTTAAAAATCCTAAATTTGTTTTAGATAGTTTTAAACAATCTTTTAACACTATACAGCCACAATTATTATACAGAAATCAACCAAAGGACCAGGCTTTCTATCAGTTTATGTTAGAGGAAGGTGTGGTAAATTCTAGTTCTACGTTTCAAGATGTACAAGGTTTATTAAAAGATATTGCAAAAGGTGGTGATGTAATTGAAAGAGTATTTGGTAAGTTAGGTAAACGATTAAATAAAGTATTTAGAACATCACAAGATTTGTATGTTGCAGAGGACGACTTTTATAAAATATATAATTATCTTGCAGAGTTTGATAATTTAAAAAATGCATACAGAGGTACAAGACCTGACATAGAACTTGCAAGAGAAGCAGCAAAAATAGTTAGAAATACAGTACCAAACTATTCTTATGTATCAGATTTTATTAAAGGTTTACGTAGATCACCTCTTGGTAATTTTGTATCATTTCCTGCAGAAATAATTAGAACATCACATAATATTGTTCAACAAGGTATAAGAGAAGTTAAAGATCCTGCATTAAGAAGTATTGGTGCAAGAAGATTACTTGGTTTTGGTACAGCTGTAACTACAATTCCACCAGCTTTAGTTGAAATATTTAGAGGTATGTATGGTATTACAAGAGACGAATTATCTGCTATGAGAAGATTCTTACCTGAATGGTCAAGAGAATCTACAATCATACCACAAAAAGACAAAGATGGTAATTATTACTACACAGATTTTAGTCATGGATTTGCTTATGATACAATAGTTAATCCAATACAATCTGTTATAGCAAACGTTGAAGGAAATGATGAGGCACCATTAATAAAAGGACTTACAGATGGTACAATAAAAGCATTGGGTAGACTTGTTGATCCTTTCATAAGTGAATCTATTTGGGTACAAGCACTACAAGATTTATATGCAAGAGGTGGTAGAACAGATACAGGCTCTGAAATATGGAATCCGAGAGACCCTGAAGGAGATAAGATGTATAAAGGTATAGCTCACCTAGTCGAAGCGTTGGCACCACTTTCATACCCACAGATAAAAAGATTAGCACAAGCACAATTGTATGGAGAGGATCCAGATACAGGAAAAGATCTAGAAGTTGGTGGTGAACTTGGTGGATTCTTTGGTTTTAGAAATCAAAAAATGGATTTTGAACAATCACTTGGTTACAAAATATCAGAATACAATACAGCACTTAGACAAAGTAGAAAATTTTTACCAAGACCACAAGGTAATGTACAAGCAAAAGATATTATAGAAGGTTTGATACAAGGTAATCAATCATGGTTTGAAGCACAACAAGATATGAAAAAAGATTTAGGTGCAATGAAAGATTTAGGTTTTAATGACAAACAAGTTGGAACTATATTTGATAGACGTAATTTGGGTAGAGACTTTAATAGTTTACGTGCAAATAAATTTAAACCTTTTGAATTACCTGAAGGATTAATTGATGCTTACATAAGAAATGCAAAAGAAAATAATTATGCTAATCCTTTAACATCAAATACGTTTAGACAAATTAATAGTGTGTTAAGAGATTTATATAAATTATATTTAAATCAACCATATCCAAGTTTAATGAGAGAGCTAAATATTGGTAATACTACTGCATTACCACCAACACCTATGCCAATGGCACAACCAAGAGCACAAGTGGTAGACCCAAATACCAACTTGACACAAACAGAACAGGCGTTACTATCGCCGGAAGAACAAGTTATAGCGAGTAGAACATAATGAAAAAATCGGCGTTACAAAAAATAGAAGATCACGAAAAGCTTTGCAGGATAATGCAAAAGCAGACCTTTGAACAAATAAAAGAAATCAAAGAACGTGTATCAAGGATGGAGAAGATGATCATGGGTGGAGGCGGAGCTATAATACTTGCCTTAATCATGAACATGCTTAACTAATGCAACTCACACGTAATTTTAATTTACAAGAACTAATTAAATCAGACACTGCAATACGTAAAGGTATTGACAATAATCCTAACGCAGATCAAGTAGAAAAATTAAAGACACTTTGTGAAAAAATTTTACAGCCCGTACGGGATCATTTTGGCAGAGTAAAAGTAACCAGCGGATTTAGATCTCCTGAGTTGTGTGTAGCCATCGGATCGAGTTTGACCAGTCAGCACTCAAAAGCTGAGGCTTGTGATTTCGAAGTAATGGGCGTAGACAATGCAGAGGTTGCTGATTGGGTGTACTCAAACTGTGAACCAGATCAATTAATTTTAGAATACTACACACCTGGAGAACCTAACTCTGGGTGGATACATGCAAGTTACATACCATTTCAACCAAGAGGTCAATATTTAAGAGCATACAGAGAAGATAAAAAAACTAAATACAAACCAATTATTGGTAAAGCAGTAGATTTAGTTTAAATCCAATCTTTTAATTCTTCACCCAATACTTCAGATGCAATATTTATTTTTTTACGCAAAGCTTCAACAATTTTTTCGTCAACCGTATCTTCAGCGATTAGGTCGATATAAGTTACATTTTTCTTTTGTCCTATTCTATGTGCTCTATCTTCTGATTGTAGTCTTTTTTCTAAATCATAACCATTAGAATAATAAACAACAGTGTTTGCTTTTGTAAGTGTGATACCATAACCACCAGTTTGTGGTGTGCCTATTAAGAATCTACACTCTGGACCGTTTTGGAATTTACGTATATTATCTTGCCTATCTTCTTGTGGTGTTAAACCATAGTAGTCTACAATAGAACCTTCTCCGTATTTTTCAGTAACATTTTTTATTATTTGATTTACATCCCTTTGATAGTTAGCCCAGATAATAACTTTACCCTCAGTCTCTTCTAATATGTTCATCAATTCTGTAATTCTATTATTTGGTATAAGTTGTGTGGTGCCATCGTCTGCAGTAAAATGACCACAAGTTATTTGATGTAGTCTCATTAGTTGAGTTAATACTGTCATTGTGGTTGTAACTTTACCGTTTAACACAGCCATAGCAGCTTTTTTCATCTGTTCGTATATTTTTCTTTGATCGTGTGTAAGAATAATATGTCTCTTTGTAAAATTTTTAGGTGGTAAATCTAAACAATCTTCTTTTAATACTCTATCAGAAAATGTTTTTACAACATCTGATAACTCACTAAGATTTTGAAACTTACTTACAACTTGTATAGATCTTCCTCTAACATGCATTGTTTTCATTATAGCGTATCTGTTTCTAAAAGAATAATAAGAGGCATGATCTAATAAATAAGGATCTAAAAAATAACATTGCGTGTATAAATCTAAAGGGTTTTTTTGTAATAGGGGATCCTGTCATTATTCTTCTGTATTTTGCTTTTTCTCCTAAGTCTATTATGTTTTTAGTTCGTTTAGCGGCAGGTGTTTTAATAGTGGTAGACTCATCAATAGCCATTAAAACTTTATGTGAGTTTAAAAATTTATAAGCAAACTTAACACCTTTATCTGTAGACAGAGCTTCAACATTCATAATTAAAATATGTAAAGCTGTTTCTATTTCAAACAAAGAATTTAATTTTTCTTCTTGGCTTTTTGTAATATTCGGTTGCCACAATACAGTCACATTTTCTATGTGATTAGGTAAGTGTGTTGGAAGCTCTTGTTCATACCAAGTTTTTACAACACCTTTTGGTGCAATAATTAAAGCACCATCCACTTTACCTTTGTCGTACAACATTGCTAAATTATCTATTAGCACTTTTGTTTTACCGGTACCCATTTCCATAAAGTATGCAAAATTTTCTTTATGCCATGACTTTTCTAAAGCAGTCAGTTGATGCTTATATGGTTTTGTCTTAAATTTATAATTCATATTTTTCTTCTTTCTGGGTTGACATATAATCCTACATGCACTATATGTCAAGGCATAATGTCAGAAAGTACGAAATACGAAAACTTAAAAAATAATTATGTGTCTACTGTTTATGTAGTACAACATATTCCTGGAACACAAGCAGGTAATCCTAAAATAAATATTATAGGTGCCTCTCAATATGGACAATTTAAATTTTTATTACCGGAATTTTCTCAAATGATTTTTTCTCCTGGTCCACTTATTTATAAGTTAAGAGAAGGATTAAAAAATTATAAACCAAGAGATTATTTATTACTCACAGGAGATCCCGCAATAATAGGAGTTGCATGTTCTATTGTATCTGACATTACAAATGGTAAATACAAAGTGTTAAAATGGGATAAACAAGAAAGAAAATATTATCCTATTGAAATTAATCTATACGAGAAAGGAGAAGTAGATGACAATTGATTTTGAATCAGATCAACAAGATGCAATGAAAAAGACTGAGGGTATTAGCTCTCTTGCAGATCAAGTTGAAAGACTAGAGGGTGTGTCTTCAGAAATAGAAGATGCAGAGGCTAGATTAAAATTATTAAAAAAGAAAAGAGATCATATATCGGGTGAAGTAATACCCACTATGATGTCTGAGATGGGACTTGCAGAACTAAAACTGCATGATGGATCTCATCTAAAAGTTTCAACGTCGTATCGTGCAACCATAACGGAAGCAAATAAAGAAGCGGCGTTTAACTGGCTTCGTAACAATGGACTGGGTGATATTATTAAGAATGAGATCTCGGTAGCATTTGGTCGTAACGAAGATAACAAGGCAGCATCATATGCTGAACTTGCGAAGGGTCACGGGTTCCAACCAACACAAAAGATGAAGGTAGAACCCATGACTCTGAAAGCGCTAGTCCGTGAGCG